>DAITAC010000043.1:0-33559 GCA_036824465.1 Burkholderiaceae bacterium
CTAGACCGCCGTAAGGCGCGCCGTCAGCACTGGCATCTTGACCGCGCCGACGATGCTATCGATCGTCAGTTCGGACACCGACGCCGAAATCTTCAGTCCGTAGCCACGCAGCGAGTGCAGTACCTGCATCAGTTCTCGGTGCGCGGCGATCGCGTCGTCCGGGGCCTCGGCGTCGAGCGCCTGACCGAGTGCCCGCTCGAAGTCTTCTGCCAGGGTCGGTGCGGCAATGGTTTCGTCTTCAATTGTCAGGTGGATCAGCCGCGCTTCCTGCGCCATTTTCGCCAGCAGATCTGCCTGATGATGTGGGTCGAGCAGGCTCAATTGGCGCAGATCGTCTTGAGCGTGATGGGCGCATTGCACGGCGTTCTCCATTCGTTTCTTGCGTCAGCGGACGAAGATTATGCGGAAGCGCAACTGCCTTCCATGCTTATCAGAGCGATGTTTGACCATCCGGAAAAATGCTTGATCAAGCGCAAATCGGAGCGATGCTCATCGATATGCGCCGTCCGCCGCCTTTCACCGTCTGCAATTCGAGAATTGACGCGTCGGTTTCGCGAAGGCAAAACCGACGCCCGCACCCGCAGCGAGGCGAAACGCCATTGCTACGCCGCCTTCACCGGCATCTGAATCACCTGCGCACTTTGTTGCCCGCGAAACTTCGCCAGCAAATCCGCCCACTTTGCGCGCGCTGTCACCATGCTCTGTTCCTTGACGTGCCCGTAGCCGCGAATCTCCTCGGGCACGCTGGCCAGCTGCACCGCGACCGTGTGGTTGTCGGACGCGAGCCGGGCAAGCAACTCGTCGACGAGCCTCTCGTACTCGCCAATCAATGCGCGCTCCGCCCTGCGCTCATCGGTTCGACCAAAGACGTCGAACGCCGTGCCGCGCAGGAACTTCAGTTTCGCCAGCACGCGAAAAGCCACCATCATCCAGGATCCGAAGCGCATCTTCCCGGGTTTGCCGGTGACCGGATCAGTCTTCGCCAGCAATGGTGGCGCGAGATGAAAATTCAGCTGATAGTCGCCTTCAAACCGGGCGGCGATCCTGGCGCGGAACGCGGGATCGGCGTGCAGCCGTGCGACTTCGTATTCGTCCTTGTAGGCCATCAGTTTGAAGTAGTAGCGCGCAACCGTTTCCGCGAGCCGGGCCGATCCGCCGAGCCGGTCCGACTCGACCTTGCGCACGCGCTCGACCAGATCGCCGTACTTCTTCGCGTAGGCCGCGCTCTGATAGCTGGTCAGGAAATCGACGCGACGCGCGACGATTTCTTCGAGTGACGACGCCGGTCGCTTCAGTTCGATCACCTGCGCCGGGAATGCCGCCTTCTTCACGGTGTCCAGGTCGTGAGCCGCGGCGCGGCCCCAATCGAACGCGCGCTTGTTGGTGTCGATCGCCACGCCGTTCAGTTCGATCGCACGCATCAGCGTTTCGAATTGCAGCGGGATCCAGCCCTTCTGCCACGCGTAGCCGAGAACGAACGGGTTGGTGTAGAGCGCGTCGCCGAGGAGCGCCGTGGTCAGGCCGTTGGCATCGACGAAGGCGCAATTGGCGCTGTCGCCCACGGCATCGCGCACCTGCTGCGACATGGCGCCGCCCGCAAATTGCCAGTCGGGATTCCTCACGAATTCAGCGGTCGGCGATTCCGATGTGTTGACGACCGCCTTGGACCGTCCCGCGTGGATCTTGGACAGCGCTTCGTTGCTGGCCGACACGACCAGATCGCAGCCGAGCAGCAGCTCCGCTTCGCCCATCGCAATACGCGTGGCAAACAGGTCCTCGGGCTTCGGCGCAATCAACACGTGCGAGAACACCGCGCCGCCCTTCTGCGCCAGGCCCGCCATGTCGAGCACCGACAGGCCCTTGCCTTCGAGGTGCGCGGCCATGCCCATCAATTGCCCGATCGTGACCACGCCGGTGCCGCCGACGCCGGTGATCACGACGCCAAAGTTCTTCCCGCGGGGCAGCTCCGGTACCAGCGGCATTGGCACGGATGGCAGTGACGCGCCGGCCGTCGCCTTGCCCTTGCGCAGCTGGCCGCCTTCGACCGTGACGAAGCTCGGGCAGAAGCCCTTCAGGCACGAGAAGTCCTTGTTGCAACTCGACTGGTTGATCATGCGCTTGCGGCCGAACTCGGTTTCCAGCGGTTCGACCGAAAGGCAGTTGGACTGAACGCTGCAGTCGCCGCAGCCTTCACACACCAGTTCGTTGATCACGACGCGGCGCGGCGGATCGGGAAACTCGTTGCGCTTGCGGCGGCGCCGCTTCTCTGAGGCGCAGGTCTGGTCGTAGACCAGCACCGACACGCCCTCATACCCGCGCAGTTCACGCTGGACGCGATCGAGTTCATCGCGGTGATGCACCGTGACACCCGGCGCCAGGCGCCACGCATCTTCCGTCGCGCCCCGGGCGTTGGCCGCGCTGTGGTCGAGTTCGGAAACGGCGTCGTACTTCTGCGGCTCGTCGGTGACGATCACAATTCTGCGCACGCCCTCGGCGTACATCTGCTGCGTGATCTGCGGCGCGGTGAGCGAGCCGTCCGTGGGCTGGCCACCGGTCATTGCGACCGCGTCGTTGAACAGGATCTTGTAGGTCATCCGCACCTTCGCTGCCACGGCCGCGCGCACGGCGAGCGAGCCAGAGTGGAAGTAGGTGCCATCGCCCAGATTGGCAAAGATGTGTTTTTCATTCGTGAACGGTGACTGGCCGATCCACGGCGCACCTTCGCCGCCCATCTGCGTGAAGGTCGCTGTGCTGCGGTTCATCCACAGCGCCATGTAGTGGCAACCAATGCCGGCCATCGCGCGCGAGCCTTCCGGCACCACGGTCGACGTGTTGTGCGGGCAGCCGGAGCAGAAATACGGCGTGCGCTCGGTGAAGACGCGCGGCTTGGCCAGCGCGCGCTCTTTGGCCTCGATGACGGTCAGCCGCGCCTGCATGCGTGCGTGCACCTCGCTCGGCAATTCGAGCTTGCCGATGCGGGTGGCGATCGCCTTGGCGATGATCACCGGCGAGAACTCGTAGTGCGCGGGCAGGATCCAGTCTCCGCGTGGGATCGACCACTCGCCACCGTCGTGCTGGTCGAACTTGCCAATCACGCGCGGAATGCGCTTGCCCTTGCCGATCCAGTTGAAAAGCTCCTCCTTCACCTGGTACTCGATCAACTGGCGCTTCTCCTCGACCACCAGGATTTCCTCCAGCCCCTCGGCGAACTCACCCATCGTCTGCGCTTCCAGCGGCCACACCATGCCGCACTTGAAGAGGCGAACGCCGATGCGCTTGCAGGTCTCTTCATCGAGCCCGAGGTCCGCGAGTGCCTGCCGCGTATCCAGATAGGCCTTGCCGCTGGCGACGATGCCAAAGCGCGCGTTGGGCGAATCGATGGCGGTGTAGTTCAACTTGTTCGCGCGCCCATACGCGAGCGCGGCATACAGCTTGTAGTCGAGCAGCCGCGCTTCCATCTCGAGCGGCGTGTCGGGCCAGCGAATGTTCAGCCCGCCCGCCGGCATCGCGAAGTCGCCCGGCAGCACGATGTTGACGCGTTCCGGATCGACCATCACGGATGCGGAGGCCTCGACCACCTCGGTCACGCACTTCATGGCGACCCAGACGCCGGCGTATCGGCTCATCGCATACGCGTGCAACCCGAGGTCGAGGTACTCCTGCACGGTGGCGGGAAACAGCACCGGGATCATGCAGGCCTTGAAGATGTGGTCGGACTGGTGCGGCAGCGTCGAGCTCTTGGCGCCGTGGTCGTCGCCAGCCAGTGCAATCACACCACCGCGCGGGCTCGTGCCGGCGGCGTTGGCGTGCTTGAACACGTCGCCGCAGCGATCGACCCCGGGGCCCTTGCCGTACCACATGCCGAACACGCCGTCGTACTTCGCCTGCGCAAACAGGTTGACCTGCTGCGTTCCCCACACGCTGGTGGCGGCGAGGTCTTCATTCACTCCAGGCTGGAATTTGATGTGGTGTTGCTCGAGTTGCTTCTTCGCGCGCCACGCGGTCTGGTCCACGCTGCCGAGCGGCGAGCCGCGATACCCGGTGAGGAATCCCGCCGTGTTGAGCCCCGCAATCTGATCGCGTTGCCGCTGCAGCATCAGCAGGCGCAACAGCGCCTGCGTGCCGCTCATGTAGGCACGGCCTTTTTCGAGCGTCCATTTGTCGTCAAGGGTGACTTCCGCCAGCGCGCGACGGACAGCTTCGGGAAGGGGTGCGTTCATGCGATGACCTTTGCCAAAAATCGTGTTTCTGGGGTCGCGACGCGCGCGCGCGATACGCGGCGGCCGGGCCGGCAGCAGCGCGCCTTGTGGGCGAGCCAAGCCTGACTCAACAGGGAGGGGCGAAGCTTAATCGCTGAGTGCGGCGCACTCAATCGTGCCCGGCAAAAGCCCGGCCGGCGTGCGGGGTTACGTCATCGGCAAGGGACGGCCGTCCTTCAATGCAAGCCAGCCGCGCGCAATGCGATAGATCGCCCACACGCCGAGTGCAAACAGGCCGATCACCCACAGCGCGATGCCGATCAGCACGATGGCCAGCAATGCGGACAGCAGCCCCACGATAAGCGCCCACAGCAGCGCGAACCAGAAGGTGCGTATCTGCCAGCGGAAGTGCGACTCCAGCCAGGTGCCGCGCGCCTCGGAGCGCTTCACGTAGTTGATGATCACCGCGATGATCGACGGCCAGCCGAACAGGAACGTACCGACGATGCTGGCGGCGCCGAAGGCGCCGATCACGAGACTTACGGTGTGCAGTGCGTAGATGATGTGCGTCGTCGTGACGAGCGACGGAGCGGGGGCGGATGGTGCGCTCATGCTGAAATCCTCGCAGTCTTGATCACCGGAATCGCTTTCAGGAACTTCGCCAGCCGCTCCACGCCTTGTTCGATCAGGCCGTGCGTGGCGGCGAAGCACCAGCGTAGATAACCCTCGCCCTCGGGACCGAATGCGATCCCCGGCGCAAGCCCGAGACCGACGTCACCGACCATCTTCTTCGCGCAGGCGAGTGAATCGTCGCTGACGCCGGGAATGCGGAAGAACAGATACATCGATCCCGGCGGCGAAGCAACCTCAATGTTCGGCAGCGCGCGCAACCGCATCACAAGCAGATCGCGTGCGCTTTTCAGCCGTTCCACTGTCTGCGCAATCAGTTCGTCGCCATCGCGAATGGCGACGATCCCGGCACGCTGCACGAACGTCGGCGCGCACGACGTATTGAACTCGACCATCTTGGCGAAATTGGCGATGAACCCGCGCGGTGCCACCAGCCAGCCGAGGCGCCAGCCGGTCATCGTCCACGTCTTGGAAAACGTGTTGGCGCTGATGAGTCGCTCGTCGGGATCGACTTGCGACAACACGCCTGGCGCGTGCGCTGAGCCGTCAAACACAATGCGTTCGTACGCGTCATCGGCGACGAGCCAGATGCCGTGCTTTCGGCAATGTGCGAACAGCGTGTTCCACTGACCCTGCGGCATCACCCAGCCGGTCGGATTGCCGGGCGAGTTGACGACGACCATCTTCGTGCCCGGCGTGGCTGCGTCGATCAGGCGTTGCAGGTCAAGCGACCACGCACCGTTCACGCACGTCAGTGGCACGCGGAGTACGTGGCCGCCCATGATGTGCGGTTGCGACGTTACGTTGGGCCATACGGGTGTCACGATCGGCACGCGATCGCCGGGCTCGATCAGTGCCTGCGAAACCAGCGACAGCGCGTTGACCCCTGCGCTCGTGATCGCCATGCGATCGACGTCGATCGGCGTGTGCGGCTGATGCAGCCGATCGACGTAAGCGGCGACCGCTTCACGCAGCTCGATGATCCCGAGATTGTGGTTGTAGAACGTCTCGCCCGCATCGATCGACGCCTTGGCCGCGTCGCGGATGAACTGTGGCGTCGGCAGATCGCCCTCGCCGAACCAGAACTTGACGAGATCCTTGGCGCGGCCGAGCGCGGCCTCGTTGGCGTAGTGGTTCGCGACTTCGCGGATGCGAGAAGCGGGCAGGGAATCGAGAGAAGGTCGCAGCATGGGACGGGATTATCGCCGTTCCCACGGATTGACTCTCAGGTCGTTCTTGATGGGTGAGGTCGGAACTCGTGGGTCGCTGAACGGCCAGGAGCCGTCGATCGAGCAGCCCACGAATCCGGTCGGAGAGGTGGCTGTTCACCGTCTGCCGGCTGCAGTACCCTCATCGATCACTCAGCCAAAGCGACCACTCGCGCGGCCCTCCGATGCTTTTCGAGCCTGATCGCCACGAAGCGCTCTGCGATACCACCTGGGATGCATCTCGGGCGCGCAAGGCGATCCGTTCCATCGTCCACGACATCGAGCAGAACCGAGTTGCCGAAGGTCACTGGCCGGTACATCCGCTTGACAATGAAGGAGATGTACCTCGAACTGGTTTCAAGGGTCTCTACCTTGGAAGCGCAGGAGTGCTCTGGGCGCTCTCGTACTTGCAGCGCGAGGACGCGGCGGAACTCAGCAGCGATCCGAGGGAAGGCATACAACAGGCTGACGCCGCGTACCGAAGCGATCCCGACACCGGGAAAGTCGTGCCGTCCTACTACCTTGGCGAGGTGGGCATCCTGCTCGTGCTGTGGCGCCTGACTGGATCCAGCCAAGCGGAGGACCGGCTCTACGCGTCGGTCAAGTCGAACATTCAGAATCCGACCAACGAGGCGCTCTGGGCTGCGCCCGGCACCATGGTTGGGGCCTGGCACCTATGGGAAGCGACGGGAGAGCGACGCTGGCGCGAACTGTTCCTGGACAACGTCGAACAACTCTGGCGGACCTGGATATTTGACTCGCAGGCGCAGTGCCACCTCTGGACCCAGGATCTCTACGGCAAGGTCGTGCAGTATCTCGGCGCCGGGCATGGCTTCGCAGGCAATGCGTACGCGTTGTTGAAGGGCGCGTCGTTGCTCGATGTTGAACGCCGTGAAGCGCTCTACGACCGCTGCGTGGCGACCCTGCGCGCGACGGCAAGGATTGAAGACGGCGCGGTCAACTGGCCGCCCGGCATGTTCACGCCGCGCCCCGGGGGACCGAGCATCCTGATGCAGTGGTGCCACGGCGCTCCCGGCATGGTGACCGCACTGTCGGACTTTCCGCCGCAGCGATCGCCGGAAATGGACGCCATGCTGATCGGGGCGGGCCACGCGATCTGGAAGGCCGGGCCGCTTTCGAAGGGCTATGGTTTGTGCCACGGCACGGCGGGCAACGGCTATGCCTTCTTGAAGCTGTACCAGCGCACCGGCGATCGTTCGTGGCTGGAGCGCGCACGGTCCTTTGCCATGCATTCGATCGTGCAGAGGGATCGGATGCGGCAGCAGTATGGGCAAGGCCGCTACACGCTGTGGACCGGCGATTCAGGTCTTGCGGTCTACTTGCGCCACTGTCTCGATGAATCGGCGGCGCTGCCGGCGCTCGATACCATCTAATGACCACGTCCGTGATGTAGTGCCAAGCGTCTGCTGCCGGACGTTTCCCAACTCAGGCCCGGCGCAGGCGACGCCGAGCCTGCTGTGCCGGGCGCGCTTTGACTTTGGGCGAGCGTCTCTGGTGGGTCGAACACGGAAGTTCACTGCGAACTGCAGTTCATTTCAGCACGGCATTGCGAACCGTCGGCGGTGCCACATGCAACCGCTGCGCGAGCCCCGCCGCACCTTCCTGCATCAGCCAGTCGTGATTGAGCCGGAACAACGGTGCCAGCAGCGGCGCGAGAATTTCCATCCAGCGCTTGCGCGTCGATACCTCCCACAGGTATTGCACTTGTGTGCCGTCGCCCGCATCGAGAAAGCGCCAGGTGCCGATGCCGTCGAGGTCGCCGCTCGCGCGGGCGCGGATCAATTCGCCCGGTTCGATCGCGGCAGCTTCGACCTCGATCGTCACGCGATATGGCAGTCGGCTGCGCCACTCGATGCGATGGCGCGAATTCAATCCGTCGGTCGCGCCGGGCGCGAGTTCGGTCACACGCTCGCAGCCGCGCCACCATTGCGGCCAGTCGCGCACCGCGTGGACAACGTCGTACACGGCCCCGCGCGGCGCGCAGAGCGTGAACTCGGTGTGCAGTCGGAACAGCATTCGGTGCTCACGCCAGCTGCGCGGAGGCGATGCGCCTGGGGCGTTGCTGTTGCTGTTCATCCATCTTGCCTCAAACGGTGATCAGCGTGAGGTCGAACACGCGTTCGACGATCCACGTGCCAGCGACCAGGGCGAGCGCGGTGGAGCCGCCGCCGAGAATCCAGCGCGGATAACCTTGCCATCGGCGCGCAATCGCGAGCAGCGCGAAGCTTGCAGACACGACGATCAACTGGCCGCCTTCGACGCCGAGGTTGAACGCCAGCAGCGCGCGCGCCAGTTCAAGCGCAGGGAGGTTCAGCGGCGCCAGCACCTCGGCAAAGCCGAAGCCGTGGATCAGCCCGAAGCCGAACGACGCGAACGCAAGCCGCGTCGTCACCACTGGCCACAGGTTGTTCAGCGCGGTGGCGAGCACGGTTGCCGCGATCAGCGGCTCAATTACGCGCGCCGGCACGCGCACCAGATTAAAGCTCGCCAGCGCCAGTGTGATCGAATGTGCGAGCGTGAATGCGGTGGCAATCCACGCCACCTGGACCAGCGCACCGCGCACGCCGGCGCGCGCGACCCAGCGTCCGTTCCGGCGCTCGACCACGGCGGGCAACATCAGCGCAACGAGGAACAGCATGTGGTCGAAGCCGCCCAGGATGTGCAGCACGCCGTCTTCGAACATCGCGCCGATGCCGCCGTGTTCGGGCGCGGTGTCTCGCCATGCCTGTGCCGTGAACTGCACCGGCAGCCTGCCGTTCGGCGCAACCAGCGCGGGCCGCGTGGTGTCCGGCGTGGTCACCAGTGCGCGATGCGAGGGATCGATTCCGGCGAACAGCCGGTACTGCACCTCGACGCGCGCCGGCGGAGTCGCGCAGCGCGCGCGGCCGGCAAGGTGCAGGTAACCGGTGCCGTCGATCGTTTCTAAACGTGGTGCGCCCCAGACCGGCGGACACGTGCCGTTGCCGGTGCGCGCTTCGAGCGAACGTGCAGCGAGTTGCGTGATTTCGGATGCGCGATCGTCGACTTCTCCCCACGTCAGCTTTCCGTCGCGGTCCACGTCGAGGTCGAGCAGCGCATCTACATCGCGCAGTGCGATGCGCCACGCGAGCGGCACCTCGTTGCCGCGGGCGGCTTCGATCTTCAGGTAGCTGGTGCTGGCCGAATGCGCGTGTACCGCGTTGGCGCCGAGCAGCGCCAGCATTACAAGAAGTTGTCGCCACATGGTCATGCTCCCAACAGATCCGCCCGCAGGCGTGCATCGTCGAGCCCGGTGTGCCTCATCCACGCGCGTACTTCATCGATTGCCGCGCGGTCGTTCGTGGCACGCGCCGCGCGCGCCAGCACACGAAGATCGGCCGGCTCGCGCTGCGCGGCCCAGTTCTCTCGCGCCAGCCGCAGCGCAGTGGCGGCATCACCCCGTTCGAGGGCGAACACGGCGGCGTCACGCGCGTGCAGCAGTTCACCGCGGGCGATCGCCTCATCGATCCGCGACTGCAATTGCGCCGCGATCGATTGCGCATCGCCGCCAAGCGCGCGCTCAACAAGCCAGCGCCGCAGCAGAACGCCATCGGCGGGCGGAGCGGACGCGAGCAGCGCCCTGGCGTCGCGCCAGGCGCGTTGTTCGATCAGCAGGTCGGCAAAGGCGAGTTGCGTGGTTAGGTCATCGTCGGCCGCGAGTGACGCGCGATACGCGGCAGCCGCGTCCCTGCGCTCGCCGCGCTGCTCATGCACCTGCGCCAGCGCGCTGAGCGCCCACGCGCGCACGGCGCCCTGCGTGCGCGCAGCCGCGCTGCGCAGCGCCTCACGCGCGCGTTCGTTGTGGCCGGTGAGCGCATCGGAAAGCGCGCCACAGATGGCGGCGACATCGGCGGCGAGCGGCCGCAGCCGCAGACAGTCCTGCGTGGCGGCGGCGTATTCGCCGCGCACCTGCGCGATCGTCGCGCGCGTCAGCAGCGCCTGCCCGTGGTCGGGTGCGCGTGCAATCACGCGGTCGAGGAGCAGCCGCGCGGCATCGAAGCGATGCCGGCTCTGTTCGATCGTCGAGCGCAGTACCAATGCTTCCAGCGGTGCGCGCGGATCGTCGGCGGGCCACGGCGCGAGCAGCGATTCCGCATAGCCGAGCGTGCGCGGATCGCCGCTGGCGCGGCCGGCTTCGATCATCCGGCGTGCAGAGGCGAAGCGCTCGGTCGCGGACAGCGATGTCGCGTTGGCGGTGGCCAGGCGCTGCACCGATGCCTTGACCGTGCGCGGCAGCAACTGCGTTTCGACGACCGTGTCGCGCGACGGCGTTTCCTGTGCAAGCGCGGCGCTGGTGAGAATTGCCAGCGCCGCGGCGATTGTCCTGACCCCCGGTCCACCGGACCGGGTTCGGGGCCGGCTCTCGCCCGCACGCGGGAGGCTTGACAGGATGCGGTGGGGTCGCATCATTGGCCTCATAGCGTTGCAGGCTCGGCCGTCTCCGACGTCGGCGGATTGATGGCGCCAATCGCGCGCGGCTGCGCCGTGTCGGACGTGAAGGTGGCGATCTGCGCCTTGGCGAAGCCGATCAGCCCAGCGATCGTCGCCGATGCCTCGCGGTCTTCGCGCTGCATCTGCGATTCCGACATGTCGGGACCGGATGATCCGCCGCCGCAGGCCACGAGCAGCAGCGTGGCCGCTGCTGCGCCCAAGACAGGTTTGAGTGGTGTCATCGCAGCCTCCAGCTCACTGGCTGCCCGGCAGCGGCGTAGCCAGGTACGGGAACCCTGGCAACAGCGGAACAGTCGCCTGGTCCACCGCGTCGTGCAGGTTGAAGGCGGTGGCCCCGAGGGGAACGGCCGACGGCTTGCACGCAGGGCCGAAGCCGAGCGCATCGTTGTTGCCGTTGGCCATGCACAGGCCACCCATCACCGCGACCAGCGAGATGTCGACCACGTCGTCCTTCGGCCGACGGCCGTTCGGATAGCCGGCGAAGTCGCTGCCGCCGGCGAGGATATTGCCGACGATGCCGAGCCGGTTCTGCTGCGCGAACGGCACCGGCGCGATCGCGGTATTCAGCCGCATCATTTCGGACGGCACCACGCTCTTCGGTTGATTCACGTTCTTGATGCCGGTGAGGAACGTCGTCACGAGGTCCGTGCGCGGGAAGTTGGTTGGCGCCGTGCCCGGCAGGTTCAGCACTATCTCCAGCAGCCTCGGCAGCGTGGGGTTGGTCACGTACGTCGCGAACTGCCCATCGTCCCTGGGCTTGGAGCCGTTGAAGCGGTCCTTGTCCTTCAGGCCGATCACCAGTTCATTGACGAGCGGCATGGAGAGGCGTGACACCTGCACCCATGGTCCACCGGTCTTCTCGGTGGTCTGGTGACCTGACGGCGGCGTGCCGTCGAGCAAGCGTGTCTGGCGCAGGCTCGCGGTGGTCCAGGCGCCGATCACGGGATCGTCGCCCGCGGTCAGGCAGCCCTTGTGCACTTCGACCGCCAGCGTCGTGACGTTGGCGTCGTCGATGATGCTGGGCGCTGCACCGATCAGCGCCGGGTTGGTGATCACCGAGACCGGCGCGTTGACCAGGTCGAATATCACGCCGAGGTTCACCGCGAATGGGTCTTTGCGCTGGCCGACGAAGAGCTTCGCCGGTGTGCTGCAACCGGGGATGTTGACGGTATAGATGTGCTTGGCAGCGTAGCCGGCGTAGTCGGGGATCGTCTTCACGCCGATGTTGTCGACCGGCTTGTCGAACACGCTCGCACCATTGGCGGCGTTGGTTACCGAAGCGCGCTGCCCGCCGCGGCGATCGCCGCGCACGATGTCAACCGTGTAGGTCTCGTTTAGATTCAGGTTAGCCGCGCGTGGCTCGCTGACGGTGCCGGCCTGAATCAGGGGAATCGAGACGTTCGAACCGGCGATCGGCAGCGCGATGTCCTTCAGGTTGTTCTTGAATCGGAACTGGAACGTGAGGTCCTCGTTCGCATCGCCGTTGTTGTCGATGTGGATCTCGTAGAGCGCGTTCGGATCCATCGAGAAGTAGTTCGGGCCGCCGTACGGCGCCTGCAGCGGCTGGTAGTTGGCGATCAGTGTCACGTAGTCGCTGCGACCAGCCTCGTACGAACGGAACATGTAGAAGTCGGTGCCGTCAACCTTGGGTGACGTGGTGATGAACGGTGCTTCGCGATGGCTCGACGCCTGTACCGCCGGCGCAGCCGCAAGGAACGCGGCGGCACATGCGAGCGCAACGGGCGTTGCGCGCAGCGATTTCAGTTTCATTTGGATCCTCCGCTGAGAGTGAGAGAAAGGCAAGTCATTGCGCGCCGGCGATGCCGGTCACGGCCGTCGGGTTCACCCGCGGCGCAGGCGATCTCGACGACATGTCCAGCTTTACGGGCGAGGGCTCAATTCGGATTCAGCGATTGCGATTCAGCGCGTGCTGCGGGCTCTTCGTGCGGGGTTTCTTGAATCTGCTTGTGCGTGCGCGGCGTATAGCGAGAGTCGCGATCACGACACACTCAATCGAACCACTTACGGAGGACTTCCATGAACACCACACTTTCCCGCCGCGGCTTCATGCATAGCGGTGCTCGTCTGTCCGCCGGCGCCGTCGCGCTGCTGGCTGGTTCCAGGGCGGGCGCGGAGATGAATCCCGCCGGCGACGTACGCATCCTGAATGTCGCGCTTGGACTCGAGCACGAAGGCATCAATGCATACCAGCTCGGCGCGATGAGTGGATTGCTGCAGAAGCCGGTGCTCGACATCGCCGTCAAGTTCCAGGCCGATCACAAGGCGCATCGTGATGCGCTGATCGCCACGATCCGCAAGATCGGCGGTACGCCGGTCGAAGAGAAGAAGCTCGACGACTACGCCAAGGCCCTGCGCGCGGACACGCTGAAGAACCAGACCGATGTGCTCGAACTGGCGGCGCGCCTCGAACTCGGTGCGACCAATGCGTATCTGGGCGTGATTCCGTCGTTCAGTGACAGTCAACTCGCGAAAGTCGCGGCGCGTCTTGCGACGGACGAAACCGCGCACTGGGCGATCCTGGCCAACGCACTGGGCAAGCCGCTGCCGGCGCCTCTGTTCTTCGGCGCCTGATGCAATGAAACATTCGGCTCTCGTCGCGCTCGTGTTGAGTCTCGGCATCGGAGCGTCGTCGGGGTCCGCCGCTGCCGACGTCGTGGGGTCCGACCGGGGCAAGACCGAGCGCGGCGAGACCTCATCGGCTGAAGACGTCGATTCCAGCGACGCGGCGCGCGGTGCGCAGTTGTATGAAAGCCGGTGCGGCGGCTGCCACAGCGCGGACAGTCATCGCATCGGCCCGCTGCACAAGGGCGTCTTCGGCCGGCGGGCCGGCAGCGCAGCGGGCTTCGACTATTCGCCTGCGCTCAAGTCAAGCAGACTGGTTTGGGGTGACGGCACCCTGGACCAGTGGCTCGCCGATCCGGAGCGCACGATTCCAGGCCAGGCGATGGGCTATCGGGTCGTACAGCCGCGGGACAGGGCGGACCTCATCGCGTATTTGCGTCGTTTGTAAGTCGGCGAGGCGGCCAGGCTGCGCTGCGAAAATCCGGCCGGAATTTTCTTGCGTATAGCTTCAGGTGATCGATTTGCGCGGGTGGGACTTTCCGGTCCGCCGCGCATTGATCCGGGGGACAGCGTGCGGGGGGTCTATGTTCTCAGCGGCGGCGCATCTGCAGGGGCTCGAAGACGGGGTGACGGGATGGACCGCGCCGACCTCCGAGATGGGCCACGGCACCGCTTCGCCAGCGACGCGAAAAGACGACACGGCGCTGTCGGCGCAACTGGCGAATCAACTGGTCGCGATTGCCCGCGGCGATCAGCGCGCCTTCGAGCGCTTTTACGACGCCACGCTGGCGCGTGTGTTCGCGGTGGCGCGGCGCATCTGCACCGATCATGCGCTGGCCGAGGAAGTCACCGAGGACGTGTATGTACAGGTCTGGCGCAACGCGGCGCGCTTCGATGCGACGCGCGGCGCAGTGCTGGCGTGGCTGCTGATAATGACGCGCTCGCGTGCGCTCGACGCGCTGCGGCGTGCCGATCCATCCATTAGCGTCGAGGATTCCCACGGCCTGCACGACAAGGAAGGGCCCCAATCGCAGGTCGACCCCCTCCACCTGCTGGACACTTTCCGGCGTGACAGTGAGGTTCGCAGCGCGTTGGCCGCCCTGCCAGCGCGCGATCGGCAGATGGTTGCGTTCGCATTTCTGCGCGGACTGACCCACACCGAAATCGCGGCGGCGATGAAGTTACCGCTGGGCACGGTGAAGACGACGATCCGGCGCGCGTTCGGTCTGCTGCGCGAACGGCTCTCGACGTATGCGCCCGAGCGGTGCAACGATGAGGCTGGCGATGAAACCGATTGACGCAGACGGCGAAGCCCTCGAGCGAATGCTGCTCGATGTTGCGCCGGAACAGCCGGCGCCCGACGTGGCAGCGCGCATGAGGCGGCGCGTGCTAAAGCGTGTTGCGGACGGACCCCACCCGGACGCGAACGGATTGATCGACATTCGTCGTGCGGATGGCTGGCGACCGCTCGCCGACAAGGCGGAGATGAAGGTGCTGCATGACGACGGTGTCACGTTGTCATGGCTGGTGCGGCTGGCAGTGGGCGCGGTGCTGGAAGGCCACGATCACGCCGGCACCGAAGAGTGCCTGGTGCTCGAAGGCGATTTCTGGCTGAACGACGTTCGCTACGGGCCGGGCGATTACCAGATCGCGTTCGCCGGCACCCGGCACGACTCGGCGCGCAGCGAGAACGGCTGTCTGGTGTTCGTCCGTTCGCCTTCGGTGAAGGCAGCGCCGGCCGAACATTCCTGATGGATTGACATGCACCTGACGAACGAAGTGATTCCGGATGCGGCACTGAGCGCGCTGCTGCTCGAAGTCGAACCGGCGCCGCCGGGCGCCGAGGCCACGGCGCGCGTCCTGCGCCGCGTCCGCGTGCGACTGGACGAAGCGGCGTCGATCATCACCGTCCGGCGCGACGACGCCTGGACGCCTTTCTTCTCCGGCGCCGAGCGCAAGATCCTGTTCGACGACGGTGTGACGATGTCATGGCTGATGCGGCTTGCGCCCGGCGTCAGGCTGCCAAAGCATGACCACCATGCCGGGCCGGAGGAGTGCATTGTTCTGGAAGGTGACATGTGGCACGAGGGTGAGCGCTTCGGTCCGGGAGACTACATCGTCGCGCTGCCGGGTACGACGCATCAGGAAACGCACACCGAGAACGGCGCCGTACTGTTCTTTCGCACGCCGTCGCCGAAAGCGACGTGGATTTCCGCTTAGCTTGAGCGGACGGTTCGCGGATGAGGACGGGCGTTATCCGTCCGCTTAGCGCGCGAGCTGGTTGATCTCGATGATCGGCAGCAGCACCGCGAGCACGATCAGCATCACGACCACGCCCATGGTCAGAATCAGAAACGGCTCGAGCAGCGAGGTGAAGAACAGTGCCCGCCGTTCCGCTTCGCGTGCATGAATGTCAGCCGCGCGCGTCAGCATGTCGGGCAGTTTGCCGGTCGCCTCGCCGGAGGCGATCAGGTGGATCAGTACTGGCGGAAAGAGGCGGATATGACCCGCTTTCTTTTCTTCATCGCTGTCAAGTCGCAGGGCGCGGGCAAGCGAGAAGCCTTCGCGCACGCGATGGGTGGCCTCTACTACGCGCCCGCGCATTGCGAGATTGTTCACCGTCTCGCCGGCTGCCTGCAGTGAGCGCAGCATCGGTACGCCGCTGCCGACCAGAATCGACAGCGTGCTGGCAAAGCGGGCGGTATTCAGTGTTCGCGACAGGACCCCCAGGACCGGGAGCGTCAGCAGCCGTTTATGCCAGCGCAGGCGGATTGCTTCCACGCGTAGCGCGCGGTTGATCGCGAATCCGATGCCAAAGAGAAGCAGCGCGACAATCCAGCCATAGCTGCGCATGAAGTCCGACGCCGCAATCATCGCGCGCGTCAGCAGAGGCAGCGCCTGTTTGGTCTGCGCGAACACCTGCACCACCTGTGGCACGACATACGTCAGCAAGCCGATCACCACCACGATCGCAACGAACGTGACGATGGCTGGATAGACAAACGCAAGCGTGATCTTCTGCTGCAGCCGCGCCCGTTCCTCGACATAGTCGGCCAGGCTTGTCAGCACCGAGCCGAGTTTGCCGGACTCCTCGCCGGCAGCGATCAGTGCGCGGTAGATGTCTGGAAACTGACGCGGATGGCGCGCGAGCGCTTTCGACAGCGAGGTGCCGGAGAGCACGTCGGTGCGAATCGCCGCCATCAACTCGCGCACCTGCTGCTTTTCGCTCTGCTCGACCATCACGGTCAGCGCGTCCGCGACCGGTAGTTGCGCGCTCAGCAGGCTCGCCAGTTGGCGCGTGATTACCGCCAGTTCGGTCTGCGAAAGCCGTCGCCCGAGCGACATCGTCAGGCCGGCCTTCTGTGTCTCGCTGACGACGGGCTCGACCGTCAGCGGCACCAGCCCGCGCCCGCGCAACACTTGCCGCGCAAGGCGCGCGCTGTCGGCCTCGAGCAGGCCGGACATTTCCTTGCCTGCGGCGTCGACGGCAGCGTATCTGAAGGCGGCCATGATCAGTCGGCAGTTTGGAGTCGGGCGTCGGGCGTCGGGAGCACTGAGACGGCGAATGCTGGCCGCGCATCCACCCGCGATGTATGAGAGCGAAGGAAATTGAATGGCCGGCGCGGAGTTTGCAGGCTCGTCTTGGGCCGGCGCTCGACTGCCGACCTCTGCCTCCCGACTCCCGACTCCCGACCCCCAACCGTGTTGTTCATTCCCGCGTCACGCGCAGCACTTCTTCCAGCGACGTGACGCCGGCAGCGACCCAGCGCATTGCGTCGCTCCTAATCGCGGCCATGCCATGGCGTTCAGCAACGCGCTTGACGTCGGCCTCATTGGCGCCGTTGTGAATCAGCAGACGCATTTCGTCGTTGATCACCAGCAACTCGTAGATGCCGGTGCGGCCGATATAGCCGCTGAAGCTGCAGCGCTCGCAGCCCGCCGCGCGAAAGCTCTTGCCGTCGGGCTCGGGTTGTTTGCAATGCGGGCACAGCTTGCGGACCAGCCGCTGCGCGAGCACGCCGAGCAGGGACGAGGACAACAGAAACGGCTCGATCCCCATGTCGATCAGCCGCGTGACGGACGATGCGGCGTCGTTGGTGTGGATCGTCGCGAGCACCAGGTGTCCGGTCAGCGACGACTGCACTGCGATCTGCGCTGTCTCGAGATCGCGGATCTCTCCGATCATCACCACGTCCGGATCCTGGCGCAGGATCGCGCGCAGCGCGCGCGCAAACGTCATGTCGATCTTTGGATTGACCTGGGTCTGGCCAATGCCTTCGAGGTCGTATTCGATCGGGTCCTCGACCGTCATGATGTTGGTGGTCGCGTGATCGAGCCGCCGGATTGCCGAGTACAGGGTTGTCGTCTTGCCCGACCCGGTCGGGCCGCTGACCAGGATGATTCCGTGCGGCTGGCTGATCAGCGTGTCGAACTGTCGCAAAGTGTGGTCGGCCATGCCGAGCTTGGTGAGTTCCAGCCGCGACAGGTCTTTTTCCAGCAGGCGCAGCACCACCCGTTCGCCGTGGCCGGTCGGCAGCGTCGATACGCGCACGTCGACCGCGCGGCCACCGACGCGCAGGGTGATGCGGCCATCCTGCGGCAATCGTTTCTCCGCGATGTCGAGCGCGGCCATGATCTTGATGCGCGATACCAGTGCCGCGTGCAGCGCGCGCTTGGGGCGCACGATGTCGCGCAGCGTGCCGTCAACCCGAAAGCGCACCATCGAATAGGTCTCGAATGGCTCGATGTGAATGTCGCTTGCACCGTCGCGTGCCGCCTGCGTCAGCAGCGCGTTGATCATGCGGATGATCGGCGCGTCGTCCTCGGTCTCGAGCAGGTCCTCGATATCGGGGACCTCCTGCATCATGCGCGAGATGTCGAACTCGCCTTCGATGCTGCCGACGATCTGCTGCGCCGAACCTTCGCTTTGCGCGTACGTCTGGGAAATCGCATCCGATAGCTGCTGCTGCGGCACCACGATCGGTGTGACGCGGCCGGGAAACACGCGCATCACCTCGTTCAGCGCGGTGACCGGGGTGGAGTCGGTGATCCACACCTCGGCCTCGCGCTCGCTCGCGGGCTTGAGCAGGATCGCGTTATCGCGCGCGAACGCGTAGGGCACGAACCGCTGCGCGGAGACCATCGTTGCACCTAGGGTGAGACCAGGATCGGATCGTGGCCGCGTGATTTCAGGCTGGCGACGACGGCAGCCACGTCCTGCCGCGCGCGATCGACCGCGACCCGCACGCGCACCACCTCTCCCTTGTCGGTGCGGACACTTTCCCAGTAGGCGTCGAAGCCGGCATCGCGCAGTTCGCGCTGCAGCTGGCGACCGCGCGCGACATCGCTGAACTCTGCGATCTGGATCAGTTGCACGCGCTCGCTCGGCGGCGATGATGCAGAAGCGGCGAACGTGCCGGTCGACGGCGGCTGTACCGCGGAAGACACTGCCTGAACAGCCGGCGCGGCGCCTTGCGGCGCGGGCGAACTTGCCGGCGGCAAATTGGGCGCTGTTCGCGCCGGCGCAACGGGAACCGGATCGACGTTGTAGTCGCGGAAGATCAGCGTGTCCGGCCGCTGCGCATTGATGATCTGCGTGCGCATGTAGTCGTAGCGGTCCGTGGCCAACGCAGTCGACGTCTCCGCGCCGCGGACGATGGTCGGCCGCAGGAACACCATCGTGTTGGTCTTGTTCCGATCACGGTTTTCGTAGCGGAACAAGTGGCCGATCAGCGGCAGATCGCCCAGCAAAGGCACTTTGCTCTGGCTGATGTTGGAACGATCTTCGATCAAGCCACTTAGAACGACGAATTCGCCGTCTTCGACCAGAAGGTTCGACTCGAACGCGCGCTTGTTGACGATCAAGCCGCCGGCCGAAGTCCCCGGCACGACCGACGAGACTTCGAGGTAGATCGCCAGCTTCACCGTACCGCCTTCAGAAATCTGCGGCTTCACGCGCAGCTGCAGGCCGACGTCCTTGCGTTCAAAGGTCTGGAATGGATTGACCGCGCCGCCGGTGGTAGACGTGCCGGTGCTGGAAAACGAGCCGGTAATAAAAGGCACGTTCTGCCCGACCAGGAATTTCGCTTCTTCATTGTCGAGAGTCTGGATGTTCGGTTGCGACAGGATATTGGCGTTGGCGTTTGTTTCAAGTGCGCGCGCCAGGAAGCCGAGGTTGACTATCTCGCCGGTGACGCCAGGAATCGTGACCTTGCCGCGCACGACGCCGATGTTCAGTCCCGCGCCAAGCGAAGCAAGATTGGTCGCGGCACCGATGATGTTGCCGCCGCCGGCGGAAGAATTGAAGTTGGTGCCGCCGATGACGCGCGTGTCGGTCGAGTTCAATCCCGACAGGTCCTGCCACTGGATGCCGAACTCGGCCGCCTTGTCGGCGCTGACTTCGGCGATCAGCGATTCGATCACCACCTGCGCGCGGCGCGCGTCGAGCTTCTCGATGATCGTGCGGATGTTTCGATACAGCGGCTCGGGCGCGGTGATGATCAGCGAATTGGTCGCCGCATCGGGCTGGATCATGCCGCCAAGAGCGCCGGCTGCGCCGCCTGAACCTGATGCACCGCTCGTCGTGGTCTGGGCCGGTTGCGGAGCCGCCACTCCCGGCTGGCCGGGTATGCCGAACGTTGGCGTCGAAGTCGTCCCCACACCGGTGGATAAACCGCCACCGCCGGTTTGCGGGACGAACGTTGGATCGGATGCCAGCACCGCGCGCAGCAGCGGCGCCAGCTTGGCGGCCTCGGCGTTGCGCAGATACACGACGTTGATGTTGCCGGGCGTCACGCTCGGCTGGTCGAGGCGTTCGATCAATTGACGCGCGAGTCTGGCGCGGGCCGGGCTCGCGGCGCGGATGATCAGCGTGTTAGTCCGCGGCTCGGCCATCACCTGCACCCGCTGGCCGCCATCGATCGCCTGGCCGGCCGCGCGCGCGCCCTCATCGAGCACCCGCGTTGCGATGGTCGCGATTTCCACTGCCAGGCCGTACTTCAGCGTCATCAACTCGGTCGTGGAACTTATTGGCGTGTCGAGTGCCTCGATGATGCGAGCGATCCGGCGCAGGTTGTCCGCGTAGTCGGTGATAACGAGTGAGTTGTTGGCTGGTACCGCCGAGATCGTATTGTTGGGCGCGATCAGTGGCCGAAGCACGGGCACCATGTTGGTCGCCGATTCGTATTGAAGGCGGAACACCTGCGTGACAATCTGGTCGCCGCGCGGCGCCGTCGACTCAGGTTGCACCACGCGGCCGCCCTGCAGCTTGGCGTCCGCCTCTGGAAGGATGCGGGCAATGCCGCCGGGCTGGCCCGATTCGACGATGGTGAATCCGCTCAACCGCAGCGCCGCCAAAAGCTGCTCATACGCCTGCTGCTTGTTGACGGGTCGTTCGGTAATCAGGTTCAGAGTGCCTTTCACGCGCGGATCGATCACGAACATGCGACCGGTGAACTGCCCGACGGCGCGAACAACAGTCTCGAGGTCGCTGTTCGGGAAATTGAGCATCACCGTTTCATCGGAGCCCGCAACTTGCGCATGCGGCGATACCCACGGCAACATCGTGCAAGCGAATACGAGCAACGCCACGAGGGTCGCCGTCATGGCAGACGCCCTGGCCCGTGCTCCCAGCAGGGTGCGCATCATCGATCTCTCAACTTCCGAAGTTCAGTATCGCGGTTTCGCCCTCGCGGCGCCCCAACAATGCAATCAGACCCGCAAGTTGAAGTTTGATGGCGGGGTCGGCGCCAGGTACTGCCCGCGCCACACCCTGAAAGCGTAAGCGCCCCCCCTCCGCGATTGTGCCATTGCCCATCATCTCGAGGGGGCCCGAAAGAGTCAGGAGCATGAGTTGAAGACCGGGGTAGCTCCCGCTTGACTGCAACCGATAGTGGCCAAACGGCGATACCGGCGTCAACGCACTGGAGGCAAACTGCCATTCCGCGCTCAAGTTGCCCTGCACGCGGCCCGCGTTGATGAGCAGCCGATCCCAGGAAAACGAGATGACGCCGCCTGGTCGAATCGTGTTCCATGGTGCGCCCAATGTCGCGAGCAGTGATGCGGGTAATCGGACGGTTGCCGGTCCGGCGTCGACGTGGCGAGTGAATGTCACGCGTATTGCAAGCGGTTGCGCCAATGCAGTGGGATGTGACAGTGTCAGATCGACGACGCCCGCGAGCAGCGACCATGGCGACAGTTTCCAGGTCAACGGCTCGGCGAGGCTGCTCCGCGGAGCGCCTTGTTGTACGCCGCCGCTGATCACGACGATTGCCTGGCCCGACCAGATCGTTCCGCTTGCATCGGCCAGATCCACATGGCCCTGCGACGCGTTGCGTACCGCGCCCGTCAGCCATTGCGCCGGAGCGTACGCGGCGACGGTCGCGACAGTCGCGGTCAGCGCAACCACACCGAAGACAAGCGCACGCAGCATCAAGAGCCTTCATTCCCGTCACGCGACCGTCATCGTCTCGCCAAGCGCAGCACCAGCTCGATGTCTGCGTTTCCTGCCGCAGTCAAGCGCGTTGCGCTGACGGAATGCGCGCGCGCGCCCAGCGTGCGCTCGGTGTCAGCGAGCCAGGTGGTCCAGTTCGAGTACCGGACATTGCTGAACGAAAGCTGAAGATCGCCCTCTGACAACGGCTGGATGCGAGCGGCCTTCAGCCCCGCGCCGGCGAGCGTCTTCTCCAAAGTGCCGCGCGCTTCGGACGCCGAAATCGCAGCAACTTGCGGCCGTGCCTTCAGCGCATTGACTTCGGCGAGCAAAGCCTGCAAGTGTGCGGATTGCGCGCGCGTGGCCGGCAGGCCGCGCTCGAGGCGCGCCGTGCCGCTACGCGCGGGTTCGATCAGCAGCAGATAGAAGAGCGCTGCCACCAAGACCACGCCACCGACCGCCAGGATCGTTTTCTCGCGCGGCGCACGCTCGGACCAGAAGCGCAGCAGATTGTCCATGGCTCAGCTACCTGCCGCCTCGAGTCGCGCTGACCCGTCACCCTCGAATTGTATGTTCAGTCCAAGCGGCCCGGCCTGTACGCGCAGCAGGTTCTGTAATGCCGGGTCAGCAGATCCCGGCTTGAATTTCAAGCGCAATGAACCGTCGCGATAGTCCACGCTCGAGATGATGCCGATAGGTGCGGCGGACAACAGCTGTGCTGCTTGCGCATTCAGTGCCGAAAAATCGCTGCTCGACGTCAACCCGGCGCGCGCGCGCAAGCTGCGCAGTTCGCGGCGCGCCTGCTCGACGGCCAGTCCCGGATCGGGATCGAGATTGGGAAACGCACTCCTGAACGCGGTCTGCATCGATTGGTGAATCGCACTTTGCTCCCTTTCCAGCTTGAACCAATACGCATTCATGCCGACGATCCAGGTAACCGCGGCGATGGCCAGCCAGATCGCCGGTGTACGCAGCGACTGCGGCGTGATGCGTGGCATGCCAGGTAACGCACCGGCCACCGAGAAACTGCCTTGCAGCAAACTTACGGCATCGCGGCCGGCGCTTGGGTCGATGTCGCTCTTTACGACTTCAACCGGGGCGTCCAGTGCGTCCGACATCGCAACGAGTTTGTTTGCCTCGCGCCCAAAGGCACGTACACGCTTGATTCCGCGTTGCCGGATCGCCAGCGACAGTGCGCTCGGCACGCCGACGTCGAGCTCGAAAGCGAACCCTTCGTGCGGGCCGACGCGCGCCACGCCGCGACCACGGTCGACACGCACATTGAGTGTCTGGTCGCTCGGCGCGGGCACCGTGTAGATGTCGGCGTAGGCGGCGCGCGGGCGCATGCCGCTTTCGGCCATCACGTCGAGCGCTCGCGTCAGCAGTGCGCGATGGATCACCGCAACCGGCACCTTTGCGTTCACATCGCGCGTGCCAATCGCAAAGTGGCAGTCGGCCGGCTCGGTCAGCAGCCTGTCTTCCAGGAGATTGGGCAGCGCCTGCTGAAGCTTCGCCGCGGAGATTTTCGGCGCATCGATCTCGGCCGAAAAGACATCGGCGCAATCGAAGACCAGATCGATCTGACCAGCCTTCGGCAGCAGCGGAATCGGGCCATCGCCGCGTTCGGTCTTGCCGGCCGCATCGATTGCCAGGTACGCAACTACCGATGCTGACGAAAGCTGCGGCCGATTGCCGCCGCTTGCCACCGTTCGATGCGGCGGTAACAGCACCAGCAAGCGCTGGTACGAGCGCTCCTTCACAACTCGCGTTGCCATAGCACTTCGACGGTTTGGTTTACAGCCGGTCGCCGCACCAACGCTTCGAGGCGCGTGGTGGTGCGGTCGAGTCTGACCTGGCCGCGGATCAGGAAGTAGCGCGATTGGGTGGCGATTTGTGAAATATCCTGATCGCCGCCCTGGCCCTGGTTGGGCAATCGATTGCGAAAGTTGCCGACATCGATGAAGTAGCCGAGGCGTTCGCGCTCGGCCACCAGCGCTCGAGCCGCCGCCAGCGGGATGCCGATTCGTGCCGCAATCACCTCCGCACTCGCTGTGTTCACGTTGATCGGTGTCGGTGCATCCAGCAGTATCGCCACATACGGAACCAGCTTCGCCGCTGCCTGCGGATCAAGTCCCCGAACGCCGTACAAATCCTGCGGCAACATCAGCATCAGCGGCCGCACCGTCGTCGGGCTGTCGCCAGGCGTTCCGGCCGTGGGCACGCGCGACTCTACCATCGCCACCGCGATCAGATCGGCCGTCGCACCCGGCAGCGCAAGCAGTGCGCACAGGCGGCGCAGTGCTTCGAGTTCGCGGTCCGCGACCTTGCCATCCAGGCCGATCAGGTTGCGCAGGTTCATCCGCGCCTGGGCGTCCTCGATGCTGCCGGCGATCGTGGCTTTCGAGGCAAGCGTGGAGGTCTCGCCGAGTTGGTCGAGTCGCGTTTCCGCCAGCTGCTGTGCCCAGGGTTCGGTCAATGCGTCATAGTTGTTGCGGTCTTCGCGCAGGATGGCGCGTGCCCAATCGAGTGCCCCGGTGAGCAGCATCCTGCTCTGCACGGAAAGCTGCTGGTTCTCAATCGTGCGCAGCACGATGAACTGATTCCAGAACAGGCCCGTCACGATCAGCGTGGCGAGTGTGGCGATGAACAACGCCATCAACACGGCGGCGCCGCGTTCGGTGCCGCGAGCGGAGGGTCGCGATTGAGTGCGCGATGGCCGAGCGGCACGACTCATCTCAGTCACCCGGTCACCATCACGCGTCTCAACCGCGTGCCGTCATCACGCTCGACGGTGACTTCGATGCCTGGCGGCACAGCGAAGGGATTGTCGGGCGTCGGAGCAATTCCCCCTCCTGCATCGACCCAACCTTGACCGGCGCGCCATACGCGCACCTGCAACGCGCGCACGTTGGACAGCAACGGCGCCGCCGACAGCGGCGCCTGCGCAAGAAGTGCGGGTGTTCTGACTGGCGAGGACACTTCGCGTGACAACTGCCCGTCTTTCAGTGAGTAGACGACGCGCTGGATTGCCGAGGCCTGGTCGGATTCCATCGGCGCAAAGCGCACGATCTCAAGCGCGCCCTGTCCGCCTTCGCGCGCGCTGACCGGCTGCAGCGGCAGCGTAATGAAGGCCGGGTTGGCGACCTGCGCGAAGTCGAGTTCCATCTGGCCAAACGTGGTCAGCATTGCGCGGATCTCATTTGCTTCTGGCTCAAGGCGAATCCGGGTCGCCGTCAACGACTCGAGTCCGCGCCATGAGATCAGCGACACCAGCGACAGCACGGTGATCGCGACCAGAAGTTCGAGCAGTGTGAAGCCCGTCATTGTCGGTCGCATCGCGGCGCTGGTCATTGATTGATCGGCAGAACCGCCATCATCTCGGCGTACCGGCGTTGCGTGTCGGCATCGCGGTAGAGCACGCGCAGTTCGACGCGACGAAAGAACGGATTAGGAGTTGGTTTGACAACCTGCTCGCAGACGAATGTGACGCCGCCTTCGGCGCAATCGGTGGTGGTCTGCCCGACGGTCAGCTGACTTCGCGCCAGGCGCAGCTCAAGCAGACGATTCTCAGCAGTGATCGTGGCGAGCAGCATCCGTCGCGAATCGACGGCGTTGCCGGTCAGTGCCAGTGCACCGCGCATCGCAGCTGACAGCGCGACTCCGATGATCACCAGCGCCACCAGTACTTCAAGTAGCGTGAAGCCGCGCGGCCGAGTTTTCATTGCGCGATGACGCGGCTGCGCCCGGCGGGGTCGAACTCGACCGCGACGCGACCAACGTCGCTCGCAAGCTCCAGCCGCCAGCGTGGCTGCACCCATTCGCGTCCTATCGGCAGGCGCACCGGAGGCGCGCCCGCGGCGAGGATGATCTGGCTGGGGCGTGCGGACTCTCCTTCGAAGATGGCCAGTTGCTCCATCGGGCGTTCCCACGCGCGCTCGCGCAGCATATCGTCGGTCAGCAGGTGGCGTTCGCCGCCGACATCGGCAAGAAATCGATAGCCGCGCAGATCGGCCTCCCAGTAAACGCGCTCGCCACGAATGCGCGCTTCATCGGCAGCGACACCGACCAGTTGACCGATGCGGCGTGCCTCGCGCTCCAACTGCTGCCGCGGATCCGGGGTGGTGTTGACGGTCACGAGGGCGAGCAAGATGCCGGCCAGCACGATCACGACCAGCAGTTCCAGCAGTGTGAAACCGCGTTCTTGTACTGAGAGTAAAGCCCGGTACATGACTGCACCGGGCTAGAGGCCCCACGACCCGATGTCAGCGTCGTAGCCTTCGCCCCCCGATTGGCCATCGCGGCCGAAGCTGAAGACATCGATCTCGCCGCGCAGGCCCGGATTCAGGTACTTGTACTCACGCTTCCACGGGTCGACCGGAACTGTGTTGCGCTCGAGGTAACCGCCCTGGCGCCAATTGGACGGAATCGGCTCCACCGTCGGCTTGGCAATCAGCGCGCGCAGGCCTTGCTCGGTGGTCGGATATGCGCCGTTGTCGATTCGGTAGACCTTCAGCGCCTGCATAATCGAGGCGATATCCTGCTTGGCGGCACTGACCCTCGCGTCGTCAGTAAAGCCGACGAATTTGGGCACGATCATTGCTGCCAGAATGCCGAGGATCGCGATCACGACCATCAACTCGATCAGCGTAAAGCCGTGCGAGCCTAAAGGCAGCTGTCGATGCAATTTGGTCGGCATGAGGTTCCCGGACATGCGCGCGAAGGTGGAGTGGCCGTTGATGGCGTATCGATGAGGTCGGCTTTGTTGATGGGCGCGGATCGAGTCGCATAATATCAACGGGACTCGCAAGAGATGGCGTGTTCCAGGTCAAAGCATTTCAAAGCTAACCCATGGAGATGACCAGCAACCGTCGATATGGGGCGCAGACTGCACAATTGAGGCCGTAATCCGGGCGCGCGAGCGCTCCGCCATCATGAAAAAGCTCTCGACCTTGCTGCTGCACCTGGTGATGCTCGCCATTGTCTGCGCGGCCGCGACGTATTGGATTCTCAGGATCGTCACGCCGCCTTCGATTGCCGCTCCGCCACCGGTGGCGGCGCCAACGCCGCGCGAAGCCGATCCAGCCCTGGCGGCGCGCATGTTCGGACTGGTGCAGGCGGCGCCCGTCGTTGTATCCAATGTTCAGCTGGTCGGCGTGTTTTCAGCGGGCAAGCATTCGTCTGCGGTCCTGGCGGTCGACGGCAGGCCGGCGCGCGTTGTGTTGCTGGGCCGGGCGGTGTCGGGCGGCTCGAGGCTGGTCGATGTCCGTCCCGATGGGGTGACGCTGGACAACAACGGCGCACGGCAGGAACTGAGTCTGCCGTTGCGGGCACCGGTCGCATTGGGCGGACTGCCGCCACCGGCCGGGTTTACTCGCGATAGCGGCACGTTGACCGCGCCCAGCGCAGGTGGGCCTGCCATCCCCGCAACGGGACTCCCCGCACCTGCACCCTCCTTTCCTGCGCCCGGATTCCCTGGCCCGGGCACGCCGCTCAGGCCGATGCAGCCAATGCAGCCGCCGTTTCAGCCCCAAACCGAATCGTTGAGCCCGCAGAACCCGTCCGGCACTCAGTCCTCTCTCAGCCAGTGACGCGAGCCACAGTCCTCGTTCAGTGCTTCGCGGGACCAGATGCCAGAACGCCACGGCGAATCTGATCAAGCTCGATTGACTCGAACAGTGCCCGGAAGTTGCCCTCGCCGAATCCCTCGTCGCCCTTGCGCTGGATGATCTCGAAAAAAATCGGACCGATCACTGTCTGAGTGAAGATCTGCAGCAGCAACTCGTTTGGCGCTCCCTGGTGCGTGGCGCCATCGATCAGGATCCGCAGGCGCCTCAGGTCTTCGAGTCGCTCGCCGTGATCTGGCAGGCGCTGGTCGACGAGGTCGTAGTACGTTCCGATCGTGTCCTGGAAAAGCACGCCGCCGGCCTGCATGGCCTCAACCGTTGCGTAGATGTCTCCGGTGGCCAGCGCGATGTGCTGGATGCCTTCGCCGTGGTAAATGTCGAGGTATTCGGCGATCTGGCTCTTGTCATCCGAACTCTCGTTGATCGGGATGCGAATCTTTCCGCAAGGGCTTGTCATCGCTTTCGATTTCAGTCCAGTGAGTTTGCCTTCGATGTCGAAGTAACGAACCTCCTTGAAGTTGAAGAGCCGCTCATAGAACTCAGCCCATTCCTTCATTCGTCCGCGGTGAACATTGTGCGTCAGGTGATCGACACAAGTCAGGCCGTAGCCACGAGGCGCGACCTGCGCGTCTGGAAATGAGACGAAGTCGACGTCGTAGATGCTGATGTCGCCAATTGCGCCCGCATTGCCGTCCTTGCCGCGCCAGCGATCGACGAAGTAGATCAGGCTGTCGCCGATGCCCTTGATGGCGGGGATGTTCAGCTCCATTGGTCCGGACTGGGAGTCGAAGCCCCACGCACCGAGTTCAAGCGCGCGTTTGTATGCGTAAGCGGCATCCTGTACGCGAAATGCGATCGCGCAGATCGAGGGGCCATGCAAGCGCGCGAAGCGCCGCGCGAAGGAGTCGGGCTCCGCATTGATGATGAAGTTGACTTCACCCTGCCGGTACAGCGTCACTCGTTTATGCCGGTGACGGGCCACGGCCGCAAACCCCATTTGTTCGAACAGACTTCCGAGGGCGTCTGGATCGGGCGCGGCATATTCGATGAACTCGAAGCCCGCGGTTCCCATCGGGTTGTCCCAAGGCGTGAACTTCATGCGTGACTCCAATTGACCACAGGGTAGGAGGCGGAACGCAGTATCTTGTACCAATGAGTGCAGATCGTTGCGATCGATGCTCGAATAGAAGGGATCTGCGCAACAGGATTGCTCGATCGAGGCCGGCAAGAACGAAGAAATTCTGCCAATTTCTTCTGCCCGAACGGACTTGCGCATTTTGGACGTCCCGCAAATGGAAGGCCGATTGACGACCAGGAGCTGGCCGACCGAGCCGCGTTATCGCCTTCGCTCTGTCGGCGCCGAATGCTCCGCCTGGAGGAACTCGGAGTTGTCCGACAGTGCGACACCCTGGTCGAGCCCGAGCGCATCGGACTTGGCCTGATCGCGTTTGTTTGTAACAGCAAGGCCGGGAAAGTGAGAAGAGAAGCCCATTTCTGATTTCAGAGCGCGGGTGTAAGCGTGCCTGAGGCCGCGGCCTGTTACGCGTTGACGGGGAGGTATGCACTAACTGCTGCGCGTCAACGTCGAGGGGTTGCAGCACTTTTCATCTTTCATGATGGGGCAGTTGCTGAAGCCCAACGGGGTCGTCGACGTCCAGTCGAGGCTTGTTTTGGAGCCCATCAAGGAAACGACCGCTCGGCAGCTGAAGCACCTGGCGCGGGCTTGACTTGCATCTTGCAGCGGCCATATGGGAGGTGACAGACTGGCTATCAGTATGAGTATGAGCAAGCCCGCCCAACCTCAGGAATCAGTTCACGAGCGCACGTGGCGCAACGTTTTCTTCTATCTCAGCGCAATGATGGGCGCTCTCGCGCTGGTGGACTTCGATGCAGGTCGGCTCGCGCATGGGATGGGAGATGCCGGAGTTGCGTGCCTGATGCTGTCGCTGATGACACAGTTCCCGTTCCTGCAGGCGATTGCGCGCGCTGACTCGCGCGCGAAGTCGCGTGACGAACTGCTACGCGAAGTAGAAAGACTGCGCAGCGCGCACCCGTGGGCTGATCGCGTTTCAGCGGCGGGCTGGCTGCTGCTCTTCGTCTCGCTGATCCTGCGCGCTGCCGGCATGGACTGACCGCCGCCGCGCGCTCAGGCGCGGTTATTGCAGTTCAGCGTTCGTTTCTTGCAGTTCATCGCGCCCCACTCGTGCGTGTGCGGCGGTGTTCTTACATTCCGTTCTGACGATCCGATCGATTCGCATTCTGCCGCCTTGCTGGAAGAATCCAACGGCGGCTGACAGGAACAGAAAGGCGACCATGCTTCGGCACAAGATCTGCCCCCGGCCCGGAAAGACTTCGCGATGAATGAAACGAACAACGAGCAGCCAGCCCCCAAGGTAGGTGCCGTGGACAAGACCGGGCAGGTGCTTGGGCGCATGGCAGCCGCCGCAGCGGATATTGCGCGCGGGTACGCGCCTGGCTTGAAGAGAAACGCCGCCAGATTCGGCGATTGGCTGGCGCGCATTGGATGGGGCAAGTTCTTTCTGCTGTCGATCCTGCTGGTGATCCTGGGAGGCATAGCAACGTCACTGATTTTCAAGCGCTCGCCGGCCTTGGTGATTGACAAGGGCGATCCGAACGATCGCGTCAATGTGATCGTCTCGGTTAGCCCTGACGGCATCAAAATTGCGCCGCCGCGACCACCAGCGGCCCCGGTGCCGCCGGCGCCAGCAACGCCCGACGTGGTCGGCCGGGGCGGTCAGCCGGGGACCAAGCCGCTGGAGCCGTCGGGGGTGCGAGTTGATAGCAAGGGCGTACGTATCCTGGCCGATAAGGATGGCAAGAGCGTGGCCGTTGTGATTGACGGCAAGGGCATCCGGATCGAGGACGCAAAGTCCGCAACGGCGGATGGCGGCAGTGAATCGAACGCTGCCGACGCGGTCACCTTATCGCCGCAGGTGCTGTCCGATGCCGAGAAGGCGACGGAAGCCGTCGAGGCCGCGCGCGATCGCATCGAGGAGATCGTCAGCGAACAGATCAATCGCCAGGTCGCCAAACGAACGCGTGTGTATCAGGAGCACCGCAGTGACTGGATCATGACGTTTGTCATGCTGCTGATCACCACGCTGATCATCGTCAAGGTGGTGCTTGGCTCGAAGCGCAAGGCTGAAACACGCGCCCGGGCGGCGACCGCAACGGCGGCAGAAGAAAGTCTGAAGCGGCAGTTGGCTGAGGCGCAGCTCAAGATGATGCAGGCGCAGATCGAGCCGCATTTCCTGTTCAATACGCTGGCATCGGTCGACTATCTGATTGAGACGGATCCGTCGCGCGCATCCACGATGCAGAAGAATCTCATTCAGTATCTGCGCGCCGCTTTGCCACAGATGCGCGAGGGCTCAACGACGCTGGGTAAGGAAATCGCCCTGTGCCGTTCCTATTTGGAGATCCTTAAAGTCCGGATGGAGGATCGACTGCAATATGCAATCACGGTGCCGCAGGGGCTCGCGTCGGCGCAGTTCCCACCAATGATGCTGCAGTCTCTGGTGGAGAACTCGATCAAGCACGGACTCGAGCCAAAGGCCGAAGGGGGCACACTGACGATCAGCGCTGATGTCGCCAACGGCAACTTGCGCGTGACGGTGGCCGACACCGGGCTCGGTTTCGCGGTTGGCACCAAGCCCGGCACGGGCGTCGGGCTGGCGAACGTCAGCGAACGGCTTTCGGCCTTGTACGGAAGCGCGGCGAAAGTGACCATCGACGCAAACACGCCCTCGGGAACGATCGCGACGATCGAAGTGCCATACACAATCGACGCGGCGGACAAGACCACAAACATTACGCCGACAGCGCAGCCAGCGTAGGGGAGCATCGGCTCTCTTACAATGTTGGCATGACGCGGGCGATCATTGCCGACGACGAGCGCTTGATGCGCGAGCAGTTGCGTTCCCGCCTGAGTGAGGTTTGGCCGGACCTCCAGGTTGTTGCCGAGGTCAAGAATGGCCGCGAAGCAGTCGACGCGGTACGCGAGTTCAAGCCCGATCTTGCGTTCCTTGATATCCGCATGCCCGGCATGACTGGCGTCGAAGCGGCGCGCGAGATCGGCGACGCCTGTCACATCGTGTTCATCACCGCGTACGGCGAATACGCGGTCGAGGCATTCGAGCAGGGTGCTGTCGACTACGTTTTGAAGCCTGCCGATCGGGAACGGCTCGAGCTTACGGTCGCACGCCTGCGTAAGCGGCTGAGCGAAAAGCCGGCCGACCTGAGCGCGCTGCTGGCGGAGCTGTCGGCGAAAATCGACGGAATTCCGGCGCCCGGCACCACGGCTACTGGGGCGGAATACCTGCAGTGGATCCAGGCGTCGATGGGCCAGCAATTACGCATGATTCCGATTGCAGACGTGCTGTTCTTCACGTCCGACGAGAAATACACGCGTGTGCAGACCGAAACCTATGAGGCGCTGATCCGCAAACCCATCAAGGAGTTGGTGGAAGAACTCGATCCCACGCAGTTTTGGCAGATTCACCGTTCAACGATAGTCAACGTCAAGGCCATCGCCGGCATTACGCGCGATTTTCGCGGGCGCCAGCTGGTGCAACTGAGGAATCATTCCGAGAAACTCGAAGTCAGCCGTAACTACACGCATCTGTTTAAGCAGATGTAGTGGTTGGCCGTCGCCGCGTTCCTGGCCTGTCAACGATCGAGAGCGCAGGGCCAGCGGGCTTTCGGTCTTGTTTCAATCCTGCAGTGCACGCCAAAGCTCTCGGTCGCGCTCCGCGGTCCAGATGCGCGGATGCTTGATTCCATTCGCCTCGTCGTACGCTCGCGATACGTCGAAGGGCAGGCAATGCTCGTAGATGAAAACGTGACCAAACTGTGGATCCATTTTCGACCGCGTGTGATCGAATGCCTGCTTCAGACCGCGGCGAGCTGCAACGCTTTCCCTGGCGGCTGCGTACAGCGTAGTGACAAAGGACTTCGTGTAGTCGATCGCCTTGTTGACGTCTGCCGCATTGAGCAGGGCTGGGCCGCGTCCGGGGACCAGCTTCTCCGGACCCAAGGCGCGCAGTATTTCGAGGGTCGCCGGCCACTCCTCGAGTTGCGCGTCACCGGTGTAGGCGGCTGCCTCGTACTCAACGAGATCACCCGAAAACAGAACTTTATCGCTTGGCAGCCAGACAACCGTATCGCCTTTCGTGTGTCCGGGCCCCGGATGCCGGATCTGCACCTCCAATTCACCCAGAAACACCGACAATTCGCGCTCGAATACGAGTGATGGCCATGTCAATCCCGGGATTGACTCGACAGCCTGGAAGAGTCTTGGAAACCGCTCGATTTCCGACTGCATGTCCTGGGCCCCGCGTTCACGGATGAGCTCGTAAGTGCCCCGGCTGGCGATGACCTCCTGCGCGCCTTCCGCTTGATACGCCGTTGCGCCAAGGACGCGAACCGCGTGATAGTGCGAGAGAACCACGTACTTGATTGGTTTGTCGGTGATCGCCCGAATGTGACGAATCAGCTCCTGGGCCATCACCGGGGTTGCGGTGGTATCGATCACCATCGCTGCCTCCTCGCCAATCACTACGCCAGAGTTCGGGTCCCCCTCGGCCGTATATGCATAAGCATGTTGTGACAACTGGGTAAACGTCGTCTTCTTGGGCTCAAGGTCGCCACGGGACGCAAACTCTTTACTCATTGGGATTCTTTCTGGCGTTAGTAAGATCTCAACACTTTGTGCGCCTTAACACGTAGTGAGCGCTTACACCTTAGCGCTGGGACTTGGTCGCTGCGGGCTTGCATCGAGTAGATCGATCGCGACGGCTCCCGTGATCGTGATCAGGACCCTTGCTGCGTCGCGATCTCTTCGGCGTCGGTTTGACAAGTCCTTGTCTCACAACCATAATTTGCGGTTCCCTTACGGAGGGGTGCCCGAGCGGCTAAAGGGGGCAGACTGTAAATCTGTTGGCTTACGCCTACGTTGGTTCGAATCCAACCTCCTCCACCAGCGAATGCGAAGGAAACCCGGTTACTCGATTTTTCTTGCGGCGGGCGCAGCGGTTTCGAGGCTTTCGCGCGTCGATTCGGCAGGCGGGTGTAGCTCAATGGTAGAGCAGAAGCCTTCCAAGCTTACGACGAGGGTTCGATTCCCTTCACCCGCTCCACGGTTTTTCCCAAGGCGCGCATCACGTGCCTTGGCCCATGTGGCTCAGTGGTAGAGCACTCCCTTGGTAAGGGAGAGGTCACGCGTTCGATCCGCGTCATGGGCACCAGGTTTTAGGCACGTTGACAAATCGGCCGGTTGATCCGGTCGGCGAACAAGACGAGGCAGTCAGGAGTCTGCGATGGCAAAAGGCAAATTTGAGCGCACCAAGCCGCACGTGAATGTGGGGACGATTG
>DAITAC010000128.1:0-2088 GCA_036824465.1 Burkholderiaceae bacterium
GAGTTGCAGGTCAATTGCGGCGCGCAGCGCGCACAGGCAGTCATCGAAGACAGCGTAGATTCCGCCGCCGGTCGACTTCACGACATTTCCGCCGCTGTCCTCGACTGCTTTCCGCGAAAGATTGTCGAGACTGGCCAATGCCATGGGCATGCGTTCGTGCTCGCGCTCCCATAGCCGAGTGCTGTCCTCGATCTCTGTGAATAGGCTGGTGAGGAGGCGCATGCGCTCGTTTGAGTTCAATCGGCGCTCGCCGCGGAGGTACGCGAGCCAGTTCGCCGACGATGAATGAAGGTGATCACCGCGAACTCCATGGAAAATCTGCACGCGGCGCAAGTCGACCGCCATTCTGCCCAAGCGCGTCGGCAACGCGCAAACCCTCGTTCCACTTGGCCATGCGCTCGGAGCGCGCGAACGAACCGACCTTGATCTGCTTGACGCCCCAGCCCACCGCCAGATGCACGATCGTCACGTCCTCGGTCTCACCTGATCGAGCGGAGATGATCGATTCCCAACCCGCCGCGCGCGCGGCGTCAAGCGCTGCTCGGGTTTCCGTAAGCGTGCCGGCCTGATTGGGTTTGATCAGCGCCGTGTTGCACGCCGCGATGCGAGCCGCGGCTTCGATGCGTGATGCCGTCGTGCAGATGAAATCGTCGGCGACGACCTCAACGTTGGGCCCGGCGCCTGCGGTGAACTTCGTCAGTCCGGCCGGATCATCCTCGGCCAGCGGATCTTCGATCGCAACGATGGGGTAGCGCTTCAGCCAGCCCAGCAGCATCTCGATGAGTCCGTCCGAATCGATGTCGCGGCCCTCGCGCGCGAGGCGGTAGCGCCCGTTGCGACCGAAATCGGTGGCGGCGATGTCGAGGGAGATCGCGAGATCGACACCGGGACGAAAGCCGGCCGCCTCGATCGAGCGCATCAGGAAGTCGAGCGCCTGCTCGTTGGAGTCGAACGCGGGCCAGTAGCCGCCCTCATCGGCGACGCCTTGCAGGAGTCCGGCCTCGCCCATGATTCGGCCCGCGGCGCGATAGACCTCGGCAGTCCAGTCCAGCGACTGCGCGTAATCGTCGGCGCCGATGGCGATGACCATGAAGTCCTGCACATCAACGCGTCGCCCCGCATGCGCGCCGCCGCCAAAGATCTGGATTTCCGGCAGTGGCAGGATGAAATCCGTTCGTCCATCAGCGAGGTGCCGCCACAGCGGCAACCGTTTGGCGTGCGCGGCCGCATGGGCGACAGCCATTGACGTGGCGACGATCGCGTTGCCGCCGAGGCGCGCCTTGTTCGGTGTGCCGTCGGCGGCGATCAGCGTCGCATCGATACTCGCTTGGTCGGCAGCGTCTTGTCCGCGCAGGAAACCAGCGATCTCGCCGTTGACCGATGCCAGCGCGCCGCGCACGTCGAAGCCGCCAAAGGCGTTGCCGCCGTCGCGGCGATCAACCGCTTCGGCGCTGCCGGTGGACGCGCCGGCCGGGGCGATCGCGCGACCGATGCTGCCGTCTTCAAGACCAATCTCGACTTCCACCGTCGGCCGCCCGCGCGAGTCCCACACGCGGCGGCCGTGGACAGATGCGATGCGTGAATTCATGCGGCGAGTTCCTTCTGCCATGCGGTGAGCACGTCGTTCAGTCGGGCTGGCGCTGATTGCAGCAGCGATCGCGCACAGCGGCGCACCTTGTTTCGATCTTCCTCCGCGGTCAGATATTCCACCGGTGACTTGCCGTCGACGCGCGCGAGAAACAGGCCCGGCAGCAGCGTTGCAGCGCGCTGTTCAGTGATGTCGGGTGCTTCCCAGTCAACACCCGTGAGGTAGGCCTGGGTCATCGCGGTGAAGCAGGAAAGGAACGCATCGCGCGCGTGCGGGGTCCACAGGCACTTCAGCAGCAGGTGGTTCAGACAGAACGCGAGATCGAACGCCGGGTCGCCGATGCAGGCGCATTCGGCATCCAGAAACACCGGTCCCTTCGGCCCGAGCAGAATGTTCTTGGGGCTGACGTCACCATGGACCATCGCGATGCGCGTTGCGCCGGTGCGGCTGCTCAACCCGTAAAGAATGTCAGCGAGATCCGGGTGACGCTGCGCGGTGGC
>DAITAC010000128.1:2188-3446 GCA_036824465.1 Burkholderiaceae bacterium
CGACAATCGCGGTGTCGGGTCGAGCGGAAGTGGTTGAATCGACGGTCAAGCTGGCCTCGCGACGGATACTGCATTCCTTGGTGGGCTGATCCTAAACGTTGTGGAGACAGCCGCCGCACGGCCATCCAATGCCCCGGTCAGCGCGGTTCGACCGCAATGCCGGAGGCCGGAGGGATTGACATTGGACGATATTTCGATAAAAATGGAAACGTCGAAGCGCGACATGAATGCGCCAGCAGCGCAGATGAGATGGTCCGCGGTAACTGAGGAACAGGAGTTGACGATGAGCTCTCAAGAAAACGTGAAGGACGTCGTGCGCGAAAAATACGGTCAGGCGGCCTTGCGCGTCAGCCAGGGCGGCGCAGGCGGCTGCTGCGGGACCACGGCGCGCAACAGCTGCGGCTGCGATCCGATCACGTCCAACCTGTACGACGATGCGCAATCCGGGGAAGTGCCTGCCAACGCGATAGCCGCATCACTGGGATGCGGCAACCCGACCGCACTGGCCGAACTGAAGCCGGGTGAAACCGTGCTCGATCTCGGGTCCGGCGGTGGAATCGATGTGCTTCTGTCAGCGCGCCGCGTCGGCCCGACCGGAAAGGCCTTCGGTCTGGACATGACCGACGAGATGCTCGCGTTGGCCGAAGAGAACAAGCGCAAGAGCGGGCTCGCCAACGTGCATTTCCTCAAGGGCGAGATCGAGAACATTCCGCTGCCGGACAACTCGATCGACGTGATCATTTCCAACTGCGTGATCAACCTGTCGGGCGACAAGGACCGCGTGCTGAGGGAAGCGTTCCGCGTGCTGAAGCCGGGCGGCCGCTTCGCGGTCTCCGATGTGGTTGTGCGCGGCGATGTGCCGCCGGAGATTCAGAAGAACATGGAGCTCTGGGTCGGATGCGTGGCCGGCGCCCTTTCCGATCGCGAGTACGTGGCAAAACTCACGGCCGCGGGATTCGAAAACGCCGAGATCGAGGTCACGCGTGTGTACCGTTTCGAGGATGCGCGCGACTTTCTGGCGGGGCAGGGCGCCGACGTCGAAGCGCTCGCGCGGCAGGTCGACGGCAAGTTCATCAGTGCCTTCGTCCGCGCGGTGAAGCCGGCCGGCGTGGATCAGCAGCTCGCCGCAGCCACACGGGGCGACGCGTCGGCCTGCTGTGCCCCGTCGTGCTGTGGCGGACGATCGTGAGGCCCATCGCTTGTGATGCATGCCATCAGTTTCTTTAAGACTGGCGGCACATCGATCACGCGCGGTGTT
>DAITAC010000128.1:3546-5601 GCA_036824465.1 Burkholderiaceae bacterium
CCACCGTGTCCCCGTGCTGGTTGCCGTCATGACATCCCTTGCATTTGCTGATGTCCACGATCTGCCGACGTTGGTTCGTGACCATCGCGGCGTTCGAAGTCGTGAAGACAAAGTCCGCGGTCGCACTTTTGACCGGGATGTTCGCGAACGGAGCAACCGTTGTCGGGCAACCGGGCAGGGTTGGGCCGTTGCAGACCGGCCGACCTTCGATAGCGACGCGTCCTGTGGTCGCGCCTGGAACCGGCGTGACGACCCTTGAAACCCAGTACCGGTTGACGAGCGAAGAGACACCTGGACACTCGCTCGCGCTGGCGCAAAGGGTTGCGCCTGCCGCCTGCAGGCCACGCACTTGCACCGGGATCGCTGCGCCAGTTCCGAGCGCCGTGGTGGAAATCGGCGCGAGAGTCGCGTTCGCGCTGCCGGTATTGGTGAAGTCAGTCTTCGGATTCCAGCCGAAGTCCGCCGTCAGGTTCGCGCCGGTGCTCTGAAAAGGAAGCGCGCTCTTGATGTCCCACACATCCATCCCGACTGGATTGGTCACCGAGAAGATCGCCTTCACAGCCCAGGATCCTGGACCGGCGGAAGCGACAGTGACGTTCTCGATGTTGTACTGGAAGTATTTCGTCTGTTCCCAGGCGAGTGCCTGGCCGTATGCGGCGGGGATGCACGCCGCCAGGGTCCCCGCCAGAACCAGTCGTGACAATTTACGTAGTGCCGCCATCGTCGTCATGAAGTCTCCTTTTGGTAAGCCGGAATGCTCGAAAACCGCGGTTGTCGCGCACGTCGCCAATCCGCAGCGCCGCGCGCTGAACGCAGCCAGGAACAGGCTTCGTACTCGTAGCGTTTAGAGGGCTGAGGAAGTTGCAGGTACATGTATGACACCGATCTGTCGCTGCCATCATCACTCGCGTGTCGTCGTCTGGTTCAATTGGTTAGCCGGAGTAGGCGGCATCCGGATGGCGTAGCGCGCCGCGGCTGCAACGTGATCGTTGTGGGCGCCGAAAGGAATTAGAACTACCAAATCATTTGCTTGACGCGCGATCGCAAGGTGTCCCCACTTGTGTAATGTTCTCGCCTGACGCCTGCCGGAAATGCGGTAGTGAGGTCAGTCATCTACGACACAGCACCGTCCTGCGAGACCAAATGCCCAACACAACTCACGTTGCTGTCGCTGCGTCTCTTGGCAAATGGCACCAGATGCTGGCGACGAGTGACCTCGCTGCCTTGACGACTCTTCTGCATCCCGACGCAGTGTTCCGTTCCCCGATGGCCTTCAAGCCGTACCACGGCGCGGATGCGGTGGCACTGATCCTTCGCACCGTCTGGGGCGTGTTCAGTGGTTTTGCCTACGAGCGTGAATTCACGACTGACGATGGACTGAGTGTTGCACTCGAGTTCCGCGCTTGTGTCGGAGACAGGCAACTCAAGGGCATCGACCTGATCCGCTTTGACCAGGACGGCAGGATCGTCGAGTTCGAGGTGATGATTCGCCCGTTCAGCGGCCTGCAGGCGCTGGGCGAGGAGATGGGAAAGCGCCTCGCGGCATACCGGCCAGCGCAGAAGGGTGCGGAGAAGGACTGAGCGGCGTTGTCTGCGCGACGCGCTTATCATCGCCGGCCGTGACGACGCAGTTCCTCGCGCTCCCGCAATGACTGCGGGGCAATCCGCGCACCCGTTGCGCGGCATCCTGATGATCATGACGGCGGTGGCGATGTTCACCGTCATGGATTCGATCGCCAAGTACCTGTCACGCTTCTACCCGGTGCCGGGCATCGTCTGGGCGCGCTATGCGTTTCACCTGCTGTTCGTCGTGCTGATCCTCGGTCCGCGTCTGAAGGGGCGACTCGTGCGCACCGATCGGCTCGGCTGGCAGGTGCTGCGCGGATTGGTGCTCGCGGCGTCGAGCTTGTTCTTCTTCTCGGCGCTGAAGTTCATGCCGATGGCGGAAGCCTCGTCGATCACGTTTCTCGCGCCGATCCTCGTGACACTCGGCGCAGCAATCGTGCTCAAGGAGAAGGTGGAGCCCGCGCGCTGGATGGCGGTGTGCGCAGGCTT
>DAITAC010000128.1:5701-10354 GCA_036824465.1 Burkholderiaceae bacterium
CGCAAGCTGGCAGGGCTGGAGAATCCCTACACCACGCTCTTCTACTCCGGGCTGGTGGGCACGGTCGTGCTGGCGGTGGTGCTGCCGTTTGCGTGGGTGGCGCCGACGAATCCGGCGCATGCAGCCTTGCTCGTGCTGATGGGTTTGATTGGAGGCGGCAGCCATCTGGTGCTGATCAAGGCATACGAGCACGCGCCGGCATCGCGGCTCGCACCGTTTTCCTACACACAGTTCGTGTGGGTGATCATCATCGGCTACGTGGTATTCGGGGACTTCCCGGATCGCTGGTCATTGATCGGCATCGCGGTGATCGTCGCGAGCGCGATCTATATCGCCACGCATCAGCGCCTGGTTGAGCGGCAGCGCAGGCTTCTGCCGCAGAAAACGCCCACCGAATAGCGGCGAGCGGCGCCTGCCGCAGGCCCTATCGAGCGGGCCGCAGCTCCATTCCCGCTGCCGTCTGCCGGATCTCGAGCGTTTGCAGCATTGACATGCCGAGCAGTGGTACCGGTAGCGCCGGCAGCGCAGCCACCCGGACGTCTTCGGCGGCAAAGGGGCCGAACGTCAACCGCTTGACGCGGATCGCGTAGCCCACCGCCTGCCCGTTGGCGGTGTTGGAGGTCACTTCAGGTCCCTGGTAGTAGCCGAGTTGTCGCGCGAGCTCGGCCGGAATCGCCACGCCGGTTGCGCCGGTGTCGACCATGAACTGAACCCGTTGATCTTCAATCATGCCGTCGAGGTAGTAGTGGCCATCGGCGGCCTTGGGGATGAAGAGGCCGCCGCCGGCGAGAGTGCGGACCGTTTCCGGCGCGGCCACGACGGGTGTGCCTGACACCACCGGCCGGTCTGAGGTGCGCAGTGCGAAGCCGCTCGGATGCTGGGCGTCCGGCTCGATGTGAACCGTGAGCGTCGAGCTCGCAACGATGTCCAGCCCGTTCGTGATGATCGTGCGCTGCTCACGTACGAACTTGCCGGTCGCGGCACACCATGCCGCGCCATGTCGCAGCCGCCATGCGTAGGTGCCAAGCGGAACCGCTATGGCGGAGGTCTGGTTGGCGGGCAGCGCGACGTTGATCAGGACCTGCTCGCCCGACATCAGGTCCACCATGCGATCGACCGGCGTCTGGTTGATGAACTGCGTGGAAGAGCGCGCGCTCGCACCGGTGCGCCAGTTTGGATTCGCCGTCGTTGCTCCCGCAACGGGAAACGGATCGGCGCAGGCCGGGTTCAGGCGTTGCAGAATGCCTGCTGTTTGGCCGCTGTTGCTGCCTGCGGCAAGGCCTGGCGCGGAGCGCTGCTTCCAAAGAACCGCACCAAGGACAAACAGACAAAGGAGCAGCAGCAACAGACGCCCACGGCCGGCGGACGACGTGCGGCTGCGCTTGCTTTTCGATGGGCGCGAGCGCCCTGACTCACGACGCGGATCATCCGGGTGCGCGTTCTCGCTTGGCTTGCGCCATCCGTCCCGATCCTGCTCATTCATCGATTGCCCTCAATCGCTTCGAATCGACGACAAGCTTAGGGGAGGGGGCCTCGATCCGCGGATCGGCCATCCGGGTGTAGGTGACATGGGTACGTGCCTGGCCGGCACGGCGGCAAGCGCCAGGAGTTCTCGTCTTAACCTCAAGCCAGCTTGGACGAAATCGCGCGCGCGGTTTCGATGACGAGCGGTGCCAGCTCCGCCTTGGCCTTGGCGAGCGTCCAGCGAGTCGCGGGGACGGAAATGTTGATCGCGCCCGCCGGACTTCCATCGGGTCGGACCAATGGCGCGGCCACGTTGATGTCACCGCGGTAGTACTCCGCATTGGCGTACGCGAAACCCTTTGCTGCCGCTTCGGTGATCAGTCGCCGCAGGGCGCTTTCCGCGGTCACTGTGGTCGAGGTGAACGCGCGCCGTTCGCCCGCGCGGAAAATCTCGCGCACCTGCGTGGCTGGCAGCAGCGACAGGTACGCACGCCCGGACGCAGTGCAGAACATCGGCAGGCGTCGACCGATGGGCATGTGATGGGCGATGCTCTTGTGCCCCGGGAACCGAGCTACGAACACCATGTCGGCGCCATCGGGTTCCGACAGATTGACCGTCTCTCCGCAGCGGCGATTCAGGTCGAACAGATACGGATTGCTCGCGGCGACCAGGCGGCTCGTTTCGAGGTAGCGAAAGCCGAGATCACACGCGCGCGGGCTCAGTTGGTAGCGCCGCGCGTCATGCATGCGCCGCAGGTAACCAAGTGCTTCGAGCGTGAACACGACGCGCTGCACGGAACTCTTGCTGAGTCGGGTCGCGGTGGCCAACTCGACCAGATTCATCGCCGATCGCTCGGCCGAGAACGATGCCAGCAACGCCAGCCCCTTGGCCAACCCGACGATGTACAGCGGTGACGACTCAGGTTCGCTTGCACGGCGGGCGGAGGGGGGCATTGACATGGCAGGTCTGGGGCCGATACGCTGTATCGAAAATCGATTGTAATGTATCGATAATCGATAGATCGGTAAAGGGAGACACGTCATGAGAGGTCCCGCCGCGCTCGGACCTGAACAGCAGGCGTCGCTATGGGTCGCCACGGCCGCACCGGCACCCGAATGTGCGTCGCTGGACGGCGAGGTCAATGCGGATGTGTGCGTGATTGGCGGCGGCTACACAGGGTTTTCCTGCGCGCTCGCGCTTGCGCAAAGCCGCACCGACGTGGTTGTCCTCGAATCGCAGGCAATCGGGCACGGAGGCTCGGGCCGCAACGGCGGGCAGGTGATTCCCGGCCTCAAGCAGGACCCCGACGAGATCCTGGCCGCGGTCGGGCCGGCGGTGGGGGAGCGGATGATCGAACTCGCGGGAAGCGCGGCCGATCGCACGTTTTCCCTCATCGAACGTTATGGGATTGCCTGCGATGCGCGCCCGGGCGGCTGGCTGCAGCCGGCGCATTCGGCGGCGGCGCTGGCAACGATCACGAGTCGTGCCAATGCCTGGGCACGGCGCGGCGCGAAGGTCGAAGTCCTCGACCGCGCACAGACAGCGCAGGCGCTGGGCACGCCGTTCTATCACGGCGGCTGGATCGATCGGCGCGCCGGCGCAGTGCAGCCGTTGTCGTACGCGCGTGGCCTCGCGCGCGCGGCCATCGAGCAGGGCGGGCGCGCCTTTGTCTATTCGCCGGCGCAGTCGCTGAAGCGCGAATCGGATCGCTGGATCGTCTCGACCCCGCATGGAAAGGTCAGGGCGCGCACGGTGGTGCTGGCGACGGACGCCTATTCCGGCAGTCTCTGGCCCGACCTGCAGCGCAATTTCGTCGGTCTGAACAGTGTGCAGATCGCAACCGACGTCCTGCCCCCCGAGTTGCGCAGGACCATCATCCCGTGTGACCTGCCGGTGTCCGAGACGCGCAAGCTCGTTTACTACTATCGCGTCAACAACGACGGGCGCTTCATCATGGGCGGCCGCGGCAACGTCGAGGGCATGATTCCGGAACACGTGTTCGCGGCGCTGCGCATGGTGTCAGAGCGCCTCTTTCCGCAATTGAAGGGGATCAACTGGCCGTATCGCTGGTGGGGCCAGGTCGGGCTCACGCTCGACTGGCTGCCGCATCTGGCCGAACCCGCGCCCGGGTTATGGAGCGGCAGCGGCTACTGTGGCCGTGGCGTCGCAATGGCGACGGCCATGGGACTGGTATTGGCAAACCGTGTGCTCGGAGGAACACTTGCACGCAACGATCCGGCGCTGGACTTTCCGGTCAAGCCACTGCGACGTGTGCCGCTGTGGGCGCTGCGCAAGCCAGGCGTCGCTTCGGCGATCATGTGGTTCCGGCTGCGCGAGACACTGGGTTTTCCCGCTTGAACCGAGTAACCGACATCGACGTACCATCCGTGTCGTCCCGAACGTGAACCAGAGGAGGAGACTCATCATGACCCACCATTTCAGTCGCTGGCTGCACGCGCTCGCCTTTGCCTCTGTTGCCGCTGCCACCACGGCATCGCTGGCGCAACCGACCATCAAGGTCGGATCGACGCCGACCGGGGTGCCCTTCACTTTCATGGACACCAAGACGCAGACGATCGAGGGCGCGATGGTGGATCTGATCACTGCCATCGGCCAGGATCAGGGATTCAAGGTCCAGGTCGAGGCCACGCCGTTCTCGGCGCTGATTCCATCGCTGACCAGCAACAAGATCGATGTGATCTCGGCAGCCATGCTGATCACCGCCGCGCGCAAGGAGGTCATCGACTTCAGCGACCCGGTGTTCCCGTATCCGGAAGGCCTGATCGTCAAGGCCGATGACAACAAGATCTACAAGTCGCTGGCCGATCTCAAGGGTGAAGTTGTCGGCGCCCAGGTAGGGACCGTCTACGTCGACTTCCTGAAGAAGAACGGCGAGTTTCCCGAAGTGAAGACCTATGACTCCATCGCCGACATCATTCGCGATGTTGGCCTGGGTCGGCTCAAGGCGGGGTTCGGCGATGCGCCCATCGTGCGCTACCAGCTTTCGCAGCGCAAAGATGCCGGCGCCAAGGTTTCCGAGACGTATGAGCCGAAGATGGACGGCTATGTGGGCATGGGCCTTCGCAAAGGGGACAAGGAGCTGCTTGCAAAGATCAACGCCGGGCTCGCCAAGATGAAGAGCAGCGGCAGGCTGGACGAGATCCTGAAGAAGTGGAACCTCAAGTAGC
>DAITAC010000044.1:0-33467 GCA_036824465.1 Burkholderiaceae bacterium
CGATCAGGAAATCGTCACGGGCTCCTTTGGGTCGGTTGCGCCACTTCGATTCCCCGGCAAACAGTCACTCGGACTGCTCATTGTGCTTTCCGGGTCGAAATCTTCGAACGTCAGCAATGGGGAGAGATCGACTCGATTGGTTCTGGCGAACGAGCGGCGTCAGCTCCACTTCGTGACCGGTCCTTCCGAACGTCAGCTTACGAGCGCGTGACCGACGGGTATTGGCCGGCTGCAGCCCGCTGCCTCGCTTGCCCGTGCGGCGGCTGTTTGTCCTATAGCCGGCACCCAAAACTCGGCACTCGTGCGTTCCCTCAGGGTCGAGTCCGAACTTAGAGAGTCGCCTTTGCTCCGACCGGTGATGCGGAATTCGTCTTGCCGGCTCCGTGCTCCGTTACGAAATCAAGCAAGCGCCACTCTTGCGCCGCACATCAGCTCGGGGTCGATCAAGGAGCCTGAGCCCGGACTGATCGGTCCGTCATGGCAACGAAGTGTGATCTGGAGGGGCCCTTGGCCGTGAAGCGCAAGTTGCTGTCTCTCTTCAGGAGAAGACGATTCCTTCAGCAGGATCCACGTTTTGCCGAGATGCAGGATCGAGCCCGAAATCCGGTGATCCACTCCCGATTTCCAGGCCCTTGCATTAGCCCCAAGGATCGCCTGGTATTCCCGGCTCAGCTTCTCAACATCCCGCGCCAACACGGTGATGCCTGCAACGCCCAGCGCGCCGTTGACGTGCCGCGTCTGCGCTGGCTCGTGCGGCACACGGTGCGCCCGAGGCGTGGTGTCCTCGATCATGAACGGCCATCCGCTCTCGCCCACCGCACCCGGCGCTGTGCTCAGCGACCACGCAATTCGGGTGCCGTCGGGCTTCACCCGCTGCATGGTGAACGGTGCCGAATACTCAATTCCTCGTTCGCGGATCACCGCGACTTCTCCAGCGAGATCGCTGGATAGAAGACAGAAATCCACCAGGCCGCCGCCACGGCGCAGGCGGTCGAACCATCGGTGCTCGGCCGTGCGTCCCTGTTCGGTGGGCGCAAAGAGCTCGATGTACGCGCCGTCGGCAAACGCGATCAGCGCGTTGTGCGTGTGGCCGCTGCCGTGCGTTCCGCCGGGAACGACGGTGAAGCCGGCCTTGCGCGCATTGGCGATCGCGGTGTCGAGGTCGTTCGAAACGATGACGATGTGATCGAGCGCGGACGGCATCGGCGGTTCTCTTGGCTGAGCCTTCGCTCAATGGCGTCACTGCGCCTGGATGTTGAACTGCTTGGCGAGCGCGGTGAAGCGTTCGATGTCCTTGTGGATCACTTCCCCGAACTGAGCGGGCGTGCTGCCGACCGGGTCCAGGCTGCGCGTCGCGAACGCCTTCTTGCCCTCGGCGCTGTTCACGTACCTGGCTGTCTCGGCCTGGATGCGCTCGACGATCGCACGCGGCGTGCCGGCCGGGGCGACGAGCCCGTACCAGAACGCGGAATCGAAACCCTGCAGCCCCACGGTCTTGCCGGCATCGGAGAACAGCGGCACACCCGGCATTGAAGGTGTGGGCGTCGTGACGGCGAATGCCTTCAGGCGCCCTTCGGCGACGAGCGGGGTCGAGGCGCCCGGATTGTCGAGAAAGAGCGACACCTGGTTCGAAATCAGGTCGGGATAGATCTGCGACGAGCCCTTGTAGGAGACGTCGAGCATGTCGGTTCCGCTGAGCGCCTTCATCTGCACGCTGAGCAGATAGCCCAGCGTCGAGGTGCCGACATTGGCGAAGTTGAGCTTGCCGGGATTGGCCTTCGCATGGGTGATCAGTTCGGCAAGGTTCGATGCCGGCAGCGCGGCACTGCCGAGCAGCACGTACGACGTGGAGGCGATCATCGTGATCGGCTCGAAGCTCTTCAGCGCGTGGTAGGGCACACCCTTCTGCAGCACCATCGCCGCCGGATGCGTGCTGGAAGTGGCGATGCCGATCGTGTAGCCATCGGGCGCGGCCGTGGCCACGGCGTTCGCACCGATGGTGCCGCCGGCGCCGGCTCGGTTATCCACGACCACCTGCTGCCCGAGCGCGGCTGAAAGATGTGTGGCGACCGCACGCGCCACGCCGTCGGTGCCGCCGCCCGGCGGGAACGGCACGATCAGTTTGATCGGACGGTCCGGCCACGTCTGCGCCGCGGCGCTGCCGACTGCGAGCGCGACGGCGAGGAGTGTTGCGAATCGAATTGAACGAACCATGGTTTACTCCTTTTCCCATTCGATCCGGTTGCGAAGCGCGGGGAGCCCCTCGATCTGCACCTCGACCACGTCGCCTTCCTTCAGAAAGACCGGTGGCTTCTGGATGATGCCGATCCCGAGCGAGGTTCCGGTGGTGATGACATCGCCCGGATTGAGCGTGATGCGCGCCGTCACGTATTCGATCACCTCGGCCACACTGTGCACCATGTCGCTGGTCGAGAAGCGCTGCCGTTCGATGCCGTTCACGCGGCACAGGAGCGTGAGATTCTGCGGATCGACGCCGCGCGCGGTCATGAGTGTCGGCCCCATGGGACCGAACGTGTCGGCCGCCTTCAGCGGGACGATGATGCTGCCGGACTCCAGCGGGCGGGGAATGACCTTGGCGGTCAGGTCGTTGCAGGCGGTATAGCCGCCGACGTAGTCGAGCGCGTCCTTCGCCTTGACGCGCCGCGCGGTGCGTCCGATCACGACCGCCAGCTCGGCCTCGAAATCGAGCTTGTCGATCACCTTTGGCACGCGCACCGGGTGCTCGTGCCCGATGGCGCAGCCGGGCATCTTGGCGAAGAGCTCGGGATGCTTGTTGAACGGCAGTCGTTCGTTCGTCGCCAGCGCCTTGTAGTTGTAGCCCAGGCCGAGGAAGACCGCTGGCGTCGTGGGCGAGAGCAACTCGACGCGGCTCGCATCGACTCCTTTGCCGGCAGCGACCGCCTCGCGCGCATACGACTGCGCGCGTTCGAGGGCGACGTCGCCCGCCGACAGGAGAGACGCAAGATCTGCAAACGCTGCGTCGCGCGTGGCTGGAATCTCGACTACCTTGCGATCGATCCATGCCGCAGCCACCGTCCTGCCGTCGCTTCCCTTGATGCGGGCGAGCTGCATCGTTGTCTCCTCCGTGGTTTTCCACGGAGGATGCACGGGCTTCCTTCGACTGTCCAGATCGCCGTCGTTCTCTGTCGTCACCGCGGCGCAGGCCGGGGCCCAATTTGCGGCTGGAATTGGGTTCCGGCCTACGCCGGGACGACGATCCAAGCTTGCGGACTTGAACGAGAAGCGGAGCTAGAGCTCGCGCATCCATACTGCCAGGAAGACCTTCACGAAATCGCCCGAATGACGTCCTCGTCGGTGAGCGGCCCTTGCGCCTCCGCGAAGGGAAGCGTCTTCCTGCGCAACTCGCGAAAGCGTGCAACCGCTACCTGGCGTTGCAACGCTTCGCGCGCGATTTCGCTCTTGCTGCGCCCGGATTCTTTTGCGATCCGGGCGAGGGCCTTGTCGAGTTTCGAGTCGAGGCGAATTGTCAGTGTCGTCATACGGATCCCGCCTTCGTGTACGACATTGTCGTACAACGAGCCGAGGCAGTTCATGACACCGCCGCGCACTACGTGATCGGTGGCGGACTGCCTAAAGATTCTGCGCCCGTTCCGCGAGCTGGCCGAGCAAGAAGCCGATGTAAGGCGGCACGCAGCCGAGGTGGCTTGACGGCGCCGCCGGACAGTCCGTCAGCGTGACATCGCGCGCGCCACGCGCCACGCGCCAGCATCGCCTGGAGCGTCAACGTTGCGTTTACATACGGCACGGTCTGGTCGTCGCGGCCGTGAAAGATGCGCACCGGCGCAACCGGTGCCCAATCGTGCACGTTGCCCTCGCGGTCGATCGCCGCATCATCGTCCGCCAGAAAGTGGTCGATGATTCTCGTTTCGAACACGACGTCGGCATCGGCCGGTATCAGGCGCTTGAGCAGCTCATCGCGCAGCCAATTGCGGATCGACGTCGGCAGCAGGCGCAGCAGATCCGGCGTGATCAGCGCGCCCAGCACCGGGATCTCGTTCTGCACGCGATCGAGCAATGCATCCAGCGTCAAGGTGACGCGGTAAGGACCCGCGCCGGGGATGACGGGGCACTTGTCCAGGCGCGACTGCCCACCAACTGCAAGTTGCCGCCACATCAGGTTGACTATATGTATTGTATATGCATAATTGCGGTGTGGAGATCGAGTTCGATCCGGTCAAGGCGAAGGCAAACCTGCGCAAGCACCGCGTCAGTTTTGCTGACGCCGAGCAGGCGCTGCGTGATCCGTTCGCTGTGACCATGGAAGACCCTGATGCTGTGGGCGAACAGCGGTTCCTCACGCTGGGCATGGATGCGCTCGGACGCATCCTGGTTGTCGTCCACAGCCCGCGCGGAAACAGAATCCGACTCATTTCAGCGCGCAAAGCCAGTCGGGGTGAAGCGGAGCAATACCATGCGTAAAGAGTATGACTTCAGCAAAGGCAGGCGTGGCGCCGTAATCTCCTCGCCCGGGAAGACGCGCATCACGATCATGCTCGATGACGACGTTCTCGAGCACTTTCGGGCGCGTGCGGAGGCTCAAGGTACTGGTTATCAAACGATGATCAACGCCGCTCTTCGGGACGCTGTTTCGCGGACGAAAGGAAAACTGGCGGATGACAAGCCCCTGACGGCGTCGACACTTCGAAAGATTCTTCGCGAGGAATTGCAGGCGGCGTAGTCGTAGGACTTCAACCGGTCAGCTCCGGCCAGTCACGTCTCAAGAAGCTGTCCTCGGGATCAGGGCTCCGAGGGCAGGGCAGACGTCGCTCGCTCCATCGTTTAGAGGCTCGTCTATGCGCGCTGTGGAAGGGGCAAATCAGTCCGCTTTCTTACTGAAGCAACTGCAGCACCGCGTCGGAACGCAATGTTGCGTTCTGCAGAAGCGTCCGACCGCCCGCGCATCTGTCCAAGTCAACGGCAAGCATCCTCGAGTGGTCGCTTGTCTTGGCTTCTGATTCTTTGGAAGAGCTCAGCGGATGTCAGCTACCAATCTAAGCTGGTGATTTGACCAGAGCATCGCCGCCGCCTGGGAGCGGAGCAAGTCGATCGAAAGAACGCACAACGCGGCGGAATACGCGAGGCAGGAGCCGGCGGCGTCCGGATCGAAAGTCGCGCACGCGTAACGTGCGCTCAGCGTCACAGCGCTTTTGACCTGAAGCACTCATCGGTTCTAAATCAACCCCATCCCCTTCAGCACCGACAGCATCACCGCCGCCGCGACCACCGAGCCGATCTGGCCGCCAGTGTTGGCGCCGGCGGCGTGCATCAGCAGATGGTTCTTTTTGTTGTAGCGCAGGCCCTGCGTCTGCACCACGCGCGCGGCCATGGGGTAGGCGGAGATGCCCGCCGCACCGATGAGTGGATTCACCTTGCCGCCTGTGAGCAGACACACCAGCTTGCCGAACAGCACGCCGGCCACGGTGTCGAGGCTGATCGCCACGAAACCGAGGCCGAAAATCATCAGCGTGGTCGGCTTGAGAAAGGCGTGTCCTTCCATCGTGCCGCCGATCGCCAGCCCCAGGAACAGCGTGACGATGTTGGCGATCTCGTTTTCCGACGCCTTGGTCAGGCGCGCCACCACGCCGGATTCGCGCATGAAGTTGCCGAGCATGATGGTGCCGAGCAGCGGCAGCCCCTTGGGCGCGATCAGCCCGCCGATCAGCGTGACCACGATCGGGAACAGCAGTTTGGTCTGCGGCGAGACGCTGCGCTTGACCGTGGCCATCTTGATCACGCGCTCCTTCTCGGTCGTCAGCGCTTTCATGATCGGCGGCTGGATGATCGGCACCAGCGCCATGTACGAGTAAGCCGCCACCGAGATCGGCGCGAGCAGTTGCGGCGCGTACTGCGAGGCGACGTAGATCGCCGTCGGCCCATCGCAGGCGCCGATCACGGCGATTGCCACCGCCTCAAGCTGCGGAAAGCCGAGCGCAAGCGCGAGCAGCAGCGTCAGGAAGATGCCGACCTGCCCCGCGGCGCCGAACAGCAGGATGCGTGGGTTCTCCAGCAACGGCCCGAAATCGGTCATCGCGCCGATGCCGACGAAGATCAGCAGCGGAAAGAGCTCGTTGGCGATGCCGGCTTCGTACAGGGTCCGGATGAATCCCTCCTTGTCCATCAGCTCGCTCAGGGGGATGTTCACGAGGATGCAGCCGAAGCCGATCGGCAGCAGCAGCAGCGGCTCGACCTCCTTCTTCACGCCGAGCCAAAGCAGCGTCCCGCCGACCGCCAGCATCACCACGTTCGGCAATCCGTCGGCAAAAAGGAAGTTGATGCCGGCAGCCAGTCCGGAAAGACCCGCCAGGATGCTTTCGAGCATGTCGCTTCTCCCCCTCTAGGCCTTCTTCTCGGATTCGTCCTGCGCCTGCAGCGGATAGATCTTCTTCAGCAGGTCGACCACGAGGGCGAGGATCCAGAGGGTGAGGAAGGTGCCGCCCACGCCGACGATTGTCATCGTCATGCCGAAGCTCAGGTTGTCCATCGTCTTTCCTCCCGTGTTGATGCGCACTGCGCGGCCCCTGGCGCGCGCAATGGCGGCGCAGTCGCGCCGGTGCGTCGTCAGGGCGGATTCTGTGATCGCCGTGCCGGCGGCGACGTTGCGATGGATCAACAGCGTCGACAATCCTCACTGTCTTCCCGACCACGCCCGCCGCTGTGTACGATCGCGTGGCGGCGGGTTCAGGTTCGCATCGAGCCCGTCGCGATATGACAAGAACGGGGAGACATGATGAAACGCCGGACCCTTTTCAGGGCGCCGTGCCGATGACGATGAGCCGCGATCAGTTCGAGCGCTACCTGCGTGGCGGCATCGCCAGGCGGGCAGGCGCCGTCAAGGTCGACTGACGCCGATGCAGTTCAACTTGCTGAGCGCGGGTGCGGCGCAGGGATTGGTGAATTCACTGCAGCAGCGCTTTACGCAGGCAAGCGGCTGCACGGTGAACGCGACGTTCGGAGCGGTCGGCGCGATGCAGGAGAAGTTCGATGCCGGTGCGCCGGCCGATGCGATCATCCTGACGCGCGCACAGATCGACGCGCTGGCCGCAGCGGGCCGCGTGCGTGCCGATTCGCGCATCGATCTCGGTGTCGTGCGCACCGGTGTCGCGCTTAAGGAAGGTGTCGCACCCCTGCGCGTCGATACCGCGGACGAACTGCGCGCCGCCTTGCGCGCGGCGGCCGAAATTCACTTCCCTGATCCGCTGCGCGCCACCGCGGGCATCCATTTCGCAAGAGTGATCGATGCGCTTGCCATGCGCGCGGAGATCGATGCACGCCTGCGCCCGCATCCGAACGGTGCCACCGCGATGCGCGCGCTCGCGGCTTCGCCCAATGCCGGCGCGATCGGCTGCACGCAGAAGACCGAGATCCTCGCTACGCCCGGCGTGCGATGGATCGGCGCGCTGCCGCGTGAGTTTGAACTCGCCACCGTCTACACCGCAGCGGTCACCACGTCGGCCCAGTGGCCACAGCAGGCAGTCGCGCTGCTCGCACTGCTGAGCGGTGACGACACGCACGAGCTGCGCCTGCGGCTCGGGTTCGAAGACCGCTGACGCGCGCTGCACGCGCGGCATTGACTTGGCCCTGAATGCGAGTATCACTGGCGTCCCCTGTGGCGCGGCGCTCAGCTTCGACGCCCCGCTCCAGGATGGGAAATCGATCAAAAACACAACGGAGAGCAACGATGGCAACGTATATCAGTCTGGTGAGCTGGACCGAGCAAGGTATCCGCAATGTGAAGGAGTCGCCGGCGCGTGCCGAGGCGTTCAAGGCGCTGGCGGCCAAATTGGGCGTGACTATCAAGAGCCTTTACTACACGGTCGGCGCGCATGACCTCGTCGTGACGGTCGAGGGCAGCGATGAAGCCTGCACCACCGCATTGCTGAAAGTCGGCTCGATGGGCAACGTCAAGTCGCAGACGATGCGCGCGTTTACGCAGGACGAAATGACGAAGATGATCGGCAAGATGCCGTGATGCCCACGCTGCGCGCGCTGACGGTTGTCGGCGCGCGCAGATGGTCGAATCCCAGCGGCACCGGCGAGCCCGTACCCCGGGTAAGTTAGTCTTTTCGCCCCGCTGGTCTTGTCTTCCGAGCTCCCTTAGGATTCACGGCGCGCGCCTTCCCTGAGGGCAACCTTGTGGAGAACATCGTGAACCATCTGCCTGGAGTTGCTGTTCTGCTTGCGTTGCCGCTGCTGGCGTCGGCGCAGTCGCTCGCGGTCAAGCCGGGCGGCTGGGAAATGACACACAAGACGCAGATCGATGGCAAGGCCGAGACCATCATCGAGAAGAATTGCGTCAAGAAATCCGACCTCGACAGCATGGATGCATTCGTGAAGAGCGAAGGTTGCAGCCACAGCATCGCGTCCCGAACGCCGACCCGTTGGGCACTGTCCAGCACATGCCTGCAAGGGGGTGCGCAGTCGAAGAGCGACATCGATCTGACGGTCGGCAGTCCCGAGTCGATCGCGATGAAAGTCTCGACCCAGATCACGCGCGGCGCCAGCACGCAGACGATCCGAATCGAAACGACGGGCCGTTGGCGCAGCGCGAGTTGCGCAGGTTTTGACGAGTGAAGCCGCGCTCGGTCTGATTCCGTTTCCCATTCAACAAAGCATTGACCGTCGTCCCGGCGCATTCCGGGACCCAAGTTGTATCTGTGCAGATCAGGCCCCAGCCTGAGCCGAGGCGGCGCGGCTGCGCGATTCGCGCTTTTGTCGAGAAATGGAATAAGTTGGAACACGGAAGGAATCCGCTGTGTTTCCTCCGTGTTCTCCGCGCTCTCCGTAGTCGGATCGGCTTTCCATTCGGCACGCTCAAGACTCCGCATTCGCGTAAGACGAAGTTCCAGTTGCGAACGCCAGTCGCGGCGGCGCATCGCGCAGCACGCGCCGCTGACGGCAATCGCGCTCGATCAAGGTTGGCTGTTCGCGTGCCACGGCAGCGCGACGCACGCCGAGGATTTCGGCCAGATTCGCGCCCGGTGCATGCATTGGGCGCAGCAACTCGGCCGGCCCGGTCAGCAACGGCGTGACCCCCGGCCCATGACCGCTGACCGTGCTGTCGCCGTGCACGATCACACCGATCGTCACGCGTCCGGCGCGATACGACGGGCCGCGCCGCGTGTCGGCATCGGTGATCGCCACCATGTCCCCGAAGCGCAGGCTGCCAAGCCGATAACGCACGCGTGTGGCGCGATCGGCCAGTTGAATGTCGTAGTCACCGCGCCAGGCCGTGTTCTTGCCGAGTCCCGACCCCATCGTGCGCGAGGGCACGCGATGCGTGACCGGCACCAGCAATTGCCCGTCACGCTCGACGATGCCCCAGCGCCGCAGAAGACGCGGCGAGCAGTTCAGCACCTCGATGCGCGGATAGCGCACAAGCCGCAGCCCCAGCCCGTGCGCGACGATCTGGATGCGATCGCCGATCTGCAGCCGCAGCAGCGTGGCGGTCGGGAAATCCACCAGCACGTGATTCACCCCGCCGTGCTTGCCGGTGACCAGTCCCGCCTGTCCGACACTCGGGCCGCTGACCACGCGCGCCGCGTTGCCGACACAGGCATAGGTGACCAACGCGTTGTTGGGTCCGTCGCGCGGGCCGATCACTTCGCGGTTGTTGTTGTGCAATGCCACGCCGGGTTCGATGTGATCGCCGGCCAGCCCCACGCACAGATCGCCGATACGCCGATTCAGCACGATGCCGCCGGTGCCGGGCAGTACGCGCGGCACGCCGTCATAGCCGATGCGATACGGTGTCGCGCGACCAACCGGATGCGCGATCTGCCCGAGCACGCTCACCGCAACCAGTTCGTCTTCATTGATGCGCGGTCCGGCGCCGCGAGCGGGCGTGGTGGCAAGGTCTCGAGCGCGCGCGTTGGCCATCGGCACATTGCTCACCGAAAGGCGGGTAGCCGCGATGCGCGCACAACGGTGGCCGCCACCTGCGGCCCGCCCGGCGGCTGTCGATTGGCCCGCGTCACGGCGGCGTACAGTTCGCGCGCCAGGCAGCGAAATTCCGCATCGCTCATCGCGCCGCCGAGTTGATAGAAGAGCCGGATGCGCGCCGGCAAACCCGCTCGATGCGTGCCGCCGCTGCCGGCGACCGAATGTGCCATGTGCCGTCGCACCTGGAGCACATCGTTGGGAACGCCGGCCACCAACGCGCCGATGCAGAGCGGCGCGCATGGGCCGGAAGCGCAGCCGCGATAGCTCGGCACATGGATGTACTTGCTTTCCAGCCCGCGCGGCACGCGGCGGCGCGACCCGGGAAACGACGAGATGTCGAGCACCGATCCGCCGGGCCGCGGTCCGACGCGTACCTGGTTGCGCACGTCGTACCGGCGTTCACACAATCGTCGGACCAGCCGCTGTTCGGCGCAGCGGCCGCGCAGATTGTTGATGCGCGTCGGGTCGAGCGGCACGCGATGGCGCGCACGCAGGGTGGTGACGAGCTTGTTGCACGCGGACAGGTTGATGCGGTCGCATTCGTTGCGCCACCACGCGCGCTCGTAGTCACGCTCGGACGCCATGCGGCGCACGACATCGTCCAGCATTTCATCGACAAACAGATCGGTCGCACGAGTCATGCGCGGTACCACCACGCGCGCGCGCCGGCCCAGGGGTCGAGTGCGATGACCTCGTCATTGCTGGCCGTTGCAGTGTTGCCATCGCCATCCGCCGCGACCACATGCAGCACGATGAGCGGCGGCAACTGCTCCAGCACGGGAGCAAGACCGGCCGCGGCCAGCGCGTCACGCAGCAAGGCCCGTTCCGCAGCGAACAGTGATTCCGCCGGCAGCGGTTGCAGACACGTTGCGCTTACGCCGACGCGCGCCAATGCCTGCACCGGCCACGGATCGACGTTGCCGATGCCGATGTCCTGACTCAGCACGATTGCGCCGCCGAGTGTGGCCGACAGGATCAACGTGTCGAGCGCGCCCGCGACCGGATCGTAGCCGTGCATCCATGCGCTTGCGCCGCATTCGGACGTCAGTCGCCGGGCGAGCGCCTCTGCCAATGTCTCGTATCGCTCGACCGCCTGCATATCGGTGGCGTCCTGCACCTGCGATTCGGCAATGCAGTCGCCGATCCAGCGGAACGTCCATGACCCGGCATCGGTGCAATCGCGCAGCCGAATCCACTCGGTGAGCGCGCTGGCAACCGGCTGGGGCGCTCCGTCGTGTGGCACTCCGTCGCGCGCCTGCCGGCGCAACAGCAGTTCGCTCGCATCGAGCACCTGCCAGAACGAACGCGTCAGCCACGGCTCGACCACCTGGGTCAGCCGCTGCGCCAGCAACGGTCCCTGCGCGTGACACAGCGCCAGCGCCGGGTCGAGCACGCACGCCAGCTTGCGCTGGCGCACGGTCAGCGATAGATCGGGACGACGCATCGCGTGCCTGCCATCAGCAATTCGGGCAGATTTCGGTGGCGCCGCAACGCTTCAGGTGCTCGTCGCGCGCTCTCTCTTCCGCCAGCAGCCAGTCGAACGGCGCGGTAAAGCACCACCGATAGTGCGCGTCGAAGACGTCGCTCCATCGTGCAGAATCGGTGGTGCGACAAGCCGGATGCCAGGGAACCGAGCTGTTCTTGTTCATCACCTGGCGGATTGCGCGTCTTGCGTACCGCTGACACTCAGCCTCACCCACGCGCGGATCAGGCGCTCGCAGTATCCGCGCCTGGCTGTTGTCCTGCGCCGCCTGCGCGCGCGTCGCTGGCGGCACGCAGACGTGATCGTCGGGGCGCGCTTCGCGCCAAACATACCCCTGGCGGCAGGTGTCAGGTCCGTACGATCCGCCTCCCGGATTGCGGCGCGCGCCCGCCTGCGCGTTGTCGTTGCGCGTCTGTGTGCGCGTGGCAACGGTCACGCATACATGATCGCCGGCGAAAGCCTCGCGCCATACGTACGGCTGCAGGCAGGTTTCGGGACCATGTGGCAAGGGCGGCTGTGCCCCGACGCCGACAAAGCCGACGGCAAGGCCCGCCGGAATCCACTTGTAGGCCTCGGACTTCATGCTGCGTCTCCGCAACCGACGGCCGATGTTAAAGCGCGCGAATCGATCACGCCGTCTGCGGCACACCGAGCACGCTCTTCAGCGCCGGCGTGACGCCGGGGAAGCCGCGGCCTTCGGGCGTCATCCGATACGCGGCGAGCCACGCCTCAGCATGCGCCCCCATCGGCCGCACCACGCTCTGGAACAGGATCGGATCGGTCGCGGTCTTGAAGTCGTTGTCGGCGATGAACTGCAGGATGCGGCGACCGCTCTCGGCCATCTTGGCGCGTTGCGATGGTTCCGCGACTCCGCCGAGATAACGATTCGAGACGATCTCGACCACGTCCCACTTCGTGTTGGCGTCGAACGCCTTCTTGATGTCGGGAGAATCGAGCAACTTCAGTACCTGGATCAGGTAATGCCCGGTCTCCATCGCCAGCGCAAAGATGTTGCCGTAGGTCGCGCGGTCCAGCGCATAGCGCAGATCGAGGCCGATGCGCTGGATCGTGCCGACGCTGCCGAACGGCCGTTGATCGATCAGTTGCCCGCCGCGAATCACTTCGCCGATCAGCAGATCGCGGAAGTACTGGCCGACCGCGACCATGAAGCCCAGCATCTGTCGATGGAAGTTGCGGTTGACCACCGCGCCGGCCGGTGCCTGCGCGATGCCATAGTTGAACGCGCGCCGGTACGCGACCATGCGGTCGTTCTTGCCATAGCGCAGCGGCTTCCATTTCTCCAGCAGATACAGCCCGCGTGCGCCAGGGCCGCGCTGAATGCGCATCTTGCCGAGGCGGAACAGGCGCAGCAGAGTCTCGACCACCTCGAAGATCTTCATGCGCTCGTGCTGCCAGATGTAGTAAAGCTCCGCCGCCGCGTGCAACTGGCTCGGCACGATCGAATCGTCGAAGTCCGGCTGCACATACGGGTAGCTGACCTGGTCGAAGCCGACCGCGCCCTGCGGCCCGAGCCCGAGCAGGTCGAAAAAGCCCGCGTCGGAATTGCCGTCGGCTTTTGACAGCAGCTCGTTGAAGCGATCCTCGAACTGCGTGGCCGCGGCATCGCGCTCTCCGGGCGGCATCGCGGCGATTTGTTCGCGCAGGAAGGTCTCCCACAGGCGCTGGATGGTTTCCGTCGTTTGGAAATTCATGGTCTGCTCCTGTCAGCGCTGCGTTACTTCACGCCCGCCGCAAGCTTCGATTCAAATACCGCGAGCTCGTGCCAGCGTTCGCGGCGTTGTTGCTCTAACTTCCCTGCGGCATCAAGCGGGCGGAACTGTTGCTCGAAGTCTGCGACCAGTGCGCCATGGCGCGCGGTCAGCAGCTTGTGCGCCGCCTGCGCGCTGTTGCTGGCCATCGCATTCACAAGTTGTTCATTGACCGATTTCCTCGACGGCCGCGCCTGTGCGCACAGTGCATCGCGCACCTGGCCCAGGCAGGCGATGATCTTGAACGCCGTTGGTGATGGCACTGCGCCCGCGCCAACTCCGCCAGGTGGCGCGCCTGGGATCGTGGCATTGGCGATGATCTTCAACTGCGACGCAATGGCGCCGAGCTTGATGGGCAGCGCGCTTTGCTTGCGCGTAACGGGCCCAGGCAAGACGCCAAAGGGGGCTTGCTTTTGGAGGCTCATGGTCGTGCTCCGGCAGATCGTGCGGTGATTACGGCAGCCATTCGACGATGTCGTCGAGCGATTCTTCGAAGTGCCGCGGCATCGGCGGCTCGCCGATGAAGCAGCTGAACGGCACGCGCAGCGTCGGATCGACAATGCCCGCGGTCGCCGCGGTCAGATAGTCCAGCGCGCGGTCGATCACGCTGACAAGGCAACCGGGCGCACCCGGCGCCGGCACGGCCGGCAGCGCGTCGTTGAAGATCTGGCCGGCCGGCAGGCAACCGGCGGTCATCTGTTCGATCACCGTGCGCCACTCGAGGTCGGTCTGCCGTTGCAGACACAACTCGTCGTGCAGGATCGTTGCGAAACGCAGCGGGGTCGGCGCGCCGCCCAGCCAGGCGAGATTGCTGACGAGGTTGGTGGCGTACTCGAGTTCGGTCGCCGTCCACCAGGTGGCTTGCGGGTAGTCGCCGACCGGGCTGGGGCGAAGCAGACTGCGAATCGCATCGAGTTCTTCGGCGATCGTGCCCAGGTCGACGATCGGCCCCAGGAACGCGGGCCGCGCGAGCGGACCGCCGCCGGTGCTCGGGTTCCACGGGTAGATCGGCGGCGCGACGCCGATGTTCGGCGGCGGATAGTTGATCGTGTTGGGCAGCACTGCGTCGATCAAGTGGCTGAATGCCGACGCGCGCACCTCGGGCAATCCGAGGTCGGCGTCACCGACGCAGTAGTAATCGATTGCGCGATCGACGTCGTACAAGACCTTGTCGAGCACGATTTGCGAACGTACCGTGTTGTCGTCACATGCGCACTGCGTCAGGCAGTCGATCTCGCGCGCGAGCGTGCCGCGCCGGTTCACGAGTTCGATCAGCCGCCGCTCGGCGGCCGTGATCGCAGCCGAACCGTACAGCCCATAGTTGAGCACCGTCGGCCGCGCCACCCGCAGCAGGCGGAAACCGCCCGCCGGCACAAAGCCTTCGAGGAACAGCAACAGTGCCTCGTGCAGCGTCGCCAGTTCGGACGATGCCGGCGCGACCTGGCGCAGTGTGGTCGTGACGAAGCGTTGCAGCCGATTCAACGGCGCCCACGCGGTCGCGCCCACCGCGCGCAGACCGGCCGGCGCGCCGCCGCCGGCAAGCTGGATCAGTTCGTCCATCGTGCGTGTCAGTTCGATCTCGTTCATCAGCGAACGCAGATCGCCCTGGCCGCGCGCCTCGAGCACCGTGGCGAGTTGCCGGTACGCGCGCAAGCCACGTGGCCAGGTGCCGCCCTGCGTTCCAAGCACGGCCACGCCATCGACCTGGCGCAGCGCGTTGATCACCGCGTCACGCCGCGCCTGCAGCTCGGAGTAGGGCGCCTGCAGCAGGAACCGGCCGCCGGCGAAACCGAGATTGGCGAGCGATTCGCCCATCAACACCAGAATCACCGAACTCGCTTCATCGAGACTGGCGGCAAGATTTCGGAAAGCGCGATTCAGCGCCGGCGTCAGGGCGCCGATCAGTCGTGACAGCCGCGCGTAATCGCCGAGCTGGCGTCGCATCGCGAACGCGGTGTCGCGCTTGTGCGGGTCGAGCCCGTAGCGAGCGGCCGCGACACCTTCGTCGATTGAGCGCTGGATTACCGACTGCCAGCCTTCGAGTTCGGGGCGGATGTCCTTGGTCAGATTGTCGCGCACCAGCATCTGCACGTCCTGCGCGACGTCGCTTTTGGCCTGATCGAGATCGACGTTGGTCGCGGTCGGCGACGGCGCTTCGGCCACCATCGGTGTCGGCGAACGCAGGAACGGCAGCCCGCGCGCCTCGCCACCAATCGCCTGCGCGCGCACATCGGACTGATAGCGGTCGGCCAGCGCGTTCGCGATCTGCTTCGGATCGCTCGGATCGCCCACCTTCAGTTCGCGGCGGATCAGGTTGTCGATCGCGTTGCGCGGACGGTTGTCCGCTGCCGCGGAGCTCGATGTGTTGGCCATGGTCAGGTCCTCGTGCGAATCAGTGAGTCGATGTCATGCCGCGAGCCGTAGCGCGGACCGCTGCGGTTGCACTTCTCGTTGCCGTTCAGTCAAGTGCGCGGTCAACTGCGCGATCACGCGTTGCGAAAGCTGCTTCGGCGCAATGCGCGCGGTCTGCAGCGCGTAGTGCGCCGCGCTCACCACGTGTCGTGGCGCAAGTTCCGCGTCGCGCCCGGCCGCCAGCGCGCGTGCGCCCGCGCGGATCGCCGCTTCGTCCTCGCGCTTGAACGGAATGATGTCGGCGAGCGCGCGCTGCGCCAGGTTGCGCCGCGTCTGGAACGCGATCTCGTCGACCACGTCGGGTATCAACCTCGGTGCGCTCGACATCAACTGCGGTGGAATGCGATGTCCGGCGCGTGGGCGGTATAGCCCCTGCCACACGCGCAGCAGCCGCGTCGCATCGCGCGCAAAGCCGACCCGCCGCATCATCTCGGCCAGCATGTACACGCGCAGATACGCGGTTGGATGCGCGCCGCCGGGCCGATACGTCATCGTGCGCGGCTGCGGATGCGCGAGAAAGTCCGCCATGCCCCACGCCGCAGCCGGACCGCCGAGCAGGATGGCCGCGAGATCGGCAAAGATTTCCTTGTGCCAGCGTCCGTACACGGTGGCCAGGAACGGATCGCGCGTCTTGCCCATGATCCGCCGCAGCACGGCCTGGCGATTCTCCTGCCAGATGCCCAGATCGGCCTGGAGGTTATGCGCGACCTCGTGCAGGAAGACCGACTGCCAAGGCTGATCGCGATCCCACGGAATGCGGATCAGCGGGAACGGATTCGGTTCGCCGAGCAGCCGGCTCAACTGCACGCCGCGCCGCATCGTGGCGGGCGAATAGCCGTGCTCCATGTAGCACACGGGTTTCAACAGCGGACCCTCGAAGATGCGCGGCGCGGCCTGCCGCACCGCCTGATAGCAGTCATCGGCGATCGCGTCGTGCGCGGCCAGCGCCGGGCCGAAGCTGGTGCCGCGTTGCGCGAACACTTCGTAGAACATGCCGAACAATCGGCGCGCGCGATCCATTTCGCGCTCGACCAGCGCCATGTCGATCAGTGCGCGTTGCGGCGCCTGCTCGTGCCAACCGCGACGCAGGTGCGCGAAGCGGCCGCGGATGCGCTGCTCGACGCGCGCAAGCCGCGCGTTGGCTGCGTCAAAGTGGCGCTGCGACGGCGCATAGGGCATGTCCTGCGGGCGCAGGCCGACGAATGCGTTGTCGATGCGCGCGAGCCGCGTCAGCCGCGCCGACAGCCCGGTGATCTTTGCCTGCAGGAAGCGATGCAGGTTCACAAAGTGTCTCGCGCGTCGGTTGTCTGCGTTGGCTCAGCGACCGCGGATCGTGATGGTCACGGGGCCGCGCAATGCCATGCGACGCCCGCCGCCGCAACGCGGGCACACGGCGCCGCCGGTGCGCACTGATGGCATCGTCGCTGCAGCACGACGCGCCACGGGCGCCACCGTACGTGCCACGACTCGCGCGGCCTGACCGCGCGGTGTTACACGCCGTGCCGCGGGCACCAACGGACGCGCGAGTCGACGCACGACTTGCGGCCGCCGTGCGACCTGGGTTGCAGCCTGACGCACTACACGCGCCGCGGCCCGTGGCGGCATGCGCCGGCGTTGCACGATGCGACGGGTCGCACGCACGGCACGCGCAACTGCGCGCGCACCCGGTGCACCTTGACGACGCGTGGCTTGCCGCACGGCGCGTGTGACGGTCCGCACGACCGCACGCCGCACCGGTGCTGCTGCGCGCGCGACCGCGGGCAGTGCGCGCCGCACGACCATACCGGCCAGCACCGGCGCGGCGGCGTCGATCGAATCCTCGTCGAGCCCCTCGACCAGATCGTCGAAGGTTTCGAACTCGTCGGCGCCATCGGCGAGCAGTCGCCCGGCGACGTTGGCGAGACGTCCAATCAATTGCGCCTGCGGAATCGGGATCATGCTGGCGATCGGTCCCACCACGCGTGCGGCTTGTCCGACGCCGCGGCCGACGCGGCGGGCGACGTTCAATGCGCCGCTGGCGATCCGGCGCAGGCGACGGAAGAACTCGTCGCCGTCATCGGCATCCAGCGCATCGGCGACCGCGTCTTCCATCGCATCACCTTCGTCGTACGCATCGCCTTCGTCGTACTCGTCGAACTCGTCGCCTTCTTCGAGTTCGTCGGCGCCTTCGAATTCGTCGTACTCATCGAACTGGCTTGCGCCTCCACCTCCGCCGATGAGACCGCCGAGGCCGCCCAACAGGCGACCGATGAATTCGTCGCCTTCGTCACCCTCGTCGTATTCGTCGAAGCCCTCGGCTTCGTCATATTCGTCGAAACTGTCCATCGCATTACGCGCGGGGCCTTCGGCGGCGTCGTACATGAGGTCGTCCATCACGTCGGCTTCGAATCGGTCCATGGTGTGCTCCTTTGTCGCAAAGACTCATTGAGGCGTGATCGTCAGCGTGACCGGCCCGCTGAGGTTGTAGGTGCGCGCGCCGGCGCGCGAAGTCCGTACCCCGAAGCCCAGATCGGTCGGACGAGCCAGCGGACGTGGTCCGCGGCGCGCCGGCGTCTGGGCGAGGCGTTGTGCCACGCGCGGGTTCTGCGCCACGCGGCGCGCGGCCTGCGGCAGACCACGACGAATCGTCTGCACTGCGCGCTGCGGAGTGGGTGCACGCCGCTGCGCAACGCGCGCTGCGGATTGCGCCAGTCGCGGCAGCGCGCGCACCGCTTGCGGCGAGCGGCTGCGCATGAGTTCGCGCGCCGCTGCGCCGGTGCCGCGCACAAGTGCACGGCGGCCGGCCAGCGAAAGTTGGGCGATATTGCGAAAACCCAGACCGCGTGCTGCCGCGCGTGCCGCCAGCGCCACCGCCGCGGGCAACGCTTCATCAACGCCGTCCTCGAGGTACAGATCGGCCATCGCATCGAACGCGTCGAATTCATTGCCGCCCTGGCCGAGCAGCTGGCTTAACTGACCGAACAGCCCCTGCGCGCCGCCCGCGGCCTGGCCGAATGAACCGGCCAAACCTTGCGCCTGTTGCGCGGCCTGACCGACTCCTTGCGCGACGCGCCCGACCTGGCCAAATGCGCCGGCGACGTGCGGTGCACCCAGCATGCGCGCCAGTCGCGCAGCGGCCTGTGCTGCGGGTGACACCGCACCAGCGGCGCGACCGATCTGTCCCGCGACACGCCCTGCGCGCTGAGCGAATGCACCGGCTCGTCCCGCGGCACCCGCCGCGCCGCCGAGGCCGCGGCCGATCACGCCGGCCGCGCGTCCCAGGCCGCCGAGCAGGCGACCGAGAAACTCATCGTCATCGGCGGCATCGAGTCCATCGGCGATCTCTTCCTCGAACGCGTTCCACACGGCCATGTCGTCGGCGTCGTCGCCATAGTCTTCGCCAAGCTCGGACGCATCGGCGACATCGCCCAGATCCTGCGCGGCATCGGCGGCGTCTCCGGCGTCGAGTCCTTCGCCGAAGTCGTCGCCGCCATCGCCTTCATCGAACGGTGACGGCGTGCCGAATTCTTCATCGGCGCTGTCGGCCGCATCGGCTTCGTTCATCTCATCGCTGTCGAATGGTCCGCTCATCGGCTGTCTCCCTGCAGGGCATACCTTCAATCAAACGCGGCTGCATTGTGCGAAATGCCGGCGCACACGACAACGCCACGTTCTCGCTGGTGCGAAGCGATCAGCGAAGAAGCTCGACCACATTGACGCGCGCATCGATGGGCTCGCGCATAAGGAGTTCACGGCAATGCGGACCCTTGAATGCACCCCCTTAAATGAGCGAGTCGAAATGCGTGATCGATGTGTTCGACGGCACGCTTTCAGAGGAGAACCTGGAATAGCGCGTGATCGACTTCGATGCGTGTTCCCAAAGCGTGGGAGTGACTGCGACGCGCGCACGGTGGCACCATCCACGCCGCGCGAGATCCTCGTCCACCGCCGCGGCGACGACGCGGAGGGTCAGCGGAAATACGTGGCATGCGATCGAGCGGGTGTTCTTGTGTTGGGCGCATCGCGCCGGGATGGTGATGGATGAAGGGAAGTCCGGCGCAACGTGTAGCGGGTGGTGTGGGCCAACTTCGACGGGCGGCCTGTGATGGTGCGGTTTCGCACACCGGTGACAACGAGATCGCGCAAATCGAAATCGACGGCCGAACTTACCGGTTGCTGTGCGTCGATGCGGTACTGCCGCGACTTGTGGCCGAGCGCGGCGGCGTGCGACCGCGCCTCACGTATGTCGCCGGTGAGGCAGCGCACTTCGAGCTGAACGGACACTCTTACGCGCTGGTCCCGGGGCCTGCGCCAGTCGCAGCGGATTCGACCGATGAGTGCGATCCCACGGCGTTGCCAACGGACATCCGTGAACTGCTGACCAATCGCGAATTGCAGATCGTGCAGCTCATCTGCCTTGGCTTTCTGACCAAGCAGGTCGCTGACCGTCTGCATATCAGCGAATTCACCGTACGCTCATATCTGAAGACGATCTACTGCAAGCTTGGCGTGCGCTCGCGCGGCGCGATGGTGTACCGCTACGCGCAGACGTTCAGTCGGCGCCCGGGCGAAGGCTGAACGTACGACTGGCAACGCTTGGGCTTGCAGGCGCGAAAGACAGGTCGCCGCGCCGGCCCGAGTTCCGGTCGTGACTGACAGCACGGCTTACGCGATGCGGACCACCAGCTTGCCGCGCGCGTGACCCGTTCTTGAAAGCTCGAGCGCCTGCACCGCGTGGGCGAATTCGAACCGCTCCGAGATGATGGGACGCAGGCGACCATCCCTGACCCAACTGATCAGCGTGCGCAGGTCAGCGGCATTTGCATTGAGCTTCAATGTGTGGCGCTTGACGCGACGAAGCGGATTGAGCAGTGGATCGAAGATCATCGCGGGAAACTTCGGCAGCGTATTGACGTAGTGGCCGCCGTCGGCCAGCAGCACGGCGACATCCGCCGCGGAGAGCGCACTGGCGCAGTCGAGCACCGCAGCGAAGGGTCCGCCCCACGAGGCGGCCGGCTGCCGCGTGTAGTCGAACCGCGCGTCAGGTTTCAGGTTGGCAAGCGTGGGCTGGCTCGCGGTACTTCCGGTGGCCACCGCAACTGCGCCGAGCGCCCGGACGACTTGCACTGCAAAACTGCCGACGCCACCGGCCGCGCCGTGGATCAAAACGCGCTGGCCCGGCGCAACGCCGGCCGTCCGGCACATCTGCAGTGCGGATAGCCCTGCACAAGGCAAGGTGCACGCGGCTTCCAGATCAATCTCGTCGGGCACCGGCAGGACATCGCGTGCGGCAACCGCCACGAGTTCCTGCAGCGCGCCGGGCGGCCGCGCAAACGGATTGATCAGGCCAACGACGTTGGCGCCGACAGGCGGTGCGGACACGCCACTGCCGTGCGCTTCGACCATGCCGCCGAACTCGCCGCCGATGCCTGCCGGCGGTTTGCTCTTCGCGATCAGCTTGAATTGCCCCTCGACCAGCTTCCAGTCGAGCGGGTTGATCGACACACACTTGACGCGGATCAGTACCTCGCCGGCGGCCGGCGTCGGTGGCGGAATGTCGGTGAGACGCGCAACCGTCGCAACTGGTCCGAACGAGTCGTAGCGCAGCGCACGCATGGCGACGCTTATGAAAACGCCTGAATGCCCGTCTGCGCGCGCCCGAGAATCAGTGCGTGGATGTCGTGCGTGCCTTCGTAGGTGTTGACGGCCTCGAGGTTGACCAGATGCCGTGCGATTCCGAACTCATCGCTGAGGCCGTTGCCGCCCAGCATGTCGCGGCTCGTCCGCGCGATGTCGAGCGCCTTGCCGCACGAGTTGCGCTTCATGATGCTCGCGATTTCGACCGCGGCGGTGCCTTCGTCCCTCATCCGTCCCAGGCGCAGGCAACCCTGCAATCCGAGCGTGATCTCGGTCTGCATGTCGGCGAGCTTCTTCTGGATCAGCTGGTTTGCAGCGAGCGGGCGGCCGAACTGCTTGCGGTCGAGCACGTACTGTCGTGCGCGGAACCAGCAGTCCTCGGCGGCGCCGAGCGCACCCCAGGCAATGCCGTAGCGCGCCGCGTCCAGGCAGGTGAGCGGACCCTTCAGCCCGGCGACCTGGGTCAATTCGTTGCCGGCGGGAACGAATACATCGGCCATCACGATCTCGCCGGTAATTGACGCCCGCAGCCCGACCTTGCCTTGGATCGCCGGCGCGGACAGTCCCTTCATCCCCTTGTCGAGAATGAAGCCGCGAATCACGCCCGCATCATTCTTCGCCCACACCACGAATACGTCGGCAATCGGCGAGTTGGTGATCCATGTCTTGGTGCCCGTCAGTCGATACCCGCCATCGACCGCCTTTGCGCGCGCGAGCATGCCGCCCGGGTCCGATCCGTGGTTCGGCTCGGTCAGTCCGAAACAGCCGATCCACTCCCCCGCGGCAAGCTTGGGCAAGTATTTCTTCCGCTGCGCCTCCGAACCGAACTCGTAGATCGGCAGCATCACGAGCGAGCTTTGCACGCTCATCATCGAGCGATAGCCGGAGTCGACGCGTTCGATCTCGCGCGCGATCAGTCCGTAGCTGACGTAGTTCAGTTCCGGGCCGCCGTATGCGGCGGGGATCGTCGGCCCGAGCAGGCCAAGCGCGCCCATCTCGCGGAAGGTCGACGGATCGGTCTGCTCTTTGCGGAACGCCTCAAGCACGCGCGGTGCGAGCTTGTCCTGCGCGTAGCGCGCGGCCGCCTCGCGCACCATGCGCTCGTCGTCGGTGAGTTGCGCATCCAGCAGCAGCGGATCGTCCCACTTGAACTTGGCTTTCAGGTGCGACTTGTTGTTGGGCGCATTCATCGGGGGCTCCATGCGGGAGCGCGAAGTTTACGCGTCGATCGCGTCACGGTCCGTCGCGCTGCTCGATCGGTGGAATCACCGCTGTGCACTCGATTTCGACCTTGGCACGGTCCTCCATCAGCGCGACGACCTGCACTGCGGTCATGGCGGGGTAATGAACGCTGCCGCCCGCCGTCACCATCACTTCGCGATAGGCGGCACCGATCTCGCGCGCCCGCGCGAGGTATTCGCGCCGGTCGACCAGGTACCACGTCATGCGCACGATGTGCTCGGGCGCACCGCCCGCCTCCGCCAGCACTTCAACGACATTGACGAGCGCCTGGCGCACCTGGCCGATCAGATCATCCGATGCAAACTGGCACTGCGCATTCCAGCCGATCTGTCCGGCGATGGCCACATGCGTGCCCTGCGCGGCGATACCATTCGCGTAGCCGCGCGGGCGTGACCAATGAGGGGGCTGAAGCGTCTTGGATCCGGGGTTCATGGGTTGCCTCGGGGAGTGGATTGCGCGTGAATCTACCCCGGGTCGGCACTCTCCGGCGGTGCGAGTTGCTCGCGCTGGACCATCTTGACGACCGACTCGAGGCAAATGCATTGCAGCCCATTGGCCGTCGCGTTGCGGCAGCAGGTGGATTCCGCTAGCGTCTGTTGCACCGCGTCGCGCTGTTGCCCGACGCCGGCGCGACAACGTCGATGAACATTTCAAAGCCCAAGCGAGCGGCGCGAACCTACGTGCAGCATCTGGTCGCGGAGCCAGCCGTGGTCTTTCCGCTCCTTTGTCCGGTGCGGGAGGCGGACTGGCTCGAAGGCTGGGATCCCCTTCTGGTGCTGAGTCAATCCGGCGCCGCCGAGCCGGACTGTGTGTTCGTCACGGCTGCGCAGCCGGCCGGCGCCGTTTGGTACATCACGCGACATGAGCCCGACAGGGGCTTCGTTGAAATGCTCAAGATCACGCCAGGTGTGACCGCCTGCAGGATCACGATCCAGCTCAGACCGTCCGCGGCTGGCACGGATGCGCAGATCACTTACGTTCACACCAGCCTAGGGCCGGCGGGCGATGCCTTCGTTGCGGCGTTCAGTGACGAGTACTACCTGCAGTTCATGCACAACTGGGAAACGCGCATCAATCATTACCTGTCGCATGGCAGTTGCTTGTACACGGCGGGTTCGTGAACTTCGCGCCGGCGGACGAGTCTTACGCGGGTTGCAGTACAGTCGGGTCTTCCATCGCCATCACATCGACGCAGCGAGCCGCACATGAAAACCCTGATCTTCTTCGTTTGCTGGTGCGTTTTGTTCGTTCTGAGCTGGCCGCTGGCGCTTCTGGTGCTGTTGCTCGCCCCGGTCGTCTGGTTGTTGTCGCTGCCGTTTCGCGTGGTCGGACTCGCCGTCGAGGCGGTGTTTGCCTTGCTCAAGGCGATCCTGTTCCTGCCCGCGCGCTTGCTCGGATATCGCGCGCGCGCGTGACGCCGATCCCTGTTCCAGATTACGAGACGCACGATTGGTCGTCGTGCTACCGTAAATCCGACCTGCCCCGCTGATCCTGTTTCGGAATATCGTCTCGATTCGAGCGTGACGCTGCTCAGGCGCCCGGGTTGAAAAGCGTGCCGCGTTCCCTGGTTGAGGTGCGGATGAGACGACCGGCTTTGTACAGTCAATCGCGCGCAGCTCGCGCGCCGCAGGTCGGCACTGTGTCTGCTCCGGCCAGGCAGGAGGCTGAGGCGCCTGCCGCAGGTGCGAGCGGGCCCGCGCTGGGCGCACTGCGCCGCCTTGCGTCTCGCCAAGAACGGTTTCTTCTCTTTGCTGCCGGTGCACTGCTGGTCGCAATTGCGATGTTCGCCAGCAAGATGACGGCGCCCATGCAGCGTGCGATTACCCAGAAGGACATCGACAGGGCGGTGCTGCACACGCTTGCCAACGAGCAGTTGCCGTCACCTGCGGCAAAGGCGGCCGAAGCCGTGCGCGAGTCTGTGGTGCGCGTGCGCGGCATCGAGCCGGGTGAGCGCGGCGACGCCGATATCGAAGAAGGCGTGGGCACCGGTGTCGTGATTGTCGACAGCGGGATCATCCTCACCAACCTGCACGTTGCACAGGGCGCGGAGAAGATCCAGGTCACGTTTGCTGACGGCTCCGAATCCGAGGCGACGGTGATTTCAACGCAACCCGAGCACGATCTCGCGGTGCTGCGGGTGAAGGCGGTGCCGGACGACCTGAAGGCGGCCACGCTGCGCTCGACCGGCGATCTGGCGCCGGGCGATCAGGTCGTGGCGGTCGGGTTCCCGTTCGGCATCGGCCCATCGGTCTCCTACGGCGTGGTGTCAGGGCTGCAGCGTGAGTTCCGCTCGCCGCAGGGCAAACGCGTCTTGACGAACCTGATCCAGTTCGATGCCGCTGCGAATCCGGGCAATTCGGGTGGGCCGTTGGTGACGATGGATGGCGAGGTGGTCGGGATCGTGACCGCGATCCTCAACCCCACGCGTGAACGCGTGTTCATCGGCATCGGATTCGCGGTGCCGATCGAGAATGCCGCTGCTGGGGTGGGAGTGCATCCGTTCTGATTTTCCCCGGCTCGGAGGCGAGTCGGGCGGCAATTTTCGAGGGCAACATGGACGACAAGAAAGTGAACCGAGAGACCGTGTCCGCGACCATGGAGCGAATCCTCTTCGAGGTGAAGCGCGTCGTGGTCGGGCAGGACCATTTTCTCGAACGCGTGCTGGTGGCCACGCTCGCGCAGGGACACCTGCTGGTCGAAGGGGTGCCGGGGCTCGCCAAGACGCTGACGGTCAAGACACTCGCGGCGACGATCCAGGGCAACCACAAGCGCATTCAGTTCACGCCTGACCTCGTGCCGGCTGATCTGGTCGGCACGCGCATCTACAACCAGAAGACGGGCGACTTCGCGACCTCGCTCGGGCCGGTGTTCACCAACCTGCTGCTCGCCGACGAGATCAACCGTGCGCCAGCCAAGGTGCAGAGCGCGCTGCTCGAGGTGATGCAGGAGCGCCAGGTCACGATCGCCGGCCACACGTATCCGGTGCCCGAGCCTTTCCTCGTGATGGCCACGCAGAACCCGATCGAGACCGAGGGCACGTATCCGCTGCCCGAGGCGCAGGTCGATCGCTTCATGATGAAAGTGCTGGTCGGCTATCCGACCGACGAAGAGGAATACGTGATCGTCGAGCGCGTGACAGGCCCGGCCACCGCGGTGGCACAGGTCGCGACCACCGAGCAACTGGCCGCGCTGCAGCGCGAGTGCCGCAAGGGCTATGTCGATCCGTCGCTGATGCAGTATGCGGTGCGACTCGTGTCGGCGACGCGCGAGCCGGAGCGGCACGGCATCAAGGACATCGCGCACTACGTGACCTTCGGCGCGAGTCCGCGCGGCACGATTCATCTGATCGAGGCGGCGCGGGCGTTGGCTTTCCTGCGTGGCCGCGAATACGTGCTGCCGGAAGACGTGAAGGACCTGGTGCCCGATGTGCTGCGGCACCGGCTCGTGCTTTCGTACGAGGCGCTCGCCGAGGGGATCACGGCCGACGATCTGATCGAGCGGATCATGCGGCACGTGCCGGCGCCCGAGAAACCGCTGCAGACGCATGTTCAGGTTCCTGCGCAAGCGTGAAAGTCTCCCTCACCCCAACCCCTCTCCCGGGGGGCGAGGGGCTTTGCATCCCTCTCCCGGTGGGAGAGGGGCCGAGGGTGAGGGCAGCGCGATCGCAATAAGCGCCGAGGCAATCCTCAAGCGGCTCGAGTGGACCGTGCTGCGGCGACTCGACGGGCAATTGTTCGGCGACTACCGCACGCTGTTTCGCGGCGTCGGCCTCGATCTGGCCGACCTGCGCGAATACCAGTATCACGACGATGTGCGCCACATCGACTGGAACGTCACCGCGCGACTGCAGGTGCCGTACGTGCGCGAATACCACGAGGATCGCGAACTGGCCGCGTGGTTCCTGCTTGACCTGACCGCATCGATCGACTTCGGCTCGCAGGCGAGGAGCAAGCAGGCGGTCGCGCGTGATTTCGTGGCGCTGCTTGCGCGCGTGCTGACGCGGCGTGGTAATCGCGTCGGGATGATGATCTACGGCAGCAAGGTCGACACGGTGATTCCGCCGGGCGGCGGGCGGCGTCATGTGCTGCAACTGCTGAACCGCATGCTGACGCGGCCCGTCTCAGCCCCGGGTGAAACCGATCTGCGTGATCTGTTCGCCACTGCGCTGCGCGCGCTGCGCCGGCGCGCGATGGTGTTCGTCGTATCCGACTTCATCAGCACGCCGGGCTGGGCGCCGCTGCTGGCGCGCCTGGCGCAGCGGCACGAGGTGGTGGCGATTCGCCTGTACGACCCGCTGGAAAACGAATTGCCCGACCTTGGCGCGATGGTGATGCAGGACGCCGAGACCGGCGAACAGCTGTGGGTCGACACGCACGAAGCCGGTTTTCGCAAACGCTTTGCCGCTGCTGCGGCAAAGCGCGATACCGCGGTGCGCACCGCATTGCGCGACGCCGGCGTCGACACGCTGGAGCTGTCAACCGAGGATGATCTGGTCGAGACCATCCTGCGTTTTGCCGATCTGCGCAAGCGGCGCCGACAGTTGTCGGCGGGCGGTCGGCTGCCGGCGCATCTGACGGGCGATCGCGGCACAGCCCGCGCGGCGAGGGCGACGACATGAAGTTTCTCTGGGCCGAATCGCTGTGGCTTCTGCTCGCGGTGCCGCTGCTGGTGGCGCTGTACATCGCTTTGCTGCGCAAGCGCAAGAAGCTCGCGTTGCGCTATGCGAGCCTGAGCCTGGTCAAGGAGGCGATGAGCGCCGGGCAGCGCTTCCGGCGCCATGTGCCGCCGCTGCTGTTCCTGATCGCGCTGACGCTGATGATCGTCGCGATCGCGCGCCCCACCGCGTTGATCAAGCTGCCGTCCAAGCAGGAAACGATCATCCTGGCGATGGATGTGTCGGGCAGCATGCGTGCCAAGGACGTCGAACCGAACCGTCTGGTCGCAGCACAGAATGCGGCGAAGGCGTTCGTCGCCGAGCTGCAATCGAGCACGCGCATCGGGGTTGTTGCGTTCGCGGCCACCGCGAGCGTGGTGCAGTCGCCCACGCACAGCCGCGAGGACGTGATCGAGGCGATCGATCGCTTTCAGCTGCAGCGAGGCACGGCGACCGGCAGTGCGATCCTCGTGTCTCTGGCCACGCTTTTTCCCGATGCCGGCATCGATGTCAGTGCCGCGATCTATGGACAGGACCGCGATTCGGCGCGTGGCCGTTCGCTGGACTCGAAAGAAAAAGCCGACAAGGACAAGCCCGAGTTCAAGCCGGTGCCGCCCGGCTCTTACACGTCGGCGGCGATCATTCTGCTTTCGGACGGACAGCGCACCACGGGGCCCGATCCGCTCAAGGCGGCGAAACTAGCAGCCGATCGCGGTGTGCGCATCTACACGGTCGGTGTGGGCACGGTGAAGGGTGAGGTGATCGGCTTCGAGGGCTGGTCGTTCCGCGCGCAGCTCGACGAAGAAACACTGAAGGCCGTCGCGCACATGACGCTCGGCGAATACTTCTACGCCGGCGACGCGGCGTCGCTGAAGAAGATCTACCAGACGCTCACGTCGCGGCTCGTGCTGGAGCAAAAAGAGAGCGAAGTCACGGCCCTTTTCGCCGCGGCGGGCGCGGTGCTCATGCTGCTCGCGGCGGGCCTGTCGCTGCTCTGGTTCAACCGAATACTCTGACGGCTGCGCGGGCGTGGCTCAACCGCGCATGAACTCGAGGACTTTCTGGCGCACATCGTCCGGAATCGGCACCGCCCGGTGCGTTTCCTGGCTGACACACACGGCGATGCGATGCATCCTGACCCGATCGTCGCCGTCCTTGCGCGCACCCATCGTGAAGCGCATCGACGAGCGGCCGACGTGCGTGACGGTCAGCCAGAAATTGACCGTCTCGCCCATTCTTGAGGGCGCATTGAAGGTGGTCTCGAGCTTGACCGTCGGCAGGCTCAGGTTGCGTTCCATCAGGAAGGTATGGAACGGAATCTCGATCGCCTCGTAGAACCAGTCCTCGACCAGTGCATTGAAGATGTGGAAGTAGTTCGGATAGAAGACCTGCCCGGTCGCATCGCAGTGCGACAGGCGGATCATGAACGGTTTGATGAATGTCATAGAAGCAGTCGCGAGTCCCGAGTCACGAGTGAAACGTGCACAGTGGCTGGGCCCACTCGTTACCCGTCACTCGCTACTTGTCACCGTCAAAGATCCGTTCTCACTTGCCACAACTCCGGAAACAGCACCACATCCAGCATCCGCCGCAGGTAGGCCACGCCGCTCGTGCCGCCGGTGCCGCGCTTGAAGCCGATGATGCGCTCCACCGTCGTCACGTGCCGAAAGCGCCACTGTCGAAACGCGTCTTCCAGATCGACGAGTTCCTCGGCCAGCTCGTAAAGCGCCCAATGCTCGCCGGGCGCGCGATACACCGCCAGCCACGCTTGTTCGACCGATGCGGCGAACGTCCATGGCTGCTGCACATCGCGGCCTAACACCTCTGCGTCGATCGCAAAGCCACGTCGCGCCAGCAGACGAACGGCTTCGTCGTACAGGCTGGGCGCGGCCAACGCGCGTTCCACTTCAGCATGGATATCGGCACGATGGGCGTGCGGCTTGAGCATCGCCGCGTTCTTGTTGCCCAGGATGAACTCGATCTCGCGGTATTGCCACGACTGAAACCCGGAACTGGCCCCCAAATGCGGGCGAATTGCACTGTATTCGGACGGGGTCATCGTCGACAGCACGTCCCACGCATGCACCAGTTGCTCCAAGATGCGCGACACTCGCGCGAGCATCTTGAATGCGGGCTGCAGACTCTCGTCGCGGATAGCTTCCCGCGCTGCGCGCAGCTCGATCAGCGCGAGCTTCATCCACAGTTCACTGGTCTGGTGCTGGATGATGAACAGCCACTCGTTGTGGTCATCCGAGCGCGGTCTTTGCGCGCCGAGGATGGCGTCGAGTTGCAGGTAATCGCCGTAGGTCATCGTGCCCGCGTAGTCCATCTGCGCGCCGTGGGCGGCCGGGTCGGGCGCCGAAGGATCCGTGTTCCCTGTCATTGGCGGCTTCATGTGACGGCCTTGATCGCCTTGAACTCCGGCCGATCCCAGGCCTTGGTTGCGAGGACGTCCCGCAACGCTTCCACCGTCTCCCACACGTCGACGTAACGGACGTACAGGGGTGCAAAGCCGAAGCGCAGGATGTTCGGCGCACGGAAGTCGCCGATCACGCCGCGCGCAATCAGCGCCTGCATCACTGGCCAGGCATGTGCGTGCGCAAAGCAGATCTGACTGCCGCGCCTGGCGGCCGCGCGTGGCGACGCAAGCGTGACGCCGAGGCCGGCGCAGCGCTGCTCGACGCAATGAACGAACAGCTCGGTCAGCGTGATCGACTTTGCTCGCAGCGCATCGATGCCCGCCGCCAGCACGCCCTCCACGCCGATATCGAGCGCGGCGAGCGCAAGGATCGACGGCGTGCCGACCGTGAAGCGGTCGATCGATGCGGCAGGCGCAAATTCCGGATCGAACGCAAATGGCGCGCGATGTCCGAACCAGCCCGACAGCGGTTGCGCAAAAGGATCGTCCACCAGCGCCGTCAAGTGCCGCTCGGCGACAAATGCGAAGGCGGGCGCACCCGGCCCGCCATTGAGGTATTTGTATCCGCAGCCGACCGCGAAATCGGCGCTGCAATCATTGAGATTCACCGGGACCGCGCCCGCCGAGTGCGCGAGATCCCAGATGATCAGCGCGCCGGCGTGGCGCGCGCGGCGCGTGATCGCCGCCATGTCATGCATCGCGCCGGTCTGGTAGTTGACGTGAGTGATGAGCGTGACGGCAACGGTGTTGTCGATCGCCTCGGCCATCTCGTCGAAGTCAACCAGCTTCAGTTCGAAGCGGTCGCCAAGCAGCGCGAGCAGGCCCTGCGCGACATACAGATCGGTCGGAAAGTTCGTGCGCTCCGACAGCACCACGCGGCGCTCGCGTGCGCGGACCTGCGGCCGGGCCGTTTGCAGTTTCAGCGCGGCGGCGAGCACCTTGAACAGATTGATCGAGGTCGAGTCGGCGCAGACCACCTCGTGTGCCTGGGCGCCGATCAGGCGTGCAATCCTGGCGCCGACGCGACGCGGCAGATCGACCCAGTGCGCCGCGTTCCACGAGCGGATCAGTCCATCACCCCATTCGCGCTCGACGACTTCGCGCACGCGCGCCGAGGTCGCACGCGGCAACGCGCCGAGCGAATTGCCGTCGAGATAGATCACGCCGTCGGGCAGAGCGAAGCTGTTCCGGTGCGCTGCAAGCGGGTCGCGCCGGTCGAGCTCCTCGCAGTCGGAGCGGGTCATCACTGGTTCACAGCTCGCGCAGCACCGCGCGCACCGGGCTCGCGTCCAGTCCGTGCCACCTGAGCGGCAGGGCGATCAGTTCGTAGTCGCCTTCGGCGACGTCATCGAGCACGATGCCTTCCAGGATCGCCATCTGGTGCCGGCGCACCACCTGATGACTGTCGAGCGCCTTGCTCCGTTCCGGGTCGAGCGACGGCGTGTCGATGCCGACCAGCTTGACGCCATGTACATGCATCCGTTCGATCGTCGCCGGCGCGAACGCAGCGAAACCCGGATCCCAGGTGCTGATCGGGGCGCGCCGGTACGTCCGAACCAGCACGCGCGGCGGTGCATCTGCAAGCCGCTGCGCAACGTGATGCGGTTCGATCAACGGGACGCCGATCGCATGGATCACGCGGCACGGCCCGAGATAGGGGTCGAGTGCAACCTCGCCGATCGAAGCGCCATCGTCGTCGTAATGCAGCGGTGCATCGGTGTGCGCGCCGGTGTGCGGCGACATCGAGACCTCGGACACGTTCACCGGACAGGTCGCGCCCAGCTTCCAGGTCCAGCGCATCGCAAACGACGAATCGCCGGGGAAGACGGGAAACCCGGGCCCCACCGTCGGCGAGATGTCGTATACGCGACGCATGGGTCAATCTACTCCGCGCGCAGTTCGAGATACATCATCGTCTTGTCGAAGTAACGGTTGTCGATCTTCATCGCACGCGGCTCGCGTCCGCACGGGATGAAGCCCGCGTTCCGATACAGACGGACCGCGTCCTCGTTGCTGCTGGTGACTGTCAGCACCAGCGACTCCAGCCAGGCTATGCCGCGCGCCTGTCGGATGCAGGCTTCGATCAGTGCGCGTCCCGCCCCCTTGCCCGCGTGTTCCGGCGCGACATACATGCCGATGACCTTGCCCTGGTGGCGGAGTTTCTGGCGCTGTTCCAGTTGCAGGCCGACGGTGCCGATCAATGCCTCCTGTTCGTCAAACGCACCGAGAAAGAATCCTTCCGCACCATTGCTGACGCGGCGTGCGGCCCAGTCGGCCGACTTGCCGAATTCTTCTTCGTAGCTGGAGCGGAAGGCATCGGGATGTTCGCGCAGTCCGCGTAGTCGGAACTGGCGGTATTGCGCCGCGTCGGCGGCAGTCAGGCGGCGGATCTGCATGCGGCCCGATTCTAGTGGCCTGTAACCGCCAATTCGCAACTGCCTTGCACGCAGTGCGATGAGCGGCGACGCGTGCTCAAAATTGAACAGTCGGCAACGAAACGGCCCTTCTCCCCGTGCGCTCATCCGCCTCTGAGTGCGCGGCTGGTATTGACTTCAGGAGCGGAAGACGCAAACCGGCGCGGAAGCGACGATCGCCAGCGCATCGAAACCACTCGTGGAGCGGTCGTTCGTCAGCGCGTGTCGGCGCGCTCAGATGCCGTGCTTACGCCACTGCGCCCGGCGCGGTCCCGGCGGCCGTCGCGTGTTCATGGCCGTCGGGGCTACAACCCACCACAGGCCCGCTCCATCGGCCCCGCGCGATCCGCGAGACCCCAGTTAGTCTGCAGTCGGCATTCCTTGCTTGGCCCGCGCGATCGAAATGATCTTGGCGGCGACGCGGGCGTCGATCCGTCCCATTGCGCGGTCGATCGCGGGCCAGTCCATCACGTGGACCTCGGGCAACCGGGTCGATCCGACTGCAGGGTCGGCACCGTGTTCGGCGGCGACCAGCAGCTTGCTCATGCCGAGCGCGTGCGCCTTGTCGAGCACGGCGGCGACGCGGGGCGCGGTCAGCCGGCCGCGATCATAGAAGAACGCGTAGTCGCGCGTTGAATCTTCAGCATGGCTCAGCAGCAGCGTGATCGGCTGCGCCGCGGCCGGCGCGCGACGCGCCACGTAACCGCGGGCCTCGAACCATGAAACCACAAGTGCATCGAGCGGAACGTCGAGTTGTCCCTCACGCATCGACAAGCGCGCCGTCGGCGGCCCGCTCGCCGTAGGCGCGACTGTCGAAGGATGGCCGGTATCACCGATGAGATTCGTTGGCTGGTCAAGCTGGCGACGTGTGCGATCGGCGACCGTCGCGGGCTCATCGCTCAGCAGGGAGTCGAGGTCGATCCGCCGACCGCCGGCGGTCCGCCTGACCATGCGGTCGATCGGTGGCAACACGGGCTTGGCCATCGACGGCCGTCCGCCTGCCGTCGACCGACCCCGTCTCGATTCCTCCCCCAGCAGCACGCGCGCCAGCAGCTCGTCGGTGCGGACGCGGCGCTCAGCGCGCTCGCGCTCGATGCGTCGCCGCTTTGCGTTGCTCCGCCAGAGCACCCAGAGCAGGCCGACGACCAACAGAGCGATAACCAGGTAACCCCACATCCGGACGAACCCCTGCACCCTTGGAACCCGATTGTCGCAAGCGGGTCCCGCTAATCGCACTGTGGAGTACGGATTCGCGCGATCCGTGATCTCAGCACTTGACTGTGAATCGCACAGCTCTCCGGGCGGTAGTCGCGGCAGACGTGCCGCGTACCACTTTCGGCGATGAATATGCCCAAGCGATGAGATTCGTCGTCGCCCGCAGCCGGCCACAACCGGGTATTCACGCGCTCGTGACCCGACATTGGGAATGACCGGTCACAAGGTTGAGCGGTCATCGCTCAACTTTGCGCTTGCACTG
>DAITAC010000225.1:0-3094 GCA_036824465.1 Burkholderiaceae bacterium
CGGCCATGAGCGGGCGCTCATGTGTTCGTGACGCGACGTTCGGAATGACCGGTCACGAAGCGGAGGAGTCGTCGCGCGACGGCAAGCACAACATCACGAGATCTCTCCCTATAGCTGCCGCTCGCAGATCCTTGATACCGCCAAGCACGAAGTGCTGCGCGAACGACTGTTCCTTGTGGGATCGAAGTGGCGGAGCCGACCCGTTGGGGGCATTCGCGGCGCTTCAAAGCGGTCATTCGCAAGCTATATGGCGTTGCGCCATTGTGCTAGTTGCATAAGCGCGAGGGCCCTGTCAATCTCTGCCAGCGAAGCCGCCCCGAACTCACAAAGCAGTGAAGTGATGGCGCTGGTATCTGACCGAAAAAGCAGAAGCACGTGGGTGTCGAAGTTGCATGGGGCTAGCCGCTCGCTCCCCGCAGGGTGAGCAGCGAACTGAGACCCATCTGCTCGAACGCGTCATTCAGCATCTGATGAACATCGCCCGGATTATCAGCGCGCAGCGCCTCAGCCAATATTTCCTGGGCGTGGCGTCGGGTAAACGTTCGCAGTGCTCGCTTGACGCGCGGCAGACTAGGTGAGGCCATGCTCAACGTGTCGACGCCCATTCCCATCAGCAGGATGGCAGAGGTGGGCTCACCCGCCATTTCGCCGCAGATGCTCAGAGGCTTTTCGTATTCGCGAGCCTCGCGCACGGCGTGATTGATCGCCCGAAGCACGGCCGGGTGCAGGCTATCGAAGCGACTTGCGACACGCGCGTTATTGCGGTCCACTGCTAAGAGGTACTGGGTCAGATCGTTGGTCCCGATCGAGAAGAAGTCCACGCGTTTGGCTAGATCGGCGATTTGGTAAAGCGCCGACGGCACTTCGAGCATGACCCCAAGCGGCGGCCGGCGCGCGGTTTGTCCAGCCTGCACCAGTTCGCTGTACGCACGCTCCATTAACTCGCGCGCGTCGTCGACTTCCTTGCACGATCCAATCATGGGTAAGAGCAGCCGCAGATTCCCGTGCTTGGCATTGGCCCGCAGCATCGCGCGAAGTTGGGTGAGAAAGATCCCTGGATTGTCGAGCGTCAGCCGGATGCCACGCCAGCCGAGCAACGAGTTGTCCTCGGCCACCGGGAAATACGGCAACGCCTTGTCGCCACCCACGTCCAGGCTGCGCATGGTCACCGGCCGTGGCGCGAATGCAGCCAGCACATCGCCATAGAGCTGAGTTTGAACGCCTTCATCGGGGAACGCGTCGCGAACCATGAAGGTGAATTCGGTGCGAAACAGGCCAATCCCTTCAGCGCCCGTGTCTGACGCGGGGACAAGATCGGATAGAAGGCCCGCATTGGCCTGCAACGAAACGCGGGCGCCGTCCGGCGTTTCAGCCGGCAGGTCACGCAGCGTCTCGAGATCTTTGGCAAGGTCCGCTTGATATTTGATCAGCCGCTGGAATTCGTCGCGCACTACGGGCGAAGGCTCGATGAAGACGCGCCCCTGGTAGCCGTCGACCAGAAGGTTGCGACCCTCCAGTTGCGCGAACGAAACGTTTCCGATATCCATCACGGCAGGGATACGCAGCGTGCGCGCGAGAATCGCTGCGTGCGAAAAGGGCGAGCCGCGTGTGCACACGATGCCGACAAGCTGCTCGATCGGCACATCGGCGATGCGGGCGATGCTGATTTCCTCGCCAACCAGCACGCACTGCGCGGGGTATTGCCGCGGTTCGGCGTTGCGCGACTGGAGGCGAAGCAGCACGCGGCGACCCAACCCGCGAATGTCTTCCGCACGCGCCCTCAGATAAGGGTCGTCCATTTCTTCGAAGGTCTCGGCATGTTCGGCAATCGTCGCCCGTAGCGCGCCAGGTGCCCAGCTGCCCGCCCGAATCCGGGTGATGGTGTCGGCAAACATGTTTTCGTCGTCGAGCAGCGCCGCGTAGATCTGGAACATCGCATGAGCCTCGGTGGGCATCCGTGCAGCCATGCGTTCGCCGCTCGCCCGCAACTCCAGCTGCACCGCCGCCACAGCCTGCCTGAACACCGCGTCTTCGGCCTCCGGATCATCAACGCTGCGATCCGGCACGTCTTCCAATTCCGCCGCCGGAGAGGGCAACACGGCAACCCCAATGCTTGCGCCCGGCGCAGCCTTGATCCCAGTGAGGATTGACGCGGTTTGCACTGCGTCCCGGCGAGAGAGGTCGGTCGCACCGACCGTCGCGACATAGCTGGGTCCCGCAAGCTCGCCCGCGATCGTCAGCAGGAATGCTTCCTCGACGTCGGTGAAAGTCCGGTCGTTGGTTTGCCGCACCGAAAGCACACCCAGCGGTCGGCGATGATGAATGATCGGCACACCCAGGAAGGCGTGATACGCCTCCTCCCCGTACTCCGGAAAATAGCGAAAGCGCGGATGTTGCTGCGCATTCATCATGCTGAGCGACTGGCCCGATTCGAGAACCAACCCGACCAACCCTTCGCGCTGCCCGAATTGAATCCGGCCCACCGCCTTAGGATCGAGGCCGTCGGTAGCCATCAGGACGCAGCGCTCGCCGGACGCGTCGACGAGATAGACCGAGCACACGTCGACGGCCAGGGATTCCTTGGCCCGATGCACGACGATCGCGAGGGCACCGTCCAGACTGGTCGCCTGGTTAAGCTCCTGCGTAATCTGACGCAACGCGTCGAGCACGGGAAAGTTCTTCGGTGATTGGGACGCGAGCTCCGATGATCTGGCGGCTAACGCGTCTAAGCCCAAGGTCAGTGCACGAGGCGAGTTGAGATTGCCTGGTGTCTTTCACCGCCAATGACGGCCCCAAGTTGCGCCTTGGAGTTGTAGAAGGATGCTATTCCTCGCCCGCAGTCATATCAAGCGAGGAACTCACTTGGCGCGAACAGCTGTTATGGCATTTGCAGGGGCGCGAGAACCCACTCATATCGGTCTGGATGGAGGGCGCGCTCGTCGACACTCGGTATGACGCGGAGGAATCCATCGGTGTCGCTCTCGCGAATCGAATTGCACAAGATCGCCCGGTGCCGAATGACTGCGGCTGTCTGTATGTCAGTGGTCATCGGCGCCGCGAACGACCGGTGTGCGCTGCGTTGCAGCCGGTGACG
>DAITAC010000045.1:0-21074 GCA_036824465.1 Burkholderiaceae bacterium
GATGTTCATGAACACCGCGATCGACCAGAACCTCGACAAGTTCCGCGCCGACAACGGCCGCGAACCCACCGAAGACGAGGCGCTGAAGATCCGCGCCTGGACGCTGGAGAACGTGCGCGGCACCGTGCAGGCGGACATCCTGAAGGAAGACCAGGGCCAGAACACCTGCATCTTCTCCACCGAATTCAGTCTCAAGGTGATGGGCGACATCCAGGAGTACTTCGTCCACCACAACGTGCGCAACTTCTACTCGGTGTCGATCAGCGGCTATCACATCGCAGAGGCGGGCGCGAATCCGATCAGCCAGCTCGCATTCACGCTCTCCAACGGCTTCACGTTCGTGGAGGCCTATCGCGCGCGCGGCATGCACATCGACGATTTCGCACCCAACCTCTCCTTCTTCTTCAGCAACGGCATGGACCCCGAGTACACGGTGATGGGCCGCGTGGCGCGCCGTATCTGGGCCGTGGCGATGCGCGACAAGTACGGCGCCAACGAACGGTCGCAGAAGCTGAAGTACCACTGCCAGACCAGCGGCCGCTCGCTGCACGCGCAGGAGATCCAGTTCAACGACATCCGCACCACGCTGCAGGCGCTGATCGCCACCTACGACAACGCCAACAGCCTGCACACCAACGCGTACGACGAGGCGATCACCACGCCGACCGAGGAAAGCGTGCGGCGCGCGCTGGCGATCCAGCTCATCATCAACCGCGAGTGGGGCCTGGCGAAGAACGAGAACCCCAACCAGGGCAGCTTCATCGTCGACGAACTGACCGAACTGGTGGAGGAAGCGGTGCTGAAGGAGTTCGAGGCGATCAGCGAGCGCGGCGGTGTGCTCGGTGCAATGGAGCTGGGATATCAGCGCAGCAAGATCCAGGAAGAGTCATTGCACTACGAACACCTGAAGCACACCGGCGAGTACCCGATCATCGGCGTGAACACGTTCCGCAACCCGCACAGCGACCTGGTGCCGAAGCAGATCGAACTGGCGCGCTCCACCGAAGACGAAAAGCAGGGCCAGTTGCAGCGCCTGCACGGCTTTCAGTCACGCCACGCGAAGGAAGCGCCGGTGATGCTGGACAAGCTGAAGCAGGCCGTGATCCGCAACGAGAACGTGTTCGCGGTGCTGATGGATGCGGTGCGTTGCTGCTCACTCGGGCAGATCACGAATGCACTATTCGAGGTCGGCGGGCAATATCGGCGCAATATGTGAACGGCAGATCGCTTCCGTGCAATCGGACGCGCAGGAAAAGTGATGGCCGATCTCCAGGAAACTTACCGAGGCGCGGTCTACCCTTGGCACTGCGACCATGTGGGCCACATGAACGTGATGTGGTACGTGGGCAAGTTCGACGAGGCGACGTGGAACTTCTTTGCCGCGCTCGGTCTCACGCCGTCGTTCCTGCGCGAGAACCGGCGCGGCATGGCGGCGGTCGACCAGCGCATCGCCTATCAACGTGAACTGCATGCGGGCGATATCGTGAGTGCGCGCAGCGGTGTGCTCGAAGTGCGCGACAAGGTAATCCGCTTCGTGCACGAAATGCGCAACGCCGAAACGCAGGAGGTTTCAGCAGTCACCGTGCTGACCGGTGTGCACATGGACACCGCCGCGCGCAAATCGTGCGCGCTGCCGGACGTCGTCATCGCCAAGGCCCGCGCCGCCACCGTCGCTTACGCGCTGCCGTGGTGACTTTGTGATGCTGCCGGCGGAAGCTCCGGCCGTCGCGCCGTCCGATACTGAAACGTGGTTGCCGATTTCAAGTGCCAAAGGCGAAAAATAAATAGTTCGACATGTGACGCAAAAGCCGCTACTCTGCGCTGGCTTTCGTTTGAGTTTCGTTTGTCCTTCGGTTTTCTCTGGCCCGCTGCAGTCCATCGCAACGGCGCATCCAAGGTTTCCCCAGGTTCACGGTTCTTGATCGTTCGCTCGCCGCGGGGTGTTCTCGCGGTCGATATTTCTCATTGACTATCAAGGAACGAGAAAATGGCACAAGGTACTGTTAAGTGGTTCAACGACGCCAAAGGTTTCGGCTTCATCACGCCGGAAGATGGCTCCAAGGATCTGTTCGCGCACTTCTCTGAAATTCAGGCCGGCGGCTTCAAGTCGCTGACCGAAGGCCAGAAGGTGCAATTCGTCGTCAAGCAGGGCGCAAAAGGCCCGCAAGCGTCGGAAATCCAGATCGTCTGAACGGCGACTGGAAAGAAAGAGCGCGGCCAGGTGCCGCGCTTTTTTTCGTCGATCTTTCAGGCGCGGCCGCGGGCCCGCGCCTCGGGCGACGACATGAGAATCCGGTCGCCCACCGCAGTACATGGGCCGGCCAGGGACTCTGCGGTGTGTCGCGGCAGACACGACAAGGCGCGATGCTGGCGCCGCAGGTCGTTGCATGGCCACCGACGAGCATCGCCTCGTCCGTCTGATCGTTGACGGACTACGTGTGCGGCGACAACAATGCACGGATGAAGCCGCGTTCCAAGCGCGTTGCGAAATCGGCCACCGGCTCGCCCGCCATGCGCCTTGCGCGCAAGGCATGGCAGTTGCAGTACCTCGACGCGAATCAATCGATTGCGCTCGTCGAGCAGGCATGCGATCGGGCAGTCGCCACCGGTGACGTCGCGGCTGAAGGTCGCGCGCGTCTGGCACGCGCCTACCACTGGATGCGATTTGCCACGCCCGGCAAGAGCGCGGAGGAGTTCGCGAAGGCGCGCGCCTGCCTTGAAACGACGCGCGATCGGGCCGGCCGCATTCTGGCCATAGTGGGTCTGGCTCGCTGCGGCTGGATGCAAGGGCGATATCGCGAGTCGCTCGACGTCCTGCTGCCGCTGCGCGCCGAAGGCCTGCGCGTGCTGAAAGACGCCGAACGCGGCATGCTGCTCAACGGCATCGCCGGCTGCTACTCATCGCTCGGTCAATCGGACGAAGCCTTCGCCTACATGTATCAGGCGCTGCGTGAATCGGCTGCGGCGCGCACGCACGGGTTCGAGGTGGTGCTGTACTGCAATCTCGGGCACGAACTGATTCAGCTCGGCGACCACGCCGAAGCGCTGAGGTATCTCGAGGAAGGCATCAAGCGCTGCGCCGGGCTGACCAACGCACGCCTGCTGAGCGTGCTGCTCGTCAATCGCATCGTGTGCCTGACTGAGCTGGGCCGGGCGCGCGATGCGTTGCCCGACGTCCAACGCCTGCTCGCGCTACCCACCGATGCGAGCGGCCGCGGGGTCACCGGTGCCTCGTTTGAAACGCTGGCGATCGCGGCGTTGCGCGCTGGTGAACTCGCCCTCGGCGCCGATCTGGTGGCACGTGCCGTTGCCGCGGTCGGCGACAGCGAGACTCCTGATGAGTGCATCGAGCTTGTCGTTGCCGAGGCTGAGCTGTTGCGCGCTCGTGGCCAGCTCGCCGATGCGGCGGCACACCTCGAACGCGCACTGCCATTGCCGGCCGATGGCTTGGCCCTGCGCGTGCGTTGCCTGTTCTTCGAGGCATTGGCCGATGTGCATGAGCAACTGGACGACGCAGCCAAAGCGCTCGCGGACCTGCGCCAATGGCAGTCGTTGCATGTGGAAAGGGCGCGGCGCGCATCGCAAGCGCGCTATCAGGCCGCATCGCTGCAGACGGAACTTCTGCTCCTGCAGCGCGAGCGCGACGAAAGCGAAGCGCGCCGGCGCGATACCGAGCATGCCAAAGACGAACTCGCAACGATCAACGAGCAGCTATCGCAGAAGGTCGACGAGGTGCAGGCACTGCAGACGGCACTCGAACGGCAGGCGGTGCGTGACTTTCTTACCGGGCTTTTCAATCGCCGCCACCTGAGTGACGTGATGCCGTCGATGCTGGCGCTGGCAGCGCGCGACCGCCAGCCGCTGGCGGTCGCGATCATCGACCTCGATCACTTCAAGGATGTCAACGATCGGTATGGCCATCCGGTCGGCGACATGCTGCTGGCGGCATTCGGCAAACTGCTCGCCACGCGCATGCGCAAAAGCGATATCGCCTGCCGATACGGTGGCGAGGAGTTCTGCCTGCTCATGCCCCGGACCGATGCGCAGACCGCACAACGGAAGATCGCCGCGCTGCTCAAGTTCTGGCGCGGCGCTGCGTTCACCATCGACACCGGCCACGGAACCAGCACGCTGACCGGACTCACGTTTTCTGCCGGTGTGTCCGATTCGATTCGCGCCAGCGGATCGGCGGAACAACTGCTGCGCGCTGCCGACGCGTGCGGGCTCGAGGCAAAGCGTCTTGGGCGCGATCGCATCGTCGTGCATGCGGTGCAGCCGCGCGCGGAGCCTGCCTCCGCGCGGCACTGACAAACCTGCAACGGACTTCCATCGCACCAGCGGAGCGGTCCGGGCGCGTGACCAAGCTCATCGTTGATTCCACGCACGTGCGTGGACTGCGATTGATCTGCACTGCAGGCTGAGGTCGAGGCAAGTTTCCGGCGGGGCCTTGATGCAGGCTGCGTCTCCGTGATTGCCGGGCATGAAATTGGTCTACTCCGGCGCCCATGCGCGCGGCTGAGTGCGTTCTCCGCGCTAAGCTCCTGCGGCCACCCGTTGCTGTCGCCCAGGCTGCGGTCCAGCACGACAACAGCAAGAGACAGACCCCGATGAATCTTCCCTCGGCCGCTGCCGCCGCGGCGCAGCGTGTGCGGATGTATGTGGCGCTTGCGCCCGGAGATCTGCTGCGTGATCGGGTCTATCGACGGCTCTGGATCTCGATCCTGATCAGCTCGTTCGGTACGCAGGTGACCATGCTTGCGCTGCCGCTGACGGCGGCCGTGCTTTTGCAGGCGACGCCCACCCAGATGGGCATGCTCGCCGCAATGGAGATCATCCCGTTCGTGCTGTTCTCGCTGCCGGCCGGTGTGTGGCTCGACCGGGCGCGCAAGTTGTCCGTGTACATCGCTGGCGAATCACTGCAGGCGTTGGTAGTGGCGAGTGTGCCGCTCGCGTGGTGGATGGGGTGGCTCTCGATGCCGTGGTTGTACGTGGTCGGACTCATCATCGGACTGGTCAACACGATTGCCGGCAGCGCAGCGCAGATCGTGCTGACGCAGATCGTGCCGCGCCAGCGGTTGGTCGAGGCGCATGCGAAGAACGCGCTTGCCAACTCGGCGGCGGAAGTGGCGGGGCCGGGGGTTGCCGGCGCGCTGATCAAGCTGGTCGGTGCGCCGCTCGCGCTGGTAGTCGATGCCGTGCTGCTGAGTGTCTCGGCGCTGATCCTGCGCGGGGTACGCGTCACTGAAAGTCCGGCGCACGCGGCCGCCGATTTCTGGCAGGCGCTGCGCGCCGGTCTGCGTTTCGTTGCCGGCCATCGCCTGCTGGTCACGATGGCACTGATGGCGGGCGGCTGGCACATGTGTCACTACGCCGCGCAAGTGGTGCAGATTCTGTTCGCAACGCGCGCGCTGGGGCTGTCCGAGCGTGCGGTCGGCCTTTGTTACGTTGGGCTGGGAGTGGGCACCGTCATGGCGAGTGCGATCGGGTATCGCATCTCGCGCCGGATCGGGCCGGGGCCGACGATGGTGCTTGGCAACGTCGTCTGCGGCGCGGGCTGGCTGCTGGGCGCCGCCGCGCCCGCTTCGGCGTGGGGCATCGCGATGTTCGCCACGATGCTGATGCTGTTCGGCGTTGGCGCGGTGCTCATCTTCATCAACTTCCTCGCACTGCGGCAGGCGGTGACGCCGACGCCTCTGCTGGGTCGCATGACGAGCACGATGCGCTGGCTGATCATGGTGCCGGCCGTGCCGGGCGCCTTGGTCGGCGGCTGGCTTGGCGAGCACGTCGGATTGCGTTCCGCGATGGTGTTTGCCGGCGGCGCGGTGCTGCTCTTTTCACTGCTCGCGTGGCGTCAATCACTGATCCGCAACATGCGTGCACTGCCGCAGCTCGACAGCGATCTCACTGTTTCCGCGGCAAGGACACTGGGTGGGGAGCGCCGCGCTGCTTCAGAGAGCGGCGCCCGATGAGCGCACGCGCGGCATGGGTTGCAGGTTACTGTCCAATGCAGACAAGTTGCTGCGCCGACCGATCCGCCTCGGGCAGGACGCGGTGTCGTGCCGCCCCGGCGCGGGAAGCGCTTTACATGCGGCGACGTCGCGTTGAGGAGCGTTCGTGATCTGGCTTGCAGCCTATGTCGCCGCCGGTGCATTCGTGGGTTTTCTTGCCGGGCTGCTCGGCATCGGCGGCGGCATGACGCTGGTGCCGATCCTCGCGGCGCTGTACACGGCGCAGGGCGTTGCGCCTGGGCACACCGTGCAGTTCGCACTCGGAACGGCGATGGCGTCGGTCGTGTTCACCGCGAGTGCGAGCGTGCGCGAACATCACCGCCACGCCGCGGTTGACTGGCGCATCGTTGCCCGCATGGCGCCCGGCATGGTCATCGGCACACTGCTGTCGACGAGTGCGAGCGGCTGGATCTCTCAGCGCACGCTCGCACTTGCGTTTGCGGCAATCGTGTATGCGGGCGCGGCACAGATCCTGCTCGGCAGGAAGCCGAGTGCGGCGCGTCAGCTGCCGCGTCTGCCCGGGCTGGTGGCCGTGAGCCTCCTGATCGGGGTCGTTTGCGGGCTGGTGTCGGCGGGCGGCGCGTTTCTTACCGTGCCGTTCATGCTGTTCTGTGGCGTGACCATGCACACGGCGATCGGAACCGCGGCGGCACTCGGCATTCCGGTAGCGCTCATGGGCACGATCGGCTTCGTTTTGGGCGGCTGGGCCGTGGCGGACCTGCCGGCGGCCTCGGTCGGGTTCGTGTTCATTCCCGCGCTCGCGGCGCTGGTGGTGGCCAGCAGCATGACCGCGCCGGTCGGCGCCCGGCTCGCGCATCGCACGCCGATCGTGACACTGAGGCGAATCTTTGCCGGGCTGCTGGTGCTGCTCGCGACCAAGATGGCGGTGACGTACTGGTAGTTGCGGGGAGGTCGCCCCGCGATTTGCTGCAAGACCGGTGTTACGTCAAATCCACCTGCGGTAGAGTGAGCGGGCTGTTGCTCGCCAGCGAGCGGTGCGGCGTTACCGACGTGGTCGTCACCGGCGAAGATGCGCTCCGCGCTATCCGTCGCGGGCTGCATCGACGAAAATGATCGGGCGCGCGACACGATCGAGCGCGGAGACAAGAATGGCAACCTCATACAAGCCGCTGAGCCTGTACGTTCCGGAGCCGTCAGGACGACCGGGACGAGAGACCGATTTTTCGTATCTGCACATTTCTTCCGCCGGGCAGGTGCGACGACCGCCGGTGGACGCGACGCCCGCGGAGACGATGGATACGGCCGTTGCGCTGGTGCGCGTGCTCGACAACGACGGTCGAGCGGTCGGCCCGTGGCGCCCCGACGTCGATTCACAAGTGTTGCGCGCCGGCCTGACGGCCATGCTGAAGACGCGCGTCTTTGATGCCCGCATGCTGATCGCGCAGCGGCAGAAGAAGATGTCGTTCTACATGCAGTGCCTCGGCGAGGAGGCGATCAGCGTCGGGCAGGCGCTGGCACTCGAGGCGGGCGACATGTGCTTTCCGACCTATCGCCAGCAGGGCATCCTGATCGCACGCGGGTACCCGCTGCTCGACATGATGTGCCAGCTGTTTTCCAACCGTCGCGATCCGATCAAGGGCCGGCAGCTGCCGGTCATGTATTCGTCAAAGCAGTTCGGCTTCTTTTCGATCTCCGGCAATCTCGGGACGCAGTATGTGCAGGCGGTCGGCTGGGCGATGGCCTCGGCGATCAAGGGTGACACGCGCATCGCCTCTGCGTGGATCGGCGACGGCTCGACCGCGGAGGCGGACTTTCACAACGCGCTGACTTTTGCTGCCGTGTACCGCGCGCCGGTGATCCTGAACATCGTGAACAACCAGTGGGCGATCTCATCGTTCCAGGGCATTGCCGGCGGTGACGCTGCCACTTTCGCAGCGCGTGGCGTAGGCAACGGCGTTGCATCGCTGCGGGTGGACGGCAACGATTTTCTCGCCGTGTACGCAGCGTCACAGTGGGCGATCGAGCGTGCGCGCCGCAATCTCGGGCCGACGCTGATCGAGTGGATCACTTATCGCGCTGGTGCGCATTCGACGTCGGATGATCCTTCCAAGTACCGTCCGGTGGACGAATGGGTCCGGTTTCCACTGGGTGATCCGGTGACGCGTCTGAAGCAGCACCTGATTGCGATTGGCGCATGGTCGGAAGAAGAGCACGCGCGCACGCAGAAGCGACTCGAAGAGGAAATGATCGCGACGCAAAAGGAGGCCGAAAGCTACGGGACGTTGGCCACCGGTCCCGTTGCGAGCCCGGCGACGATGTTCGAGGACGTCTACAAGGACATGCCGGAGCACCTGCGCAGGCAGCGGCAGCAATTGGGGATTTAGAACCTCTCTCAGTATTCCCGATGGATCGCGTTGCAACGACAAGGCGGTGGATGCTAGGCGGCTGTCGAAGGACAGTAGCTGAGCCTACGGCCGAGACAGCCAACGCCGCAGACGCCGCCTTGTCGTTGCAACCCTCCGGGGCGGGGCCGCATTGGGCGCATGGCGTTGTTGCGGCTCGGGTCCTTGCACGAGCAATGGTCCCCCTAATTTGGCAAATGAGGCGCCTAGCCCTGCACCCAATGCGGCCCCGCCGCGACCAGCGCGAGTACTGAGAGAGGTTCTACATGTCCGCGATGACAATGATTCAGGCGATCCGCTCGGCGATGGACGTCGTGCTCGAACGCGACGGCAGCGTGGTCGTTTTCGGCGAGGATGTCGGGTACTTTGGTGGCGTCTTCCGTTGCACCGAGGGGCTGCAGGCGAAGTTCGGCGCCTCGCGCGTGTTCGATACACCGATCGCCGAAGGCGGCATCGTCGGCATCGCCATCGGCATGTGCGCCTATGGACTGCGGCCAGTGGTGGAGATCCAGTTCGCCGACTACTTCTACCCGGCGTATGACCAGATCGTCTCGGAGGCCGCGCGCCTGCGTTATCGCTCGGCCGGAGATTTCACTGCGCCGCTGACGATTCGCATGCCGTGCGGCGGTGGCATCTACGGCGGCCAGACCCACAGTCAGAGCCCCGAGGCATTGCTCACGCATGTCTGCGGACTGCGCACCGTGATGCCGTCCAATCCGTACGACGCCAAGGGTCTGCTGATCGCATCAATCGAATGCGACGATCCGGTGATCTTTCTTGAGCCCAAGCGGCTGTACAACGGGCCATTCGACGGCCATCACGACAAGCCGGTGGTGCCCTGGTCGAAGCATCGACTCGGCGAAGTTCCCGACGGTTACTACACGGTTCCTCTGGAATCGGCGGCGGTTTTCCGACCAGGCGCCGATCTGACCGTGCTGACCTACGGCACGATGGTGTGGGTGTCGGAGGCGGCGGCGAATGAAACGGGCATCGACGCCGAAATCATTGATGTGCGGAGCCTGTGGCCGCTGGATCTGGCGACCATCGTCGCTTCGGTGAAGAAGACCGGCCGCTGTGTGATCGTGCACGAGGCCACGCGTACCAGCGGCTTCGGTGCCGAACTCACCGCGCTGGTGCAGGAGCACTGCTTCTATCACCTCGAAGCCCCCATCGAACGTGTGACGGGCTGGGACACCCCTTACCCGCACGCACAGGAGTGGGCCTACTTCCCCGGACCGGCGCGCGTCGGTGCGGCGTTCAAACGGACGATGGAAGCCTAGGCGGAGGCGCGATATGGGCATTCATGTCATCAAGATGCCGGATATCGGCGAAGGCATCGCCGAGGTCGAGCTGGTCGAGTGGCACGTGAAGCCGGGCGACGCCGTGGTCGAAGACCAGGTGCTCGCCGACGTGATGACCGACAAGGCGACGGTGGAGATTCCCTCGCCGGTCTCGGGCAAGGTGCTGACACTTGGCGGCAAGGTGGGCGAGGTGATGGCGGTGGGAACCGAGCTGATCCGCCTCGAGGTCGAAGGCGCGGGCAATGCCGCGGCGGGCGCGCCCGCGGTTGCTGCGCGCGCGGCGCCGACCGTCACACCCGTGCCGCCGGCAGCCGCGGTCAAACCCGCGCCGGCGCCGGCGCGTGCGCCCGCACCGACGCCCGCACCACCGCCGCCGATGCCCGCGGCGACCGTCGCACAACGCAGACCCGGCGAGAAGCCGATCGCTCCCCCCTCCGTACGCCGCCGCGCCTGGGAGCTCGGTGTTGAACTGCAGTTCGTGCCGGGCAGTGGCGCGGCCGGCCGGATCATGCATGCGGATCTCGATGCCTACCTCGCGCGGGGCGGCGCCACGACGGGTACCGCTCAGAGTGGCATGCGTTACGTCGAGCGCAACGATGAGCAGCAGATTCAGGTCATCGGCCTGCGGCGCAAGATCGCCGAGAAGATGCAGGAGGCCAAGCGCCGCATTCCGCACTTCACCTACGTCGAGGAAATCGACGTCACCGAGCTGGAAGCGCTGCGCGCCAGTCTCAACGACACCTGGAGTGAACAGCGCGGCCGGTTGACCGTGTTGCCGTTGCTGATGCGCGCGATCGTGCTGGCGCTGCGCGCATATCCGCAGATCAACGCGCGCTTCGACGACGACGCGGGTGTCGTCACGCGTTACGGCGCAGTGCACCTGGGAATTGCCACGCAGACTGACGCCGGATTGATGGTGCCCGTGGTGCGGCATGCCGAAGCGCGCGACCTGTGGGCCAGCGCAGCCGAAGTTGCGCGACTGGCCGAGGCGGCGCGCAAGGGCAAGGCCACCCGCGACGAACTCGTCGGTTCGACGATCACGATCACCAGCCTCGGCGCCATGGGCGGAATCGTCACCACGCCGGTGATCAACTATCCCGAGGTGGCGATCGTCGGCGTTGGGCGCATTGTCGAGCGGCCGGTGATTCGCGAGGGCCACATCGTGGCGCGCAAGATCATGAATCTGTCGTCATCATTCGATCACCGCGTGGTCGACGGCGCGCACGGGGCCGAGTTCGTGCAGGCGGTGCGCGGTTATCTCGAATTCCCGGCGACACTATTCGTTGAGTAGCGCATGAAAACGCAATCGACCCAACTGCTCGTCATCGGTGGCGGCACCGGCGGCTACGTGGCCGCGATTCGCGCAGCGCAACTGGGCATCGCCACCACGCTCGTCGAAGGCGACCGCATCGGCGGCACGTGCCTGAACGTCGGCTGCATTCCGTCCAAGGCGCTGATCCACGTCGCGGAGGAGTTCGACTGCGTCAGCCACTACGCGGGCGTTGGCGGCAAGACATCTGCGCTCGGCATCCGGGTGCAGCAACCGCAGTTCGACGCCGCGCAGGCGGTGAAGTGGAAAGACAGCGTGGTGCAGCGGCTTACGCACGGTGTGGCCGGGCTGCTGAAGAAGTACGGCGTGCAGGTCGTCAGCGGCTGGGCCCGGATCATTGATGGCAAGACCGTCGAGGTCGGCAACGGCGCCGACGCGCTGCGCATCAGCTGCGAACACCTGCTGCTCGCGTCCGGGTCCGAACCCGTGCAACTGCCATCGCTGCCCTTCGGCGGGCGCGTGATCTCGTCGACCGAGGCCCTGTCGCCCACCGCGATTCCGAAGCGGCTCGTGGTCGTCGGTGCCGGTTATATCGGTCTGGAACTCGGCACGGCCTATCGCAAGCTCGGCGCTGAAGTGACGGTGATCGAAATGCTGCCGCACGTGCTGCCGCAGTACGACAGCGAACTCACCAAGCCGGTCGCGACTGCGTTGCATCGGCTTGGCATCACCGTGCACCTGGGCTGCAAGGTGCTGGGAATGAACGCGGCCGGCGATGCCGTTCGGATGCAGGACGCGCAGGGGGCGGCGAGCGAGATCGCGGCCGACCAGGTGCTGGTTGCGGTCGGGCGTCGACCTCGCTCCGAGGGCTGGGGACTGGAGAAGCTGCTGCTCGACATGGACGGGCGCTTCGTGAAGATCGACGATCAATGCCGCACATCGATGCGCAACGTGTGGGCGGTCGGCGACCTGTGTGTCCAAATCAGTGGCGAGCCGATGCTGGCGCATCGCTCGATGGCGCAGGGCGAGATGGTGGCGGAGATCATCGCCGGTCATCGGCGGCGCTTCACGCCCGCCGCGATTCCCGCCGTGTGCTTCACCGATCCGGAAGTGGTGGTGGCGGGTCGCTCGCCCGAAGAGGCGACCGCGGCCGGAGACGACTGCATCAGCGCGCAGTTTCCGTTCGCAGCCAATGGCCGCTCGTTAACACTTGAATCGCGCGAGGGCTTCGTGCGCGTGGTAGCGCGTCGCGACAACCATTTGATCGTCGGCTGGCAGGCAGTGGGCCGCGGCGTGTCCGAGCTTGCCACCGCGTTTTCGCAGTCGCTCGAGATGGGCGCGCGACTCGAAGATGTGGCGGGCACGATCCACGCGCATCCGACCCTTGGCGAAGCCGTGCAGGAGGCGGCAATGCGCGCGCTGGGGCACGCGCTGCACGTGTAGACGCGGCGGCTCGCCAAGCGAGTACGGATGCGTCAGGCGCACACGGTCCTGCAGATCCACACACCCGGTCGAGGGCTGATCGAGATCACGCGTCGAGTGACCGGCTGGGTCGACGCCGGCGGCGTGCGCAATGGTTTGCTGACGGTATTCGTGCGGCATACGTCGGCCAGCCTGCTGATTCAGGAGAACGCCGATCCCGAAGTTCAGCGCGATCTCGAACGATTCTTGGCCCGACTGGTGCGCGACGGAGACCCGCTATTTGAGCATCGCGCGGAAGGCGCCGACGACATGCCGGCCCATGTGCGCGGCGCTCTGACGCAATCGCAGCTTTCGGTACCGCTGATCGACGGCACGCTTGCGCTTGGCACCTGGCAGGGCATCTACCTGTACGAACACCGCCTGCGCGGGCACCGGCGCGACGTGGTGCTGCACCTGATCGGAGATTGAGGGGTCGACATCGCGGCCGCGCAGACTTCTGGCCAAGCTCTTCGGCCAGTAGTAGTGTGCGACGAACGAGAAACACGGGGGACGGACCATGTTCACGGACCGCTACGGACTTCCGGTTTCCACGAATTCACCGACCGCGCGCGACGCCTATGTGACAGGCGCCGACTGCGTGCTGGCGGCCATCGCGGGTGTCACCGAATACCTGGGACGGGCGCTTGAGGCGGATCCGCACTTCGCGCTCGCGCACGTGGCGCTGGCGCGGGGGCTGTTTCTTGACGCCGATGTCAAGCGCGCCCGAGAAGAAACGGCCAAGGCGCGTGAGCTGGGGCAGGCAGCGACGCCGCGCGAACGCAGCCACGTCAATGCGATCGCGCTGGCAATCGAGGGCAAACCGGTGGAGGCACTCGCAGCGACGCGTGCACATCTGAGCGAGTTCCAGCGCGACGCGATGGTGCTGGCACCCGCCACCGGAGTGTTCGGATTGATCGGATTCTGCGGCCGGCAGGAGCGCGAGGCGGAGTTGTACGACCTGCTGCGCGGTCTCGCGCCGCACTACGGCGAGGACTGGTGGTTCAACAGCATGCTCGCATTCGCCGCGTGCGAGACCGGGCGGCTGGATGAAGCCTGGCGCCTGATCGAGGCAAGCATGGCGGCCAATCCGCGCAACGCACACGGCGCGCATATCAAGGCGCACGTGCTGCACGAAGGCGGCGAGATGGCGCGCGCGCTGGAGTTCCTCGAGGCGTGGATGCCCGGCTTCGATCGGCGCGGTCTGCTGCACTGCCATCTGTCATGGCATGTGGCGCTGTGCGCGCTGGCGCTTGGCCGGCTCGATCAAGCCTGGGAGGTTTATCGCGCCGATGTGCATCCGGGCGGCGCGTGGGGGCCGCCGCTGAACGTGGCGACGGACGCGCCCGCGTTTTTGTGGCGAAGCGAGCTGGCGGGGCACGCCCGGCGCGATGAACTGTGGCGCGAGGTGCATGACTACGCGCTGCGCTCGTTTCCGAAAGCGGGCGTGCCCTTTGCCGACGTGCACACGGCCGTGTCAGCGGTTGCCAGCGGTGACTACGCCGCGCTGGATCGACTGGTCGGCGAGATGCGCGAACGCAATGCTGCGGGGAAATACGCGGCGGGCGATGTGGTGCCACTGCTTGCCGAGGCATTCGCGGCTTATGCGAAGAACGACTGGAACGGAGCGATTGCACGATTCGAGCAGGCGTTGCCACGGACCGTCCGGATCGGAGGCAGCCGCGCGCAGCGTGATCTCGTCGAACTCACGCTGCTCGCCGCGTATCTGAAGGCCGGCCGAGCGCAGGATGCGCAGTCACTCGTCGCGCGCCGCATCGACCGGCGCGCCACGATCACTGTCGCCGGCTACGCAAAGGCGTCCGCCTGAGTCAGCGCTACTGGTAGTGGCCGTGGCGCTCCAGCACCTCGATCTTGTAACCGTCGGGGTCCTGGATGAAAAAGAAACGCGCAAGCAATTCATCGCCGCGCTTGAACTCCTTGATTGGCGCTGGTGCGTAGCCCGCTTTGTCCAGTTCGCGGTGTTTGGCCGCTAAATCGTTCACGACCACGCCGACATGGCCGTACCCGGTGCCGTGTGTATACGGCTCGGTGCGACCCTTGTTCAGCGTCAGTTCGATTTCCATGTCGTTCTCGGCATTGCGCAGATACACCAGCGCGAAGTCCGGGAAGTCCAGCCGGTGCGATTCGCGCAGGCCGAGCACGTCGGCATAGAACTTCAACGACTTGTCGAGATCCAGCACGCGCAGCATGCTGTGAATCACCTTTGCCATTGCTGCTCCGCGGGCCGGTCTGCCGTCAGGCCCGCGAGGCAATTGCCACGACCTTGGGAGGGCGCGCCATCGATTCCGGTTCCGCCTTGGGTCCCGCTTCAGTCTGCGAGTCGAGCTTTCGCAGCAGGTAGCGCATGCAGGTCACGCGCAGGAACGAGGCGAAGTTCGGGACTTCTCCGCGGTGCTGCAGGATCTCGTCGTGGAACTTGGTGATCAGCGTGTTGGTCGGACAGCCCTCGGCCGCGGCCATTTCGGCGAGAACGTCCCACGCCAGGTTCTCGAGGCGGATGCTGGTCAGCACGCCGTGAATGCGCAACGTGCGCGTGCGCGATTCATACAGGATCGGATCGGCCTTGACGAAGAACTCACACATGCCCGTCTCCTTTGCTGGCGCAGGGGTTCACAGTTCGATGCGCGTGCCGAGCACCTTGAGAAACTGGGCCATCCATGCCGCATGTCCGGGCCAGGCGACGGCGGTGACGAGGTTGCCGTCCGTGACCGCGCCGTCCACGCCAGGGTCCTTGAACGTCGCGCCGGCCAGTTCCATTTCCGCCCGACAGGCGTAGTAGCCGGTTGCCGTCTTTCCCTTCAATGCGTTGGCGGCGGCCAGCACCTGCACGCCGTGGCACACGGCGGCGATCGGTTTGCCGGTGGTGGCGAAATGCTTGGTGATTTCGATGACCTTGCCGTTCATCCGGATGTATTCGGGCGCGCGGCCGCCGGCGATCATCAGCGCGTCGTAGTTGGCCGGATTCACTTCCGCAAAGGTCGCGTTCAACGTGAAGCGATGGCCCGGCTTCTCGCTGTAGGTCTGCGCGCCGTCGAAATCATGGATCGCCGTCACGACATAGTCGCCTGCTTTCTTTTCGGGGCACACCGAGTGCACCGTATGCCCGACCATCGTGAGCATCTGGAACGGGGCCATTACCTCGTAGTCTTCGACGTAGTCGCCGACCAGTTGCAGAATCTTCTTTGCTGACATGACGGATTGCTCCTGCAGAAGTGTCAAATCGTTCGTTGCTTCATTTGCGTGGCGATGTACTCGGCCTGGCGAATCGCGAGCGTGACGATCGTCAGCGTCGGGTTTTCCGCGCCCCCGGTGGTGAACTGACTGCCGTCAGAGATGAACAGGTTCTTGATGTCGTGCGTCTGCCCCCACTTGTTGCACACGCCGTCGCGCGCGTTGGCGCTCATGCGGCACGTGCCCAGATTGTGTGTCGATGGGTAGGGCGGCGTGCGGAACGTCTTGACCGCGCCTGCGGCCTTATATACCGCCTCGCCCTGCCCGAACGCATGATCGCGCATGCGGATGTCATTGTCGTGATCGTCGAAGTGCACGTTCGGCACAGCGTTGCCCCACTTATCCTTCACCGCCGCATTCAGCGTGATGCGATTGGACTCGCGCGGCATGTCCTCGCCGACCAGCCACATGCCCGCCATGCGGGTGTAGTTGTCCATGAACCACGCGAAGTCCGAACCCCAGCCACCGGGATTCAGGAACGCGGCCATGAACGGCAGACCAAGCGACAGCGTCTCCATTTCATAGCCGCCGACGAAGCCACGCTTGGTGTTGTTGCCGGCTTCATCCGAAATGATGCCGGCCATCGTCGTACCGCGGTACATGTTCACTTCGTCCTTGAAGACCGCGTACACGGACCCGGTCATGTGGCGCATGTAGTTCCTGCCGACCTGCCCCGACGAGTTGGCCAACCCATCCGGATACTTCGACGACGCCGACAGCAGAAGCAGCCGCGGCGTCTCGATCGAGTTCCCCGCCACGCACACGGCGCGCGCCTTCTGTCGTTGTTCCTTGCCCGCGGCGTCGCGATAGACCACGCCGGTGACCTTGCCCGCGTCGTTGTGCTCGATCTTCACCACGTGCGACTCAGGCCGCAAGTCGAGCTTGCCGGTGGCTTCGGCCTTCGGAATCTCGGCTTGCAGCGTCGACCACTTCGCCCCCGACTTGCAGCCCTGGAAGCAGAAGCCGATCTGCAGGCAACTGCCGCGGCCATCGCGCGGCCGGCTGTTGATCGCCATGCGACCCGTGTGGCACTCCTTGTAGCCGAGCTTGGTCGCGCCGGCGTGCATCACCTTGAAGTTGTTGTTGCCAGGCAGACCGGGAATGCCATGGGTGCGCGTGACCCCCATCTTGCTTTCCGCACGCGTGTAGTAGGGTTCCAGCTCCTTCAGCGTCAGCGGCCAGTCAAGCAGCGTCGTGCCCTTGATGTCGCCGTAAGTGGTGCGCGCCTTGAACTCATGCGGCTGAAAGCGCAGCGAGGCGCCGGCCCAGTGCGAGGTCGAGCCACCGACCGTCTTGCAGATCCACGCCGGCAGCCCCGAGAAATCTTTCGCCACACGCCAGGTGCCCGAGGTCGTGCGTGGATCGAGCCACGCCAGTTGCAGGAAAGACTTCCATTCGTCGTTGACGAAGGTCGCGGGCGACTGGCGCGCGCCGGCCTCCAGCAGGACGACTTTCGCACCCTTCTGACACAGTTCATTGGCGAGCGTGCCACCGCCTGCGCCCGAACCGATGATGACGACCACCGAGTCGTCGTTGAAATCAAAAGTTGGCATGAGCGTGTCTCCCTGTAGGCGTCGAGTTCGCGATGGTTGAGGGCCGGTGCAGACTCATCGGCCGCTGGGAGGACTGGCTGCCGCGGGAGGATCAGGCAGCCACTTCAGGTCCTGGAACCCGCGCGTGATGTAGCCGCCCTTGTCCCAGGAGGCGCCGGGATAACCAAACGTCGTGTACGACATGTCGTTGTCATACAGGGATGTAATGCACTTTCCGCGCACGGTGCTGAAGAACGCCTGACCCTCGATGGCCTTGACGATCTCGAGTTGCTTGGCCGGCGGTGCCTTGGCAAAGCTGCCGCCGGCGGACTTGTCGAGCGCGGCCACGCCGTCGCGCAGCTGCTTCAGCGTATCTGCGCTCTTGCCGGCGTCCGCGTCGAGATCCTTGGCGAGCAGTGCATAGACGGCGTCCGACAGCTTGGCGTGCGGATACAGCACACGCCCCATCTGCATCAGCGTCTCGCCCTCAGCGGCGCTCAGCGTCCTGAGCTCCACCGCCCATGAGCGCGAGGGCGCGAGCGTGGCGAGCACGCTGCCGACAGCCAGCGTCCCCGTGAGCACGCCCGAGCCTTGCAGGAACTCGCGGCGCGTCAGTGGCAGATCAAGGCGCGGCACTTCGCCGGATTCTTCGGTGCAAGCGCTGCTCGTCGGCGCGGCGCCGATGATGGCTATCACTTTCATGGATGTATCTCCCGGAGCGAACGCGCCCCTTGTGGAGCGTCTGAAGCCAGTATTGCACCGGCCCCACGCGCCGTGGTGATAGTTGGCTACTTACGTGTCGCGCGCAATCGCCAGCGCACGCGAATGTGTGAGTCCGATGCGCGCCGGCGCGCACGCGGTGAAGCCTGCGCCGCCGGCCGATCGGAACCTAGCGTGTAGCCTGGTCCCGATACAGCCAGGCGACGACGACACCGAGGATCACCATCAGTACGCCGTCGAAGATGATCTGCTTGATCACCAGGCCGCTCGGCATCGGCTGCACCGCGTAGTAGATGATGTAGGTCGGCACGATCGTCAGCAGCGCGATCGCAACGCCGAATCGCACGCCTTGTGGCAGCCAAGCCCTGGGTTCCACGCCGCGCGCGTAGATCCAGACGAGTGCGCCGGACAGGATCACGTGCGCCAGGATCATCAGCGGAAAGTACTTCTGCGCATCGGCTTCTCCGCGGAACATATTGGGCAACCGTGCGTAGTCGGCTTGCAGCAGCGCGCCATGTACGAAAAAGCTGCCCAGCATCCATGCAACGAAGACGACGATCCAGGCAATGATGAGTTTCTTGTTCATGGTCTCCTCCGTGGATAGACGCGGCCCGGGTCTAGGCCCCGCGACGGCAAGATGAGGGCGAGGGCCGAAGGCTACGCTCCCGAGATGAGAGCGCAATCTGCGATGCGACGAAACAGTCGAGACGATTGACTGAATTGGCTGGATCCGGCGCGCATCGCCGCGATTGCCGCCCTTGGGACGTCGGCACGCATCGGTGCGCTATCGTGCTCACGCCTGACCCATGCCGACGCGGAACACCCGATGACCAACGAAACGACCCACTATCGCATCTGCCCGCTGTGCGAAGCCTGCTGCGGGCTTGAAGTGAAGGTCAGCGACGGCCGAGTGACCTCGATCCGCGGTCACGACGACGATGTCTTCAGCCGTGGCTACGTTTGCCCCAAGGCGGTCGCGCTCAAGGACCTGCACGAAGATCCTGATCGCCTGCGCACACCACTCGTCAAGCGCGACGGCAGGTTGGTCGAGGCGAGTTGGACCGAAGCGTTCGCGGAGATCGCCCGGCGGCTGCCGGCAATCCAGACGCAACACGGCCGCGACGCAGTGGGTCTCGTGGTCGGCAACCCCGTCGTGCACAAGGCGGGGCTGATCCTGTATCTGCCACGGCTCGCGCGCGCGCTCGGTTCGCGCAACTTCTTCTCGGCCTCCACGCTCGACCAGATGCCCAAGCAGTTGTCGAGCGGGCTGATGTTCGGCGACTGGCTGTCGATCGCGGTGCCCGACATCGAACGCGCCGACCTGCTGCTGATTCTCGGCGCAAATCCCGCGGTGTCCAACGGCAGCATGTGGACCGTGCCCGACTTTCGCGGCAAGGCTAAGGCTTTGCGCGCACGCGGCGGCCGCTTGATCGTGATCGATCCGCGCCGCACCGAGACGGCAGAACTCGCGGACAAGCATGTCTTCATTCGACCCGGCGGCGATGTCTTCTTCCTGCTCGGGCTCGTGCACACCCTGTTCGATGAAAACCTGATTCAACTCGGACGGCACACGGACCTTGTCGCTGGAGTCGATGCGCTAGCCGCGGCGGTGAAGGAGTTCTCACCCGATCGCGTGGCGATGCGCTGTGGCATTGCCGCCGAGACGATCCGCGAACTCGCGCGCACGCTCGCCGCGACCGAGCGTGCCGCGGTGTATGGCCGCATCGGCACCTGCACGCAGGAGTTCGGCACGCTGGCCAATTGGCTGATCGATGTCGTGAACGTGCTCACGCGCCATCTCGACGAACCCGGCGGCGCCATGTTTCCGCGGGCGGCAGCATTCGCCGGCAACACGCGTGGCGCGCCCGGCAAGGGACGCGGTGTGGCGACCGGGCGGCATGCAAGCCGCGTTTCGCATGCGCCTGAGGTGTTCGGCGAAGTGCCGATGACGTGCCTCGCGGAAGAAATCGAAACGCCGGGATCGGGGCAGGTCAAGGCACTCATCACCATCGCGGGCAACCCGGTGCTGTCGGCGCCGAACGGCCCGCGCATTGCTGCCGCACTCGATCGGCTTGATTTCATGGTCAGCGTCGACGTATACGTGAACGAGACCTCATGTCATGCCGACGTGATCCTGCCCGGCACCTCGCCGCTGGAAGACATTCATTACGACGTTGCGTTTCCGCAGTTGTCGTATCGCAATCACGCGCGTTTCAGCCAGGCGGTGCTGCCGCGCGCGGATGATCGGCCGGCCGAGTGGGAGATCCTGCTGCGGCTGGCCGCGATTGCGGGCGGCCGCGGCGCGGACGTGGATCTCTCGCTGTTCGATGACGAGTTGACCGCGGCCGATGTGCGCCGCGTGGCCGGCGACCACACTGACGCGGTGCTCAAGGCGGTGTCGCGTTGGCGCGGCCCCGAGCGATTGCTCGACCTGGCGCTGCGCGCCGGACCGTATGGCGACCAGTTCGGGCTGAAGCCGGATGGATTGAATCTGAAGAAAGTGCAGGCTGCGCCGGCCGGCATTGATCTCGGCCCGCTCGCGCCGCGAATCCCTGAAATCCTGCGCACACCCTCGGGTCGCATCGAACTGGCACCGCCGCTGCTGCTTTCCGATCTCGCGCGCGCTGGGCGCAAGTTGAACGAGGCCGCGCCGGATATCGTGATCATCGGCCGCCGCCAGGTGCGCTCCAACAACAGCTGGATGCACAACCTGCCGACCCTCGCCAAAGGCCGCAATCGCTGCACGGTGCTGGTGAATCCGGCGGACGCCCAGCGGTTCCGCCTGCGCGACGGCGGCCGTGCGCGGATCTCTCGCGGTGCGCGCGAGATTGAAGCTCAGGTGCAAGTCAGTGACGAGATGATGCCCGGGGTCATTTCGCTGCCGCACGGCTGGGGGCACGATTTGCCGGGTGTGCAGCTCGCTGTTGCGGGAAATCAGCCGGGCGCAAACTTCAACGCGCTGCTGGACGACACCGTTCGCGATCCGCTGTCAGGCAACGCCGTGTTAAGCGGCACCGCGGTGGAGCTAAGTGCGATCGGCTGACTGGTCGGTCGACGAGAGTCGTCATGCCTTCCGATTCCCCGGCCGACGATTGGTCGGCATTGCTCGCGCGTCGGGCCCAATCGCCAATCGGACGGGCAGCTGTCGGCGCTGCGCTACTCGCGGTAGC
>DAITAC010000045.1:21174-33034 GCA_036824465.1 Burkholderiaceae bacterium
GGGCCCAATCGCCAATCGGACGGGCAGCTGTCGGCGCTGCGCTACTCGCGGTAGCCACCGCACTGGCCTGGGTGGTCGACGGGGCGGTCAGTCTCGCAAGCCAGGCATTGATCTATCTTCTGCCGGTGGTCATCACGGCGGTGTATCTGCGCGGAGCGGACGCGTTGATCACGGCCGTGCTCGGCGTGGCGCTGTTGAATTTCCTCTTCGTCCCGCCGCGCTACACGCTCCTCGTCGAGGGGCCCGAGTACCTGATTTCACTCGGCGCACTGCTCGGCGTTTCACTTGTCGTCAGCGGCCTCGTTACGCGGCTCAAGCGCGAGAGCGTGGCCGCCCGCCGCGGCGAGGCGCGCATGGCGGCGCTGCATGAACTGGGACAGATGCTGGCTGCGACGGACATTGAGGCCGACATCGTTGCGCTGGGCGCGACGGCCGTAGCAAGTGCCTTGGATATTGTTGCCGAGATCCGCGTGACCGCACGAGACGGGAAGCGGATCATCAGCGCGTCGGCACCACAGGGCCGCACGGTCCACATCGACGAAGACGCATTGCGCTGGGTGATGGAACACAACAGCCCGCTCGGGCCCGGCACTCGCAACTGGCCGGCGATCGAGGCCTGCGCGATTCCGCTGAGCGCCGGAGAGATTTGCATCGGGGTGATCGGCGTCGACCTGGGAGCGGTCGATCGCAATTGGCAGCTTGAAGACCTGCGCCATCTTGAGGCCCTTGGGCGGTTGATTGCGGCCGCGCTGCATAGGACGCGGCTGTCGGAAGCGGCGCGAAAGGCCGCCGCGGAGGCGGAAATTGAAGGCGCCCGCAGCACCCTGCTGGCATCCATCTCGCACGACCTGCGCACGCCGCTCGCTGTGATCGTCGGCTCGGCGAGCACGCTGAGGGAACAAGGCGCGCAACTCGGTGCGGAGCGATGCGTGGAACTGCTGCGGACGATCGAAGCCGAAGCCACGCAAATGACGACGACCGCGGAGAATGTTCTTCAGCTCGCGCGGCTGTCCACGGGTAGTTTGGCGCTGCGGCGCGACTGGGAATCGCTGGAGGAAATCGTCGGCTCGGTTATCTCGCGCCTGCGGCGGCGCGGCGAAACGCATGCGTTCAACGCGCGCGTTCCCTCCACTCTTCCCCTCGTCCGGGTTGACGCAGCGCTGATTGCACAGGTCCTGACCAACCTCCTTGAAAACGCAATCACGTACGCACCGAGCGGCGGGCCGATCGAGGTCGATGTGGAACGGCGCGGGGACCTTCTCGAGATCAGCGTGAGCGACCGCGGCTCAGGACTCGGCGACCAGGATCCTGAACGGCTCTTTGAACGCTATTACCGTGGTCGTGCAGACAAGGCTGGGGAGGAAGTCAAGGGTGCCGGCCTGGGTCTGGCGATCTGCAAGGCCATCGTGGAAGCCCATGGCGGCGCGATCGCCGCGACGAATCGCGCGGGCGGCGGCGCCACGTTCCGGTTCACGCTGCCGGTTTCGCGCGACGCACCGAGTGTTCCCGGCGAACCGGGTGCGACGCCCTCCGCGTGAGTACCGCAGTGCTATCCACACCTTCCATCCTCGTGGTCGAGGACGAACCGGATATCCGCCGCTTCGTCGAAACGAGCCTGCGCGCCGCCGGATATGCGGTCGAAACCGTCGCGACCGGTGGCGCCGCGCTTTCGGTGCTCAAGTCGCGGCCGGCTTCACTGATCGTGCTCGATCTCGGGTTGCCGGACATCGACGGCCTCGAAGTGATCCGCGCGGTGCGCGCACAGGGGCAGACTCCGGTCATCGTCCTGTCAGCGCGCACCGCAGAAGACCAGAAGATTCGTGCACTGGACCTTGGTGCCGACGATTACCTGACCAAGCCGTTCGGTGTGGGCGAATTGCTCGCGCGCATCCGTGTGGCCATGCGCCATGCGCAACCGCAGGAAGGCGATGCGGATGAAACTTACCGTGTCGACGGCCTGGAGATCGACATAAGAACGCGGCGCGCGCGCAAAGACGAAGTTGAAATTCACCTGACGCCGACCGAGTTCAATCTGCTCGCGCGCCTTGCGCGCAGCGCGGGCCGAGTCGTGACGCATCGCCAGTTGCTCGCTGACGTGTGGGGTGCCGAGTACATCGAGCACACACACTATTTGCGCATTTACATGGGTCAACTGCGCGCAAAGATTGAAGCCGATCCCGCCGATCCGCGGTTTCTGCTGACTGAGCCGGGCGTTGGCTATCGACTTGTCGACGAGTGACTCTAGTCAGAAGTTTCTTTATGCGTTCCTTACGCAGCTGGCGGTAGAAATAACCCCTCAGATCAGTTCGAAGAGGGCGCAGTGGCAGCGGAAAAGAAGCGCAGCGTGGCTGCACTGACGGTCGCGGCGATTGGCGTTGTCTACGGCGACATCGGTACCAGCCCACTCTATACGGTCAAGGAAGTCTTTGGCCCGGCGACCGGCGTGCCGCTCGACCCGGCACATCTGATCGGCGCCGTGTCGTCCATCTTCTGGCTGCTGATGCTGGTGGTCACATTGAAGTATGTCGTGCTGATCCTGCGCGCCGACAATCGCGGTGAAGGCGGCATCATGGCGCTGGTGGCGCTTGCGACCTCCGCGGCGGGCAAGACGCCGCGGCGGCGAGCCGCGCTGCTGATGGTCGGCGTACTCGGCGCGGCGCTCTTCTATGGCGACGGCGTCATCACGCCCGCAATCTCAGTGCTCAGTGCGGTCGAGGGGCTGGAGGTGATGACACCGACACTCAAGCCCTACGTGCTGCCGATCTCAATCGCGATCCTGGTCGGGCTCTTCGTCGTGCAACGGCATGGAACCGCGGCCGTGGGCCGCTACTTCGGTCCGACGGTCATCGTTTGGTTTCTTACGCTTGCGACGACAGGCGCCCTGCAGATCGCGCGCGAGCCGCAGATTCTGGCGGCGCTGCATCCGCTGCGCGCGATCGAGTTTCTCGCGGACCGCGGCTGGGGCATCTTCGCCGCGGTTGGCGCGATCGTGCTCGCGGTCACGGGCGCGGAGGCCCTTTACGCGGACCTCGGACACTTCGGCAAGCGTCCCATCCGCCTGGCATGGAGCGGACTGGTGCTTCCGTCGCTCGCGCTCAACTACATGGGGCAAGGCGCGCTGTTGATTGCCGATCCGAGTGCGCTGGAGAACCCGTTTTATCGCCTGTTTCCCGAGGCGCTCTTGCTGCCCGCAGTGATCCTCGCGGCCATCGCGACGATCATTGCTTCGCAGGCAGTCATTTCGGGGGCGTATTCGATGACACAGCAGGCGATCCAGCTCGGATTCCTGCCGCGGATGGAGGTTGTCTATACCGCCGCCCAGGAGATGGGCCAGATCTACATGCCGGCCGTGAACTGGGCGCTGCTGATTGCGGTGCTTGCCGTGACCACCGGGTTCAGAACATCGTCGAACCTTGCCGGCGCATACGGCATCGCCGTCACACTGACCATGTTCGCCACGACCGTCCTGACATTCTTTGTAGTGCGCTACGGCTGGAAGTACCCCGCGTGGCTCTCCGCGCCAGCCACCGCGTTCTTCATCCTCGTAGACGCATTGCTGGTGGCGGCCTGTTCGGTGAAGTTCTTCGACGGCGGCTGGTTCCCGATCCTGCTCGGCGCCGCGATCTTCACGGTAATGGTCACCTGGAAGCGCGGGCGCGAACTGCTGATGGAACAGATCCGCGATGACGGTCTCGAACTGAAATCGTTCTTCGAAAACTTGCTGCACTCGGATCTGAGGCGTGTGCCGGGCGCGGCGGTTTTTGCGGTCGCCAACCCCGATGTGGTGCCGCCGGCGTTGCTGCACAACCTGAAGCACAACAAGGTGCTGCATGAACAGGTTGTGATCCTCAGCGTGATCGTTCATGAGGTTCCGTGGATCTCGTTCGACCGCCGGGTCGAGGTCGGCCTCATCACCCGGAACGTATGGAGAGTGCGGGTCAATTACGGATTCATGAACCGGCCCGACATCCCGCAAGCGCTGACGCTGTGCAGGCAGCAGGGGCTGGAGATCAACCTGTTCGAGACTTCGTATTTCCTCAGCCGGGAGACGGTGGTGTCGACGCCCAAGGGACGCATGGCGCGCTGGCGTGAGCGTCTGTTCGAGGTACTGTCACGCAACGCCGGTGCAGTGGTGGACAGCTTCAGGATCCCGGCCAACAGCGTGATCGAACTCGGTACGCGAGTGAATATCTAGTGGTCCCTAACAGGCCACTAATGACCCGAGGCGGGCCGGCGCAGCGCCTTGAACATCCTGGGCTCCCACGCTCGTACGGCGAGCCACACGCTGAGCGGGTGCCGCTCAGCGAGCGGCAAGCCGGCATCCGCGAGGTGCTGCTCGTTGTAGGCCTCGACGACCTGCCTTAAGCGGCTCAGGAGGGAGACGCGTGAGGCATCCGACACCCGCACGTTCAATACCTGGAGCAGTTCACCGGGTGCATCGAATGAGTGATCGAAGAAGTCGATCATCTCGCGCTTGGCGAGTTGCGCGATCGGACCGTCCGGGATCCATCTGAACGTGCGCGCCACCAGCAGTCGATAGCGATTGCCGGGATGCAGTTGCAGGAAGCCGATTCGCTCCAGGCGCAGCAGCTTCTGAATGCATTCGGCGTCCGTCAGGTCGTAGTACTGGATCATCTCTTCCACGCGCAGCAGGTGCAGCGCGCAGACGGCGACGACGAAAAGCTTCACGTCGCCAGTGACTTCCTCCTCCTGCTTCCAGGTCAGACCCTCGAGCAGCTTGTGTGGCCGGGGCGCGGTGCGGATCAGGTCGATCAGGTCCAGCTCCAGGAAGTCGCAGATCCGGTCGAGCTGATCCGTTGAACAATGCTTGCGCGAGAAGATCCGCTTGACCGTGCCCTCGGAGACCTTCAGGCCGTCGGCCAGGTCAGCGTAGGTCAGCGAGCGGGCCTTCAGGTGCGCCTTGATCGCCTCGAACAGGTAGCTGGATGTCGACACGAGTCCCTCGAAAAGTCACGTCATTTATTACTTCGACTGCGCAGCAATGCGACGCGAGCTGAAATGTTAGACCCGATGGCTTTTCTGGTGCCAAATCAACGCGCGGCATCTGCCGCAGCCAAATAAGGAGGACAAAATGAGTGCGAAATTCCGGGCCGCGCGTCTCGCGCGAAGGATCCTGCTGGTCGCGGGGGTCGGCGCCGGGCTCAGCGCTTGCTATGTGATCCCGATGAACCCAGACGGCTCGCCTGCGTGGCACACGTTGCCGCCGGGAGTCGTGGCACCCGTTGCGGTGACCTCACCGCCGGCGCCGATCGGGGCGGTAACCGTCGCGCCTGCAGTGCCGGCCGGACCGTCGGCATATCTCGCGCGGCTATATCCGATGAACGACCGCGCCGCGCAGATGGGCCAGCTCGTGGCCAGCATCACCGACCTGAATACCGGGCGCGGACTGCTGACGCTGAACATGGGTGGTGAGTTTCTTTCAGGCGAGGCCACCCGCGTCTCCGACACACATCCCGGATTCGGCAACGTGTACGAGAAGGTGCTCAAGACGCCGATCCAGGTCCGCCCCGGGCAACCCAAGGGCATCGCCAACGCGACCGGTTCACGCGGTACCTGGGCGAATTGCGAATATGTGCTCGAAGGAGGCGGCCGTGGCACGGGCGCGTGCCTGATGTCCAACGGCGCGGCTTACCAGATCCACTTCGGCGGCTGAGCCCCGTCGACACCCGTGCGGTGATCAGCGCGGCACCTGCCGTGCCCGCCACGCGGGTGAATCATTGGGCTTGCGACTTCGCCAGCAGCATGTAGTGCTCGACCTGCGGCGCTTGCGCGAAAAACGGTCCGACGATCGCGCGCCATTGCGCAAACGCGGGCGAGCCGCGGAAGTCGACTGTGTGGTTCTCGAGCGTGTCCCAGAAGATCATCAGCAGATAGCGCTCGGGCGACTCGATGCCCTTGTTCACCTTGTAGCCGCGGAAGCCCTTGGCCTTCGCGATCACCGTTTCGACTCCGCGACGGATGGCTTCGTCGAATGCGGCCTGCTGGCCGGGCTGGATGCGGATATCGGCGACTTCAAGGATCATAGGCGGGCTCCGATGTGACGGGCGATGGTAGCGCCGCGCCCGGTGATTCGCACTTCTTGCCCGCAGATAGGTGCTTGCACCCAAGCTCCGTCGGACTACAGTGAAAAAAGGAGGCGGGGCGGGACGCCACTCCGACGCTGACCCTGCCGCCCGTCTGTCGCAGACCACACAGGGAGGCAGTCATGACTACTGCAACGATGGATCCGGCGATCGAGGACCTACCGCTGTTCCGGCAGCTTCGGCCGAGAAACATTGAGAAGCTGCGCTCGCTCGCGCGGCCGCTGTGCTTCGATGCCGGGCAGATCATCTTCCGCGAAGGCGATACCAGTTCGCTGTTCTATGTCATCCGGTCGGGTCATGTGGCGCTTGAGATTGCGGCGCCGGAACGGTCGTTGCGGGTGCAGATCCTTGGGCCGGGCGACGAATTCGGCTGGTCGGCGCTGCTGACCGGGCGCGGCAAGCATTTTCAGGCGCACACGCTCGATGCGGTCGAGGCGTTCGCGCTCGAGGGCACCGAGTTGCTTGCCATGTGTCGTGAGGATCCTGTGTTCGGCTTCGAACTGATGCAGCACCTGCTCGGGCTGGTGGCCGATCGCTTGCAGGCCACGCGCGTGCAGTTGTCGGACTTCTATTCGCCAGCGGCCAAGCGCGCCGGGGCTTGAACGGGTCGAGCGCCGTCGCTGAACCCGAAGTGTCCGTGGGTGTGTCGCGTCACTGCGGCGGACAGGCGCCGCCCTTGTCGAACACGATGCGCCAGACGCCAGGCGCCTCCTGGCGCCAGATCGACAGAAACGAGCCGACGCATTTGCCGCTCGGGTCGAACACGGGCCCGGTGCTGAGCGCGAGCGTTCCGGAGTCGAGCGCCTGAACGACCTGCGGCCGCCACGAGAAGGGTGCCGTCGGCTTTTCGTAGAAACGTTTCCACGCATCGGCGACGGTCCGCTTGCCGCGCAGCGGCGTGTCGCCATTGAAGAACACGGTTTCTTCGGACAGGAAAGCGGTGAACGCCGCGTGATCGCGATCGGCCATGGTCCGGGCGAATGCGCGCTCTGTGTCGGCAACCTGTGCTTCGAGCGCGGCGCGGTCCGGACGCGTCGGCGGCGTGCCGCAGGCGGCCAGAAACAGCCAGGCCGCGCCAAGGACGAGAGCGATGCGCATCATGGGCTCCTCGAATCGACCGGCGGAAGATACTTCACTGCGGCCCCGCACTACGTCGGGGCTGCAAGATGCGCAACGAAAACGCAACGCACGCCGCCTGTGTGGCGCTACTCGCCAGACGCCATGCCGTGCGAACCGGTGAGTGCCTGCGCGCGCGCGGCGCGGCGCTCGCGGCCGATGCGTTCACCGCGGCGCTTGCGCAGCCACACCCACAGCCCGGTGCAGACGAGCAGCAGCGGCGCCAGCCCGGTGGCGCTCATCGCGATGCGACCGCCCAAGCCGAATGCGGTGCCGGTGTGCAGAGGCAGGAACCAGTGCATCAACGTCTCGCCGGCCGTGCGCGTGCCGTCACTGCGCTCCACCAGGATGTCGCCGGACTGCGGGTGTACCCACAGGATCGTGTCGCCGAGCCGATGCTCGTCGCCGGGCCGATGCAGATAGAACAGGTAGCCGCCGGCGCGTCCGGGCGGCCCGTGGATCTCGGTGATCACGTGCTGCGGATAGGCGGCGCGCACGCCGTCGACGAGTTGACCGAACGGTCTGGGCTCCTCACCCGGGCCGCCGCGCCACGGAACGGTCGGGAATGAATTGACTTTCGAAAACACGTTGACCAGATCGCGCACGTAGTTCAGCCACACGAGCGTGCTGCCGGTGATTGTGGCCAGCAGCAGCAGCGCAATGAAGATCGCGCCGGTGGATCGATGCAGATCGAACAACACCCGCGTCGCATTCGCGCGCAGGTTGATCCACACCAGCCGCCTGAATGCGGCGAGCTTCTTCGGCCACGCCACGACCAGCCCGCTGATCGCGTTGGCGAGCAGCATCAACCCGGCCACGCCAACGATGTTGGCGCCGGAGTTGCCGAGCAGCACGTTGCGATGAAACTCGTACAGGGTCTTCAACAGGTGTCGCGGAGACAAGCCCCGCGCTTCCGCGCCGCGCGTGCCGAGCAGGCGACCCGTGACCGGATCGAACATCGCCTCGACGCGCTCATGGCCGACGCGTCGGATCGGCGATACGCGGACGAACACGCGGTACACGTCGCCGCCGGCCAACGGCAGGCGCATGCGTTCGACCTTGCCGAGGGGAAACTCGTCGGCAGCGCGAGTCGCAATCGCATCCGGCGACAGCAACACGCCGCGCGCGTGCGTGGTGAGCAGATCGGGATTGAGCCACGCGTCGATCGCGTCTTCGAATACCAGGATGCTGCCGGTGAATCCGACCAGCGCGAACCACGCGCCCAGGCCAATGCCGAGCCAGCGATGGACCGACAACCAGGTTCGGCGTGCCTGCGCCCTGCTCACGACGGCAAACGATTTACTGCCTTGAGGGCTCGCGAAAGTGCGCGGCGCGGTCGATCGACTTCAGCGTCACGTCCAGCACGACCGGCCCGCGCATCAGGCGCAGCGGCACATCCACGCCGGCGGCGCCGAGTCCCCACACGGTCCGATACAACTGCGCTTGCGATGCAACCGGGGCGCTGCCGACCGCAAGCACTATATCGCCTTGCTGCACGCCGGCCTTGTCTGCGGGGCCGTCGCCATTGACGCGCGTGACCACAAGGTGACCGCGAAGCTCGGTCGTCGCCAGGCCCATCCACGGCCGCGGTGCACCTTTGCGTTTGCCATGCGCGATCAGGTCGGCCAGGATCGGCTTGACGATGTCGATCGGCACGAACATGTTGCCGGGCATTTCCTCCTGGTCACCTTCGGGGTCGACGTCGCGCACCAGCAGCGAACCCACGCCGACCAGTTGCAGGTTGCGGTTGATCAGTGCCGCACCCGCCCACGCATCCGTCGGTGGCGAAACGAACAGCGCCTCGTCGAGCAGGTACTCCCAGCCGCCGGTGAACTGACGCTTGGCCATCAGGCGTGCGAGGCTCGCCGCCGCCCGGCCGCCGAAGGGCAGCGTCATCACCACGTCCTCTTCGCGCAGTCCAGCCGACGAACCGAGCGTGATCGGCTTGATGCCGAGCGGGGCCAGCGGTTCGAGTACGGCGAAGCCGGTTGCGTGGTCATATCCAGCCACGCGTGCCGGCAAGGTGCGATTGGCGCTGGTGGTCAGCTGCACCTCCTGCGCTTCGATCGCCAGATAGCCGATCGTCAGCACAAGGCCGCGCTCGTCGATCACGATGCCGGAGCCGATGCGTTCGCGCCCCAGCGTTTCGTTCGAGCGGGCGTCCGGAAGCGCCTGCGTGCGCACGCGGACCACGGCATCGACCAGCGCCTGCGCGTGCGCTTCGTCCAGCGGTGTGGCGGGCTGCGCCGACGTATTCGAGCTCAGCAGCAGTGCGCACGCGCCGACGATCGATGCGGTTCGAAGGATCGAATGCATGCTTTGCTCTCCATGCCTCTGCCGTGCCAACCTCTTCACACCATACGCCGCTTTATGCAGGGCTCGGTTGCCGTTTCAGGTGAGGTCCAGCGGCGCGTTTAGACGTGTTCCCGGGACGACGATACCGCCACGATCGCCGATCGTGATCGACCCGTAGCGCGCGGCAAATGCCGGCGGCAGTTCGCGCGCACCGGGGCAGGCAAGCCACAACCGCAGCAGATGGCGCTTGCGCGCGGGCTCGGGCCAGTCTTCGAACGCGGTTCGATCGTGCAGCAGCGTGTGGTTGTGCACGAATTGCATGTCGCCGGGTGCAAGGCGCATCGTCAGGTTCAAGCGCGGATTGTTGGCCAGCGTATCGAAAAGATCGAGCGCCTTGATGTCTTCTTCGGTCAACGGTGGCACCTCTGAAAAGCGCTGCGCGCTCTCGAAGTATTGCCGCTGATAGAACACGGTGAGCGCGTTCGCGTACCAGCTGAACACCGGGATCATGAAGAAGGGAAGCTGGCCGGCCGGCACTTCGCCGCGGCGGTCGTATGCCATCGGCGAGAGCAGCCGCGCCAGCAGATCGGGGTGCGCGGCGCGCAGCTCATTGAAGATCGTCAGCGCGCTGACGAGCAGGGAATCGCCGCCGCTCTTTGCTTCGCGCAAGCACAACAGGCCGACCACGTCGCATGAGTCGGTGTGAAAGGTCTGCCGCTCGTGCGTCTGATAGATGCGCACGTTGGGGTCGGTGCTCGACAGCCCGAGATCGCACACATGGCCGAGCACATGCCCCTTCGCGTTCTGCGAACGTGCTCGGCCCAGGTGGGCGCCGATGCCCATGAAGATGGTCGCGGCTTCGCGGCGCGAATAGCGTTCGAGGGGAAGACCGCGAATCAGCAAGAAGCCGCGGCCGTGCAGCAACTCACGCAGCCAACTGTCCAGTTGGCTGCCGAGCGACGGCAGCGGAAAGTCGTTGCGGGCGAGTTGCGCGATGTCGAGGTTGCGCGCGCTGACCGTGCGCATCGCGGCCTCGAGTTCGGCGATCTGCTTCTTCGACAACTGAACGATCCAGTCATCCCGCGCGGCGATATCGGGTCCGCGCCACGCGGCCGGCCCCGACTGCAGTGGCGGCAACTCGACCTCATTCATGCGGCAACGGGGTTGATGCGAGACCAGCGGCGCGCGCGCCAAAGCAGCCAGCCCGCAATCGACAGGTTCAACAGATTCCAGCCGATACCGTTGAAGAACGCCGCGCGGTACGAGCCGGTGAAGTCGAACACTGCGCCCGACAGCCATCCGCCGAGCGCCATGCCGCCCAGCGTGGCCATCAGCACCGTGCCGACGCGCGCCCCCGCCTCTTGCGGCGCAAAGTACTCGCGCACGATGATGGCGTACGACGGCACGATTCCGCCCTGAAACAGTCCGAACAAGGCGGAAATCACATAAAGCGACGTAAGGCCGTCAAATGGCACGTACAGCAGCAGCGCGGTTCCCTGCAACGCCGAGCCGAGCAACAGCGTTGCCAGTCCGCCGATGCGATCGGCGATCCAGCCCGAGGCAAGCCGGCTCACGATGCCGAAACCCAGCATCAGCGACAGCATCTCGGCGCCGCGCGCGGCGCCATAGCCGAGGTCCGCGCAGTACGCGACGATATGGACCTGCGGCATTGACATCGCCACACAACAGGAGATGCCGGCAACGATCAACAGGCCTTGCAGCACGGCGGGACTCAGCCCGAGCGGGCGGGTCGGCGTAGCGCGGGCCGACGTGTTGACCGCATCGTCGTGCAACGGCGCCCGCCGCCGCAGCAGCAGCGCGAGCGGCAGCATCGTCACGAGACAGAACACGCCTACGCTGACGTGCGCAGTGCGCCATCCAAAGTGATCGATCAGGTACTGCACCACCGGCGGCCATAGCGTGCCGGCGAAATAGTTTCCGCTGGCCGCGATGGCGACCGCGAGTCCGCGTCGTCGCCGGAACCAGTGCGACGTGTCAGCGATCAGCGGACCGAAGGTGGCCGATGCGCCCAGCAGACCGATCAGCACGCCGTGCGCGAGCGTGAACTGAAGGTAACTGGTCGAAAGCCCGGCCGCCACGTAGCCGGCCGACAACGCGATCGTTGCCGCCAGCACCGGCGCCATCACGCCGGAGCGGTCGGCCCAGCGGCCCATCAGCACGCCGCCAAGCGCGAATCCGATCATCAACGCAGAAAAGGGCGCCGATGCAGCCGAACGCGACAAGCCGAACTCGCTTGCTACCGACGGCAACGCGACGACGAACGACCACATTCCCACACCGCCCAGCGTGGAGAGCAGCACGGCCGCGGCGAGGCGGCGCAAGGC
>DAITAC010000046.1:0-32926 GCA_036824465.1 Burkholderiaceae bacterium
ACGCGCCGGAGAACCCTTGCGCAAAGCCGTGCTTGATGTCCTTCCACACATCGGTGTCGGCCGCGCGAGCCGATGTCGACTGCAGAACGGCGCTGCACAGGGCCAAGATCCAGACGAGACTTCTCATGCCTGACTCCGCGAGGGAAACAGCGCGAGTATGGCGCGATCCACCGCGAATCAAAGCGGCCGCGCGACAGACCGGGCGATTCGAAGTCTGGACTGCAGCGATGCTCGACAGCCAGCAAGACCTGGCGGACGGCAGGACCTGACCTGCCCCGGCTTTTTCGAGCCAATCATTCCTGGAGAACGGCTCGGTTGGGTGAAGGGCGATACTGCCGCTTGAACTCGTGCGGGGTCAAGCATTTCAGACTGCTGTGTGGCTGGACTGCGTTGTAGTGATCCAGGATTGACTGGCTCGAAAAAGCCAACGCCGGTCACCAGCCGAAACGTCGTCACTTCTCTGGACGCATCAGCGCAGCGATAGAGTGTCCCGGGCTCCAATAAAAAAGCTAAACCACTGAGTCAGACAATGCCACTCTTAACACTCGGCAAATATCGCGTTTAGAAAAATTATCGTATCCCGTAGCTTCAAGTGCGTGCCGCTCGATATCGTGGTTCAGGAGCCAAGCGCAATCTTCTACTAATCTTTCTGAGGTCGTTAATTTGATCGAATTACTTATGTCCTGTTCCACGAACGTATTCGAGTCACGCGTAGCTACAACGGCTTTCTTGTTCGCGAGCAAATATGAGACCCTGACAATCTCAAAGATTTGAGCAAAATCATATAGATTAACGTTTAACACTATTTTTGAACGAGCAATAAGCGTATCCCTCGCTTGCGCATAAAGACCGCTAACAAACACGACTACAAAACCGGCATGCGACAAGTCATGAAACGCATCTAATCGCTTTTCTCCAGACATCCCGTAAATCAATATGTCAATGTCTTGAACGTCAAGTTTCGGAATTCGAGTAAGCGTCGGGGCGTAGCTCACCGGTACCAACCGCGGCTCGTCCGCACCGATTAACTTCCAAGCCTCTAGATTTGAATCGCTGTAATCCCAAATACGAAAATTCGCTGCAGCAAAATGAAGTTCTGGCCTGATTTCTTCCTTGCTCAATCCCCTTAACTGTTCAAAGTTGTAGACAATCGTACTTTTCGGTAACTTCTTCATGAAATCGATTGGAAGTACCTGCGCTCCGAAAATGATATTCACTGCTTCGGTATTGGTGTTGTTAACTGCATAGGTCACCGTATGTCCCAACGCCTTGAGACCCCAATCAACAGATTCAATGACCTCCATATACCCGTTTAACCCGTGCATACGAGGATGGGGAATGCAATGCATGATGTGAAACTTAGTCATGTCTAAGAAAGATTGGTTCGAGCGGTTTGAGTTTGACGAAAGTGATAATAGTCGTCCTTACTGATCTTTTCGTGCACGCGCAGCGCAGAGTCACAACTTCCGAAAGCATGATGGGCTGCCGTCATTGCCAGAGTTTGCTACGCCGACCGCCACCCCCTAACGGCTCGCACTTCCATCAAACCTGCCACCCAATAGACTCACAAAGCCCGCGCCCCATCGCCATCTCCGGATCGTGTCTCTTCAGCCACGGTAATTGTTCAGTTTACATGGTGACACACGGCTTCTACGTGCGCGGCATGCGCGTGATCTCGGTGCCTCAGAACATGCGCTGTGGGCCGAAGGCGTCGTGACTTACCCGGTTTCTTCGGTCCAATAATCTCTGGAAAGATGGCTCTGCGCAGACGAGGAGCCGATGAGGAAGCGCCGATTCACCGATGAACAGATGGTCGCGATCCCGAGGAAAGCGGATCGCACTTCGGTCGCCGAGGTGGCCAGGAAGAACAAGGTCAGTGGACCGACCACTTGCGCCTAGCACGGGCACTTCGGTGAGCTGTCGCCGGCCGATTCGAAGCGCCTGAAAGACCTGCCCACCGAGAACGCCCCGGTGATCGATGCGATGAAAGAACTGTTATCGCAGTACCAGCGGCCCGCCGGGACTTCATCCTTCATTCATCGATCAACCGGGGAAATTTCAAACGACCAAATTGCGGAGTTTCCATTCGGCGGTAACAGCGAGCACATCAAGTGCCTGACCATCGTCGATAAGTTCACCCACGAGTGACTGGCCATCGACGTGGCGGGTTCCATCCGTTCCCGAGGCGTGATCGAGGTGCTGGTGCAGCTGATCACCGTGCACGACGCGCCCGGTCACCTGCGCTCGGAAAACGGTCCGGAATTCGTCAGCCGGGCCATTCTCGAATAGCTGCAATGCCAGGGCATCGACACGGCACTGATCGATCCGGGCAAGCCATGGCAGAACGGCGCCGACAAGTCGCTCAACGGCAAGCTGCGCGACGAGTGCCTGAGTCTGCAGTGGTTCCGCTCACGCGCCGAGGCGAAGGCCGTGATCGAAAACTGGCGTCGTCACTGCAGCGCAATCCGGCCACATAGCAGCCTGAAGTACTTGAGAATCATCTAGCGCGCCACATCTGGCGATAGCTGCTCTCGAGATCCCTGACGAAGCTCGCCGTATCCATTAGGGGCGAAGATTCAAGACGCGCGCGTAGCGACCCGCGAAGTTCGCGCCGCCAACCATGGAGTCGCGCGAGCTGCAAGTTCTTTTCCACGTAATCGGAAGACGTCGCCGCAATCAACTCCGGCGCACCAAGCGAGCGCAAGATACTGTAGGTTCCTCGCGCGATGCCCCGGTCTCCCTTCAATCCAATAATCGGCACGCCCATCCAAAGCGTATCTAGCGTGGTCGTCGCCCCGTTGTAGGGAAAGGCATCCAGAGCTACGTCCACGTCGCCGATCGAACTGAAATACTCCAGAATTCGGACGCGTCCGTATAGGGACACACGTGCGGGGTCCAAGCCATGGCGGGCTAGCCGCTCGATGAATGCCGATCTTGTCTTCCCTTCGGGAACACCATGCACGCGAAGTTGGGCCTCGGGGAGCCTTTGCAAAACGGAACTCCAAAGCTCAAGACAGGCGTCGCTGATCTTCGCGAATTGATTGAAGGACCCGAAGACCACCGCATCGGGATTCTCGGGATGCGGTTGCGTTATGGCCGGGGCCGAAGAAACCGGGGCATAGCACCATTGACTATGTGGGAGGCGAATCAACCGTTCCGTGTGCAGCGCTTCCCCCGCGGGGGACGGGTCCGTATGCCAATCGCAAAGCCGATAGTCCATCGTGCGCAGTCCGGTGGTATTGAGATATCCCAACCATGTCACTTGAACCGGCGCTGGCCGGCGCGAGAAGACAGGTAGACGCGAATGGGCCGTATGTCCCGACAGATCAACGAGGATGTCGATTCCGTCGTGGCGGATCCTATCTGCCACGGCCGGGTCGCCAAGGCTGGTAATCGGATGCCAATGCGCGACGGCACGCTTCAGTGTTTGGGTCATGTCGTCGTCGACCGGATTGTTGCTATAGCAATGCACTTCGAATTGTTCGAGATCGTGTTGCTCCAGAACGGGACGCATGAACAGCCCTACCGGGTGCCGGCAAAAATCGCCGGAAACGTAGCCAATCTTTAGGGGTCGTTGATCCACGTGCGGATTCCCAAAAGTGGCGGGCAAGTGGTCGGCCTGATCATCGATCATCGCCCCAAGCCGTTTGTGCTCGCGAAAGACCGCTTCCGCGTCGAGTTCGCTTCGAAAATTGAGCGAAAATAGCAACGCGCTCACCGTCTCAAATGCGGGATCTGGCATCGACAAGGCTTCGCGAAGCGCGCGTTCTGCCTCACGAGGACGGCCCGTCCTGACGTAAATCGAGTTGAGGTCGCCGTAGAGCGGCGCGAAGTCGGGATTCAGTGACTTGGCACGCAGAAGCACTTCTTCGGCCTCGTCGAGGCGATTCTGCTTCAGTAACAGAAGCCCGAGGTTGTGCGCGACACCGGGTGACTGCGGGCTTCCTTCGAGAACCTGACGGAGCTGCGTCTCGGCCTCACCAACACGACCGTCGCTCTCCAGCACCTCGGCAAGCATAATCGCCGCGTTCGCCATGTCGGGCTTGAGACGTAGGGCTTCGCGCAACTCCCGCTCAGCCCGGGAAGTGTCGTTCTTTCTAACGAGCACGGCGCCTAAATTGTAGTGAGCGGCAGGATTGTCTCCCGCCAAACGCACAGCGGTTTCCTGCGCGACGATGGCGTCGTTAATTCTTCCCATCAATTGAAGCGCGTTGCCGATGTTCATGTAGGCGCGCGGGGAGTCGGGGGCGATACTTGCAGCTTCACGATAGTGCGCGAGCGCAGAGTTGAAATCACCCTGGTCTTCGAGCGCATTACCGCGAGCGATGAGGTCATCGAGACGCTCGTCAGGTCGGGCCACAGCCGGAGTTCGGCGCGATTCCGCAGACGAGCCTCCATCTCTGCGACCTAGCAGCCATTTTCTAAGTCCGGTCAGTTGCATACCATGCCGTCGGCAATCGACAATCTAATCATTGCACATCTTCTTCGAGAGGATTCGCAGAATGCTTGACTGGTTTGATGCAAGTGCCGCCATTGCATTCGGCAAGCACATGGCGCAGGAGGTCGCCAAGATTGTTCCGATCGAGGCCGCACGCGCCTCGCGCAAGGGCGCGGCCAAGCAGCAGGAGAAGTTCCAGCGCGCGATCATGCGCGCGAGCGAACTCAGGGGAAAGACCCCTCTGAACTTCTACAAAAAGGCACGCTGCGCCCACGCGCTCCGTTGGTCGCTGATTGACAGCGGCTATCCCAAGGAGTTCGTGGAAGAGATCGTGCGACTTGTGATCACGAGGCTTTGAAAGTGTGGAATGGTCGGGCCGTTATGATCGAGCAGCACTTGGTGCCGCTCCCGTACGGAATGTTCGGAAGGAAGAAGTTCGCCCGCCAGCCGGGCTACGACCATTTGATATGCGCAATGCCGATTGTGTGTTCTGTAGAAGTTTCCCGACCGGCGCCCATTTCGCCGACGCATTGCGCTAGGCATCTTGGTCGCATCAATGCTTGAAGCGGAGCTGGCCACAGGCATCCCTGAATGCGCTGTACGCGCTCGCCGGCGCAGTCGAGGGGGTCGACTGGCGCCAGATGAAGCGCACCCGCAAGCTCGAGTTGCTGACCGCGGTGGAGGACCATGAGCGCAGGCATCCGGCACCGCGCGCGACCCGGCATGCGTCGGACGGTTTGCTCGCGTTGCGCAACATCGGCCCGGCCATGCGTGCGGACCTCGCGCTGCTGGGCGTGGGCAGCGTCGCGCAGCTCGCTAAGCTCGATGCCGATCGGCTCTACTTGAAGCTGCAGCGACTGACCGGCAAGCGGCAGGACCCGTGCGTGTGGGACACCTTTGCCGCGGCGATTCACCAGGCGCGCACCGGCGAGGCACTGCCGTGGTGGCATTTCACACGGGAACGGAAGCGCCGACAGTCCGAAGGAGGCTTTGTTCCCCGTGGCCTCGGGCGATCCGCGCAGCGGCGCACCTGACGCTCCGCGTTCACGACGTCTTCGCCCGCGCTGCTGCAACTGAACCGGTTATGCAACCGTGGTCGACGGCTGCGCGGCGACTCCGGCCGCTGCCAGCTCCGAACGGGCGCGTGCGAGCGAGCCGCCGCTGTCGATGGCGCGACACGCGTCTTCGATCAGCACCGCTTCGAATCCGGCGCGCCTTGCATCGAGCAGGCTCCATGCGACGCAAAAGTCGGTCGCGAGTCCGACCCCGTACATGCGACGGATTCCACGCTCGCGCAGCATTCCTGCGAGTCCGGTGGAAGTCTTTCGATCTGCCTCAAGCAGTGCCGAATAGCTGTCGGTGTGCGCGTGAAAGCCCTTGCGCACGACAGCTTGTGCGTGCGGAACACTGAGCGCATCGGCGAGCGCCGCCCCGCGGGTTCCCTGCACGCAATGATCGGGCCACAGGATCTGCGGGCCGTATGGCAGCGCAATCGTGTCAAACGGGCGCTTGCCCACGTGGCTCGAGGCGAACGACACGTGCTGCGGCGGATGCCAGTCCTGGGTCAGGATCACGTTGGCAAAGCGGGCCGCGACCCGATTGACCACGGGAATCACCTCGTCGCCGTTTGGCACCGCAAGTGCACCACCGGGAAGGAAATCGTTCTGGATGTCGATCACCAGCAGGACTGCATCGCGTTCGATCACGGCTGCCTCCCCGGCGTTCAGGACGGCGCGTGGAATGGTGTATCGGGCGACCGCAGCCGGGTCCGCACCATCTCGATGTGACTGCGCAGCGCGTAAAGCTCGTCGGCATGCGACAGCGGCACCGTGATGCGTTCGACCTTGGCGTCGAGCGCATCCAGCCGTTCCAGCAGGCGCGCAGGTAGCGCGCCGGCTTCGTTCGCCGACTCCTCGATATCGCGCAGCTGTCCATACCACCGAAAGATGCGCGAACGGATGCGGAATTCGTACAGTGGCGGCACCAGGCGCGACAGCGGAATCAGCACGGCAACGATCGATACCAGCACGACCCACATGCGGTCGATCAGATTGGCAAGCCAGAACGGCAGATAGCGTTGCAAAAGCGGCGGGCCGCCGCGAAAGAAACGATCGGCCTCGCGCGCGAGCGGAAACTGGGTCACGGCGGCGTTCGGAAACTGCCCAACGACGCTGAACCACGATGTGCCACCATGAATGCGGCGCGCCGCCTGCACGAACAACTGGATCACGGCCGGGTGCGTGCTTTCACGAGCAACCATCATCGTGGTCGGTGCGATCAGATGGATGTCCTGCGCAGGTATGTCGCGCGCCAGATCGACCACGCCGCGCGGCAACCGCATCGCATCGACGAACGGAAACTGCTTTGCATACGCGTCAGCCTGAACGAGGTCGAGCACTCCGATCCCGGGCGTCTGCAGCAGCATGCGCACCAGCGGGGACTCGGGAGCCGAAACAAAGACCAACGCGTCGATCTCGCTCGCGAGCAGGGCCACCGCGGCCGGAGTCGGCGCGAGCCGGCTCACCTGCAGTTCGGCCTGATCGATCCGATTGGCATGCAGCAGCTTCCGGAACAGATTGGCAGCGCCGCTGCCGCGCGCGCCGATGTCGACGCGCAGCCCCTTCAGTTGCGTCAGCTGCGTGAGCGTCGTGTCGCGCTTGTCCTTGCCCGCCGCTCGCCTGATGGCGTCCTCGCGATAAAACAACCACACCGGCTCGTAGAAGAGGTTGCCGAGCGCGATCAGACCGCTATCGCTGTGCGCTTCGTCAATCGAATAGATCGCCTCACCCGCACCACCGCGTGCGAACGCCAGATCGACGCCCGATGCTGGGTCACGCAGCAGGCGCAGATTTTCTGCTGCACCCTGTGTGCCACGCAGTTCGACCGTAATGCCGAAGTGCTTCAGTTCCTCCGCATAGCGCTTGCCGAACTCGGCATAGGCGCCCTGCTCCGGGCCGGTGGCCAAAACGACCTTGCGCGGCGGCGTGGGCTTCAGCACGGCAAACGCGCCCCACAACAGCAGCATTGCGATCAGCACAAAGGGGGCGGCGCTGACCAGCAGGTCGCGGATGGAAAGCAGCGTGTGTCGCAGCAGGCGGGGCATACCCGTCGATTATGCAAGCATGCGCCGAGAAGGATCGGCGTCGCGGCCTGACTCGGATCGCGAGCGGGTCGGCAAGCAGATCTGCTTAGACTGCCTTGCCCATCTCCTCGATGACTTTCTTCGCGTCACCGAAGACCATCATCGTCTTGTCCATGTAGAAGAGTTCGTTGTCGAGCCCCGCGTATCCAGACGCCATCGAACGCTTGTTGACGATCACCTGACGCGCCTTGTACGCCTCGAGGATCGGCATGCCGGCAATCGCCGATTTGGGATCCTTGGCTGCCGGGTTGACGACGTCGTTGGCGCCAAGCACAAGCACCACATCCGTGTCGGTGAAGTCGGGGTTGATGTCTTCCATCTCGAACACCTGGTCGTACGGCACTTCGGCCTCCGCGAGCAGGACGTTCATGTGGCCGGGCATGCGGCCGGCGACGGGATGGATCGCATAACGCACGTTGATGCCCTTGGCACGCAGCTTGTCGGACATCTCCTTGAGCGGATGCTGCGCGCGTGCGACCGCAAGCCCGTAGCCAGGCACGATGATCACGCTTTCAGCATTCGACAGCAGGAACGCCGCGTCGTCGGGTGAGCCGCTCTTGACCGGGCGCTGCGCCGCTGCCGCGCTGGGCCCCGCTGTCTCGCCGCCGAATCCGCCGAGGATGACGTTGAAAAACGAGCGGTTCATCGCCTTGCACATGATGTAGCTCAGGATCGCGCCGCTCGATCCGACCAGCGAGCCGGCGATGATCAGCATCGAGTTGTTGAGCGAAAACCCGATACCTGCCGCCGCCCAGCCGGAATAGCTGTTCAGCATCGACACCACCACCGGCATGTCGGCCCCGCCGATCGGAATAATGATCAGCACGCCGAGCACGAACGCGATCGCGAGCATCAGCCAGAAGGGCAGCCACGCCTGTGTGGCGACGAACCAGATGCCGCAGCCAAGCATGGCGATCGCCAGCAGCGCGTTGAGCATATGCTGGCCGGAGAAGACGACCGGCGCGCTGGCGAACACGCGCAGCTTGTACTTGGCCGACAGCTTGCCGAATGCGATCACCGATCCGGAGAACGTGATCGCACCGACGAAGGCGCCGATGAACAGTTCCACCTTGTTGCCCATCGGAATCGGACCGCCCTTTTCGACAATCGAAAAAGCCCACGGCTCGGCGACCGCGGCAACCGCGATGAAGACCGCCGCCAGGCCAATCATCGAGTGCATGAAAGCGACCATCTCGGGCATCTTGGTCATTTCGACCGTGCGCGCGATGTAGGTGCCAACGCCGCCTCCGACCACGAGGCCGAGCAGAATCCAGCCCATGCCGATCGTTGCAATCTGCGGCGCGAGCTTGTAGATCAGCGCCACCGTCGTAACCATGGCGATCGCCATGCCGACCATTCCGAATGCGTTGCCCCGGCGCGACGTGGTCGGATGCGACAGGCCTTTGAGCGCCTGAATGAAGAAGACCGACGCGACGAGGTACAGCAGGATGACGAGGTTGATGCTCAGTGACATGGCGTCCCCTACTTCTTCTCGGCCGAAGTCTTCGGCTCTTTCTTCTTGAACATCTCCAGCATCCGCCGCGTGACGAGGAAGCCACCAAAAACGTTGACTGCCGCGAGCGCGACCGCCAGAACGCCCATGCTCTTGCCAAGACCGGTCTCGGTCAGCGCTGCCGCCAGCATGCCGCCGACGATGATGATCGCCGAGATCGCGTTAGTCACGCTCATCAGCGGCGTGTGCAGCGCCGGAGTGACGTTCCACACCACGTGGTAGCCGACGTAGATCGCCAGCACGAAGATGATCAGGTTGATGACGGTGGGGCTGACAGCTTCCACATTGTTCTCCTAGTTTTTCCGCAGCACTTCGCCGTTCATGCACAGCAGGCACGCGGCGACAATGTCGTCTTCCTTGTTGACGCTGAAGTTGCCTTCCTTGTCGAACACGAGCTTGAGGAAATCAAGCACGTTGCGCGCGTACAGCGCCGAGCTGTCGGTGGCCACCGTCGCCGGCAGATTGGGCTGGCCGATGATGTGCACGCCGTGTTTGGTCACCGTCTTGCCGAGTTCGGAGACCGCGCAGTTGCCGCCCTGCTCGACTGCCATGTCGAGGATCACGGAGCCGGGCTTCATGCTCCTGACCATGTCCTCGGTGACCAGCACCGGCGCCTTGCGGCCGGGGATCAGCGCGGTCGTGATCACGATGTCGGCAGCGGCGATGCGCTTGGCGACTTCGGCGGCCTGGCGCTGCATCCAGGCGGCCGGCATCGGCCGTGCATAGCCGCCAACTCCCTGAGCGATCTCGCGCTCCTCGTCGGTCTCGTACGGGACGTCGATGAACTTGGCGCCGAGCGATTCGATCTGCTCCTTCACCGCCGGGCGCACATCGCTCGCCTCGATCACCGCCCCCAGGCGCTTGGCGGTCGCAATCGCCTGCAGACCGGCCACGCCGGCGCCGAGGATCACCACGCGCGCGGCCTTCAGCGTTCCGGCGGCGGTCATCATCATGGGCATCAGGCGACCGTAAGTGCTGGCAGCGAGCAGGACCGCCTTGTAGCCGGCAATGTTGGCCTGCGACGACAGCACGTCCATGCTCTGCGCGCGCGTCGTGCGCGGTGCGGCTTCGAGCCCGAACGCCGTCAGGCCGGCCGCATTCATCGCATTGATGCCGTCGGCATTGAAGGGCTCAAGCATGCCGACCACGACAGTTCCGCGCTTCATCTGCGCAAGTTCTTCCGCGGTCGGCGTGCGCACCTTGAGAAGCATGTCGCAGCCGAACGCGTCTGCCGCCGAGCCGATGGACGCGCCAGCGGCAACATAGGCGTCGTCCGGTTGCGCGGCGGCGGTGCCCGCGCCCGCCTGCACGACGATTGAATGTTTGCCAACGATGAGTTTCTTGACGGTCTCCGCCGTTGCGGCGACACGTGTTTCGCCCGGCCGTGTTTCAGCCGGTATTCCGATGCGCATGGATATCCCCCGAGCCCTTCCCGTAGCGGCGCGCTCGCCGCGATCCCCTCAGTAGAATGGCGGGCTAGCTTACCGAAAACATCCGCATGCCGCGAATGGCATGCCTCATCCCGTGCCCCCCATCTGGAAACCCTCGGTCACCGTCGCTGCCGTCGTCGAGCGCGACGGCCTTTTTCTACTGGTCGAGGAACAGACTCGCGAGGGCGTTCGCATCAATCAGCCGGCCGGGCATCTTGATCCCGGAGAGTCATTGTTGGACGCGGCGGTGCGCGAAACGCTGGAAGAAACTGCGTCTGCGTTCACGCCGACCCATTTGCTTGGCATTTACATGTGGCGCGCTGCGGATGATGTCACGTACACGCGCTTTGCGTTCGTCGGCACGGTCGGTGAGCCGGAACCGGAGCACGCGCTCGACGAAGGCATCCTGCGTGCACTGTGGTTGTCGCCCGACGAGTTGTCCGCGCGCGCGGCCGAACATCGAAGTCCGCTCGTGATGCGCTGTATCGAAGATTTCCTGCGCGGACAGAGGTTTCCGCTCGCCGCCATCTATACGCATCAGAACGTGTTGGCATCTGCATGAGCCGGGAGCGGGTCGTGGTCGGGATGTCAGGCGGCGTCGACTCGTCGGTCGCCGCGCACCTGCTCAAACAGCAGGGCTGCGAGGTCGTGGGCCTCTTCATGAAGAACTGGGAGGATGACGACGACGGCGAATACTGCTCGACGCGGCAGGATTGGCTGGATGCGGTGTCCGCTGCTGACGTGCTCGGCATCGACATCGAGGCGGTGAACTTTGCTGCCGAGTACAGGGAACGCGTGTTTGCGGAGTTCCTGCGGGAATACTCGGCAGGACGCACGCCGAACCCCGACGTGCTGTGCAACGCCGAGATCAAGTTCAAGGCGTTTCTCGATCACGCGTTGCGGCTCGGCGCCGAGCATATTGCCACCGGACACTACGCGCGCGTGCGCGAGGCGGACGGTCAGTTCGAACTGTTGCGCGGCACCGATCCGAACAAGGACCAGAGCTACTTCCTGCATCGGCTGAATCAGCAGCAGTTATCGCGCACACTGTTTCCCGTGGGCCATCTGCTAAAGAGCCAGGTGCGCGAAATCGCCCGTTCGATCGGCCTGCCCAACGCCGCCAAGCGCGATTCGACCGGCATCTGTTTCATCGGCGAGCGGCCGTTTCGCGAGTTCCTGAACCGCTACCTGCCGATGAAACCGGGGCCGATCCGTACGCCCGATGGAAATGTCGTCGGCGAACATGTCGGCCTTTCTTTCTACACGATCGGTCAACGCAAGGGCATCGGCATCGGCGGCACGAAGGATGGCAGTGGCGCAGCGTGGTTCGTTGCGCGCAAGGACATGCAAAGCAACACGCTCTGGATTGTGCAGGGACACGATCATCCCTGGCTGCTCAGCGAACGCCTGGTTGCGGCCGATGCATCCTGGATCGGCACTGCGCCCGCACTCGGCACGCGACTGACCGCGAAGACGCGCTACCGCCAGGCCGATGCACCCTGCAAGGTGCTATCGGAGGACGGCAACCGGTTCGAACTCGTGTTCGACGCGCCCCAATGGGCTGTCACGCCGGGTCAGTCGGCCGTGCTGTACCAAGGCGAAGTCAGCCTCGGCGGTGGAGTGATCGAGACCGCAAGCGTTCCTGTACCGCACGCAGCGGCCGTCCTCGCGTGAGGTATGGCCCGCTTCGGCATTTTCGATTCAGTCATTTCTCGAGCGCTTGAGCCTCATCTGCCGTGATCGGCAGATCTTGGTCCGGCCTTCATCGAGGTAACGCGCGAGTCTGTTGCCCTACCGATCCGCCCGGCCTGTCACGAAACGCGAGTCGAGCAACACGGAATCCGGTGCGGGCAACGTGTCGTCGAAGACTGCGCCGAAGCGGCTATCCGGCGTGTACTCGGGTACGAGTTGCGCCAGCAGCGCGCGTACTGCGGCGTCGTCGCGGACCGGCCGCTCTGTGAGCCACGCCGCAAACCGTTCGCTCACCCGCGTCGCGGGCGGTGCCACGCTGGCGATGCGGATGCGCTCGTGCGTGGTCGGCAGCGTCTTTTCCTGTTCGAACAACAGTTCTTCGTACAGCTTCTCACCCGGCCTCAGCCCCGTGAACAGGAACTCGATCTCGGTCTCCGACCGGCCCATCACGCGGATCAGGTCGCGCGCCAGATCGACGATCTTCACCGGCTCGCCCATGTCGAGCACAAAAATCTCGCCACCGCGACCGACTGAATTCGACAGGATGACAAGCTGCGCGGCCTCGGGGATCGACATGAAATAGCGCGTCATGTTCGGGTCGGTCACCGTGATCGGCCCGCCACGCTGGATCTGTTCCACGAACTTCGGGATCACGCTGCCGGCGCTGCCGAGCACATTGCCGAAGCGCACGATCGACACGCGCAGCGACGCATCGCGCGTTGCCTCCTGCACGAGCAGCTCGGCCAGCCGCTTGCTGGCACCCATCACGTTGGTCGGATTCACTGCCTTGTCGGTGGAGACGATCACCAGCCGCTCGACGCCGTGCGCACGTGCGCAGCGCGCCACGACCAGCGAGCCGAGCGCGTTGTTGCGCACCGCCTCGAACGCGTTGATTTCCTCCATCATCGGCACGTGCTTGTAGGCGGCCGCGTGAAACACAAGACTCGGTCGGAAGGCCGCCATCACCTCGGCGACGCGGTCCACATTCTTCACGTCACCGATCGCGGTGATGAGGTCGCTGTGCCGCCAGCCTTCGCGCAGCTCTTCCGCGATCAGGTAGAGGCGAAACTCGTTGAGGTCGAACAACACGATCTGCTTGGGGCGCAGGTCCGCCAGCTGGCGGCACAGTTCCGCGCCGATCGAGCCGCCGGCGCCGGTGACCATTACCACGCGATGCTCAACCGAGGCACGCAGCAGGTCGCGATCGAGCTGCACCGGCTCGCGACGCAGCAACTCCTCGGGTTTGACCTTGCGCACAGCGCCCTCGCCGGCGATGCCGAGCTGCATCGCATCGAGCGGCGGCATTGTGTAGAGCTGCGCGCCCTGTGCGCTGAGCTCGCGCGCCAGTTCCTGCCGCTCGCGGGCGGACAGCGACGGAATCGCAATGACCGCGGCCTGCACGCCCAGGCGGCGAGACACCTCGCGGAAATCCGCCACTCGCCCGACGACGCGCACGCCGTGAATCACGGCCTGCAGCTTGACGGGGTCGTCATCGAGCAGCGCCAGCGCGCGCCAGCGCTGCGCGCGCTGAAACTCTGCCACAAGCGCGGCTGCCGCATCCCCGGCGCCGATCACGATCACTGGTTCGCCAGGCTTGCGCAGTTCGCGGTGGCTGCCCGCCTCGCGCCACCAGCGCCGCGACACGCGCACGCTGCCCGCCAGCAGGAAGAAGAACACCGGCTGCGACAGCAGCACGCTGCGCGGCACGAAGAAGTACTGCCCGCCAACGATTGCCAGCGCCAGCATCAGCAGCGCGCCCAGCCCCACGCCGAAGACCAGCAGGCGCAGATCGGAAAGCGACGTATAGCGCCACAGCCGCGAATAGTTACCGACCAAAGCGAGTGAGGCCACCTGCACCACGGACAGGATGACCACCGCGTTCAGGTTCAGGTAAGGGGCAGCAGCGAACAGGTCGAGGTTGAAACGAACCAGGTAAGCGAAAGCCCAGGCGGAAAGGGCGAGGAAGAGATCCAGTGCCGATTGCGCGGCCTGGCGCGGCATTCTGGTCATCAGCCCGTTCACGGCATCACTCGTCAGCGTCTAAACTCGGCGGCGCGGAAAGCGTTTGTAGACGAAAACCAGCAGCACGAAGTAGATCACCACCCATGATCCGAACACTACCTGCTGCAACGAGGTTTCCAATCGCAAACTAAGAACGGCACTTAACGCGCAGCAGCCCATCAGCACGTACCAGATGAGCGCCGTACTCCGATGCCCGAGGCCGCCGGCCACCATGCGCTGGTAGGCATGCTCGCGATGCGCCTGCCAAGGCCGATGTCCGCGCGCTACGCGCAGCGCCAGGGTGACGGTCGCGTCGACAACGAAGGGCGAGAACACCAGCAACGGAAACCACGCCGGCCACGAACCTTGCACCCAGCCGGCCAGCCCCATTGCGGCGCCCAGGAATCCAAGCGGAATCGAGCCGGCATCGCCAAGGAAAACCCGCGCAGGGTGAAAGTTGTACACCAAGAACCCCGCGGCCGCGGCCGCGATGCATGCAGAGGCCACGGCAAGGTCGGGCGCTACGCCAGCGGCCGCGAGCGCGAGCGCGCCGAAGCCGATCACCGCCATGCCACCGGCGATCCCATCGGATCCGTCCATAAAGTTGTACAGGTTCATCGCCCAAGCGAGCACCAACATCACGGCGAACCACAGCCAAGCCGGCGCCGCGGGCAACAGCAACCACGCTGCCAGCAGCGCCGCCACAAGATGTGCGACCATCCGCAGCGCCACAGGTAGCCCGTGCCGATCGTCCCAGGCGGACAACAACATCAAGGCGACAGCGATCGCCGCCATCGGCCAAAGCGATGGCACCGCGACCCACAGTACGCCCGCACCAATGCTGACCAGGACGAGCCCGCCCACGCGCGGCACCGGCGCTTTATGCAGCGAGCGCTTGTTGGGTTGATCCAGCGCAATAATTTGCGCGAGTCCCGAGCCAATCAGCCAATGCAACAGCACGACCACGGCGCAGAAGACGCCGAGCACCAGCGCCACGGCCACCGCGCTCATGACGCGGCCGGCGCGCGCGTGGAACGGAACGAGCGCGCCGTGAGCGCGAGTGCGTCGCGCTGCACGAAAGGCGGGGTCCACCCCAGTTCGCGACGAATGCGGCTTGCGTCAATCTGCAACGGCGCAAAAAGGCGCTGAGCAACGTCGCGCTGGCCGACCAGCGCCGCCAGCGCGCTTGCGGCCGCAGCCGGAATCGGCCACAGACGTGCGCGCACGCCGTTGGCCGCGCGCAGCTGCGTCACCAGTTCGGCGACAGACAGATCGTTGCCGTCCGAAACGAAGTAAGTTGCCGGCACCAGATGCCGCACCGTCGCGCACGCGATCAACGCGTCGACCAGGTTGCCGACGAACACGAGGCTGCGGCGCGCTGTCGCGGCCGCCAGCGGGAGCGGCCACGGCGAATCCGCCAGCCGCAGCAGGCTGAGAAAATTGGCGCGCACCCCGGGACCATAGACCAGCGGCGGCCGCACGATCGTTATCTCGAGCGCACCAACGAACGTCGCCAGGGCCTGTTCGGCCGCGAGCTTGCTGCGCCCGTAGGCGTCCTGCGGCCGAGGTGTGTCGCCTTCGACAAAGGGGCGCGCTCCCGAGGACTCGCCCATAACCTTGGCGGAACTGACGAACACGAACCGCCCCACTCCGGCGGAAACTGCGGCACTCACGAGACTACGAGTGGCATCCACGTTTACTCGCTGGAAGGCATCCTGATCGACGGCACTCTTTCCCTTGTGCACATGCGCCGCAAGATGGATCACGACGTCGCAGCCGGCGACCGCGGCCGACCAGCGGGTCACGCCGGACAGATCGCCGACAACAAATGCGTTCTCGATGCCCGGGGTTGGTTGCCGCACAGCGCAACGGATGGAATGGCCGCGCCGGGTCAGTTCAGCGAACAAGGCGCGACCGATAAACCCGCTGCACCCTGTCAACAGCAGGCGCATCTACCTCTCCCGTATGTCTCGATCAGACCGGAAACAGAAGCACCTCGAATCCACTAATTAGCAACTCCTCCATGGGACTATCGCGAAACCTGCGAATCATGGCACGACGATGCGTCGGCAATTCTCCCCAGCGATCGACATGAGTCACCCGCACTTCGAAACGTGATTGTCTGAACATGCTGCAGATCTCCGAAAACCGAAAACGGTTTGTATAAAAGCCGCTTTGCGCAAACCACTCCTTCTCCCACAAGCCATCTCCGATGCGCAGATTGTTCAAGGCTCCCCCGAGGTGATCCTTCAGATCTATTCGATGAGAAGCGACTCCCGTAGGCTTCATGACTCGTCGCATCTCTCGAAGCAAGGGCACAAACTCCTTCGCTCTGATGTGCTCCAAAACAGCCTGGGACCAAACGAAATCCACGGAAGCCGACGGAATCTCACGCCACGATTGCAAGCCGCGCGTCAAGTAACGCGCACCGCAAACGTCTGCAATCTCGTCAATCCCGCTCGCCGACTGGATGCCAACCGGGACGAGCAGCCCGCGCTCTGCCAGGAACCTGGCCATTTCGAGGTAGGGCTCGATGCCGCGATCTGCAAATGCGTTCGAATCAATTAGGACTGTCGTTGTCGCGCCGTGCGCCGAGGCGCACAGTGCCGAAAGCAGACTGTCGCCCGGGCCAACCTCAATGCATGAGAATCGCCGCGGCAGCATGCCCTCGCACTTTCGGTAATGAGCACGGAATACCTCATACGCATATTCGGGACTCTGCATCGCACCGTGGTGGAACAGCCCCAGGTTGCGCCACTGGTCATAGGAGATCGGAAGGCGCGAAAGAAGGAGTTTCGCTCCCATCTTTAACCACCACGGGGCTTGCCGCACTAATCTTCCCGAACTCATTGATCGCACAACGCCGAAACCATTGATGTCAAATTCTTCGATGGTCAAGCAGCTTCTCATAAATGGAGACTGTCATTGCTATGACCCTTTCAATCGAGAACTCCGATTCAGCCAGTCGCCGCGCCTCGACGCCAAGACTTAAGCGGAGCGACCGATCATCCAAAAGACGTTTGATTGCGATTGCGAGCGCTGCCGAATTCCGTGCTGGTACCAGAATTCCGGTGGATAGGTGTTTAACGACTTCACGTGACCCGGCAACGTCTACCGCCACGATGCCTCGGGCACAGGATGCGGCCTCCAGCAGAACCTTGGGTACACCTTCGCGGTAGTAAGAAGGGAAAGCAAAGACGGCGCACTGCGTCAACACAGATTCCGGATCTTTGCGGTGTCCCCACCACTCAATGACGCCCTGTTCATGCCATGCGCTGAGCCGCTCCGAGGGAACGGAGCCAGGATTGGACGGGTCGGGTGCTCCCACCAAAACAAATCGGGCGTTAACCCCAGACCCACGCAGCCGCCGTGCCGCCTCTACGAATTCCGTAACGCCCTTTTCCCATAGCATGCGGGACATCAACATCACGATGTGTTCGGTCGGCTCTTTGGAAGGAGGCATGAACTCTTTCGTGTCAACCCCCGATCCTCGTATCAGTGTCACAAGGTCCGCACTCGCCCCGAGCTCGTTCAAAACAACGGCAAGATCGTCCGAATTCTGAACGATCAGTTGCGCCCGACCCATCGAAAGAACGAACCGAAGGCCGATCCGCAAGATCGGGCGCAACATTTGCGCCCAACTGCGGCCTTGAACAAAGACAGAACCAAGTCCGGTGAGTGCGTTCACGCGCGAAGGCACATGAGTCAGCGCAGCGGCTAACGATCCGAGCAAAACTGGCTTGAGTGCAACGTGATGAACGATGTCTGGCCGCCACCTTCGGTACGCACGAATCAGTTCGAAAACCGTCGCGATTTCACGCGCCGGATTCAGGCTCGAACGTCGAAGCGTACGGAGGGGAATGAGCTCGATTCCGGCGTCGCGAATTGAGTCCGCGTGCGAACCAACACGCGTGGCAACGGCAACTTCGTATCCCATGGCAACTGCGGCTCGCGCCAGCGGAAGCCGATGCGAAACAAAGTACCAGTCTTCGGTGACCACAAACAGCAGGCGCGGTCGCTCAGCGCCCATCGGTGTGCTCGAGCCAGGCCTGGAACATCAGGATCGTCCACAACGCGTAGTGGTGCGACGCGCGTCCCTCGCGATGCTCGGTCCAAGCACGGGTGATCGGCTCCACGGCGAAAAAGCCCTGCGAACGAAGCCTGGCGGGATCAAGCAGATGGTCTGCCCACTCTCGCAGCGGGCCGCGCAGCCAATGATCGATCGGCACACCAAAGCCCATCTTCGGACGCTCGAACAACTGGCGCGGAACATACCGTTCCAGCACCGCACGCAGCAAGTGCTTGCCACGGCCCGCCCGGACCTTGTATTCGAGAGGAATGCGCCAGGCGAATTCGACCACGCGGTGGTCGAGCAGCGGCACCCGCGTCTCAAGGCTTACCGCCATCGCGGCGCGATCGACCTTCACGAGGATGTCATCCGGCAAGTAGGTGACAAGGTCGAGAAAGCTCATGCGCGCGAGCGGATCAACCATGCCCTGCAGACTTGCGCCTCCGTCGGTCAGCGGTGTACGAGGCGCGCGCGCGCCCGGCACGAGGACCGCGGGGTCGGGCCACAGCGAGACGAGACGCAGGTAGACCTCATCGAGGGTTGCCTTTTCCAGTACCGAAGCCAGCTTATGCACCTTCTCGCCGGGATGTTGCGTCCGTAACGGCCGCGGCAGCACCGATCGGATCGGTTTCAACGCGTAATCCCAGGCCGTCGCCGGCAACGCGCGCAGCGCGCCTGCGGTCAAGGTGCGCAGCGCGGCGGGAACGGCCGAGAGCTTGCGCCACACCTGCTGGGCGATCACATAGCGGTTATAGCCGCCAAACAATTCGTCGCCGGCGTCGCCGGACAGCGCAACCGTCACGTGGCGACGTGCGAGTTGCGATACGAGAAACGTCGGTATCTGCGACGAGTCGGCAAAAGGTTCGCAGTAGATCTGCGGCAGGCGCGGAATGACTGCGCGTGCTTCCTCGGGCGTGACGTAGAGCTCCGTGTGATGTGTCCCGAGGTGAGCGGCGATGGCCTTGGCGTGTTCCGCCTCGTTGTACTCGGTCTCATTAAAGCCGATGGTGAACGTATTGATCGGCCGCGCGCTCTGCGCCTGCATCAACGCAACGACGGTGGAGCTGTCGATGCCGCCCGAGAGAAACGCGCCCAGCGGCACGTCCGCTTCCATCTGGCCGCGCACGGCCTGGCGCAGCAGCGCATCCAGGTCGTCGACCATCACGGCCTCCGTCGAATGCAGCGGATCCGCCAGACCCGCGAACGCAACGTCGCGTGCTGACCAGAAGCTCTCGATGCGGGTTTCGGTTGAATCGCGCGCGAATTCGGCAAGGCAGCCCGGCGGCAGCTTGGACACGCTGCAATAGATGCTGTACGGTGCCGGCACGTAGCCGTGGCGCACGTAAGCGACCAGCGCGTCGCGGTCAATCTCGGCGCGAAACGCCGGGTGCGCACGCAGTGCCTTCAACTCCGAGCCGAACAGCAGCGCATCGCCGAAGCGTCCGTAATAGAGCGGTTTCTCGCCGACACGATCGCGCGCAAGAGTCAGTCGACGCTCGGCACGGTCCCAAAGAGCGAATGCAAACATGCCGACCACGCGGCGCAGCGCTTCCTTTGCGCCCCACGTGACGATTGCTTCGAGCAGTACCTCGGTGTCGGAATGCCCGCGCCAGCGAAGCGGCCCGCGCACACCATCGACTTCGGCGCGCACGCTCGCGGTGTTGTAGAGCTCGCCGTTGTAGGCGATGAAAAAACGTTCGTCGTGCGAACGCATCGGCTGGTGGCCGGCGGCGGTCAAGTCGACGACGGCGAGCCGCCGGTGGCCGAGGGCGACGCCACATTCCGGGTCGCACCAGACGTCGCTGTCGTCGGGGCCGCGGTGGGCCAGGCGGTCAGCCATTGATGAGACAACCGCACGTAACCCCGCCTCATCGCGCTTGGCGGAGTAGTCAAGAACGCCGGCAAGGCCACACATGTTTCTAGCCTTCCCTGCCAGGCAACCGCGCGACAGAAAAGAGCAACTCAGCGTAGCGTCGCGCGATCTCTGCGATCGAGTAGTTTCGAATGATTCTGTCTCGCGCCCGCGCGCCGAGCTCGCGCCGTGCGCCGGATTCCAACAACAGGAGCCGCACTAGCGCCGCCGCCAGGGCATCAGGGTTCGACGGGGGAACCACCTCTCCAGTGTCTCTGATCAACTCCGATACGTCGCCGACCGCTGTTCCGACACAGGGCACACCGCAGCACATCGCCTCGCCAAGCACATTCGGAAACGCTTCGGCGATGGAACTGAGCGCCACGACGTCAGCGGCCGCAAGCAGATTTGCAACATCATCACGACGGCCGAGCATTCGAACGTGCGGACGAAGGCCCAGGTCATCCACCATCTTTACAAGCTCCGCATTCGATTCGTCGACACCCGCCCCAACCAGGAGGAAACAAGCCTCCGGAAAGACGGAGATGACTCGCGCCGCCGCACGCAACAGCGTTGGATAGTCCTTGTCCGGGTGGAAGCGCGCCACCTGGGCAACCACCTGTGCGGTGGCGGCGATCCCGAGCTGCGCTCGCATCACGGCGCGCAGAGTATCGTCCGGCCGAAGCCGTTCGGTCTCAAAGCCGTTCGGCACGACCGTAGCTTTCGCACCTGCGTATCCACACGCCTCATGCTGACTTCGTGCGACGACGGAGTTATAGACGATCAGATCTGCGCCACGCGACAGCCGAGCCCCGGCCCCGATCACGCGCCGGGTTAGCCACTTGTCCTGCGCCCTGAACAGCGATTGTCGGATGCCCCAGACCACCGGCAGTCCAAGTCGTCGTCCGGCGACCAGTGCGGCCAGATTGCCGTGGTACATCCACCCATGCAGAAGCGACGCTCGCCGCCGACGCAAATAGGACGAAAGCCTCGGTAATGCGGTAACGAGAGAAGTCAGTGTCGGTAGACCAAGGGTCAGGACCTCAATCGAGCTTTGCCGAAGCATCGGGCCGACCACTCCAAGATCCCTTAACGACACCACTGCGGGCGTGATGCCAAACTGCCGAATCGCGGTGGTCAGGCGCAGCAACGCAAACTCGGCCCCACCAGTGTCAAGGCCGCTGCTCAAAAATACGACTTTCATCATTGATTCATCTGCTCGCTCTGACGGTGATGCCGGCTCTGCGCGAAGGAAGGTCGTCTAGCTGTGAAGTTCCATTTAAACCAATTTTCGGAAGGGCTTATTAATCTTACTGTGTCACAAGAATAGTTTTCCGCTTCGCTGGCCGCAGTGCGGGCACCGACCGAGGCGATGGATGAGACGAACGCTGAGCTGATGACGGATCGTCGCGATGGAATCTGACACGTGCCGCTGCGCGCGCCGGGCTGCCACGCGGGATGTAATCCGTGGGAAGGGGAGGAACTTGGCGTGCGATGAAGTTTTTTTTGGCGCCGACGATGCGGCCGGCGGCGAGGCGTTCCGAAACCAGGAACCCGTAGGCGGCAATGGTCAACGCGGCATGATGGTGAAACCCTCTCCAACCACGACCTTCGTAGTGTCCGAGGCCGAGTTCCTGCTTCAGGTCCTGGTAGTCGCGTTCGATACGCCAGCGCATGTGTGTCTTGGCGACCAGATCATTGATCGCCGTGTCGGCCGGCAGGTTCGACAGGAAGTATTTGAGCGGCTCGGCATCCCCGGCCGGCCATTCGATGAGCAACCACTGCTCAGGGTGCAGCCGGGCTCGGCCCGTGTTGCCGCCGGCGTGGCGCACGCGCACGGCGGCGAAGCGTCCGGTGAGGGTTTCGTTGGTGCCCTCGCGCCAACTGACCGTGTGAAATGCACTGGTCGGCAGTTGCTGGGCCAGCGCCTTCGCACTCAGCGGTTGCCGACGGCGCGTGCGACGCGGCATCACAGGTGGGCGGCTCATGCCGCCATAGCGCTTCGGTGGCAGCGGTTCGACCCCCGGGGGCCACACCACCACCGCCGAGGTGATGCCCACGACGTAGGACAGCCCCAGATCGCTCAGCCGCTGCCGGAATGCCGTGTCGACGCCGTAGCCGGCATCGGCCAGCACGCAGTACTTCGGCGCGCCGTCGCCCAGCAGCGCCTGCAGTTGCGCGAGCGCCATCTCGGTCTTGGTGGCGAACTTGACCTCAGTCGGCACCCCGGCCTTCTCGCGCCTGTGCGCATTCTGCGCCCACTCCTTCGGCAGGTACAGCCGCCAAGCCACCGGAAGGCTCGCCTGCTCGTTGGCCAAAGAGATACTGACCGCGACCTGGCAGTTGTCCTGCTTGCCCAGAACGCCACAGTACTGCCGCGCCACCCCCACCGAGTGCGTACCCTTCTTCGGAAAAGCCGTGTCGTCGATGATCCAGAAGCCGTCCGCGGAGAAGTCCATCCGGGGCACGACCCACTGGCTGACTCGTCGCAGCATCTCGGCGTCGGACCACTCGGCTTGGGCCACGAAATGATGCAACGCCTGGTGCCGGGCACTGGCGTGCAACGGATCGATCCTGGCGGCCATCGGCTCCACGCTCTTGCGCGGCCCCGGCAAGATCAATCCGGTGCAGTAGCCCTTCAGCCCCACGTGCCGGTCCGCATGCCCAAGTCCCGCCGCCAAATGCTCCATGTATCGCTCAAACCGCTCGCTCGCACCCATCGCTCCTCACACCAAGGACGAAGAAGTGCGAATAATGCCTTGAATTTATTGACACAGTAAGATTAAATGAAGTTAGTGCAACATTCTTTCTGTAATTTCGATTTGTTCTTCTTGCGTGCTGATCGCGGCTGAGCGTAGCGAAGCAGCAATCAGCACGGGGCGCGGCCGAAGAGGGGCCAAGCCGAACGATGTGCGAGTCTTTCTGTTGCGACCTTCGACCGAAGTCAAAGACAGAGAGGAACAGCATCGTGGCTTGGCGCCCCGAGAGTAACGAACTGCAGGCAATCTGGGAACAGGTGATGGGCGCGCTCACCGCGCACGGACTGGACGACTTGAGGCGACCGCTGGAGTTGTTGCTGAACGAGGCGATGAAGGCCGAGCGCAGCGCGCATCTGAACGCCGCGCCATGGCAGCGCACGGCGGCGCGGTGTGGGCATGCCAACGACTTCAAGCCCAAGCGGCTGGCCACGCGCCTGGGTGCGCTCGATCTGCGCGTGCCGCAGGTACGCGATAGCGACTGGTATCCCTCGGTGCTGGAGCGTGGCATTCGTTCCGAACGTGCGTTGCTGTGTGCCTTGGCCGAGATGTACGTGCAGGGCGTGTCCACGCGCAAGGTCAGCGCCATCGTCGAGGAACTGGCCGGTTGCGAAGTCACCTCGATGCAGGTCTCGCGCGCGGCGGCGGCGTTGGACACCGAGCTGTCGGCTTGGCGCGAAGCCAAACTGCCCGCCTATCCCTACCTGTTTCTGGACGCCCGCTACGAGAAGGTGCGTCACGGTGGCCGGGTGCTCGATTGCGCCGTGCTGCTGGCTGTCGGCGTCACCGCCGGCGGTAAGCGCCGCGTACTTGGTGGAAGTCGCGCCTTGAGTGAAGCCGAGGCGCACTGGAGAGCGTTCCTGCAAAGCCTGCAGGCCCGCGGCCTCACCGGCGTGCCGCTGATCGTCGCCGACGACCATGCGGGGCTGAAGAGAGCGCGTGCGGCGGTGTTTCCGTCGGTGCCGTGGCAGCGCTGCCAGTTTCACCTGCAACAGAACGCGCAGGCGTACGTGCCACGACTCGAGATGAGAACCGAGGTGAGCCAGGCGCTGCGCGCCGAAGCTGGCGGCGTGGATGGAAGCCAACGTCCAGGAAGGACTGACACTGTTCGAGTTGTCGATCGTACAGAGCTGGCCCCATTCGTTTGAACAACTGACCAAGGTCCGATAAGTGAATTCTTTGTGGTTAAGAAACGTCGAACTGGGTACGGCGCAGGGTTATGCACCGCCGGCCGCTTTGGTCGCTGGCGACAGGCCAGGAACCGGCCGGCCATGCGTAGCCCACGTTGCATATCGCGAAAATCCTTCCGATCGTCCTCTTCATCGCTGACAGTGAGTCGATCTGGAACTCGCCTGGAGTTTTGTGCCCCAGACTGAATTGCGACCGAACGGCATTGTACAAATCGGAGATCAAACACCCGTACTCTCGACACATGTGAGGTCCTTGACGGCTGGCATCCGCGACACGCCCGGTCGGCGTGAAATCATCAGGTCATCGAGCGGAACGGCGGGCGTCGATGCCATGTGGCTACGACCAGATTGAAGGCTGCGTCGACGGGAAGTTCAGCGATGGATGTTCGCTGGAGCGACCTGGCTTACGCATGCGTGAAGCGCAAGCTCCCATGGTCACCTGAGAAGTCTTGCTGGACCTGAAGGAACTGCCGGCCGACGCTGTGCTATTTTGAGTCGCGGCTGCGCGGAACGAGTGGAGCCCCTCTTCCTTGCCCCGGGCAATGGGCGCACATGCGCAAGTCGGCGAGACCACCACCAATTACTATCTCGGCTGCGTCGAACCGTGAGCCGTCACGTACCGCACGGCGGGATAGAGGACATTTGAATTTCCTATACTCGCTAGTAGCGCGCCTTTGCGGGTACTGGCTTAGCGCAGTTTTCGAGAATTTTGGGGTGCAATTGATATGCAGACGCCGACGACGAACATGGGCCACAGGACGACGTTGCAGTCGACGCGCGCTTTCAGTTGCTGCACTCTTTCGAACGCGAGATACGTCATGGGGCTCGAGCAATCGAAGAAGAATTCGACTGTGCTCATGGAGCCACCTGGATGCGTATAGCGGTCAGCTTTGATTGTTGACAGGCGTTCGCAAAGCGGGTGATATGACCCACTTCTGACGGCCGGGCAATAGCATGAAGTTCACGTGGTTCAACCTGATGCCTTGGCCGCGGTCCGTCGACGACCTCGGTGAAAAATACCGCTGGGTCAGGGTCGACTTTCGGAGTTCGCCATACGACCCGCTAGGAGGCACGAGCTGCACAACGGCTATCTCGACGAAGGCGAGTATGGTGAGCCGTTCGGCTACGACGGCAACGGTGTCAACGAACACCACGCGAACGCGTGCGACATGATGCTGCTCCAAAAGATCATGGCCGCGGCGCTTGCCCGTCGTCCTTCGCTTGCTGCGCGCGTGGCTCTGGCCAATTCGATCGCGCAGTACAACCCGCCATGTCCCGTCGCCTAAGAAATCGAGATGCCCGACGTGGCTTCCGCCGGCCGGCTCCTCGCGGGCTTTCCAGTCGGTATGTCGACGGATGCGAACCGCGTCTACGGTGACATCTCGGGTCCGAGGCGGGAGCGTCATGCCGAATCGAACGCGTCCGTGAAGCAACTTAATTCGAACATCTCTGCTGGCTCGCGCCTCGACAATCATTCGGCCTCCGGCCTGTCTGCGGAGCTGCCGATCGAGTTGCCCGAGTTGCTGTTCCACGAGCCCGCGAAATACACGGCGCTGCCGGCGGGCGGCGACGACTTGAATGATCCGGCGTTCCTGACGGAATTCCTCGTCGCCAACGCGGGGCGCATGTGGAATAGCCGCAACGATCCTATTTTCGATTCCCGATCGTGGCCTCGGCGAACGGCAGCATCACATTCGCGCGCGGACGCAGGTGAACTGGGGCGCCTCGTACGAGCTGATTCCGCCCGCGTACGTGAAGCGCTTGGTCGACGGCATTACCGGTGCGACCCTAACGGCGATCGACGACGTGGGGCACGTGGCGGCTTACGAACAGACGGACACCGTACTGGCCGCAATCCCGAAGCCGCACAACTGACTGGATGCCGGAATGCGTGGCCGCCGATATGAGCGTTGTCGATAAGGGACACGTTCTGCAGCGCGCCGCGGCGGGCGAGTGGCTTGTCCTCGAACTCGGTTGCGGCGCCAGGAAGCGGTACACGGATGCGATCGGCGTCGACGCGCTGGACTATCCCGGCGTGGACCTGGTCGGAGACATTTTCGAGGCGCTTCAAGCGTTGCCGGACGGATGCGTCGGTGCCGTGCACGCGTATCACTTTTTTGAGCACGTCGCCGACCTGAACCGGTTGCTCGACGAACTTGCGCGTGTAATGCGACTCAATGCTGTGCTCGATGTCGAAGTTCCCCACTTCGCCAACCCCTATTTCTATTCCGACCCGACGCACGCCCGCTATTTCGGGCTTTACACGTTCTGCTATCTCGCACGAAGTCAATTGTTTCGTCGTCGGGTACCGAATTATGGTATGCAGCCGCGATTCGAGCTGATCGATGTAGCCCTTCAATTCGACTCGCCGTTTCCAATCCGCGGTTTGGTGCGCCGAGCATTGGGGCGCGTCTTCAACGCGACGCGCTGGCTGCAGGAATTCCACGAAGAAAATCTGTGCTACCTGCTTCCGTGCTATCAGCTCCGCTACGAACTGCGCCGGTCGTGACCGACCCGCTGGATTTCTCGAAGAATGCCGCATGAGTGTGCGAGCGAGCGCCATCTACGTCGCGTCACGAGGCGCCTCAGGGATCCTGTCGCTCGCGGCGCTGTCGCTGTTTGCACGCTGGTTGGGCCCGGACGGTTACGCATGGTTTGCGCTTGCATCGGCCGGGTCGGCCACCTGTGTCGCAGTCGTTCTGCAACCGTTGCAGCAGAGCCTTGGCCGCTTTCTGCCAAGTAACGATCCGCTCGATCTGACTGCAACGCTTACGCGTCTGATGATGATGATCATCGCCGTCGCGCTACTTGTGGCCGTCGGCATCGAACTCATCGGCGGACGACCGATCCCGCGCGGCCTGGCGTTCGCGGCATGGGCGTTAGGCAGTTCGCAGGCATTGTTCGACTTCGCCGGACAGTACGCGTCGAGCCGCCTGATGCCGACGCGCTTCGGCGCGATGTATTTAGCCAAGGCCGTGCTCGTGCTGGGCATCAGCGCGTTGCTTCTACAACAGCTTAACCAAGCCGCGATGGCGGTTGCGATCGTCTGCGTGAGTTCGCTCGCGACCTCGCTGACGATCGGATGGCCAGCGTGGCGTGATGCCGTGAAGGGACGATTTGCAGTCGAATGGCTGCCACGCCTACAGTCGTTCGCGCAGCCGCTCGCGATGACAATGTTCGTCGGCGCAGTTCTGCAATGGGCCGACCGGTTCGTGTTGGCAGGTCAGGTGGCACCCGCAGACCTCGGCATTTACGCGGCCGCGGCCGACCTGACACAGCAATCGTTGGGTCTGCTGGGTTCGTCGCTCTACCTCGCCTGGTTTCCCCGCCTCGTGGCGGCGCACGAGCGCACCGATGCACGCGAGCGAGCGACTATCGAGGGGCACTACGCGCTGTTCGTGCTGGCAGTGCTGCTCCCGGCGCTGACCGGATTCATTCTTGTGCGAACAGATCTGATCGCAGCATTCTTCGGATCTGTATATATCGAACGCGCTTCCGCGGTGATTCCGTGGGTCGCGATCGCGACAGTGCTGGGACTGCTCCGGACGTTCGTCTTCGACGTGGGGCTGTACGTAGCCGGACGGATGCCGGCGCAGCTGCGCAACGTCGCGGTCAGCGCGGCGCTAGGGCTCACGCTCAACCTGGCGTTCGTGGGGAACTACGGTGTATGGGCTGCCGTCGGCGCGGCACTCGTGGCGCAGTCGGTCGCACTGCTGCTGTCGTGGTGGTCAGGTCGCGACGTCATCGCATGGCGAATTTCGCGCGGCCACTTCGGCCGCGTGCTCTTCAGCTGCGGATTGATGTTGCTGGCACTGTGGCAGATTCCCGGCGGCGACGCGATCGCGCTCGCCTTGCGAGTGACTGCTGCTGGCGTGGTCTACGGTGGGGCGATGCTCGCCCTCAACGGCGCGGGTTGCCGCGACTGGCTGGCGAGCCGGCTTCGACGGCGGACGGAACGCCGACGGGCGGCGCCTTGACGCTGGACGTCGCCGCATTCACGCAAGGCGAGAACGTGCCGTCCGCACGATTTCGCGTCCGTCAGCTCGTCGCGCCACTGAGCATACACGGCGTGCGTCTGTGTGAATTGCCCGCGCGATTCGGCAGCTATCCGCCGAAAGGACTCCTGCGACGATTGCTATGGCTGCCTGCTTGTCTGATCGAGCGGCGCCGCGCGATTCGCGAAGCTGGCGACAGCGACGTCGCCGTGTTTCAACGAGAGATCGTTTCGACGCTCGCGACCATCGAGCGGGCGTGGTCCAAACCCGCGGTATTCGACGTCGACGATGCGATCTGGCTGCATCAACGCTGGCACGCGGCCGACAAACTGGCGCGTTGGGCTGGTGGCGTCTTCTGCGGGAACCAATATATCGCGGAGCATTTCGCGCCGATGGCTCGGACGTGGATCGTACCGACCGCGGTTGATACCGAACGCTTTCGCCCGTCGAGCGGAGTGGCGTCGACGCAAGTCATCGTGTGGTCCGGAAGTAGCGGCGGATTGCCGTATCTCAGATCGATCGAGAGTCCGTTGAAACGCGTTCTCGATGCGCGCCCCCGCGCTCGACTGCGCATTGTCTGCGACGCGCCGCCTCAGCTGGCGGGGTTGCAAGGTTCACGGGTCGAATACGTGCCGTGGCGCCCGGAAGTCGAAGTGCCCGCGCTGCAATCCGCGCGCGTTGGATTGATGCCGATGCCGGACACGCCGTGGACCCGCGGCAAGTGCAGTCTCAAAATGCTGACCTACATGGCGTGCGGACTGCCGGTCGTCGTTTCGCCGTACGGCATGAACTCGGAGCTGCTCCAGCGGGGACCGATCGGTTACGGCGCGATCAGCGATGATGAGTGGGCGCAAGCATTGGTCGCCCTCCTCGATGACGACATCGCTGCGCAGGCCGCCGGTCGCGCAGGTCGAGACATCGTGGTGCAAGGCTTCACAGTCGAGAGAGTCGCCGAGCAGGTGGCCGACATCCTGCGCGAGGTTGCCGCGAAGTGACCTCACTGTTAAGGAAATTCTGCATAAGTCGGCGAATTCGCGTGCCGTGCGTTGAAGGACGATCTGAATTGTTGGAGCGGTAGCGGCGATGACGCAAACAGATCTTGGCTTGAAGCTGTTGATCAAGTAGACGCGCAAGCGTGAGTTTCTCGACGAGATGGAGCGTGTGGTTCCCTGGGCCGACCTGATTGCGCTGATTGAACCGCACTACCCGAAAGGCAAGACCGGCCGGCCGCCGTTTCCGATTCAGACCATGCTGCGCATCCACTTCCTGCAGCAGTGGTTTGGTCTGTCCGATCCGGCGATGGAAGAGGCGCTGTTTGACGCGCCGTTGTACCGCGAGTTTGCGCAACTGCCCAGCGGCATCAGCCGGCTTCCCGACGAGGGCACCATCCTGCGGTTTCGCCACCTGCTGGGAAGCCCACGACCTGGCCGCGCAGATGCTGGCTGCGGTCAACGACACCCTGAGCCGCCGAGGGTTGCTGCTCAAAAGCGGCAGCGTGGTCGATGCCACGCTGATCGCGGCACCGAGCTCGACCAAGAACAGCACCGGCGCGCGCGACCCCGAGATGCACCAGACGAAGAAGGGCAACAACTGGCACTTTGGCATGAAGGCGCACATCGGCGCCGACCGCGACTCCGGGCTGGTGCACACCGTCATCGGCACCGCAGCCAACGTCAGTGACGTGACGATCGGCAACGCGCTGTTGCACGGGCAGAAAACGGATGTCTTCGCCGATGCCGGCTATCAGGGGGCAGACAAGCGGCCCGAGGCGACGGGCGCCAACTGGCACGTGGCGATGAGGCTGAGTGTGCGCAGGAAATTGAGACGCACGCCCAGGATCGGCAAGCTGATCGAATGCGTCGAGCGCATCAAGGCCGCGGTGCGGGCCAAGGCCGAGCATCCGTTCCGGGTGGTCAAGCGCCAGTTCGGCTACACCAAGGTGCGCTACCGGGGCCTGAAGAAGAACATGGCGCAACTGAAGACGCTGTTTGCCTTGGCCACGATGTGCCCCCAGTAGTAGTGCCAGCGGTGCTTAGCAAGTCCGGGCAGACACCGATTCATGGAGGCCTTACCTAAGGATGGATTGTCCACGAAACGCTTGAAGTCGCTCGAAAGAAAAGGGCGGACCGAGGGCCGCCCTTTTTGCTTTTGCAGGATCTGTGTTATCGGCAGTTCGCCGGGCGATACTTCGCGGTCAGAGTTCCACCCGTGCAAATCCAGTCGACCGCACCAGCCGACTGTCCGGCCAGAGCAGTTGGCGACAACTGTACCGTCTGCCCCGCGGTAAGTCCTACGCTCGCGGTGTAGACAACAGTAATGATCCCCGGAGTCGCAGTACTCAGGGAGACGGATGAGACGTATTTGCTGGAGATGGTGTCGGACACGCCCGCCAAGGCGTTCGAAGAGGGCCAACTGCTGTTGGTGTTGAAGAACTCAGCGACTCCGGTCTTGACCGCGCCGGCCAAATTGAAGCCCTCGGTGACGCGCGCCCGGATCGTGTAGTCCTGATACTGCGGAATGGCGATCGCCGCCAAAATACCGATGATCGCCACCACGATCATCAGTTCAATGAGCGTGAAGCCGCGTTGAAGTTGACGTTTCATAAGCAGATACCCCCTAAGATTTTGACACCGGCATGTGCCAGCAGTGTTCAATACCCAAGAACCGTGCCAGGGCCCTAATACGCGTTTCAGTCGGACATCTGGCCAAAATCCCCGGCATCATGCGCTTCAGATGACAAATTTGGGCATGGCTCATGACGAAATTGGGCACAACACAACGGGAAAAGGGTCTGCCAGTACCGCTCAAGGGACGATGGCTAAGACGACACGCCCGACTGCACGAACTCCATCTTGACTCCCGCCAACTCGATTACGTCCCTGTCCTTCAGCGGCTGCGCGGCAGAACCCAGGTTGGCGCCGTTCACGTCAGGGAACACTTCGCCTTCAACGTGCACAATGAAAAAGCCAGTTGGGCGGCGGGTGACGACCGCGACCTGATACTTAGGACGACCGATGATGGGCGGCACCTTGGAAAGAAGTCGACAACCCTCAGGGCTGCAATCGTCTCGGCGAAACGCAATGAGCGGATCTGCGCTGCCCAGCCGAAGTCTCGGACAAGCGACTCACAACGGGGACTTTGGCGCGGCCGCGATCTCTTCATCAAGGATGGGAGCGAGCGGGGCAAAACTGGCTGGCTGTTCCCTGATAAAGCGGCGCATGTCCTCGATGGCCACTTCCGTAGTCTGCGGCAAGAATTTCAGCATGCGACGCAGGTGCCAACGAGCTCCGTTGAGGTCACCGGCGAGCGTCAGTAACAGCACCTCGCGCAAGATCGTCGCCGCTATCGGGGTCTTCTTCAACAGTCGCTCACTGTCCGCCAGTTTGGCCTGCAGATCCTCTTTCGTCATCGGCACGCGCAGCCCTAAAGCGTATTCGAGATGCACTCTGTATATGGATGTCGCGTTGGCGATCTCATCCAGCGTTGCGTTCAGCTCTGGTGAACCGAGCATGCTCAGGGCTTGCGCATCGGAGACCAAATAGAAGGCCCGCTCCACCTTCCGATAGTCGTATGCCGTATAGGCGCAGCCCGCCACCAGCGCGATCACGCCCCCGGCCAGCAATGGGCGTGCGGACACAAAAATGACCGCGCCTTCCCCGCGCGGGTTCAGAAGCAGGCCGACGCTCAGTCCGAAGAAGATTAGGAACTGCATGTACCACAAAGGGAATTCCAGCATGCTGTATGTGAGCAGGATAGCCATCCAACTGAACAGCGCCAGGCGGTGTGGGTTCATTTCCCCTCGGGTCTTGAAGACCGCCCAGGCGCCCCAGAGAAGAAAACCGAGGCCGGCTGCCGCACCAACCGCGCCGAATTCCGCCAGCAGTTGCAGAAGGGAGTTGTGCGCGTAGTAATCGAGAGGTTGGTTCCCCGGTGCCTGGTCCATGATGTAGACCATGCTCATAAAGTTGCCCGCACCGCTGCCGAACCAGGGATGTGCGCTCCAGACGAGAACGGCCTGCCGCCAAAGATTCCAGCGAATGGAAAATGAATCGCTTTCGTGCGCAAGGCGTGCCAGACCGCTGGCACAGGTTTGGTCCTGCAGGTGAATCAGCTGGATTGCCAAAATATTGGCCGCCGCGAACGCAAGAAGTAGCGCACCTGCACCTGCCAGGCTGCGAGCGAGCGAACGTTGAGTGCACAGGTGTCGCCAAAGAATCATCATGCTGATGATCAGGCCGAACAGCCATGCCATTCTCGATGCCGTCAGCGCGGAACTGAAGAGCAGGACGGCGACGACGATGAAGCCCAGCGCACGCGCAAGCTTTCGAGTCTCGACCAGGTACAACGCTGCCGCGATCCCGAACCAGGCCATCGTCGTTGCCTGGTTGGCCTGTCCGATGTTGCCGTGCACGCGGCAGACTGACCCGTGAATCACACCCACGACGAATGGGGCAAGTGCCTGCTCCATTCGGAAGAGTTGCGCCAGTTGCGTGAACAGTTGTACCAGCGACGTCAGAACGATCGCCCACGCTAGCCGGTTGGTCACCTCGGCCAGCAACCCCGCGCTGCGCATTCCCTGTCCCAAAACCATCGCGAGCGTGAACACGCCGAGATAGGCAAACCAAAGCGCCCAGTCGTACGCGTAGATGTACCGACCCAGCGCGAGGTGAAAGACAATGATCAGCGCGAGCGCAAGGGGCAACGCCAACAAACCCCATTCGACACTGAACCGGCGCGGGACGACCGCAATCGCCGACACGACAGCTGCGGCGAACGAGACAGCAGCCAGCCATTCCGTATAGAAATCCCCGATCGGTGGCGGACGGTAATAGACCAGGAAGGGAACGA
>DAITAC010000047.1:0-32701 GCA_036824465.1 Burkholderiaceae bacterium
CTGTACGGTGCCGAGCGCCCGGGCGACAACCTGTACACCGACTCGATCGTCGCGGTCGATCTGGACAAGGGCAGCTACAAGTGCCACTTCCAGTACGTCGCGCATGACGTGTGGGATCTCGATGCAGTCAGCCCGCCGATCCTGGTGGACGTAAAGGACAAGAGCGGCAAGATGATCCCGGGCGTGATCCATGGCGGCAAGACGGGCCATATCTACGTTCATGACCGCAAGGACTGTTCGCTGATCCGCTTCTCGGAAGCCATGATCCCGCAGGAAAACATGTGGGTGCTGCCGACTGCGCAGGGCGCGCGCATGCTGCCGGGTGCCAACGGCGGCGTGGAATGGTCGCCGATGTCTTGGGATCCCAAGAACCGACTCGCGTTTGCGCTGAACCTGCATCAGCCGATGACGTACCACGTCGAGGCCGCCAAGTATCCGGGTGGTTCGAAGCTGTGGCTCGGTGGTGCGTTCAAAGTGATCCCGACTGAGAAGCAGTGGGGCCGCGCGGTCGCAGTCAATATCGACACCGGCAAGATCGTGTGGAAACACGACACCGAGCAGCCGTTGATCGGCGGTGGTCTCGCAACTGCAGGCGGGTTGTACTTCTTCGGCGAGGGCAACGGCAGCTTCAATGCGCTCGATTCGAAGACCGGCAAGAAGCTGTGGAGCTTCAATTGCGGTGCTGGCGCCAACGCGATGCCAGTAAGCTACACAGTCGGCGGCAAGCAGTACATCGCGATGGGCTGTGGCGGCAACACGCAGCTCGACTTCAAGCGCGGCAACAGCGTATTCGTGTTCGCGCTGTAGTCGAATTCGATTGCAGGCATGGGGCCGCGGAGACGCGGCCCCTTTTTTCTGAAATGATGATGAAGCTGATTTCTCTCGTAATCCTCTGCGCCGCATTCGCCACGATCTCTACCGCCCATGCGCAGGACATTGAGGCCGGCCGCAAGAAGGCGGAGGTCTGCGTCGCGTGTCATGGTCCGAATGGCAATTCGGCAATCCCACTGTTTCCTATCCTCGCCGGCCAGACCGCGCGCTACATCTACCTTCAGCTGAAGGACTTCAAGGAGGGCCGGCGCGTTGAGCCGCAGATGGAGCCTTTCGTCAAGGATCTATCGCGCGACGACATGTTCAACATTGCGGGGTTCTTCGCAGCACAGAAGCCGCGCGCGGGCGAATTCAAGGCCGATCCCGCGAAAATCGCCCGCGGACGCGCGAAGGCGGAAGAGACGCTGTGCACGATGTGCCATCTTGGTGGCTTCAAAGGGCAAAACGAAATCCCGCGCGTGGCGGGTCAGCACCACGACTATGTCGTCAAGCAGATGCTGGATTTCAAGAACGCCCGCCGTACGAACGACGCAGGCAACATGGCCAGCGTGTCAAAAACCCTGACCGATCAGGACATCGACGATCTGGCGCACTTTCTCACGACGCTTGATTGATACGCACGCGCGACGGAGCGCGGGCGGAGCCTTTCGAATGCGAAGCAACGCAGAGTACCGTCACGGTGCGCGCTTCGACTGACTCAGCGCGCGACACTGACGCGGAAGATCGCGCCCGCATGATCGTCGGAGATCAGCAGCGCGCCGTCCGGCATCACGAGTACATCGACCGGCCGGCCCCAGAATCGCTCCTCATTCATCCAGCCCGTCACGAACGGCTCGTACCGCTCGACGGCATTGCCCTTCAGCGTCACGCGCATCACCACGAAGCCGGTCTTGCGCTCGCGGTTCCATGAACCTCGCTGCGCGATGAATAGGTTGCCGCGGTACTCCGCGGGAAACAGACTGCCGGTGTAGAAGCGCATGCCCAGTGCCGCGACATTGGGGCCGAGTTTCAATGTCGGCGCGACAAACTCCGCGCACGATCGGCCAGCGCTGAATTCGGGATCCGGAAAATCGCCGCCATGGCAGTACGGAAAGCCGAAGTGCTGACCCGGCGCGGCCACGCGATTCAGTTCATCGGGCACGCGATCCGCTTCCCCCCAGTCGCGGCCGTTGTCGGTGAACCAGAGTTCGCGGGTCAAGGGATGCCAGTCGAAACCGATGCTGTTGCGCACGCCGCGCGCGACCACTTCGTGCCTGCCGGTGGCGAGGTCAACGCGACGGATCTGCGCATACTCTGCGGCGGGTGTGCAGATGTTGCAGGGCGCGCCGATGGCTATGTACAGTGCGCCGTCAGGACCGAACGCCATGTAGCGCCAATGATGGTGCGTCTGCGCCGGTAAGTCGCTGTACACAACGATCGGCACAGGTGCGGCGTCGAGGCGCGACTCGATCTGATCGAACCGGATCACGCGGTGCGTCTCCCCGACGTACAACGCGCCGTCGCGAAACGCGATGCCGTTGGGTTGCTGCAAGCCGCTCGCAATCGTCTTCACCTCGCGTCGATCGCCGCGATCGATCACTGCATACACCTTGCCCGCAACGCGGCTGCCGACGAAGACCGTGCCGCGGCTACCGAGGGCCATCGAGCGTGCGTTGTGAATGCCGCTGGCCCACAGCTCGATGCGAAACCCCGCTGGTGCGCGTAGTTGCGATAACGGAATCTCCGCTGCAGGAAGCGGCGCGCTGGGGGTCGCAAACGGAGCAAGCTGAGATGCAGCGAGTTCCGGTGGGCGCCCTTGCTGCCATCCCGGCGCTGCGGTGGCTGGCGCTGGCGGCGCATTGGTCGCGCAGGCGCCGAGCGCGCAGCAAAGGGCGACCACCCAAGGATGGAACCGCATCAAATCAGCCTTCAAGGGAATCCTCGTTCGTGCTTCTTGTAGCACCGCGCCTGACGCCTCGCAAGCGTGGTTGTGTGTAGGCGGCAAAATAGGGGACATGAAACACGCGCTCAGAATCATTGCGCTCCTGTTGCTCGGAGCGCCACTCCTATACGTGTTGCTGGCATTGGTGCTCGGGCTGATTCCGGTGAACCGCGAATTCAGCACGCCGATCGCGGACGCCGATGGTGTTGTCATCTACGTTCGCACGAACGGCGTGCACGCGGAACTCGTGCTGCCGGCGCGCGAACCCCACGACTGGGCGCGCGAATTTCCGCTGCTCTCGATCGTTGAATATACGAAGCTGCGATCGTTGCTGGGCTTCAACTGGATCGCCTTCGGTTGGGGTGACCGCGCGTTCTACCTCGAGACGCCCCACTGGCGCGACCTGCGCCCGCGTACGGCATTCAACGCCCTGAGCGGCCGCGGCAACGGTGCGATGCACGTCGAATACCTGATGCGCCCACAGGACTATCGCTCGGTGCGCGTTGCGATTGATGAGGAGCAGTACGCGAGGCTGGTCGCCTACGTTCGGGCCGGTTTTTCACGCGATGCGCAGGGTCGTGCGATCCGCATCGATCGCCCCGGCTACTTTGCGACCGACGCGTTCTTCGAGGGGACCGAACACTACTCGCTCTCGTTTACCAGCAACGAGTGGGTGCGGCGCGGGCTGGCGGATGCGGGCGTGCGCACGGCGCTGTGGTCACCCTTCGATGTCGCGCTGTTCTGGCACCTGAGTCAGTGAGGGATCCGTCTTGTTCGACTTCCGATCCGTGCGCGTGAGGAACAGGAATCCGACGGCGGGCACCGCGGCGAGCAGCAACCACGCCAGGCTTCCACCGGTGACGAGCAAGACGAACAGAACTCCGACCGCGAGCCCGGTGATCCAGAGAAGCGCAAAAGTGAGCGGACCCCGCGGCATTTCGTAGGCGGATTCCTGCCGCCGCGGCGCGCGTTTATCGATGCTCGCGCGCGTCGCGGATCGCCCGCCACACTCGCTCGGCAGTGGCTGGCATCGCGATGTCTGTCACGCCAAGCGGCCGCACCGCATCCAGAATCGCATTGATCACGGTCGGCGTGGCGCCGACTGTGCCGAGTTCACCCACGCCCTTCGCTCCGAGCGGATTGATCCGGCACGGTTGCGACTCATCGGTATGCGTGTCGAAGTTCGGCAGATCGTCGGCACGCGGAATGCAGTAGTCCATGAACGAACCCGTCAACAACTGGCCCGTCTCGTCGTAGTGGACCTGTTCATACAACGCCTGTCCCACCGCCTGTGCGATGCCGCCATGGATCTGCCCGGCAACGATCAGCGGATTGATCACGCGACCCACGTCATCGACCGTCGTGTACCTGACGATCTCGGTGATGCCGGTTTCCGGATCGATTTCGACCTCGCACACGTGGCAGCCATTGGGCCATGACGGCCCGCCGACCTTCTGCACCGTATCAATTGCGATGCGTTTGGCGGGCTGGCGAGCGGCGAGTTCGCCCAGGTCGACACCGAGATCGGTACCAGCGACACGAAAGCGGCCGGCCTCGTACATGATGTCCTGTGCCGGCGCCTCGAGCGCGTTCGATGCGAGCTCGCGCCCCGACTCGATCGTCTGCTGTGACGCAGTCAGCATCGCCGAACCGCCGATATAGAGCGATCGGCTTCCCATGCTGCCGATGCCCTGCGCAACGTCGCTGTCCCCCTGAACGATCTCAATGCGGTCGGGGTCGATCTGCAGTGTGTCGGCGAGGATCTGGACGTAGCTCGTCTCGATGCCCTGGCCCATGGCCTGCATCGCCGTGAACACGCGCACGTGTCCATCGGCCTCGACATGCAGCTTGATTGTCTCCTCGTGCACCACGCCAGTCCACTCCAGGAAGGTGGAGACTGCGCGGCCGCGCAGCTTGCCGCGCGCCGCGGATTCGCGTCGGCGTGCCTCGAAGCCGTTCCAGTCGCTTTCCTTCAGTCCCCGTTCGAGGATGTGCGGAAAGTCGCCGCTATCAAACGTCTCGCCCATTGGCGTCTTGTAGGGCATTGCCGCAGGCTGGATCAGATTGCGCCGGCGCAGTTCGGCCGGGTCGAGTCTCATCTCCGCTGCGGTCTGATCCATCAGGCGCTCGATCAGGAAGATCGCCTCGGGCCGGCCCGCGCCGCGATAGGCCGACACGATGTTCGTGTTTGTGATCACCGCCTGCGCACGTAGGTCGAACGCCGGCACGTGGTACACGCCCGTGACGACCTTCGGTCCGACGGCGAGATTGATGATCGCACCCGCGCCGTGTGCGTACGCGCCGATGTTGCCGGTGATGCGCACACGCAGGCCGAGGATGCGGCCATCGCGGTCCAGCGCGAGTTCGGCATCGGCGTGCTGGTCGCGTCCGTGCGTGGCGGCCTGGAAGTCGTCGAGCCGCGTCGCGCGCCAGCGCACTGGACGCTGCAGCTTGCGCGCCGCATACGCGCACACGACGTCTTCGGGATACGTCATCGTTTTCATGCCGAAGCCGCCGCCCACGTCGCCGACCACGACGCGCACGCTCTCCGGCGCGAGCTTGAGAATCGTCGCCAGCGAATTCTTGAAGCCCGCCGGGTTCTGTGAGCTTGCGTGCATCGTCAGCCGGCTGCCATCTTTGTCGAAAGTGGCGGCGCCAGCGCGCGGTTCCATCGTCACCGGTGACAGACGCTGGTTCAGCAGCGATAGCCTCGTGACGTGATGCGCCCCGGCAAACGCGGCGTCGCAGGTGGCGGCGTCGCCCCACTTCGAGACGGCGGCGACGTTGCCCGGTGCCTCCGCCCAGAGCTGCGGGGCCGTGGGCGCGAGCGCTCCGTCAAGTGTGACTGCCGCGTCCAGCGGCTCGTAGTCGACGAAGATCGAATCCGCGGCGCGCTGCGCAATCGCGTGCGTCGTCGCTGCCACTGCGACCACTGTTTGGCCAACGAACCTTACCGCATCGGTCGCCAGCGGAAAGTAGGGCGGCGTGCTCATCGGTTTGCCCATCGCGTTCTTCAGCGCCGGGTTGCCGGGAAAGCTGCCAACGCCATCGGCGACGAGGTCGGTGCCGATGAACACTGCAACCACGCCGTCGACTGATTTCGCCTCAGCCGCATCGATTGACCGGATGCGCGCATGCGCATGCGGCGAGCGCACGAAAGCCAGATGCAGTTCCTCGGGGAACGTCAGATCGTCCGCGTACAGCCCCTGGCCGGTGAGCAGCCGGTCGTCCTCGCGGCGGGTGATGGCCTGGCCGATACCGTATTTCATGCTGTGACCAGATTCAAGCTAATCCGCCTTCGGTGGCACATACCCGACCGGCTGATCAGCGCCTTCGCCGAAGAAGTATTGTTCCAGCTGGGTCAGCAGATACTTGCGCGCGCGGGCGTCGGCGAGGTTGAGGCGATTCTCGTTGACGAGCATCGTCTGGTGCTTCTGCCATGCAGCCCACGCCTCCTTGGAAACGTTCTCCCATAGCTTTTTTCCGAGTTCGCCGGGGACCGGCGGGAAATCGAGACCTTCGGCTTCCTTGCCGAGTTTCACGCAGTGGATCATTCGTGGCACGGTTGATCTCCAAAGAAAGAAATTGCGGTCGGCGCGCGACGCGTGCCGACGTTATCCGAGTGTCTTCATCAATACCTGGGAGCGTCGCTGCCAGTTGTACATGCGCTGGCGCTCGATTGGCAGTTCATCCACGCTTGCCAGCGTGAAGCCACGCTTCAGGAACCAGTGGGTGGTCCGTGTCGTCAGCACAAACAGCCGGGTCAGTCCCGCGGCGCGCGCACGCGCTTCGATGCGCTTCATCAGACGCTCGCCATCGCCGTAGTTCTGGTACGCCGAGTGCACAGTGACTGCCGCCATCTCGCCCATCTTCGATTCGGCAAACGGGTAAAGCGCGGCGCAGCCGTAGATCACGCCATCGTGCTCGAGCACCGTGAACCTCTCGATCTCGCGCTCGATCAGTTCGCGCGGCCGCTTGACCAGCGTTCCATCGTCCTCCAGCGGTTCAAGCAGCTTCAAGACGCCACCGACGTCCTCGACCGTGGCCTCGCGCATCGATTCGACGTCTTCAGTCGCAATCATCGTGCCCACGCCATCGTGTGTGAACAGTTCAATCAGCACGCCGCCGTCGAGGGCGTACGGGATGATGTGGGCGCGCGCCACACCGCCGCGGCAGGCCTTCAGCACGAAGTTCAGGTTGTACGCCGCATCGCTGTCGACATCATCGCTTGCCAGAAGCGTTTCGGCCTGCACCAGGGACAGTTCTGGTTGAAGGCGGCCGGAGCGATCACGCACACCGTCGATGTCGGCGATGAAGATCATCTTGTCAGCCTTCAATGCGACCGCGATGCTGGCGGCAACATCTTCCATCGTCAGATTGAAGGCTTCGCCGGTGGGTGAAAACCCGAGCGGGGAGGCGAGCACGATCGCATTATTGGCGAGTGTGAAGCGGATCGCGTCGGCGTCGACCTTGCGCACGACACCGGTGTGCTGGAAATCGACGCCTGCGAGGATGCCCAGCGGTCGCGCGGTGACAAAGTTGCCACTGATCACGCGCACCTGCGCGTGGGCCATTGGTGTGTTTGGCAAGCCTTGAGAAAAAGCTGCCTCGATGTCGAGCCGGATTTCGCCGGAGGCTTCCTTTGCGCATTCCAGCGCGGCCGCGTCGGTGATGCGCACGCCCTGTGCAAAGCGACCCTCGACGCCGCGCAGTTTGAGTTGCGCTTGAACCTGGGGACGCGACCCATGCACGATCACCAGCCGGATTCCCATCGCATGCAACAGCGACAGGTCGTTGATCAGTGCGGTCAGCCGGCCCGCCTCGATCAGCTCGCCACCGAAGCCGATCACGAACGTGCGGCTGCGATGCGCGTGCACGTAGGGTGCCACGTCGCGCAGCCAGCCGACGAACTGCGCGTGGCTCGCCTGCGCGAGCGCGGTCGGTGCGGTCGAGTCGTTCATGCGCGGAGTATAGTTGCGCGCCCTTTCGATCCATGCTTCTGGAAAGAGCATGACGCGGCCTAATTGACGTGAGAAAGCCGCGAACGAATGTCGCAAACTCGAAGCCACGACTCGCCACCGCCGTCCGGGCCGGCCCGAACGCGTCAACCGCGCGGACCACTGCCGGCGATCTCGTTTCCTGAAGAACTGCCGGTTTCGGCGCGGCGCGATGACATTGCGCGTGCCATCGAAGCGAACCAGGTTGTCATCGTCTGCGGCGAGACCGGTTCCGGCAAGACCACGCAGTTGCCGAAAATCTGTCTGTCGATCGGCCGCGGTCAGCGCACGCAGATCGGACATACGCAGCCACGGCGAATCGCGGCCTCCTCGATCGCTCGCCGCATCGCTCAGGAACTGAATTCGCCGCTGGGCGAAGTGGTCGGGTACAAGATCCGCTTCACGGATCAGACGCGGCCCGGCGCAGCGATCAAGCTGATGACGGACGGGATCCTGCTGGCGGAATCGCAGACCGATCCGCTGCTGCGTGCGTACGACACGATCATCATCGATGAGGCACACGAGCGGTCGCTCAACATCGACTTTCTGCTCGGTTACCTGAAGCAGCTTCTTCCCCGGCGTCCGGACCTCAAGCTCGTCATCACCTCCGCAACGATTGACGCGGACCGCTTCGCGCGGCACTTCGGCAGCAAGGAGGAGCCGGCGCTGGTGATCAACGTCTCGGGGCGCACGTATCCGGTCGAGATCAGGTACCGGCCGGTGCAGGATGAAGACGACGCCGATGACCGCACGCTGATGGACGCGATCGTCGACGCGGTCGATGAATGCGCGATCGCCGGACGTGGCGACGTGCTGGTGTTCCTGCCCGGCGAGCGCGAGATTCGCGAGGCGGCCGAGGCGCTGCGCAAACACCATCCTCCAGGGACCGAGATCCTGCCGCTGTTCGCACGCCTGTCGGCGGAAGAACAGGAGCGGGTGTTCAAACCCGGTGGCGCACGTCGGATCGTGCTCGCGACCAACGTGGCCGAGACGTCGCTGACCGTGCCCGGCATCCGCTACGTGGTCGATACGGGGCTGGCACGGGTCAAGCGCTACTCGTACCGCAACAAGGTCGAGCAACTTCAGGTCGAACCGATCTCGCAGGCCGCGGCAAGCCAGCGTGCGGGGCGGTGTGGGCGGGTAGCCGATGGCATCTGCATTCGTCTGTATGACGAGGGCGACTTCGGCAAGCGTTCAAGTTTCACCGATCCAGAAATTCTGCGTTCGTCGCTCGCTGGCGTGATCCTGCGCATGAAGGCGCTCGGTTTGGGCGACGTGCGTGCGTTCCCGTTCGTCGAGGCGCCGCCGGCGCGGGCGATCGCCGATGGTTACGACCTGCTGGCGGAACTGAATGCGGTCGATGAGGACAATGAACTGACGGCGATCGGGGCGGAGCTGGCCCGGCTGCCGCTTGATCCGCGGATTGGTCGCATGCTGCTCGCGGCGCGCGACAACCACGCGCTGGCCGAGGTGTTGGTCATTGCGTCCGCGTTGAGCGTGCAGGACCCGCGCGAACGGCCGATTGAAGCACAGCAGGCAGCCGACCAGGCGCACCGCCGGCTGGCTGACGAGAAGTCGGACTTTCTTTCGTTCGTCAAGCTGTGGGCCTTCGTCAACGAGCGCATCGAGCACAAGAAATCAAATCGCAAGCTGACCGATGAGCTGCGGTCGACCTTCATCTCCCCGCGTCGCGTGCGTGAATGGAAGGACGTGCACGGCCAGTTGCACGCGATCGTTGGCGAGGCGGGCTGGCGCATCAACAGCACGGCACCGACGTTCGAGCAGGTGCATCTGTCGCTGCTGGCGGGATTGCTCGGCAACGTCGGATTCAAGACGCTGGATGCCGACTACCGCGAGCCGCCATACGTTGGCGCGCGTGGCATCAAGTTCTTCATCTGGCCCGGCTCGCCGCTGGTGAAAAAGGCGGGCCGCTGGGTGATGGCGGCGGAACTGGTCGAGACATCACGGCTTTTCGGTCGCTGTGTTGCGACCATCGAGCCACAGTGGCTCGAACGCGTTGGCGCCCATCTGCTGAAGAAATCGTGGACCGATCCGCACTGGGAGAAGCGCGCGGGACAGGTGATGGCGTTTGAGCGCGCCGCGCTGTACGGCATGACGGTGTACGCGCAGCGGCGCGTGCAGTTCGGCGCCAGGGAGCCGGCAAAGGCACGTGAGCTGTTCATCCGGGAAGGATTGGTTGAAGGCGAGCTCGAGACGCGCGGCGCATTCTTTGCCCACAACCTGAAACTCGTGCGTGAGATTCGTGAGCTCGAGCACAAGGCGCGGCGCCAGGACGTGCTGGTCGATGATGAGCTGATCTTCGCCTTTTACGACGAGCTGGTTCCGGCGGACGTCTACTCCGCAGTGGCGTTCGAAAAGTGGCGCGGCGAGGCGGAGAAAGCGAATCCGAAGTTGCTTTACCTCTCGCGCGACGAGTTGATGCGACACGAGGCAGCCGGCATCACCACGGAACTCTTTCCAAAACAGTGGACTATGCGCGGCACGACCATGGCGCTGGCGTATCACTTCGAGCCCGGCAGCCCGCGCGACGGCGTAACCCTGACCGTGCCGCTGTTCGCGTTGAACCAGATCGATCCGGTCCGATGCGAGTGGCTGGTGCCTGGCATGTTGAAGGAAAAAGTGCAACTGCTGCTGAAGTCGCTGCCGCAGAGGCTGCGCAGGCATTGCGTGCCGCTTCCCGAGTACGCTGCTGGGTTCGTCGCGCGAGTCGGTGCGCGGGTGACCAATCCGGACCAGCCGCTGCTCGAAGCGCTGATTGCCGATGTGCGCGAACAGACGACGGTCGTCTGCCGGCTGGACGACTTCAGGCTCGAGCAATTACCCGCGCATCTGACGCTGAATTTCAAGGTCGTTGACGAGAATGGACGCCAGCTTGCAATGGGGCGCGGCCTGCCGCAGCTGCGCGCTGAACTCGGACAGCAGGCGCAGCACTCGTTCCAGTCGCTGGTCGAGACCGATGCCCGGGTCGCAGAGGTCGTGAACGAGAAGATCAGCGAATGGGATTTCGGCGAGCTGCCCGAGCTGCTGGAGATCGATCGAGCCGGGCACCGGCTGATCGGTCATCCGGCGTTGGTCGATCGCGGCGATCACTGCGCGCTCGAGGTGTTCGACGATGCGGAAGAAGCACGTGCGAAACATCGGGCCGGACTGCGGTGTCTGTTCCGCCTGCAACTGAAGGAGCAGGTCAAGTTCCTCGAAAGGAGCCTGAACTCCCTGCAGACAACGCAGATGCAGGTTCGGACCGTGCCGCAGCTTGCAGTCGCGCTGCCGAGCTTCGATGAACTGCGCGATCAGGTGGTGACGGCCGCGATCGATCGCACCTGCCTCGCCGATCCATGGCCGACTGACAACGCCAGCTTCATCACACGCAAGGACGAAGCGCGCGGCAAACTGAGCCTGATCGCACAGGAAATCGCGCGCCTTGTGACCACGATCGTGCAGGAAGCTGCCACGTTGCCGAAGAAGCTGAACGGTTTGAAGGCCTACGGCGCCGCGATTTCCGACGTCGAACAGCAGCTAACGCGGCTGTTTCCGAAGGGTTTCGTCGTCGCCGCTCCGGCGGCGCAGCTTGCCCACTATCCGCGTTATCTGAAGGCGATCGGCACGCGGCTTGAAAAACTGAAAGCCGATCCTGGGCGCGATCAGCAGCGGATGAGCGAAATCGCGCTCCTGCAGACGCCGTTTCTGCGTGAAACCGCCGCGCGCAAGGGCGTCATAGATCCTCGCCTCGAGGAGTTCCGCTGGCTGCTGGAGGAACTGCGCGTATCGCTGTTCGCACAGGAGCTGCGCACGCCAACGCCGGTGAGCGTGAAGCGGCTGGCGAAAGTCTGGGAATCCCTGCGGCGTTAGCGGTCGGTCGGAGGTGAAGGCGAAGCTGCGTCTCGAACCCCGAGGTTCATGGCGTGCGTGAGGTCCGACTATTCCGGTACGCCCGCCTTGCGCAGGCCTGAGTACACGTTGGGTTCGAGTTGGCGTGCGCGTGCAGGGCCAGCAACCGTCATGTGCCAGCGAATTGAAAAGCCGGGATGCAGCCGCAGCAATTCGCTCCTCGCCGCGCGGGCGCGCGCCAGATCGTTCTTCTGTGCATAGGCCGCGGTCAGCAGCATGTAGTCGGGCCAGTCGGGCACAAACGCGAGGCCGCGCTCACAGGCTTCGATCGCGGCATCGTATTTGCCCAGCATCAGCAGTGCGCGGCAGCGATAATTCATCACCACACCAACCGTATTGCCGCGCGGATTCAGTCCAATCGCGCGATCGAGTTCAGTGACCGCTTCGCTCGCTTCGCCGCGCGCCATCAGCACCTGCGCCCTCAATGCATGCAGATCGCTGACGTACGGGTTCAGGCCCAACGCTCGTTCGACGGCCTGCGCGGCAGCATCGATCTGGTCACGGAACAGCAGTACCTGCGCCCGCGTGCCCCACGCTTCCGCGTTGTTGGGTTCGCTGCTGACGGCCCGCAGCGACGCTGCATCGGCGCGTGTGAGCAAGGCATCGCGTTCAGGCCCGACGTCGATGCGCTGTGATTCGAATGACAGCGCATCGGCCAGCCCGATCTGGGCCAGAACGTGAGCAGAGTCGAGCTGCAGCGCCCGCTCGAACATCAGGCGCGCCCCGCGTACCTCGTTCACATCGACTGCGTTTGGGAGCTCCGCTGTTGCGCGCAAGGCGAGAACGTAGGCGGATTCCACGCCGCCCAGGCGTTTGAGCTCGGCGGCACGGAACTCGGAACGCACTGTTTCGGCGAGCCGTCCGATCACCTCCAAAGGCGCGCCGTCGGCAGTGGGCCGCGCAGCATCGATGTCGCCGGTCCAGATCGCTGCGCCGGAGTCGGTGGCGACCAATTGCGCGGTAACGTGCACACGGTCGCCGATGCTGTCGACGCGACCTTCGAGCGCGTAGCGAACCCCAAGGTCGCGGCCCACTTTTCTCAGCTCAACTGTCGGCCCTTCGAGGCGCGCGGCGACCGTCGGCGCGATCACGGTGATGCCCGAGATGCGCGACACGGCGCTTGTCAGTTGCTTGGTCAATGAGTTTGCGATTGCCTCGTTGCCGGCAGAGGCGCGGAAGGGCATCACGATCAATGATTCGGTCACGCTCGGGATCTGTGGCCGAGGCCAGTAGACGACTGCAACCGCGGCGGCGGTCGCCAGCACCATCACCGCAGCAATGCCGCGCGACCAAGGCCATGCTTGCGTCCGCCCTGGCCGCGATGCCGCACCGTCGAGCTGCACCGTGTAGACGCGGATCGGCTGCGAGATGTTCTTGACCTGATGTTCTCCTGCATCAACGAAGTCGACGCCCAGATCCTGCCGAACCTGGTCGCGCACCGTCCCCGAGATCGCGATCCCGCCGGGTGGCGCGATCGTTTCCAGCCGCGCCGCGACGTTGACGCCATTGCCGGCGATGTCATTGGCATCGACCAGGATGTCGCCGAGATTGATGCCGATGCGATGATCGATGCGCTCCGCCTTGGGCCGGCCAGCATTGCGTTCGGCCATCGCGCGCTGGATTTCGATGCCGGCAACCAGCGCCGACATCGCGCTGGGAAACTCGACCAGCAGACCGTCGCCGACGGTGCGTACGATGCGGCCGCCATGACGCAGGACGGCTGGGTCAGTGACCTGCTCGCGGATTTCGCGCAGTCGCGCGTGCGTGCCGGCTTCGTCGCGCTCCATCAGGCGGCTGTAGCCTGCGACGTCAGCGATCAGGACGGCGGCAAGTCGTCGCGTCGAGGGTGCGCTCATGCGGATTCGTTGTGTCGATGAGCCAGGCTGAGCGTGGCTGGCGCGTCGATGCGCGTCAGCCACCCCCGACGAGGGCATGCCTGATCATGGGTGCTGACGGCGCATGACATACATTCGAGTCTACCGACAAGAATGCGCGCCTTCGCTGCCGGCGCCAAACACTGAAGAGTGCATGGGCGATGGATTCAGACCAGACCGAACGCCATCAGGACGCGGCCGCGCGGGAGGATGTGCGCGAGCACGCATCGCCGTGGGTGCGCGGTGCGCTCATCGCTGCCGGGCTGCTTTTTGTGGGGCTGGGTGTGATCGGCGTCTTTGTTCCGCTGCTGCCGACCACGCCGTTCATGCTGCTGGCGGCGGCGTGTTTTGCACGCAGTTCGCGCCGCTTCCACGACTGGCTGCTCGCCAATCGCACCTTCGGGCCGTTGATCTACGAGTGGCGACGTTACCGCTCGATTCCCTTGCGGACCAAGATCATGGCGATCGCGCTGATGGCGTTCACTCTCGGCGCTTCGATCGTCTTCTTCATCAAGCCGCTCTGGCTGAGGATCGCTCTTGCACTGTTCGGTCTGGGCTTGGCGCTCTGGCTGTACCGCATTCCGTCGCGGCCCGTTTCGGATGAGGATCAGCGATAACTGACGACGACCAGCCGGTCGGTCCCCGATTCCGCGCCCCACGCTTCCCCGGGGCGCCCGAGCATCTGGCGCACTCGGGCACCGTCGCGATCGCTGCGGAAAGTTTCGAACTTCTCCGTTTCCGGGTCGAACCGCATGATCGCGTTCGAGGTCCACTCGGTGAGCCACACCTTGTCGCGCTCATCGACATAGACGGAATAGGTGCGTGCGTCCCGCACCGGCGGCATCCATTGACGCCATTGCCTGGTCGACGGGTCGAACATGCTGACCTGCCCCGAGTTCCATTCGCTGATCCACAACCGACCCTTTGAGTCCGACCACACTCGGCGCGCACCCTGGCGTGGTGTGGGTGGATCGATCACAGCCGCTTCACCGCTCGCAATGTCGATGCGCGCGAGGTGGTTGCCCGCCAGCGACACGTAGTAGATGTCGCCCGCCGGCGTCGCCGTGATTCCGTACGGCCCGTTGCCGCGCGGGGCTTTCCATGCGCGCACGTCGCCGCTGCGCGGATTCACGCTGCCGTAGTAGCCGTTTTGCCCGGTGAACCACAGCACACCGTTGCGATCGAAGGCGGCCGTGTTCAGATTGGCATTGGCCGTGCTGTCGGGCAGGGCGAAAGTCCTGACCTCGCGCGTCTTTGGATCGACGCGCACGACCGCATTCAGTCCACTGTCGGTGACCCACGCCGCGCCGTCGGGCCCCACGATTACGCCATGTGGCGCCGAGCGGCGGCCCAGCGCGATGTGCTCGACCTTGCCGGTGGCGGGATCAAGGCGACCGAGCGCGCCGGCGCGCTGCGCGGTGTACCAGACCGTGCCGTCAGGCGCGGGCGCGACATCATGCGGACCATCGCCATCGGGTACCGGAAAGTAACGAACCGTTTGCGCGTCGGCATCGCTGATGGCAATCGCTGCCGCGAACAACGCCGCGAGCAGAGCAGTTGTCACGACTGACCTCCCTTGGTGCGCAATCTCTCGAGTCGTGCGCTCTCGCTCTTTACAAACCAACCGTCCTTGCCGAGTTCATCGGCCGCGCGACGGAAATACGCTTTTGCCTCGTCCGGTTTACCCATCGCGTCGAGCAGCTCCGCCAGTTCCTCGAACACATAGCCGTCGGCTTCATTCGCAGCGGCGAACTCGGCTTCGAGGGTGCGTTGGATCTTCAGCGCCTCGTCAAGGCGATTGAGCGAACGCAGGCACCGCGCGACGGCCCATCTGGCGACTCGTGTGCCAGCGACGCGCTTGAGTCGCTCGTGTTCGCGCTGCGCGGCTTCGAAATTCCGCAGTGCTTCGTCGAAACGACCGGCATCATGCAGTGACCAGCCGATGTTGTTGTACAGGGAGGCCTTCCAGCTCTGCGCGTAGGGTTCCGAGGAGCGCTCGGCCAGTGCGAGCGCGCGCTGGTTCCATGCGAGCTGATCTTCAGTGTTCGCTTCGACCAGCGCCACCATGTGTGCGGCGTCGACCGCGAGCCCATCCAGCCTGCTTGATTGTGCAAGGTCCCAGGCCGCGACAAACAGCGGTCGCGCTTGGTCCGGCTTGCCGGAGGAGCGAAACGTACGGCCCCGCTCAAGCGACTGGCGCACGCGCGGTGCCCCACCGGCATCCTTCAGTTGCGGCTCGATCTCGTCGAGAAGCTGGTGCGCCTCGTCGAAACGGCTGCGCAGACCGTAGGTTCGCGCGATCTGGGTCAGCAGCTCAAGCCGCAAGTCGCCGGTCGCACTCTTGAGCTGGTCGCGAAAGACGCGCTCTGAGGCGGCCGGGTCGTTGAAGTTCCAAAGCTCCGCGATGTCCGTCGACCGAGCGGTCGACGCATAGACGGATAACGCGACACCGACGGCCGCAAGCCAGGCTCGAACCATCGGCCGTGATCGGTGACTAGGTCGTTGGACCCATGCGCTCACCATGCGGGCCGCGGGGAGCGCGCTGCTGGGCCGGGCCCACTTCGATCTCGAACTTGAATTCCTTGACCAGTTGCCCATCGATGTAAACGCGCATCGCGTGGGCTCCGATCGGATCGCCTGGCGCGTAGCGCCATTCATTGGCGATGAAGCCAACGCGCGTGGGAATGATGCGCTCGGTCACCGCGATCTTGCGATCGGGCGAGATGCTGAAGATACCCATTGCCTCGCCGGGACCCCAGGTGGGCGGCTCGATGGGTAGCTCGAACTCCTCGCGCCACACAACCGTGGGCTTGCTGGTCTTGAAGATGATGTACCAGCCATACGGTGCCGAAACGATCGCCGGAAATCGTGCCGTTTCAAGCAGCACGCGCCGTCCGGACGAGTCAGCACCGAACACACCGAACTGCGCCGACACAACCTCAAGCGATGCAGGTGCCGGAGCGATCAGTGCTTTGGGTGCTTCGCCGGAGCCTTGTGCGTCGGCGGTCGTCACGCCGCAAACCGAAATGGCCGTTGCACCAACGACCAGCAGGATCCCTTGGCCGAACCGATGGAACTTCATTCTCTCGTCCTCCCGGATCGTGCCAGCCCAACGCCTGGCTCGATGCATTCTTAGCACAAAGTGTTCGCTTGTGCATCCTCACTTGGGATGATCCGTGCGCCGGCCGTGGCGCGGGCGACGGAAGATCGATCAGGCTGACACAAACCTACTCGCGTGGGCCGGGCCGGTTTGCTTCGCGATTCGGACGCTCACTGCGAGCTTCACCTTTTGGGCCTCGCTGATCGCGTTGGGCTCGCTCTTCGTCTTTGCGCGCCCCTTCGCGGCTGCGAGGTGGCTGTACCGTTGGTGGCGGGCCGACCGGTGTCGCTGGTGGCGCTGCTCGTGGTGCGACTTGCGGCTGCGCCCGCTCACGCTCGGACGGCCTCGCACCGCCAGCGGGCTGCTCCGGACGGGTCTTCGGAACTGGCATTGGTTGGCGTGCGTGCGGGGCAGCATCTACGGCGGGCCCACTTGGCTGGCGTCGCTCTTCACGAGAGGAAGTGCGCGGCGTCGTTGGCGATGACGGTGTGACGGGTGATGCAGGTTTCGCGGGCGCGATGACCGGAGGCATCGGCGTCTGAGGGGTCGACCCGGCGGGCGCATCCGGTCGTGGCTGACGGCGACGCGGTTCCTCATTACGTGGCACCGTTGATCCCGGCACGGCGGGACGGGTCGCGCTGTCAGGTGTGGACGGCACAGTCGATCGCGGCGGTTGCGGCACCAACCGACGGTCCGTATCCCGCGGCATCGGCACCGGCGTTGGCCGTTTCTTGATGTCGCGCGGCGGCTCGATCGGCGGCCGCGGACCGGTGGCGTGGTTTTGCCAGTCAGCCGGCGGAGGCAGCACGACGCGATGGATCGGCTCGCGGTTGACCAGCGCATTGCCTGGCGCCCACGTTGAGTGATCGCGATCGCGATGGACGTAGCGTGGCGGTGGATTGATGACCGTGATGTTGGTGATATTGGTGACGTACGGCGCATTGACGATGTTCACGTGTCTGCGTGAGCACGGATAACCCGGAATGAATACTTCTCCCGGCCCAAGGGGGAACCAGCCGACCGGCGCCCCGATGTTGATCGAAATGCCGAATCCGGGTCCTCCGAACCACGCCACCAGCGCCGGAGCAAAAGCCGGGCGAGGCACGATCGCGCCGGGGACCCATCCCCAGACGCCGCCCACCACGACCCAGCGCCCATAGTGGAACGGTGCGAAACCCCAGGGCGCGTCATCGATCCAGGTCCAGCCCCAAGGGGCGAGATTCACCCAGCGGCCATACCGGTACGGTACCCAACCCGCGGGGACATAGGACGGGAACCAGACCGTGCCATAGGCTTCGACGCTGCGCCAGGTGCCTTGGTCATCAAGCGACTCGACGCCGGTCATTTCGGGCGACACGTATTGGGCGCTGCGCGGCGCATCGTCGCGCCGATCACGGGAGGCGACCCAGTCATCGAACATGTCGGGCGCCGCGGCGCCAAGGCGGAAAGCCGTGACTGGCGCTGCTTCCATTTCCCCGCGCTGGCCGCTGGCGACTGCAAAGATCAGCCGGCCGCTCAGGATGCGCGCGTGTCCGACGAAGGTCGTGACGGCTGTGAGCGACGGGACGCGATCGACATCGATCCGGTAGCGGCCGAGGTCCTCAATGACGATTCGATCGCGCGGCGTCAGCACGTCGAGTTCGCGCAGGTGCTCGCGATTGCGCACGCGAATCGCCACGCTGCCGTACAAAGTCACAATCTGAATCGCCTCATCGTCGACGCGGGTGAACTCCACTTCAGTGTCGTCATCCAGGCGAAGCGCCAATGAACCGATCCGGACCTCGGCGCGGCCGAGGCGGCCGGTCGCAAGTCGTATGCCGGACGTGATCGGCCAGTTCAGTGTCGCCGGGTCGCCCTGGCCGCTGCGGACATCGATGAGTTGCACCGGCCCGGATAGATAACTGATACGGCCGACTCGTCCGGGTGGATCAACTTCGCTGCCCGCGATCTGTGCTTGTGCGGATGCGCCCAGCAGCGCCATGGTCAGCACGATCGACAAATGAGCAATGCGGTGGAAAGCTGCTCTAATGAACCGATGCAATTCAGCAGTTCGCATACAGGTGCCCTTCTGTGTTCGAGACGGGGCAAGTGCCCCCCGATCGAAAGAACGTTACGTGTGCCGAGGTCGTGCACGCATGAAACAACTGGACACAGATGAATCGTATGCGCCGCTGCACGGAACATCCTGCGTTGCGTCAGGCGGCGCCGCGGTGCTCGGTCGATAGAATTCATTCACCATTCGAACCGAACGGCGCGCGGGAACCTGTTCAGCGAGCCCGGCGCTTGATATGGAATCGAATAGCGATCTGAAATACGCACGGCTGACAGGCGCGATGCCACGCTTTGGATTGATCATTGTTGGGGACGAGATCCTCTCGGGTAAGCGCGCCGACAAGCACCTGACGCGCGTCATTGAAATACTCGCGGCACGCGAGCTTCGATTGAGATGGGCACAGTACCTGCCGGACGATCGCGCGGTGATCACCGACACGCTGCGTATCACGTTTGCGTCCGACGACATCGTGTTCAGCTGCGGCGGCATCGGTGCCACACCCGACGATCACACGCGTCAAGCGGCCGCGGCCGCGCTTGGCGTCGGGGTGCAATTGCATCCGGAGGCAAGGGACCTGATCACGCAGCGATGCGTTGAGATGGCGGCTGAAGGTCGGGGCAGCACAGATATGTCGACGCCGGAGAATCAGCAGCGTCTGCGCATGGGCGAGTTCCCGCAGGGCGCCCGCATCATTCATAACCCCTATAACCGGATACCGGGATTTGCGGTCGCGCGACACTACTTCGTGCCGGGATTCCCGGTGATGGCGTGGCCGATGATCGAGTCAATCCTCGATGCGGAGTTCCGCGAGTTCTTTCATCGCGCGCCGCATGCCGAGCGATCGATGCTCGTCTTCGAGACGCCCGAGTCTGTCGTCGCGCCGCTCATGGAAGAAGTCGAGTTGCGCTTTCCTGGCGTCAAGTCCTTCAGCTTGCCTTCGGTCGGTGATGGACAAGACGGCAAGCCGGCACGGCGCCACATCGAACTGGGCGTAAAGGGAGCGCCTGGACTGCTCGATGACGCGTTCGCGGAACTGCGGCGAGGAATCGAGGCGCTGGGCGCTCCGTATTCCCTGCAGTAGGCCGAAAAAAAGCCCGGTCTTGCGACCGGGCTTGAAAGCACCACCAAAGGAGGAGACAGAAGGTGTTTGGACTTGAGATCCAAACGAGTGGTGCCAAGGAGACAACCTTTAGCGGACCCAGTTCAGTCTATCTGCACTCGATCCTGCGTGTTCGTGATTCTTCGTCAATCTGTGTTGCCGCATCTGACAAATCGCAAGTCTTTGCGGACTAGGTCAATCGATACAGTAGTGCGCAGTGGATTCCTTCCATGCTGCAGAGCGCCCGAGGCACTCCGCAGCAGGGTCATTGCGCTTGTCGCCAGTTAGGCTGCCTTCCGGCCTTTGCCTTTGACGACATCGTTGGCTGCATTGCCGGCCTTCAGTGTCGCGTTGGTTGCAGCGGTGAAGTTCGATTCGGCCATGTCAACTGCCTGTTTCGTTGCCTTGGTGAACGTGTCATAGGCGGTGTTGGCGGCCGCCATCGCGCTCTTGAACATCGAGACGGCAGGCTCAGAGCCCGTCGGCGCGCTCTTGGCGGCAAACTCGATCATCTCGGCGAACTTCTTGTTTCCGTCGGCGATCTGGGTCTCTACGATTTTTGACACGTCGCTGCTGGCGCCGCTGGCGATCGAATAAACGTTGCGGCTATAGCTGACGAATTTGTCGAGGGTCGGTTGCGCAAAGCCACTGCCCACTGCCAGCAGTTCCTGCGCGTCTTTTACGCCCATGAATTCCTGGGCCTTGTCGGCAGACTCTTCCATCAGCGCCTTGGTGGCCGCGAGGTTCAGGTCAATCAGACGCTCCGTGGCGTTGAAAACAGTGTGCGACAGCGCAAACAGCGCGTCGATCTGGCTCTTTTGCAGTTCAGCGAATTGGGCGGGGGTCGTGATCATTTATGGCTCCTGAGAGTGGGTGTCGCTTCAAAAAATCTCGGCAGATTTCGCCGCGGTTGTTCAACTGTCTGCGATCTAATTGGTGCATCGCACAAAACGGATTGTAGGAGCGAGCCCGCGAAAGTCAAGCTTGTTTTCGTGCGGCGCGGAATTCGGTTTTGTGGAAAACGAGTTGATTTATGTTTACATATAATCAAAGACTTACATTATTTCTCTAGCGAATGGGGATTGACTGGTCACGAGAAAATGTCGCATTGCAGCAACTTCAGTGCCGCCATGGACCGCCCCTTAGAATGCCTCCTCGAATTTGCGAACGGGTGGCGGCGCATTGAAGGCCTTCTATAGCGATCACTTTGTCCTGCCGCTGCCGGATGGGCACCGGTTCCCGATGTCGAAGTACCGCATGTTGCGGCGGCGAGTGGAAGTGGAGCTTCCAGAAATTGAACTCGAGCTGCCGAATGCGGCAACCGATCGGGAACTCACGCTCGCGCACGATCCCGCCTACATTGCCCGGGTGACCGGCGGCGGGCTTACCGCGAAAGAACTGCGAGCGATCGGTTTCCCATGGTCCGAGCCGATGGTCGAGCGCTCGCGACGTTCCGTTGGCGCAACGATCGCCGCGTGTCGTTGCGCAATGCTCGACGGGGTCGCGGTCAATCTGGCCGGCGGCACGCACCATGCGCATTCCGACAAAGGGCAGGGGTTCTGCGTGTTCAACGATGCCGCGGTTGCAGCGCGTGTGCTACAGGCCGATGAAGGAGGCCGACATCTGAAGATTGCAATCGTCGATCTGGACGTGCACCAGGGAAACGGCACGGCCGCGATCTTCGCAGACGACGACTCGATCTTCACCCTATCGCTCCACGGTGCTTCCAACTTCCCGTTTCACAAGGAATCGGGTGATCTTGACGTCTCACTCGCCGACGGCACGGGTGACGACATCTATCTTGCTGCGCTGGACAAGGCGCTGGACGAGATGCTCAACCGCTTTGATCCGGGGTTCCTGATCTACCTGTCGGGCGCCGATGCGCACGAGCACGATCGACTCGGCCGGCTCAGCCTCACCTCAGCCGCGCTCCGGGCGCGCGACGCAAGCGTGTTCGCTCTTGCCCGGCGCCTGCGGTTGCCGGTCGCGGTCGCAATGGCGGGCGGGTACGGACGCAATATCGAAACGACCGTCGATGTTCACTTGAACACGGTGGCGGAGGCGTTTGCGCATTTTCTGAACGTCAGGCGAGCGCGGGAAGTGGGAGTGACGTTGTGAGGCCTGATTGACCATCAGCTCGGACTCGTCACTGGTCCGCATCGCGCCGTGGGCCTTCATCGTGATCTGGGCCAGCGGCTATGTGGTTGCAAAAGCCGCGGCGCCCTATGCCGAGCCGCTGACCTTCCTGCTGCTGCGCTACTGCGGGGTGATCTTGCTGATGGGATCACTCGCGTTTCTTGCGCGCGCGCCGTGGCCATCTTCCTGGCGCGTCGCGGCGCATATCGCGGTCTCCGGCATCGGCATTCAGGCCATCTATCTGGGGGGGGTTTGGGTCGCCGTCAAGCACGGCATGCCCGCGGGCGTTGCCGCGTTGATCGTCAACCTGCAGCCGGTTCTGACGGCAGTGGCAGGGCGCTTTGTCGGCGAGCGCGTGAACGCACGGCAATGGCTCGGTCTGGTGCTCGGTTTCGTCGGTGTCGCGCTCGTCGTATGGACCAAGGTCACGACGATCGGCATGGGCTACGGCGTCGTCGTTCTTGCCGTGATCGCATTGCTTTCGATGACCGCAGCGACGCTCTACCAGAAACGCTTTTGTCCGCATTTCGACCTGCGCACGGGGCAGGTGATCCAGTTCTCTGCGAGCGTCGCGGTCACGCTGCCTTTCGCCTTCGCGTCGGAGTCTTTTCAAATCGAGTGGAACGCATCTGTCATCGGTGCGATGTTGTGGTCGATCTTCGTTCTGACGGGGGGCGGCATCTCGCTGCTTTTCCTGATGATCCGGCACGGCGCCGCGACACAGGTGACCGGGTACATGTACCTCGTGCCGGCGGTCACCGCGCTCATGGCGTGGGTGATGTTCGGCGAGCGCCTCGGGCCGGCTGCGCTCATCGGGATGATTGTTACCATCGTCGGCGTTGCCCTGGTCGTCCGACGACGAAACTGAGGAGATGACAGTGACAGATCGCGCGCGACCTCATACACGTGCGGCTTATCGGCATTTCCTGCCGATCCAGACGCGCTGGATGGATAACGACGCCTATGGTCACGTCAACAACGTCGTCTACTACAGTTGGTTCGATACCGTCGTCAACGAGTACTTGATTCGCTCTGGCGTGCTGGATATCGAGAGCAGCGAAGTCATCGGGCTCGTGGTCGAGACCCGCTGTCACTATTTTCGCGAGCTGGCATTCCCGCAGCGAGTCACTGCGGGGTTGCGGGTTACGAGAGCCGGCAATTCAAGCGTTCGTTACGAAATCGGCCTGTTCGGCACCGATGACGATGACGCCAGTGCACAGGGGTACTTTGTCCATGTATACGTCGATCGCGCGACGCGTCGCCCGGCACAACTGCCCACCGCGCTGAGACAGGCGTTGGAGCGAATCCATGAATGAAGCAATGGCCTTGAACTTCGAACTGCGCTAAGGGCGACACGATGACCAAGCACCGAATTGCGGTGATTGCCGGTGACGGAATCGGCAAGGAGGTGGTGCCGGAGGGGATCCGTGTGCTTGATGCAGCGGCACGCCGGTTCGGCATCGATCTGCATTTCGATCACTTCGACTTCGCTTCGTGTGACTACTTCGTCCGGCACGGCAGCATGATGCCCGACGACTGGAAGGAGCGCATCGGAAGCCACGATGCGATCTTTTTCGGCGCGTGCGGCTGGCCGGCAACGGTGCCCGACCATATTTCGTTGTGGGGTTCGCTGCTGAAGTTTCGGCGCGAGTTCGATCAGTACGTCAATCTGCGGCCCTGTCGACTGATGCCGGGAATCGCCTCGCCGCTTGCAAACAGAAAGCCAGGCGAGATCGACTTTGTCGTCGTTCGTGAGAACACCGAGGGCGAATACAGTTCGATCGGCGGCCGCATGTTTGAAGGCACCGAGCGCGAGGTCGTGATCCAGGAGACGGTGATGACGCGCGTCGGAGTGGATCGCGTGTTGAAGTTCGCGTTCGACCTCGCGGCCGGGCGGCCGCGGAAGCACCTCACCTCGGCGACCAAGAGCAACGGCATCTCCATCACGATGCCGTACTGGGACGAACGCGTCGTCAAAATGGCGCAGAATTTCCCGCAAGTCCGGGTCGACAAGTATCACATCGACATCCTGACCGCGAACTTCGTTCAGCATCCCGATTGGTTCGACGTCGTTGTCGCGAGCAATCTGTTCGGCGATATCCTGTCCGACCTTGGGCCGGCATGCACCGGAACGATCGGCATCGCTCCGTCGGCGAACCTCAACCCGGACCGCAAGTTCCCTTCGTTGTTTGAACCCGTTCACGGATCGGCGCCGGATATCGCCGGCAAAGGCACCGCCAATCCAATCGGGCAGGTCTGGAGCGCGGGATTGATGCTCGATTGGCTCGGGCACGAGAACGCTGCCAAGGTGGTTCTGCGGTCAATAGAAACAGTCCTGGAAGCTGGGCCAAAGAACGCCCCACTGACGCGCGACATCGGGGGTCACGGGTCAACTGCTGACCTTGGGCGTGCGATTGCGGAAGAAGTCGCCAGGGTCTGAATCGTGCTGGACCCAGGCATGCGCCGAGGAATTCTCTGGATGGCTGAAGAATTTCCTTTGTGAAATCATTGAATTGAGGGGTAGACTTCAAGCAAAATGGAACAAAGGGACGGGGAGAGCAAGTCCTTGAGGTTCGGGCCATTCTTGGCACTTGAACAATCAAGTCGGATCGAACGACGGCGCACGAAGTGTTCGCGGCGCCATTTTCATTAATCCATAGTCTGGGCGCGCCGGGATTTGCAACGGCGCAGGAATCGACGATAAGAACGGCTGAGCCGTCGTCCAAGGGCTGCAAATGAATTTACGAATCGTCTTGTGTCTTCTGTTGGGCTACTTCGCCATATCGCACGCGACTGTTTCGTTCGCTGCAGATCGCGTGGAGTCGACGAAGGTAAAACGAAAGCAGCTCACCTCGGTTGGAAAGCCGTCGACGGCCAAGGCGATCAGGAAGAAATCAGCGAGCAAGCAGCTTGTTGAACGGCGCCCGTTGCGGCCGAGCGAGGGGCAGCTGGCCGGATTGCACCGGACTGACGATCCACTTGATTTGCGATCCTCCGTGGCACTCGTCGTCGACCAGGATACGGACGAAGTCCTTTTCGAAAAGAACACGCAGGCGGTCCTTCCGATCGCTTCGATCACCAAACTGATGACCGCGCTCGTCACTGTCGAAGCCGGATTGCCGCTGGACGAAGTGATCGAGGTCGAGCGCTCCGATCGGACCATCGATCGCGTGCGATCGTGGCTCAATCCCGGGGTGAAGATCACGCGCGGTCAGGCGCTGCAACTGGCTTTGATGTCCTCGGAGAATCACGCCGCGCATCTGCTGGGGCGCACTTATCCCGGTGGGCCGGGAGCATTCGTCGAGGCGATGAACGCCAGGGCCCAGATGGTGGGAATGAACGACTCGCGTTTTGCGGATCCGACCGGACTGTCGCCTGAAAACCGCTCCAGCCCGGCCGATCTGGTGAAGCTGGTCAAGGCGGCTTATGAACACCAGACGATTCGCGAGTACTCGGTCAGTCACGAAATGACGTTGCCCGTGGGCAAGCGTGTCGTACGTTACGGCAATACCAACCGCCTCACCGCGAATCCTGATTGGGATATCGGCCTGCAGAAGACTGGCTACATCTCGGCGGCGGGCCGCTGCCTGGTCATGCAGGCTGTGATCGAGGGACAGCGCGTTGTGATGGTGTTGCTTGACTCAGTCGGCAAGTACTCGAGGATTGGCGATGCGCAGCGTATTCGCGACTGGCTCGAGGCGCGCAAATTGCGCCGCACCGATTAATCTGACCCGGCGCTCGGTTTCGAGCCGACCGGGACATCCCCGCTAGCCAGGTTCGACCGCATCCGCGCTCTGGGCGGCATGCCCGAGCCGCGATGAAATACGCGTCGCCGTCGTTCGCAGATCCTCGATCCAGTCGTCCTGCATCCGCTCCGACGGAGCGGAGACCGACAGTCCGGCAACGATCTTTCCCGAGTCGTCGCGCACCGCGGCCGCGATGCAGCGCACGCCCAGTTCCAGTTCCTCGTTGTCGCGCGCGAATCCGCGCGCGCGAACCAGTGACAGTTCGCGCTCAAGCTTGGGCAATTCCGTGATGCTGTTGCGCGTATGTCCGGCCAGGCCGGTTCGCGTCGCATAGGAACGAACAACACGCGGATCGTCGTAAGCGAGAAACAGTTTCCCGCTCGATGTGAGGTGCAGCGGCGCCCGGCCACCGATCGCGCGCACAACCTGCATGCCGGAGCGCTCGCTGTAAGAGCGCTCAACGTAGACGATCTCGTCGCCTTGTCGCACCGACAGGTTCACCGTCTGCCCCGTCTTGCGATGCAGGTCGCGCATCGGTTCCAGTGCGGCCTCGCGCACCGAGAGCCTGCCCTTGACCAGATTGCCCAGTTCAAGCAGACGCATGCCGAGTCGATAGCTGCCTGCCTGCTCCCCGCGATCGACAAACCTTCCCACCACCATGTCATTTAAGATGCGATGCGCGGTCGAGGGGTGCAGTCCGGTTGCGCGCGCCAGCTCCTTCAAGCTGACCGGGTCGGAGTGGGCGGCCAGCGCGTCGAGCAGGCTCATCATTCGTTCGATGACCTGAATCGCGGTCTTCTCGCGGGCCGGCGTGATCGGATTGGCGGGTGTCGAGCGCATGGTGCAGCGCGGAAATCAAGTGAAGAGAACTTATATCATGATGCGAAAAGCCCGTCGACCCGCGCTGCTGCTGATCGGGACGGGGCTCCCTATTCAATTGTTCTTCGCGGCCGTTTGATGCAGCGCGCAAGCGCGGCTAAGGACGAAGTCATGAAAGTTGGGCTGTTCGCCACTTGTCTCGTCGATCTCGTTCGGCCGGAGATCGGCTTTTCCGTCGTCAAGCTTCTCGAACGCGCGGGATGCAGCGTTCACGTTCCTTCCACCCAGACGTGCTGTGGTCAGCCCGGCTACAACTCGGGTGATGCCGCGACGGCGCGCAGCCTCGCCATCAAATTCCTGAAGGAGTTTGAGCGCTTTGACTATGTGGTCCTGCCGTCTGGTTCATGCGGCGCGATGATCAAAGGTGACTATCTCAACCTGTTCGCCGATGACCCCGACCTGAAGTCCCGCTTCGATGCGCTTGCGGCAAAGACATACGAACTCACGGACTTCCTGGCCAACGTCGTCAGGATCGAGACTCTTGAATCGAACTTTGCCGGGTCCGTCACCTATCACGATTCCTGCGGCGGCCTGCGCTATCTCGGCATCAAGTCGCAACCCCGCGCCCTGCTTGCCAAACTGCCCGGGGTCCGATTGACGGAGATGAATCAATGCGAGCAGTGCTGCGGATTCGGCGGCACGTTTGCGCTCAAGTATGGCGACATTTCCTCTGCGATCGTCGATGATAAGTGCAAGAACATACGCGCGAGCGGCGCCGATGCCGTGATCCTCGGGGACCTTGGCTGCATGCTGAACATCGAAGGTCGTCTGCGTCGTATCGGCGACGAGAAGACGCGCGTGCTGCATATCGCACAGGTTCTGGCCGGGGACGCCTGATGCACGTCCAGTCGATGCACTTCAAGTCGCGCGCGGCGATGAAGCTGGCGGACGCCCGCCTGCAGAAGAACCTCGAGAACGTGCGCGACAAGTTCACCCGCAAGCGCGCGATCGCCATCGCCGAACTGGACGATTTCGAGGCAATTCGCAACGCCGCCGTCGAACGGCGCGATCGGGCGCTTGAGAATCTCGACGCGTGGATCGAGCAGTTCGAGCGCACCGCGACGGCGCGCGGCGCGACGGTCCTTTTTGCCCAGTCGCATGAGGAAGCCGCGAGCCTGATCGTCGAGATCGCACGCAAGCACGGTGTCAGGAAGGTCACCAAATCGAAGTCGATGGTCTCCGAGGAGGTCGGTCTGAACCAGGCGCTCGCCGCGGCCGGGGTGCAGTCGGTCGAGACCGACTTGGGCGAGTACATCCTGCAGATCAACGACAACGAACCACCGTCGCACATCATCGCGCCGGTGATGCACAAGGACAGGGAAGAGATTTCCGACCTGTTTGCCAGGGTGCACGACACGCCCCGAAAGACCGAGATCAAGCAGTTGACGCGTGAAGCGCGCGATGTCCTGCGCCAGCACTTTCTTTCATCGGACATGGGCGTCACCGGCGCCAACTTCCTGATCGCTGAAACCGGGTCGGTCGCGCTCGTCACGAACGAGGGCAACGAAGGAATGTGCACGATCCTGCCGCGCGTACACGTCGTGCTGGCCGGGATCGAAAAAGTGCTGCCGACGCTGGAAGACGTCGCGACGGTGATGCGCCTGTTGCCGCGCTCAGCCACCGGCCAGGCGATTTCGAACTATTTCTCGGTCCTGACGGGGCCGCGCGCGGCGGGCGATCTCGATGGTCCGGAGCATCTGTACTTCGTGCTGATGGACGCTGGCCGCACGGGGCTGCTCGGCGGTGAATTTCAGGACATGCTTCGCTGCATTCGCTGTGGCGCATGCATGAATCATTGCCCCGTCTACCAGAGGATCGGCGGCCACGCGTATGGATGGGTCTATCCGGGGCCGATGGGCTCGGTGCTGACTCCAAGCTACGTCGGCATCGAAAACGCGCTCGACCTGCCGCAGGCCGCCACCTTGTGCGGTCAATGCGAGGTCGTCTGTCCCGTCAAGATCCCGCTGCCGGAACTGCTGCGCAAACTGCGTGAAAAGCAGTTCGAACGCGGATTGCGTCCGTGGTACGAACGCGCGGGATTCATGGTGTGGGGCTTCGTTGCCCGCAACCCCGGCCTGTACCGTGTCGCGGTGCGCGTGGCCGCTCGAGTGCTGAGCTGGATGGGTGGCGAGAAGCGTCGACTGCGTTCGCTGCCATTCGCCAGCGGCTGGACCGATCAGCGCGACTTTCCAGCACCCAGCGGGAAGACCTTTCTCGACCTGTATCGCGAGCGATCTTCGCGCTGAAACTTGCTCCTGGCATCACTTGTCCGGGTCGAGCGCGACATAACGCGTTCCGCTCTCGTCATGGATTGAATGCAGCAGGACGGGGCGGTGTGCGAGCCATTCAATCGGCGGATCGATGACCTGCGCTGTGCCGAGCGCCGCGCGGGGAACATTGCGCAGCAGAGTCACGTGCGGAACGAAGGGCTTGCGGTCGTAGCGCACCGTCAGTTCATCAAGCGGCGAGCGGACCTTAGAGGCGATCGATGCCAGGTGCGGGTCATCGCCGCTCCCGGCCCAAAGCACGCGCGCCTTGTCGAACACGCCAATGCGATCAACGCTCCAGGCCAAAGGCTGCCATGTGTTCTGAGAGACCAGCGTTGCGACCCGTTGTGCCGTACCGGCATCGAGTTCGCCGATGAATGCGAGGGTCAGGTGAAGGTTGTCGCGCCGCATGCGCCGCGCGCCCGGAAAGCGCAGATGCCAGTCGCGCGCCAGCGCGTCGAGTCGATCGCGCGCAGGATCGTCCGGCCATAATCCGACGAAGCAACGCATCGTTACGCTTCAGAACCCTGTTCAGTTGCGACCTGCCGCGGATCGTTGCGAGGCCCTGCGTTGCGCGAGCACGGCGTGGCGACATGCGCCCACCAGCGCCGGGCCGTGATAGATCAGACCCGTGTAGATCTGAACCAGGCTCGCGCCGGCTTCGATTTTCTGGACCGCATCGGCGCCACGCATCACGCCGCCCACGGCGATGATCGGCAGCTTTCCCCGCAGATGGTCTGAAAGCTTGCGGACGACTTCGGTTGAGCGTGCAAGTAAAGGCGCTCCCGAAAGGCCGCCGGCTTCATCTGCATGCCTCAGGCCCTCGACGCCCGGGCGTGCAATGGTCGTGTTTGTTGCGATCACCGCATCGACGCCATGGGCGACCAGCGCATTGGCGACGCGCGGCAGGTCATCGTCTTCGAGATCAGGCGCTATCTTCACCGCCATCGGCACGCGCGCGCCATGCCGGTCCGCGAGTCGCAAACGTTCCTCCTCAAGGCCAGCCAGCAGATGCGCAAGTTCGGATGTTCCCTGCAAGGCGCGCAGATTCCTGGTGTTGGGTGACGAAATGTTGATGGCGATGTAGCCTGGCTGCTTGACGAGCAACGGATACACCTTGCGCATGCCGATGGTGTAGTCATCCAGGGCACGCTCGATCGGCGTGTCGGCGTTCTTGCCGAGGTTCAGGCCCAGCACTGTGTTGCCTGCTGAGTTCTGGCCACTTTCTTTCACGTTGACAATGAACTGCTCGAGCCCCGCATTGTTGAAACCGAGTCGATTGATCAACGCCTCCGCGGCGGGCAAGCGGAACAGTCGCGGCTTCGGATTGCCGGGCTGCGGCCGTGGCGTGACCGTTCCGACTTCGACGAATCCGAATCCGAGTCGGGCGAGGGCGTCGACATGTGCGCCGTTCTTGTCCAGCCCGGCGGCCAAACCGATCGGATTGCGGAAGCGCAGCCCCATCACTTCGACTGGATCATCCGCGACGTGAGGCGCCAGCCAGCGTGTCAGCCCGACCGCATGTGCGCGCCGCAGATTGGCGAAGGCAAGTTCGTGCGCAGCTTCCGGATCGAGCGCGAAGATGAACGGACGGGCGAACTCGTAGAGCACGCCGGGATTCTACGGACCGGGCCTGACCGCGGCGTTATGCGGAGCTGGAAACCGGACGCTGCATCCAGCGCCCTTGAATCAGCATCTCGACCGGCTTGAAGTTGGCCTTGTAGGCCATCTTCGTGCTGGCGTCGATCCAGTAGCCCAGATACAGATAGGGCAGTCCGAGTTGGCGGCACTGCTCGATCTGCCACAGGATGTTGAACGTACCGAAGCTCGCGCGTTCGATTTCCGGATCGTAGAAGGTGTAGACCGATGACAGGCCGTCATTGAGGATGTCGATGATCGACACCAGGCGCAGTTGCCCGCGTGCATTCGCATCGCGCCCTGTCACCGGCTCGCGGAACTCAACGAGCCGTGTGTTGACCTTGCTCTGCAGAAGGAATTGCGAGTACTGCTCGCGACTGTCGTTGTCCATGCCGCCGCCGGAGTGTCGCGTCGACTGGTAGCGCAGATACAGGTCGTAATGTTCGGGATCGAAGGCGAGCCCGACCACACGGGCGACCAGCTCATCGTGCGTGCGCCAAGCGCGCTTCTGGCTGCGGCTCGGAGAAAACTTTGCGACCGGGATGCGTACCGGAACGCAGGCGCGGCAACCGTCGCAATGCGGCCGGTAGGTGAAGATGCCGCTGCGGCGGAACCCCATCCGTACCAGTTCGCTGTAAACGTCGGCATTGATCAGGTGGGCCGGCGTGGCGACCTGCGATCGTGCCTGGCGTTCCTCCAGATAACTGCAGGGATAGGGCGCGGTGGCGTAAAACTGGAGCGCCGAAAAGGGCAGTTCCTTGAGATTCGCCACGCTATTCGGTCAGCAGTTCGTTCAGATTTCGGTCGGCGTATCGCGACCAGTCAATTGACGGCGCCTGCACCGCTTCCGCGACCATCGCGCAGAATTCGGACCTCTTGATCTCCCGCGCTCCGAGTGAGGCGAGATGCGCCGTCTTCTGCTGGCAGTCTATCACCGGCACTCGCTCATTCCGCAACAGTCTGACGAGCGCGACCAGCGCGATTTTGGACGCGTCCCGCTCACGGCTGAACATCGACTCACCATAGAACATGCGCCCCATCGCTACCCCGTAGAGCCCACCGATGCATGCGTCGTGCGACCACAGTTCAATCGAGTGCGCCAGTCCATGTCGATGCAATTCGGCATACGAATCGATGATGTCGTCCGTGATCCAGGTGCCAGGATGATCTGAACGTGGTTCGGCGCATGCCCGCATGGCGCCCACGAAGTCGCGATCCAGACATATCGCCGTCGCCGGCTCGGATGCGATTGCGCGCGCGCGCTTGCGCAGCGAACGGCTTACACGCAATTCATCGGTAAACAGCACCATGCGTGGATCGGGTGACCACCAAAGAACCGGCTCGCCCTCCGAATACCACGGGAAGATGCCCTGTCGATATGCCTCGATCAGGCGCGGGGCGGTGACCACGGCGGTCGCCGCCAGCAGGCCGTTGGGCGAATCGAGCGCCTGAACGACCGGCGGAAACTCCATGCCTGGCGCAAGCCAGGGAATCATGTGCCCGGATCTCGCGGTGCCGGCGGTGGCAAGACCGCTCTCGTGTGAATGCCAAACGCGCCACGGGTGCGGTCCTCGAAGAACAACCGCAACGTCATCGACACCGTGCGGAATGCAATCTCGTTCCAGGGGATCGCGGACTCGTCGAACAGTTGTACTTCGAGGCTCTCGGCGCCAGGGACGAAATTGGTGTCGAGTAATCGTGCGCGAAAGAAGATGTGAACCTGCTCGACCTGCGGGACATCGAGCATCGTGAACAGCGGGCCTAATTCGATGCGCGCTCCGGCTTCCTCGAGCGTCTCGCGCTGGGCGCCATCGGCGGTGGTCTCTCCGACTTCCATGAATCCCGCCGGAAGCGTCCACTTGCCATAGCGCGGTTCGATCGCCCGTCGACACAGCAGGACCTTGTCCTGCCAGAGCGGAATCGTCCCCACCACGGGTCGGGGATTGACGTAGTGAATGGCGCCGCAGTGATCGCAGCAATCGCGCTCGCGGTTGTCGCCCGACGGCACGCGACGCACGATCGAAGAACCACAGATCGCACAGAATCGGGCAGGGTTGCGGACGAACACAAAGGCAGTCTATCAATGCCTCTCCTTGCGCGTGCCGGGGCTGAACGCGGGACTGAACGACGAAGCGCAAAGCAAAGGTGCTGGGGTATACTGCGTGCCTCTGACGCGGGGTGGAGCAGTCTGGCAGCTCGTCGGGCTCATAACCCGAAGGTCGAAGGTTCAAATCCTTCCCCCGCAACCAAA
>DAITAC010000129.1:0-10068 GCA_036824465.1 Burkholderiaceae bacterium
TGAAGTTGGGCGGACAGTGCCTACGTTGAATCCACGAGCAAAGCTGCGGCATGCCTTCGCGTTTTGGCCTGCGTCAAGGGTGCCGCTTTCTTCGCTTCGGACATTGTCTTCCTCGCCGCTGCTGTCTTCCTTGCGAGCGGGGTCTTCTTCATACGCACAGACTTCTCTGCCGTTGCCCTCTTCGGTGACGCCGCAGGCGTCGCGCGCGCCGCGAGCGCCAGTTCCCGCACGTGCTCGATGTCCTCGTCGGTGAACACCCCGTTCACCCCGGAAATTGCCGCCAGCTTCATGCCGTGCTTGAGCCCCATGCGATAGATCTCGCGCACCTTTTCCCACTCGATGGCGCGGCCGACCGTGAAGTTCTCGAAGCGCCCTTCCAGCGTCAGCACGATGGTTTCGGCCAGGCACGCATACGCCACGCCTTTAGGCAGGCCGATGTTCTTCATCTTCACATCGCCCGGAAGATGAATCTCGCCGGATTCAATGACCAGCACGTCCGGTCGCTTGGCCACTTCCTCGGGCGGCAGATCCAATGGGCGAGCGACATCGGTGATCACGCAGCCGGGCTTGACCTTCATGATGTCGAGCACCTTCTTGCCCGCGCCGGATGTGGCCGTCACGATCATGTCCATGTCGGCAATGTCCTTGTCTGCCCGCGCCGACAGGAAGACTTTGGCGTCCGGCGTTTCGCGCAGAATCGACTCCTTCAGTGCGAGCAGCTTGGCGGTCTCGGGCGACACCAGATAGACCTCCTCGGCGGCAGTGACAAGGAGGCGCGAACACACCGAGCCGATCGCCCCGGTGGCGCCCACCACCATCGCCTTGAACTTCACCCGTTCCTTGCCCTTCGGCGGCGGCAGCAGGCGCATGCGCAGCAGGGCATCGTGCGCGGCCCACAGCGCGCCGGAAGCGCTGTAACTGTTGCCGGTGGTGATCGGCAGCGGCGCACGCTTGGCCACCGTGACACCCGCATCGCCGACGACCTTGGTGAATGCGCCCAGCCCCATGATCTGCGCCCCCAAGCGCTTCGCAATCTTGGCCGCATCCAGCAGGCGGCGGTAGGTGAACTCGGGCCTTCGACTCATGATCTCCTTGGGCGTGCCGCCGACCGAGATCAACCAGCCTTCGGCTTCCACCCCCGTCGGCGATTTGATGCCCGTGACCCTCGAATAGACGAAGGGTGGCGCATACGCCATGATTCTTTCGAGCGTGTCCATGAACACGGGCGGCGATACGCGTGACAGCATCTCGATCGGCTTGATTTTCTTGAAGTACTCCTGCGACAGCGGGTGGATCACGAACGCGAACCGGTTCACGCGCCGGAAGCCGTTGGGGTAGATGATGCGCGGCTCCATCTGCAGATCGGTGATGATCTCGAGGTAATCGTCCTCGAGAATATCTTCCGGGGCTTTGCCGGTGGCGGCGATGATCATCGCGTCCAGCAGATTGGGCCCCAGCACGTGGCGGAACATGAACGGAGACCCGTCGACCACCATGTTCACGCCCTTGTCCCTGAACTGCGCGATCCGCTCGTCATTGACGGTCGAGGTGATGATGGTCTTGCCTGCCAGTTCTTCAAGGCCGAAGTCGTCGAGTTCGTGCACGGGCGCGACGATCACCGTTGCGTTCTGCATCGCCTTGCGCAACACGTAATTCGACCAGTCCGTGAGGACGCCCGCCGTCAGCACGCGCGGCGGCTTCCAGTCCGATACGTAGTGCGCGCCGCGGCTGTACAGCGACAGCGCGTCCAGCGATGTCAGCAACTTCGGCACGCCAAGCTGCAGCAGCGGATCAGCAAACTGGAAGTTTTCCGTGTATTCCGCCATCGACATCGCCAGCTTGTGGTGAGTCATGCCGGAAAAGAACAGCACTTTGGAGCTGTTGAAATAGTTGCCCAGCTTGACCTGCGCGTGGCGTACGGCCCACTCGAGGAAGATGTCGCCCAAACGCCCGCCGGTGGTGACGGGGATGCGTGTCACGACGCCCGTCATCCGCGCGCTGTCCTTGTCGATGAAGCGTCGCGCACCCACCGTGTAGCTGTCCTTCACCACGCCCAGGCCGATCGCGTCGGCGCGCTCCTCCCAGTGCTTGAGCAGTTTCTCGGCTTTCGCGGTGCTGCCGTTCGTGCCCAGGCGCCGCACGCGCATCCTCTGCCCCATGAACCGGGTCGTGAACTCGAAGTCCTGGCTGCTTGCGCCAAGGCTGATGCTGACGACGTTCTTCATATGAATCCCGAACTTCGGGCCTCCGATTTGACCATTCCGGTCGCGCACCAGCGCGAACCGTGTCACGCTCGCCAACAGTCGAACACACCTGAAGGAGGACCATCTTGACTCAAAACACGCTTGGTGACATGGCCCGCTCGATCGGGCTCACCGCGGCAAAACGCGCTGCAGGCATGGTGACCCGGCTGTTGCCGATCCCGCGACCGACCCTGATGGTCGGACCCGGCTCGAGCGCGCGGCTGGGACAGGCCATCAGCGACTTCGGCCACGAGAAGATTCTGATCGTGACCGATAGCATCATTTCCAAGCTGGGGCTGATGGCCCCGCTGATCGATGCACTCGCCAAAGGCGGCACGAAATTTGTCGTCTTCGATGAGATCACCCCCGACGCGCCGATTCCCTTGATCGAAAAGGGCATCGAACGGTTCAAGAGCGAGGGTTGCGACGCAATCGTCGCGTTCGGCGGGGGCTCCGTGATGGATGCGGCCAAGGCCATCGGTGTATCGGCCGCCAACCACAAACATCCGCGCCAGCTGGTCGGCTACTTCCGCGGCCTGCACGCGCCAGCCCCGATCTATGCGGTGCCAACCACCGCGGGCACGGGGTCCGAAGTGACGGTCGCCGCCGTGATCTCCGACCCGGAGCACAGCCGGAAGCTCGTCATCGCCGACACCCGCATCGTGCCGCGCATGGCGGCGCTCGATCCCAGCTTGATGACCGGATTGCCGGGCCACATTACTGCCGCCACTGGAATGGATGCATTGACCCATGCCGTCGAGGCCTACCTCGGCCACTGGAGCACCGGCTTCACAGATCGCATGGCGCTCTCGGCGGTGGGCATGATCTATGAGAACCTGCCCAAGGCCTACAAGAACGGCCATGACCTTGCGGCACGCGAAAAGATGGCGCTGGCCTCGACCTATGCGGGCCTGGCCTTCACGCGCGCCAACGTGGGCAACGTGCACGCCATCGCCCACCAGCTCGGGGGCCGCTACCACACGCCGCACGGCCTGGCCAACGCGATCATGCTGCCGCATGTGCTGCGGTTTTCGAGTGCAGCCACCATGGACAAGCTGGCGACGCTGGCAGTCCGCGCCAGGGTGGGCAAGGCGGGCGAGGCCGAAGCCACACTGGCGCGGAAGTTTCTCGATTCGGTGGAGGCAATGAACGATCGACTCAACATCCCGCGCCACCTGGATGCGCTGCGCGAAGAGGACATTCCCAAACTCGCCAAGGCCGCCTGCTGGGAGGCCGACACCAACTACCCGGTGCCGCGCGTGATGTCGAGACAGGACTGCGAAGAGTTGCTGCGCCAGGTGCTGCCTTCGAAGGCTCAGCCAAAGACTGCGCCAAAGAGAAAGGCAGCCTCACGCGGGTCGTCCGCAAAGAAAGCCGCGACGGATAAGGCGCCGACACGCCGCAAGGTCGGCAGCAGTCGCAAGGTCAGTACCAGATGAATCGCAAAGAGCGGATCCTGCCAACGTGGGCGGACACTGGCGAGCGCGACTTGTGGCATGTAACAGTCGATTCGAGAGGAAAAGGCGTGCCTGCGCGAGTCGAGTGCGCGAAGCGAGCCGCGTCGCGCAGCCGATGCATACGCGCAAGGTGAGCGACAAAGCAATCGGCCGCGCCGGCGCGCAAGGCACTCGCGAATTGGCTGTTACAGGCCACCAGCCACTTACCGGACTGAACCTCCCGCGCGCGGCGTGGCAGGCGCGGAGGCAGGCGCGGACCACGACGCTCCTTCGAGTTCCGGCACACGGGCCGCCGTGAGCGACTTCAGGAATGCGATCAGCGCGTCCCGGTCTTCCCGGCCGATCGCAAGAGGTCGAATGCGCGGGTCCTGCGCCGGATCGGCCGGAGTGCCGCCGGCGATGTAGTAATCGACCACCTGCTCCAGCGTGTCGAACGAGCCATCGTGCATGTACGGCGCGGTCAGGGCCACGTTGCGCAGGCTGGGCGTGCGAAATGCGCGCAGATCCTCGCGCCGGCGGGTGATCTCATGGCGCCCAAGGTCGGACACATCCGCGACGCCCACGCGACGCAACTCGGCAGGCGTCAGCACCGCCGACAGACCGGGCGCCAACTTCACGCGAACGTCTCGCTCGCGGTCCGCCTCGCTGCGTGCCTGCACGCCGACGTTGTGAAATTCGTGGTCGGTGAACAGCGCGTGGCGCGTGCCGATCGGATGGCAAGCCGTGCAGCCCTGATTTACGAAGAGATCGAACCCGCGTTGCTCCTGGGCGGTCAACGCATCGGTCTGTCCGCCATAGCGCCAGCGGTCAAAGCGCGAGTCGGCCGCAAGCAAGGTGCGCTCGTAGGCCGCCAACGCGCGCGCGATGCGCTGCGCGGTCGGGCGGGCGGTGCCGAACGCGCGCCGGAACAGCGGCCGGTACTCGGGCCAACCGGCGACTCGCCGGAGCAGCACATCGAGACTCGGATTGGCCATCTCGTCAGGGTGCAGCAGCGGCATCAGCGCCTGCTCTTCGAGGCTGGCCGCCCGTCCGTCGACAAACAGATGGCGCACGAAGGCCACGTTCAGAAGCGTCGGCGCACTGCGGCGCAGGCTCACGCCTTCCATGCCGACCGAGGTACGCACCTCGTTGGCAGTGAAACCCTGCTCGGGCACGTGGCACATTGCGCACGACAGCGTGCCGTTGACCGACATGCGGCGCTCAAAGAACAGCGCACGGCCGAGCTCGACTTGCGCGGTCGGCGGCGTCGCGATTGCCGGCAGCCCAAGCGGTGCCGCTGCGGCATGCACGGCGGCGAAGCTGAATGCGATCGCAGCAATCCAGCGTCGCGTCATCGCCGCACCTTCACCTCTGCGCCGTCGCGGCCTCGATGCGCAGCGTGCGCAGATCGTTCAGGATCGACTGCGGCGCCAGCGTGGCGACGCTGTAGATCTCACGCACCTGCAGCGCCGCGTCAACCAGGAAGATCTTCAGCATGTGGTTCAGCGTGCGCGTGGCGCGGCCGCGCGCATCGGTTTCGACCGTCACGTCCTGGCCGAATCCTTTCAGCAGCGGCAGCAGCCGCGCCACCGATGCGGTGGTCAGGAACAACCAGCGCACCCGTGCATCGCGCGCGCGTTCACCGCCGAACATCGCCATTTGCGTCGGAGTGTCGTTGGTCGGGTCGAAGCTCAGACTCACCAGTTGCGCATGCCGCGCAACGTCGCTGTCGCGCAGCAGTTCTGTGTGCAGAGTGTCGAGGGCGCGCCACGCGAGAGGACAACCTTCTGGATCGCGGCAGTACGTGTACATGAACGAAAGCACCGACAGCCGTCCGGCGAGCAGTGCATGCAGCTTGCGCGAGCGGCCTGAACTGTCGAGCACCTCGCCGTCGGGTGCGGCCATCAGCCTCGGCAGGCGGTAGCTGCCGGGCGCGGGCAGACGCGACACATCGACATCTGAACGCGCGCCCGGCGGGCGGGGTTGGTCGGCGTCCTGGGCGGAGCGCAGCGCCGATGACGCACAGGCCAGCGCCACCATTGCCGTGGCGTGCACGCGCCACCGTCGCGCCGCCGCTGTCACGCGTCGTTTACCGTCAACGCGCAAGCGCAATGCGGGTGGACGGCTCCGAGACGGCCACCGTTTGATTGCGCGGTGCGAGCTCAGCCAGCGCTTTGCCTGCCGGCCGCGCAGTGAACTTCATGTGATGGGCGCGCCCGAGCTTGAGTTTGTTGAAATCGACTTCGAACTTCAACTTCAGATCGGTGCCGTCCCAGTCGAACGCGCGCAGCATCTGTTCGTTGTCGTCGCCCTTCTTGTCCCAGTTGGCGAGCAGCGAAGAAGTGATGTACACGCGCTTGCCGTCCCAGCTCTGCGAGACCATGTTGACCTGCTTGCCGGTCTGCTTGGCGAAGGTCTGCTTCGGCGCCTCCGGGTTGCTCAGGTCGAAGTAGCGCGTCATGCCGTCCATGAAGGTGTTGACCCACAGGCCCTTGCCGTCAGCGGTGATGCTGATGTCCACTGGCAGCGGAATCTTGGCCGGATCACCGATCGTGGCCACGTCCCTGGCCTGCCACTCGCCCTTGGCGTCCTGTTTGACCAGCCACAGCTTGGAAGTCAGCGCGGCGGCGGTGATGGCCCAGTTGTCGCCCTCTTTCAGCGACCAGCGAATTTCCAGCGGCGCGCCGGGCACGCTGAATATCTTCTGCGGCTTCATCGCCTTCACGTCCCAGGCCACCATGGTGCTGCCGAAGCGTTTCATCGCCTCGCCGTCCTTGACCAGCTTGCCCAGGTCCATCATGTAGTTGTTCCAACCGGTGAAGCTGGAGGTCAGCATGGTGTTCTTGGCCGGATTGATGCCGATGTCGTAGCCATAACCGTCGCCCTTCGAGCCGCCCAGATCGCCCGTGGGCATCGCGTACTTCTCGACGATTTCGCCCTTGTTGTTGAACAACACCATGCCGGTCACGCCGCCATGGTCCTTGGTGTTGGAAAGCGCCTGCACCAGCATTCGTCCGGGCATGGCGTAAAAAGTGTGCGGGCCGACGAAGCCCGTCTTTGCGGCGAGGTCGGAGATCGTTTTCACGAGCTTCGGCTTCTCCGGGTTGACCATGTCGAAGACAAAGATCTTGTTGTCATCCAACCGACCCGCCCAGAGGTAGCGGCGGTCATCGGTGAATCCCATGTGGTGAGCCTCACCGCGGCCCGGCACCGACAGCTTGTGCACCACCTTGCCGAAGTTCTTCGACTTCGGATTCGCATCAACGGTCACCAGCTTGTCGTTGCCATCTCCCATACCCTTGACGCCGAGCGTCCAGACATGCAGGAAATCCTCCTGACCCTTGATCAGGTTGGCCATATACGGCGAGTTGCAGGTCTCGTCAGCAAGAGCGGCCCCGGGCGACAACAGGGCGGCAACCAGGGCGAGTGCAGCGGGTCGGTGTGCCATCGGCGTTCCTCGTGGGTGGGACGGGGGGGGAGGAAACGTACGCCTCGCCCGGCAAGTTGACAATCACGCGTCGCGAGGCAACGCCCCTTCGGAAATCAAATCGTTCGGGCTGATCCCTTCGATACCTCAGGACATGCCCTCGATGCCGCGAGGCACGGCCGCTGGTCTCGAGCACGGCCATCGTTGGCAGACTGGCCACGCTGGCGGTCCGCGCCAAGGTCGGCAAGGAAGGCGAGGCTGAAGCCACACTGGCCCGGGAGTTTCTCGACTCGGTCGAGGCGATGAACGATCGTCCTAACATCTCGCGCCACCTGGACACGCTGCGCGGGGAGGACATTTCCAGACTCGCCAAGGCCGCCTGGTGGGAAGCCAACACCAACTACCCGGTGCCACGCGTCATGTCGCAGCAGGCGTGCGAAGAGTTGCTGTGAGAGGTTTTGCCGGAAAGGTCGCAGCCGAAGAGCTTCCCGAACAGGGATTTGCCAAGAACACAGGTCGTGGCACCGAAAACCACGGCATAAAAGGCCGCGCCAAAGCGCCGCCGAGTCGCTCGCAGCGAGATCACACCTCAGCAACGTCTCTCACTGGGCCGCAGCGGTTGAACCCCTGCACCGCCGTGCCGATGACGTTTACGCTCGCGATAGCGGCGCAGGCCGCGCAGCGCTGCTGAGGATCGCTTCATCTCGCTGAAAGAGCTGATGCACGCTCGGCATTCTCCGGCTGTTTGCATCAGAATCGCTGCGACCGACCGCGCAACAAGCATTCAAAACGAACACGACATTCCAATGAAACACAATCGACAGCGCAACGGCTCCCGCCGCGCGACACCTCATGCCACGCTGAGCCGATACGGACAGGATCGAAGGGGCTTCGTGGCCGTCGGCGCGGCCGCCTGGCTGATGCAGCACGGGCTCGCATATGGACAACCGCGGCTCATCGACTACCCGTCCCGACCGGTCCGGATGATTGTCCCGTTCGCAGCCGGCGGCCCCACCGACCTATCGGCGAGGCTTATCGGCGCAATGTTGACGCGGAGTTTCGGGCAGGGTTTTCTGGTGGAGAACATCGTGGGAGCCAGTGGCTCCATAGGAACGAAGACGGCCGGGGACGCGGCGCCGGATGGTTTGACGCTATTTGTCGGAACCAACCACACGCTCATCATCAGTCGGTTACTGCAAAGGGGCAAAGCTGTGCCCTTAAGCCAAGTCTGGGCGCCGATCGGACTGCTTTCACAGTATCCGTCCGCAATCGTGGTCAGGGCCGAGCTGCCCGCAGCAACGCTGTCGGAATTGACGGCCCTGGCGCGCAGCAGCACCGCGGGTTTGACCTACGGATCCGCCGGAGAAGGCAGTGGCTTGCATCTGGCCGGGTTGAGGTTTGCGGCGCAGATCGGGGCCTCGCTGGTTCACGTTCCCTTTTCCGGCACAGCCCCCGCGCTGCTGGCGGTTTCCGGCGGACACGTGGATCTCATGTACTGCGACATCCCGACCGGAATGCCGGCGCTTCGCTCAGGAAAAGTGCGCGCGATCGCCATTGCCGGACCAGAGCGATGGCCCACGCTTCCTGGTGTGCCAACACTGACAGAAGCGGGGCTCCATGGCGCCGACTTCTCCGGCTGGAATGGTCTGCTTGCCCCGAGTCGAACTTCGCCGGAGATTGTCAACACGCTCGACGCGGAACTCACGAAGATTGTGTCCTCCGACGAATATCGCGAGCGCGTTCGCGAGTCCGGGGCCATTGCCCCGCCGGCGGGGTCCGAAGCATTCGCCCGGTTGATTGCCGTGGAAGAACGCCACTGGGCCGAAGTGATTGAGAACGCCGGGTTGCGAGGCTGACATTGCAGCGCACTGAAACGGCGCCTCGCCGCACCCGGTTGCTGTTGATGAGCGTCGGCAGCCTGGTCGGTGCCAACGTTATCGAATGCCTTGACGCACTCGGCCGCGAGCGCTTTGAACTTATCGGCATGAACTCCGTTGCCGAAGCCGCCAACAACTTCCGCATGGACGTCTGTTATTTGTCGCCGCAGGCAAGTGACTGTCCGGCCTTGCTTGCCTGCCTCGACCGCGTGGTGGGGGCGCACGATCCGGACTTGATCATCCCAACGCGCGACGACGATGTCGTTGCGCTCGCCCATTGGGTGAGGGACCGCAAGGACGCGCGAACACTTGTTGGTTGTGTGCCGATCGCCGAAGCCATTCGGGACAAATGGGCCAGCTACGAGTGGGCAATGAAACATCGGCTGCCGTTTGCCCGCAGCGCCATCGACGCTGCGGGCGTGGCGCGGCTGCGCGAAGACGTGGGTCTACCCCTGGTTGCCAAGCCGAGAGACGGTTTTGGCTCCAACGGCGTTCGCATGCTTCTGACCGACGATCACGTTCGCGCCACGCTCGCCGCCGGCAACCAGATCGTGCAGGAGTGTCTCGACCCACCGCTCACCCTGACGGACGCTGACCTGAGTCGCGGGATGCCTTTCTGGTTTGCGCCGGTGCAGGTCGCGAACCCATCCACGCTGTGCCTGCTCGACGATTCGGGCTTCGAATTCCTCGCCGCATGGGTGACCGAATCACGCTGCGGCATGGGCCTCAATACCGTGCTGATCGATGCTCCGCCGCTGCGCAGCCTTGCGATGGACTATGCCGAGGCAGCCTGGCGCGAAGGCTGGCGCGGGCTCCTCAATGTTCAGACGCGAACCAACGCGGCAGGCGAGTATCTGCCCATCGAACTGGCCGGCCGGTTTATCGGCACATTGGCTTCGCTGCAAACGCTGGGGGTTCCAGTCGCCGCAACCGTGCTCAAGCGCTTTGTTCCGTCTTACAACACGCAAGTACAGTCCGATCCACTCTTTGGCTCCCGCGCAGTTCGGCAAGCCGTCACTTACCTCGTAGCCTCCGAGCAGCGTTCAACGCTCAAGGAGACGGGCGTTTGGCGAGCAGAGGGTTAG
>DAITAC010000130.1:0-10036 GCA_036824465.1 Burkholderiaceae bacterium
AGGACACCGCCCTTTCACGGCGATAACACCGGTTCGAATCCGGTAGGGGACGCCAAAGAAATCAAGGAAGTGAGTGAAGGTGTACCGGTCGCGAGTGCATGCGCCATTCACGATAGGCTGCGGACCAAAACGCTCTAATCGCGCCTGAATAATCGTTTCAGCAGCGCTTGCAGCTGGCTCCCGAAGCCGAAAGTCGCTGGGGCATGAAGCGCCTTCAACAAGTCGGCATCGAAATGCAGTCGCGTTGCGTCAAGCTCGGCACGGGCGCGCGTCCTTAGCCGCGCATCAAACGCCTTGAAGAACTTGTCGGCCATCGCTCCGGCGGCCGCGTCAATCAGCGTTGCCCCGACCTGCGCAAGCTTGCCGTCGATCTGCACATTGGCTGTGTAGCTCAGCCGCGTGCCGGCCCCGGCATCGGCAAGAGTGACGAGCACATCGCCACGTGCGAATCCGGCCTCGCCATCGGAGCTGTCGAATCTCATCGTATAGCTGTCGGGCGTAATGAGGTCAGCCAACTCGACCGACCCCGTGAAGCGCGACTGCACCGCACCGATTGCGGCATTCATCACGAACTCGTAGCGGTCCTCCCCTGTGGCGGCCAGCCTCTCGCATCCGGGCACGCATTGTTTCAGCACTTCGATGTCGTTCAGTGCCGTCCACGCGGTCATGCGATCGGCGGTGAACACTTCTTCTCCGTTCAACTCCACATGTCACTCCCCCGCGTCGCTGTCGCTGTTCCCGCCCATGTCTGCGCCCGTTCCCGCTGGCTTCGATATTGTGCACGGGCTCCTTCATGGTGGCTTCTGCCGGGATGCCGTGAACGTCTCCCGGGGGTCCGAAGAGCACCAGTGAAGTGAAGTGGACTCGTCCCCGGGGCGATCGCCGGGCTGTCCCAAGGCAAAGCGCAGGAACGAGAGCAGCGGAATAGACGGAGCGCAAGCCGTTCCCCGAGGTCCGATCAAGCAGGCTCCATCAGAAGTCTGATCTCAATTTCACTCATCCGGTGCCGATCCTGAAACCTATCTGCCCCTTCGCAGTCAGGTTTCATGTCGCCCCGTCTCCCGCTCCTGGTCTGCACGATTCTGTTCGCAATCCTGCCTGGAGCCGCGCTCGCGCAACAGGGCCTTCCAGCCGAACTGACCTGGCTGTGCTGGCTCGAGACACGCGACGGTTTCTTTATCCGTTGCCGCGTCGACGAGGACCCACTCGCACAGGCGATCGCGGAAAACGACGCAATCGTGCCGGCCGCACTGATGCAGCCGGTCGACAATCGTGCGATCCGGCAGGAGATCTTCAAGCCCGGCCGTGCGCCGAATGTCTCGCGCCTGGTGCGCGAGCAGCCGGCGCACTTTGAAGCGCTGATCTGGGCGATCCCCATTCACGCCATGCCGTTCGACGACTCGCCTTTGCGCGAACTCGCACAGTCGGTGATGTGCGGATCGGATCGAAACTGCTCGGCGTTCCTGGGTCGCCCTGAGTTGCCAGCGCAATCGGTGCGGATCGCGCGCCGCTAAGCGCGTACATCGTCCTATTCGCGGAAAAAAAGAGGCGCTTCCTGAGGGAAGGAAGCGCCTTCGGCCGTGATGGTTTCACGGCGAGAGCGTTGGTCGACTCTGTGGCTCGTCGTCCTTTCACGAGCAAGTTGCGTGCCGAGACGGCGGGCTCCATCAACGCGCGTCGTTGTGCGCGACGCGGTGCAAGCCGGCGGTTCCCCAGGCGCGCACGACATACGCGGAGATCGAGTCCATCTGGGCAGTCGAGAGAACACCACGCCATGCCGGCATCGATGTTCCGGCGATGCCATCGCGCATCGCTGCGGCGACCCGCTGGCGCGTCAGCGTTGCGGCGACCTCGGTGCGGGTGAAATCGGGCGGGTGTGGATCCAGGAAACTGCCGCGCCAGTTGCGGCCGCTGCCATCGGCGGCGTGGCAGTGCGCACAGTTGTCGAGGAACAGCTTCGCGCCCGTCTTCTCAACGCGCGTCAGATCGGCGATCTGCGGCACGCGTTCGTGCAGTTCATACGGATCACCTGCGTCGGACGCGTGTGGCAGATGTTCTGCCATCACCCGCACCGGCACCGCGGCGAGCGCGGCCCGTTCGTGGCAGCCAAGGCATTCGGAGGGGTAGCGCTCATCGTCGTAGTTTCCGAGGGGAAATGACACGCCGCGCAGTGCCCAGGGTTCACCCATCTGCGTGACGCGCCCGCGGTCGTGACAACTGACGCACGCTGATAGATACAGGTGTTTGCCGCGCGCCTGCTCGCTGTCCAGGCTTTCCCACGGTGTGTCGACGGCAATGGCGCCGGTGGCGAACGGAAACGCGACGGCATAGCGTTCGTGATCCGGCCATCCGTTCTCAGCGGTGTGATAGTGCGTGTTCGGCCGCTTGCCGACGATGAACTCGTCGCGCACGAAATCGACCACGCGCTCGATCTCGCGCTCGTTCAAGGTGCCGGCGAATGCGGCCATCGCCGTGCCCGGACGCCCGTCGCGCACTGCGACCAGCATCGCCGGGCGCGGCAGCGAATCAGGTGTTGCCGCCTGGAAGTCACGCGGCTTGGGATCGACAAAGCTGGCGGCGAGCGTCTTTGCGTCGCCGGAGTAGCCGTGGCAGTAATAGCAGCGGAAGTTATAGATACGCCGGCCTTCCTCATGTGCAGCCGCGCTGTGCCGCTCGGTGGCCGGTGCGATGACTTCCTGTTGCACGCAGCCGGCGATCAGCGCCAGGGCCGCGACGGCCCAACATCGCGATCGACGTGCAAAGCGGATGAACGTCGTCACCTTGCTCCAGCGACGCGCGCTGCACCAGACGGGCGGATGAACGCATTGAACACGTACTCAGATACGTCGGCGATCTGCTGATCGTTGAGGACCTTGTTCCAGGCCGGCATCTCGCTGCCCAGGCGGCCCACCGAAACGGCCGCGAACAGAGCGGGGCGGTTGAATGTCTGGCGTGAGTCATCCGTCAGGAAATCGCGCGGCTTGGGTCGAATGAAGTACGCGCGTGGCCCTTGCGCATCGCCTTTGACGCCGTGGCACGTGGCGCAGTTGGCGTCGTAGAACGCGCGCCCGCGCGCCGCATCTCCGCGCAGGCCTTTCGGGAACGGCAGATCCATCGCCTTGGCCGTGGCGACCGCGGCTGGCGGGGCGGATTTCGGCGCGTCTGTCGCGCGACCGCCGTGCGCCTGGGTGCCAGACACCGACGCGGTCTGGGTTGCCATGAATTCGATGCGAATGAAATCGACCGCGGCGGTGATGTCGTCCGCAACAAGCTTGCTGCCGGCCTGACCCATTGTTTTGCGATGCGCATCGCCGCCGGCGGTTCCGACCATGCGCTCGCGCGTGAGTTCGACGCGCGCCTGTGGCGTGGTCAGGTCACGCGTCGTCATCGGCCCGTGCGCAGCGCCCTGGCCCTGTGGTCCATGGCAGGCGACGCAGGTCTGCGCGTAGACATCGCGGCCGTGGGCGAACGCGGGTGTCTTGCGCGGGGCCATGAACGTCGCGATCATGTAGTCGACCAGCGCCCCGATGTCGGTTGGTGACAGTTGCGTTGTCCACCCGGTCATCGCGGTACCCGGCTTGCCGCTGGCCACGATGGCGATCATGTAGTCGCGCGTCAGCGTCTGCAGCGCGGCTGCCTCGGTGAAATCACGCGGCGGCGGCACCAGACTGCTGCGCGCGCGGCTGCGGCCATCGCCCTTGTCGCCGTGGCAGACCGAGCAGTAGTTGTGATAGAGCAGGTCGGGACGGCTTTCGCCGGCAACTCGCGTTCGCTTTGGAATCGGCTGCTGCGCCTGCGCCGCAAACATGACACATGCGGCAATGATCGCCGTCGCTCCGGCGAGCCAGCGAGACACCGGGCACTGCATCCGCATTCTTTTCTCCTGACGTCGGCCTTCTCGATTCCGAGAAAACAAGCCGCAACTCTCTCACTGTTGATACGCAAGACCGAACCACGCCCGCGGAAAGCGCTGCGCTTGACGCGTCTGCCTGACTGATAGCAAGGCGTGCGCCTGCTTTGAGGACACAGGCACAGGCGTTGCTAATTCACCTGCACCCGCCAAGCGTCGTTTGCGTGCAGGTGGGTCGGTCTGCGCAGTCAATTCGAACAGCAAAGGAGAAGACAATGAGGTTTGCCTTAAGCATCATCGCGAGCCTCGCTGCGCTGTCGTGTTCAGCGGCGCAAGCCGCCGACGGCAAGCTCGTTTACGCGCAGGCATGCGCAATGTGCCACGCGCAGGGCGTGGCTGGCGCGCCGCGGCTGGCGGATAAGGGCGCCTGGCAGACGCGCGTCGCGAGCGGCAGGGCTGCGCTGCTGGCCTCGGTGCTCAAGGGCAAGGGTGCCATGCCCGCGAAGGGGGGCAACGCCTCACTTTCCGAGGCTGACGTGAAGGCTGCGCTCGATTTCATTCTGGCTGAGGTGAAGTAGTTCTGGCCGCCGAGTGACGGAACACTGCGCGACTCAATCGTCTGCTGCGGAAGCTCTGCGTGCGCGGTCTTCCTCGCTCCCTGCGCGCAGCGATCATGATCGGACTTGCCTTCATTGCCAGCCCTGCGCATCTGCAGGACCTGCGCCAGACGCCGCACGACCTGCGCAGCCGGCTTGCGCCAGGGACGCGCGATGAGTCGGCGATGTGTGTGTTCTGTCACGCGCCGGTCGGCGAGCGTGCGGCATCAGCGCTACGGCCACGTTGGCAGCCGAGCGAAAGTGGCATCGGTGGATTCTCGCTGTACGCGGCACCAATGGACGATTCGACGAATGCACGCGAGATTCCGAGCGCGTCAATGGTCTGCCTGTCGTGTCATGACGCCACGCAGGCGCCGGGCATCGCGGGCGGCGTGAGCGATCACCCGATCGGCATTCCGTATGCCGGCGAAGCTGGAACCGATGTCGGCGGCGTGTGGCAGCCGGCAACAATCGATGAGCAGGCGCGTGCGCATCGGCTGCGCATCCAATCGCGCGCTGCCGCCGGCGCCCGCTTGATCGGTCGGACGGGGTTTCGTCCCGCGTCGCGTTCGGTCATCGATCAGCGCGCCGTATGGTGGGTGGCGACTTCGGCCAATTCGGCGCGCCGCACCCGCAACGATTTGCCGCTGTATGGAGACGTTGAGGCCGGCTCAGGGCCGGCAAGCGGGACGATATCGGCGCCGACGATCGAGTGTGGAACGTGCCATGACCCGCACGCGACGACGCCGATGTTTCTGCGCATACCGAATAACGGCAGCCGGCTTTGTCTGAGCTGTCACGACGTATGAAACCAGCGAACCGGAGTCCTACGATGGACGCACTCTTCTTCTTGATACGCCTCCTTGCCAGGCAGCGATCGATCGGCATCCAGGCGGTGTTCATTCTTGCCGCCCTGATTGGCGGTTGTGCGCAAGTCACCGAGGGACCCCTGCGCAAGGAGGGCCCGCTCGTGTTTCCCAGCCCGCCGGACGAGGCGCGCTTCGTTCATGAGCGCACTATTTACTCCAGCGCCGATATCGTGCCGGATACGGACGAGTCAGGCTTGCGGCGCGCGCTGACGGGTGAATCGCGCAGTGGAGAAGGACTGGCTAAGCCTTACGCGGTTGCGGTTCACCGGGGTCGCATCTTCATGTCTGATTCGGTCGAGCGCTTTGTACGGGTGTTCGATGTCGCCGCGGGCAAACACTTCAGGATCGGTGAAGAGGAACCCGGTCGCCTTGCGAAACCGCTGGGGATCGACGTCGATGCGACCGGCAATCTGTATGTGGCCGACATCACGCAGAAGGCCGTAATGATCTACTCCCGCGACGGAGAGTTCCTGCGCAAGATCGGCGGCGGCAAGGAGTTTGACCGCCTGACCAGCGTGACCGTTGAATCGAGCGGCGAGCGACTTTACGTCGTCGATATCGGCGGTGTCGATTCCGAGAATCACCGCGTGCGCGTGTTCGACGCGGTCAGCGGCAAACACTTGCAGGACATCGGCAAGCGAGGTTCCGGCCCGGGCGAATTCAACCTGCCGCGCGATTTGGCGATCGGAAAGGACGGAAGACTTTACGTTGTCGACGGTGGCAACTTCCGGGTGCAGGTCTTCGACCGGAGCGGAAGGTACCTTCAGACTTTTGGTGCTGTGGGTCGGCAGCTTGGAAGCTTCGCACGGCCAAAGGAGATCGCCACCGATCGAGAAGGCAATCTGTATGTGGTCGACACCGCGTTCGGCAACTTCCAGATTTTTAGTCCTGACGGCGAACTGCTGCTGTTCATCGGCGATCGCTCCGAGCGCGACGGCCCCGCCAAGTACATGCTGCCCTCTGGCATCTACGTCGACGAGGATGGCCGCATCTACATGGTCGATCAGTGGTTCCGCAAGCTTGATGTGTTTCGACCCGTCAGACTGAAGGCGGACGAGGGATTTCTTGTCTATCGAGCAGCGGCGAAGAAGTAATTCTCAGGGATGGGACACCGATTCCTTCTCGGCTCCCGGAATTGAAAGCGGTTGAGGACGCTTGGCGCGCCGCTGCGTCTGATGCAAGTCACGGGATCCGTGTCTTTGGGTGAAGCTTTTCCCGGGCTTGGGAAGGACTTTCACGAATGCTGCAGTTGGCACAGATGATGCATCGCTGTTGACACCGAGGGCGCTAACACCCGAACCCTGGGGGCCTTCAGCGGACTAGGTACGAGCCGGGTGATGCATAACTGTGGGAGGAAGAAAATAACCATGCGACATCTTCAGATTTCTCGATCGGTGATTGCCGCGGCGAAAGTGGCCGGGCTGGTGACGCTACTAGCTGCTAGCGGGAATGCCGCAGCGCAAGCCAGTATTTCCACGACCAAGCACAACCTAGGCAGTACCGGCACCGGGGCCAACCATGTGTCGACAGGGACTGACGAGATCTGTGTCTTCTGCCACACACCGCACGGAGCCAATACAGGCGTCGCGGCACCGCTGTGGAACAAGGGACTACCGGCTTCCACCTACACGACGTATTCGACGGCGAACTCGTCAACGATCGACGGTAAAGTCTTGTCGGTAGGGTCGGTGTCGCTGGCCTGCCTTTCGTGTCACGACGGTACTCAGGCGATGGACAATTTCATTAACGCTCCGGGTTCCGGCGGATATAACCCAACTGGCGCGAGACCATCACCGGCGTACACGTGGACGGGAAGTGACACGCTCAGCGGCGCATCGCTGATTACCAACATCGGCACCGACCTGACCAATGATCACCCGATTGGCATTCAGTATTGCGGCGGCGGGATCACCTGGAATGGAACAGCCAGCATCGGAACCTGTAACGACCCGGACTTCAAGACTCCGGTTGCGACGTCGATCAACAGCACTCCGGTATGGTGGGTCGACACGGCTGCCGGAACTGCGAACACTCGGCAGAAGACGGACATGATCCTGTATACGCGTGATTTCGGAACCGTCGGCAGCCCATCAAATCAACCGTCAGTCGAATGCGCGAGTTGTCACGATCCGCATGTCGGCGCACCAAACGCCACATTCTTGCGGATTCCGAACTCTGGTAGTGCAGTGTGCTTGGCCTGCCACACCAAATAGTCCACTTGCAGGAAACTCCGGGCTGGCGCGCAAGCGCTAGCCCGATTTGTATCTGAAGGAGCATGCCGTGATGTTGCGGTCCGGGCTGGTGAATGTCGGCGCGTTGATGTTGGCAATTGGATTGCCATTGGCGTCAGCGCAGGGAAACGCAGCCACGGTCCCGGCGGAGCCGCGTGCGGTGAACCCGGCGACGCCGTTTGCATTCGTCGGCGACACCATCATCAGCACCGCGGAGTACGACACTGCCTTTGCGGCGGCACAGCGCAGCCGCTACTACCACGCCAAGGTGCCGGAGGCACAGCTGGAACAGTTGCGACGCGAGGTCGGCGACGAACTGATCAGTCGCGTTCTGCTGATTGAGGAGGCGCGTCGGCGCAACGTCGAGCCTGATCAAGCGCGAGTGAAGAGCCAGCTTGACGAATATGAGAAACGCTATGCGGCAAGCCCGCAATGGCCGCGGATGAAAGCTGAGATGCTGCCGGCGTTGAGGGCTGAGCTTGAGCGTCGCAGCACTCTGGCGCGCATCGAGGCCGAGGTGCGCAACGCAGCACCTCTGGGTGAAGCCGCACTACAGGAGTTTTATCGGCAACGGCCGGAAAGCTTCACCGAACCGGAACAGATCAAGGTCTCGCTGATCCTGCTCAAGGTTGATCCGGCGGCGCCGCGCGCGGCATGGGAGGGCGCGCGGGAGGAGGCGGCTGCAATCCGTTCGCGTATCCAGCGTGGCGCCGACTTCAGCGAGCTGGCGCGGTTGCACTCGGGTGATGCCAGTGCGCCGCACGGTGGTGACATGGGCTATCTGCACCGAGGCATGTTGCCGGAGGCGGTGCAGGACAAGGTGGACAAGCTTTCGGCTGGCGAGTTATCAGAGCCGATTGCGACACTTGAGGGCATCGTCCTGCTCCGAATGGAGGACAGAAAGCTGGCGCGTCTGCGTGAATTCGAAACGGTGCGCGAACGGGCGCAGCAGCTTTGGCGGCGCGAAGAAGGCGACCGCGCATGGCGCAATTTCCTGGCGCAGTTGCGCGCCGGCGCCCGTATACAGGTCGTCGATGCGTCACGTTATCCGCCCGAGCGCCCAGTGAGCGACAAAGGCGACTCTGCGGCCTCAACTGCCCAGGCTGCCGCACGACCTGCGCAGTAAGATCGGCCGCGCCGAGGAGCGCTATGTGCGACGAAGTCTCCACGCGCCTCGGCGATCCCTCATTGCGGCGCTGATCGCGGCGCTGCCGCTGTCCGGCTGGTTACCCGCCGCAAATGCACAAACATCGTCTGCCGACTCGCCGACGTCACAGCCGACGGGAACCGCGGCGGGCGAATCCAAGCCGCGCTGGCAAATAGCGCCGGTTCGCTGGAACGGTCAGATCGGTCTCACTGCCAGCCTGAATGAAAGCGAGGGTCAAGCGCGCCGGACTCAATTCAGTGAGGTGTTCGACATCGGTGCGTCGAGCTACATCTGGCAGCCTTGGTTCATTCAAGTCATGGGCGCCGCAGGCCTCCTGCTGTCGCAGACGCGGGAGGGAAGCGAACCCGGAGGGGCGCAAGGCAACCAGGGCGCTCTGGGTGGCGGATCGCGTGGGCTGACCGGCAATTTCGCACTCAATGTATTCCCGGTCAGTCGGTTCCCGTTCCAGTTCAAGGTCGACGTCAACGATAGCCGTGCCAGCGGAGACTTCGTTGGCTCTGAGTACCGCAGTACACGCATCGGGCTGCAACAGAACTACCGCACGCCGCGCGGTGACTCGTCGTACGTGGCGCGACTTGATAGCAGCACCCTGACATCTGATTCTTACGGGCGCGATCGTGTCAACGTGCTCGAAGGACAAATGTCCAGCGCCTGGGACAACCAGCGTCTCCAAGTCGATGCCAGCTATACCAACAACTCACGTTCGAGCGACGATCTCGGCTCGCGCACCGCACGCCTGAGCGCGCAACACGGCTGGCGCGCGGACGAACTGCTGTCGGTTGAAAGCCTCGGCAGCCTCTCTCATGAGTCGCGCCGCTTCGCAGCGGGAGTCTCGGAGTTCAGTTCGGAGGTGCGGCAGGTCAATACGTTGCTGAATTGGCGGACGGACTGGGACGAGCCCGTGATCGTGTTTGGCTCCGCACGGCTGTACGAATCGTCAATCAGCAATGGCGGCGCGGAGTCCAGCGGACGCCTCGCCAATGTCAACGGCTCGGCGTCGTATCGCTTCACCGGCAACCTTAGCGTGTTCGGTGGCGCGTCGTTCTCGCGCATTGAAAATGGCGATCAGGCCAACACGCTCACGTCGCAGTCGGCGGGTGCGCAATACCAGATCGATCCACGAACCTGGGGGCCCGCGACGTACACGGCCAACGCCGGAGTTGCAGCCAGCAATCAAACCGGGGGAGAGCTCGGTGACCGCCGGCTCGTGCAACTGAGCGCAGGACATCGGGTTTCCGTGGCGATCGCGACAGGCACTGCGAGTGCGTGGAACTTCAGCCTCGGGCAGGACGCAAGCCTCATTAACGACAGCGACACGGGTG
>DAITAC010000131.1:0-8246 GCA_036824465.1 Burkholderiaceae bacterium
GCGGTCAGTCAGGAAATCCGGATCTCCCCCACACGGGCGCGCCGGTGTGCGACGCGGTGCAGCGGGAGCGCATCGTAGCGATATTCGTCCGCTGTGCCTTCAGCTCACATCTTCTCCGGCCCGATCCAACCCGTCAAACAAAGGATCTGTGCTGCCGTCAGGTGAGCGTGGGTATTGCCGGGTTGGTTCGACGAGAGAAACTTACGACGACGCGTCGCCGCCAAACACCATGCGCCAGAGCGCCACGACCGCGTCAATGCGCCCCTGAACTTCATCGGCAGGCACGCGCGCGAATTCGGCGGCGTTCAGCCGCAGCCGATGCTGCACGCGGCGATAGTCCCGGTACGCGTTGGCGACCGCGGCCGCGAGCGTCGCATCGATCAAGCCGAGTTCACCGGCGATTCTGAGCAGCGCGATGTTGCCCAGGTTGCCGAGCAGTTGCGGATGATCGTGCGCATACGCAAGCACGAGAAACTGCACGATGAACTCGACGTCGACCATGCCGCCGTCGTCGTGCTTCAGATCAAAGAGCCCCGAGCGATTCGGGTGGCCGTCGTGCATGCGCTTGCGCATCTTCCGCACTTCGCTTGCGAGCAGCGTGCGATCGCGCGGCCGCGCCAGCACCTCTGCCCGCAGCCGTTCAAAACGCGCGCCGAGCGCCTTGTTGCCGGCGCAGAAACGCGCGCGTGTCAGTGCCTGGTGCTCCCACACCCAGGCGCCGTGGCCATCTTCATTACGCTGATAGCGCTCGAGCGCCTCGACCGGCGTCACCAGCAGTCCCTTGTCGCCGTCGGGCCGCAGGCGCAGATCGACGTCGAACAGCGTGCCGCTCGAAGTCTGCGTGGAGAGCCACAGCATCAACCGGCGCGCGAGCGTGATGTAGGTCAATGCGGCATCAGGATGCGGATCATCGGTCACGAACACGAGATCGAGATCCGACGCGTACCCGAGTTCCTTGCCGCCGTACTTGCCATAACCGATCACCGCGAAGTGCATCGTGTCACCGTGCCGCCGCGGCAGCGCACGCCATACGTGCGTGAGCACGACGTCGAGCACACAGTCCGCAAGCAGCGACAGGTGATCGGCCAGGCGCTCGACGCTCAGGCGACCGTCGAGATCTGCGACCAGCAGGCGGAACAACTGCGCATGATGTTCATCGCGCACGAGGTTCATCTGGTGCTCGACATCGTCGCCGAGCGCGTCCAGATGCGAATTCAGATCGGCGGTCCACTCGCTGAAGTCGACCGGGCTGTCGTTGGTCAATGAAGTCAGGCGCTCATCGATCAGCTCATCGAGAAGAATCGGATGCCGGGTCAGATAATCGGTCGCCCACCGGCTGGCGCCGAGCAGACGCAGCACGCGATCGAATGCGCGCGGGTACTGGCTCAGCAAGGCGACATAGGTGCTGCGGCCGGCGATCGCGTCGATCAAAGTCGCCAGCCGCGCCAGCACCTCATCCGGCGTGACATCAGCCTGCGACGCGCCAATCAGATCGACGCCGCGCGCAAGCAGCCGCTGGATCGCCGCGCGCGATACTTCGCTCGCAGACAGCACGCGGCGCGACGCCAGCAGCGAGCCGATGCGGCGTGCGCCCTCCTCCGGCTGCGCGAAACCCATTTCGCGCAAACGCGCCGGCGTGATATCGAGGTCCGCCAACCGCGCATCGGGCGCCGCCGCGAGCTCCGGCGCAAGAAAGATTGAATCGAAGGTCGTGGCCACGAAATCGCGCACCTGCGCAAGCTGTGCGATCAACGCATCGGCCGATGACGATCCGATCATCTGCGCAATCCGGCTGCGACCCGCGGCGTCACCCGGCACCAGATGCGTCTGCGCATCGTCGACGTACTGCAGTGCATGTTCCAGGCGACGCAGAAACTCGTAGTGCGATGCCAGCCGCTCGCAGGTCGCGAGGGGCTGGATGCCGAGTTCACCGAGCCATGCGAGTGTCGTCAGCGTCGCGCGGTGGCGCAGGCGCGCATCGCGGCCGCCGCGAATGATCTGGTAGGTCTGCGCGATGAATTCGATTTCACGGATCCCGCCGCGACCCAGCTTGATGTTGTCATCGTGATCGTCGCGACCGCCCGCCCGGCGCGCGCTCTTCTTCTGCGTTTCGGCGCGGATCAACGCGTGCAGATCGCGCAGCGCGGTGATTGCGTTGAAGTCCAGGTACTTGCGGAAGACGAACGGCCGCACCACCGCATCGAGCGCGGCGCACTGCGCGACAAATGCCTCTTTCGAAGCAAAGACCGGGGCTGAGATGACGCGACCCTTCAGCCACGCAAAACGCTCCCATTCGCGGCCCTGGCGGATCAGGTACTCCTCCAGCATCGATGTCGACGCTGCCAGCGGGCCGGCATCGCCGTTCGGCCGCAGGCGCATGTCGACGCGGAAGACAAAGCCGTCGCCGGTGGGCTCGGACAGCAGCGCGATCAGGCGCCGCCCGAGCCGTTCGAAGAACTCCTGATTGGACAAGGTCGAACGCGCCTCGGAATACGCATCGCGCGCGACGGTGTCACCCTCCTCATCGTAGAGGAAGATCAGGTCGAGGTCCGACGATACGTTGAGCTCCGCTCCGCCGCCCTTGCCCATCGCCACGACGAGCAGATCCTGCGCAGCGCCATTCGCATCGCACGGCACGCCATGGCGCCGCGCCAGATCCTCCGCCGCCAAGGGCAGCGCGCGCTGGACGGCAAGCTCTGCCAGCTCGGTCACGGCGCCAACCACTTCGGCCAGCGGCGCCACGCCGGCGATGTCGCGCACCATCAACCCCAGTACGACGTGCCGACGCAGTCGGCGCAATGCGGCGCCGAGGCGCCCAGCGCTCTGCTCGTCGTCGGCATTTGTGGTCGCCGCCGCGAGCGTGGCGTCCAGTTCCGCCTCCATGCGCACACGCGACCAGGGCTCGCGCGCCAGCCATGCAAGCTGCCCCTGCATCTGCTCCGTCGTTGCCGCGTGCCCCAGTTCCACATGCAGCGCGCGCACCGCAAAACGCGAAAGCGCAAGCGCACGCGCCGCGCCCGACTGGATCGCTGCTTCGGTCGCCGCGCCGATGGCTGCAACAGAAGGCAACACTTGCATGCTGTCGGTCAACGCGGCGACCTCAGTCGCTGTGATAGGCTGGCCCGGCGGGTTCATCGGAGAGAGAAATTGCAGCGGTCGATTTCGGATTCCCGCAGCATATCGATGAGCGGCGCGATCCGGCGCACTCCGATTCTATGAGCGACGCGGATCCCCTGACTTTGACGCGTCGCAGACCGGACTCTGCCTCCCGTCCCGCATACCGTGTCTCCTGACGATCGCTCAGACACCCCGTCGGCTGGCAGTTCGCCCGCTGCGACCCTGCACGCACTCGAGCACAAGGTCGAGGTTGCAGTCGAAGAGGTGCTGCACGCCGCCGAACGTTCGCTCGCGCAACGTTTCGGCGCTCGCTGTGTGTCGGGGTTGCGCGTAGCGCTGCGGGCTTCGTGGATTGCGATCGTCGTCGCCTATTTCGCCTTCGGCGCGTTGTGGCTCACGACCCGCTACTGGCTGATGCCGCGCGTCGACGAATACCGGCCGTGGCTTGAACGCGAAGTTGGCCGCCTGCTCGGTGCGCGCCTCCAGATCGCGCGCATTGAAAGCGGATGGCAGGGCTTCAATCCCCTCCTGCGCTTCACCAATGTCGAGATCTTTGATCGCAACGGGCGCGTCGCGCTGACACTGCCGCAGACAGAGGCCACGCTGTCGTGGACCAGCGTCCCGGCGTTGCAGGTGCGATTTCGTGACCTGTGGATCCTGACTCCCGAACTCGACGTGCGGCGCCAGGCCGACGGCCGGTTTCTCGTCGCAGGCTTCGCCTTCGACCCGAAGGCGGCCGAAAGCGACAGCCGTGTAGGCGACTGGGTGCTGTCGCAGTCTCATATCGGCATTCGCAACGCGCGCGTGCGCTACCGTGACGCCACGGCCGGTGACAACGCGATCGACTTCGAGGACGTCGACTTCGAGTTTCGCCGCGGGCTCCTGAACAATCGCTTTTCGTTCCAGGCGCGCCCGCCGGCCGCGCTCGGCGGTCCGATCGACGTCCGCGGTGAATACCGGCGACCGTGGTTCGAGCGTGCGACCGACGTGTCGCAGTGGACTGGTCGCGTGTTCGCGCAGACCGATTACGCTGATGTCGCGCGCGTGGCGGGGCTCGCGCATGCGCTGCCGGCGACGATTTCGATCGAACGCGCGCAAGGTGCGGTGCGTGCCTGGCTCAGCTTCGATCGCGGACGGATTGAACAATTCATCGCCGACCTGGCGCTGGTCGACGTGTCGGCGCGCCTCGGCGCAAGACTGGAGCCGTTGCAGGTCCAGCGCCTGCAGGGCCGCGTCGAGCAGCGCGAGTGGGGCACGATCTGGGAAGGCGGGCAGGAGTTTGCCGCAAAGCAACTCGCGCTCGCCGGCCCCGATCTTGCGCTTGCGCCGACTGACGCGCGCGTGCGCGTCACACGCGCCGCCGACGACAAGCCTGAGCGTGGACTGCTTGAGGCGAGCGGCCTGTCGCTGACGACGGCAAGCGCACTCGCGTCGCACCTGCCGCTGCCGGCGAATTGGCACGAAACGGCCCGCCGTTTCGGCGTGCGCGGCAATCTCGCCAACCTGCGTTACACATGGCAGGGAGATGCGGCGACGCCTACGCTCTACACGCTGCGGACGCAGTTCGACGGGCTGTCGATCAACAGCGAATCGGCCGACCCGCCACAGTCGCCGGGCGGGCGGCCGCGGCCGGGGCGGCCGGGATTCGAGAACCTGTCGGGCACGCTGGAGCTCGATCAACGCGGCGGCACTGCGCAAGTGCGCGCCCGCGATGCCGTGCTGGAGTTTCCCGGCGTCTTCGAGGAGCGCCTTCCGTTCGAAGCGCTCAATGCCACCGCGCGCTGGTCGACGCAGGAAGCGTTCGAACTCAAGGTTGAGTCTTTTGCGGCGACCAGTACTGACTTCGAGGTGAATGGACAGGCCACGTATCGCAGCGGCGGCAAGGGCATCGGCGTGATCGATGCCAGCGGGCAGATCATCCGCGCCGAGGCGAGCCAGGTGCACAAGGTCATCCCGCTCGTGGTGTCGCCGGCAACTCGAACGTGGTTGCGCACGGCGCTCGTGGCTGGGTCCGCGCGCGAAGGCAGCTTCAGACTGAAGGGCGATCTGGCCGACTTTCCGTTTGCCCAGCCCGCCACTGGCGACTTCCGAGTCGCCGCGAAAATCGTCGGCGGTGCTCTCGACTATCTGCCGCCGCATGTTGATGGGAGCGGATCGCCGCCGGCTTCGGAGACCTGGCCGCAGATCACGGACATCGACGGCGACTTCCTGTTCGAGCGCAGGAAGATTGAAATCAACGCGCGGCACGCCCAGGTCTTTGGAGTTCAGCTCAGCCCGGTGCGCGCGACGATTCCCGAGATCGGGGTTGCCGACGTCAGGCTCGCGATCGACGGAAAGGGCAGCGGCCCGCTCGCCGATCTGATCCGCTTTGTGAATGTGAGCCCGGTCGGAAATTGGCTGGGTGGTTTTCTGGCACACACCAGCAGCAGCGGCGCGAGCGCACTGGATCTGAAGCTCGACATTCCGCTCGGCCATGCGCGCGATACGAAAGTGCGCGGCAGCGTCATACTTTCCAGCAACGACGTGACCTTGCGCGATGACCTGCCGCCGTTTTCGCGGGTCAGCGGCAAGCTGGAGTTCACTGAAAGATCGTTGCGCATGAGCGGGATCGCCGGCACCTTTGTCGGCGGGCCGTTTCTTGCCGACATCAACTCGCGTGCCGATGGCGCGATCGAGATCGTCAGCAGCGGCACCGCATCGCCGCAAGGGGCGCGGCGTCTGCTCGATGTCGCGCTCGCGCAGCGGCTGCTCGATCGCGCTCAGGGTTCAGCGCGCTACTCAGCCAATATTGTGGTGAAGGACCGGCGCACCGATATCCGCGTCGATTCCGATCTTGTCGGCCTTGGCCTCGATTTGCCCGAGCCATTGCGCAAGCCCGCCAATGAAGCGCTGCCTTTGCGGATCGAGATCACGCCGCGCGACGCAGGCTCCAAAACGGCCGAAGCCGACACGGTCCGCGTTGCGATGGGTTCCCGACTGGCGCTGAGCATCGACCGCACACGTGAGGGCGCCGGTCCCCCACGCATTGAGCGCGGCGCGATCGCCGTGGGTGATGTCAACCTCAATGCGCTCGCCCCACCGGACAGCGGGATACGCGCGACGTTGAGCGCGAATCGCCTCGACATCGATCGCTGGTCGTCGCTGCTCGAGGGCGGGGTTGCCGAGGGTGCCGGAGCACTTGACTCGGTGACAGCGCAGGTGCGTGAACTCGTCTTCAGCGGCAAATCGATTGCCAACGTGGTTCTGGGCGCGACGCGCCGCACCGACGGCCTGTGGCTCGCCAACGTGAACTCGGACCACGTCAACGGCGCGATCACCTGGCAGCCGCCCCAGTCGGGAAATCAAGGGCGCGTAAGCGCACGGTTTGCGCGGTTGACGATCCCGGAACAGAGCCGCGTGCAGTTAAGTGAGCTGCTGGATGCGCCACCGACGGAACTGCCGGCGTTCGACGTGATTGCAGATGAGTTCGAACTGGTCGGGCGCAAGCTCGGCCGGCTTGAAATGCTGGCGCATAACGTCGGCACCGGGCCCGCCGCGGTGTGGCAACTGCAGAAACTCGAATTGTCGAATCCGGACGGCAGCATGACAGCCGCCGGGCAATGGCAGCGCGCTGCCGAAGGGCGGCCAAGGCGCATGGCGATGAATCTGGCGCTCGATTTTTCCGACGCCGGCAAGCTGCTTGGTCGCTTTGGCATGCCGGATGCGCTGCGCGGCGGTGAGGGAAAGCTCGAGGGCGAGATCGCGTGGCGTGGCTCGCCGTTGGCGATTGACTATCCGAGCCTGTCCGGAAAACTGACGCTCAAGACCGCAAAGGGCCAGTTTCTCAAGGCAGACGCCGGCGTCGGTCGACTGCTGGGCGTGCTATCGCTGCAATCGTTGCCGCGCCGGATCACGCTCGACTTCCGCGATGTGTTCTCCGAGGGATTTGCGTTCGACTCGATCGGCGCCAGTGTCGACATCAGCGCCGGCGTGCTGTCGACGCGCGACTTCAAGATGCGCGGCGCCAACGCGACGGTGCTGATCGAAGGCTCCGCCGACCTGCGCCAGGAGACGCAGAATCTGCACGTGCTGGTGCTGCCGGAGGTGAACGCGGGCTCGGCTTCGCTTATGTATGCTCTGCTGGCGAATCCGGCCATCGGCCTGGGCACGTTCCTCGCGCAGTGGATCCTGCGCGACCCGCTGTCGAAAGCGTTCTCGTACGAGTACGACGTCACCGGGGCGTGGAACGATCCGCAGGTCAAGCGCCGTGAACGCAACGAAGTCGTCGGAAACAATCCGAAATAGACCATGCCCAACGGCCGCCCTTCCCCACCATCCGTTCGCGTCGCCGCCGTGCAGATGGTGTCGAAGCCGTCGGTCAACGACAATCTGCGCGATGCCGAGGCATTGATCGCCGAAGCGGCGCGCGCCGGCGCGCAACTGATCGCACTGCCTGAGTACTTCTGCCTGATGGGGCGCGAGATCGACAAGGTGGTCGTGCGCGAATCGGAAGGAAAGGGACCGATCCAGGATTTTCTTTCGTCCACTGCCGCACGGCATGGCATCTGGCTGGTTGGCGGGACGGTCCCGCTCGATTCGGGCGATCCGAATCGCGTGCTGAACACCTCGCTGGTGTTCGATCCGCGCGGCGTGCGCATTGCGCGCTACGACAAGATCCATCTGTTTGCATTTGCCAAGGGCGACGAGTCATACGACGAGGCGCGCACGATCTCGCCCGGGAAGAGCGTGCGCACCTTCTCGTTCACGCCGTCAGGCGGGCCGTCGATCAAGGTCGGGCTGTCGGTGTGCTACGACCTGCGCTTTCCGGAGTTGTATCGGTCGCTCGGCGAGCCCGACCTGATCCTGGTGCCGTCGGCGTTCACCGCGACGACCGGAAAGGCACACTGGGAGACACTGCTGCGCGCGCGCGCGATCGAAAACCTGTGCTACGTGCTGGCGCCGGCCCAGGGCGGCAAGCACGAAAACGGCCGCGCGACATTCGGCCATAGCATGCTGATCGACCCGTGGGGCGTGATCATCGCGAGCCGCGGCGAAGGCCCGGGGGTGGTGATCGGCGACATCGATCTGGCGCGCATCGCCGACGTGCGCGCAAGCCTGCCGGCGCTGGCGCATCGGGTGCTTGGTTGAGA
>DAITAC010000131.1:8346-10014 GCA_036824465.1 Burkholderiaceae bacterium
CCCGACACCATGAAACCCACCGACCCCGCCTTCGAACGCCTGGCCATCGCGCGCCGTCTTCTGCTCGAACCGTTTGACCTCGACGAGAGCAAACTGCAGCGCGCGCTTGCGATCGTCTTCGAGCACGATGCCGACTTTGCCGACCTGTACTTCCAGTACACGCGCAATGAATCGTTTGCGCTCGAGGAGGGCATCGTCAAGAGCGGCAGTTTCGATATCCAGCAAGGCGTGGGCGTGCGGGCGGTGGTCGGCGACAAGACCGCGTTCGCGTACTCGGACGAAATCTCGGAGGATGCGCTGACGGAAGCCGCGCTGACCGTGCGATCGATTGCGCGCGCAGGCGGCGGCCGCGCGAAAGTCAAGACAAAGCTTGCGGCGCGCGCCACATTGTCGCTGTATGCGGCGATCGACCCGGTCGCGTCGCTGGAAGCGGCGGAGAAAGTGAAACTGCTCGAGCGCCTCGAGCGCATGGCACGTGCGCGCGATGCACGCGTCAAGCAGGTCATGGCCAGCATCAACGGCGAATACGACGTGGTGCTGATCGCGCGCGCCGATCGCAAGGCGGCAGGCGTGCTCGCCGCCGACGTGCGGCCGCTGGCACGAATCTCGCTGACAGTGATCGTCGAGGAAGGGGGCCAGCGCGAGCAGGGCTTCTCTGGCGGAGGCGGGCGCGTCGACCTGGCCCACTTCAATGACGAGCGCCTTGCCGAATACGTGCAGGTCGCCGTCGACATGGCGCTCGTCAACCTGCGCGCGAAGCCGGCGCCGGCGGGCGTGATGACAGTCGTGCTCGGGTCGGGCTGGCCCGGCATCCTGCTGCATGAGGCGATCGGCCATGGCCTTGAAGGCGATTTCAATCGCAAGGGATCGAGTGCCTTTTCCGGCCGCGTCGGCCAGCGCGTTGCGTCTAGGGGGGTCACGGTCGTCGACGACGGCACGATTCCGGAGCGGCGCGGGTCATTGAGCGTCGACGACGAAGGCAATCCGACCTCCCGCACGGTGCTGATCGAAGACGGCATCCTGCGCGGTTACATCCAGGATTCACTCAACGCGCGCCTGATGAAGGTCGCGCCGACCGGCAACGGCCGCCGCGAGTCGTTTGCTTTCCTGCCGATGCCGCGCATGACCAACACCTACATGCTCGGCGGCGAGCATGCGTCCGAAGAAATCATCCGCTCGGTGAAGAAGGGCCTTTATGCGACCAATTTCGGGGGCGGCCAGGTCGACATCACCAACGGCAAGTTCGTGTTCAGCATGGCCGAGGCGTACCTGATCGAAAACGGGAAGGTCACCGCACCGGTCAAGGGCGCCACGCTGATCGGCAACGGCCCGGATGCGCTGACGCGCGTGACGATGGTCGGCAACGACATGCGGCTCGACCCCGGCATCGGCGTGTGCGGCAAGGATGGACAGAGCGTGCCGGTCGGGGTCGGCCAGCCGACACTGCGAATTGAGGGATTAACGATCGGTGGAACCGGTTGAGCAATGCGCTGAGCACCTAACAAATCGCGGTCAACTTTGAAGTGCTGCGCGGCATAATCTGCGCACGGCCGGATCGTCGCGCATAAAACGCGATTGCCGAAAACCCTTGCGACTGCCCTTCCCGAAGTTCCTGCCGCCGATCGTCTGGCTGGTGCGCCTGCTGGTGGGTGCGTATCCGCGCTGGAT
>DAITAC010000226.1:0-3012 GCA_036824465.1 Burkholderiaceae bacterium
CGGTCAACGCGCGGATCGCTGGCGCGTTGTGGCTGCCTACCGCTCACGGGGAGATGCCGCATGGATGCTTTTCGCACCAGCGCACTGGAAGAAACCATCACGCTCAAGCAGGCGAAGAAGCTCATCCAGTGCATGGCCGAGGAGCAGAGCTTCCTGCTGCTCGCACCGCCCGGGGTGGGCAAATCGGACATGGTCTATCAGGCCGCGCAGGAAGCGCGGCTGCCGTGCCGTTCGCTGCTGGGAACGCAGATCGCACCGGAAGATGTGAGCGGCATTCCGCGCATCATCGGCGAGCGCTCGGTGTTCTGTCCGCCGCGCGTACTGTTGCCCGAGCAGCCGGAGCCGTTCTGCCTGTTCCTCGATGAACTGCCCGCCTGCGCGCCGGACGTACAGAAGGCGTTCTACTCGCTGCTGCTCGAACGTCGCATCGGTGAATACGCGCTGCCCAAGGGCACCTGGGTTGTCGCGGCGGGCAATCGCATGCAGGACCGCGCGCTGGTGCGTTCGATGAGTTCCGCACTCGTCAATCGCGTCACCATCCTGCATCTGCGCGTCGATGTTGCCGAGTGGATCGAATGGGCGGTGAAGGCCGGCGTGCGCGCTGACGTGCGCAGCTTCATCTCCTACATGCCGGACGCGTTGATGCGGGCGGTGCCCAACGAGCCCGTGCCGTTTTCGACGCCGCGCGCGTGGACGCTGCTGTCGCGCGCGCTCGACCTGGCCGAAGGTGCCGGCATCCTGACGCGCGAAACGCGCCGCGCGTTGGCTTTCGGCCGCCTGAACGCCGAAGACGCCGCGGTGTTCTGCGCGCTGGCCGAAGAGTCGATCGGCGCGATGAGGCCGCTGGAAAACTACGTTGAGCGTCCGGAGTTGCTGCCCAAGGGCGAAGCGGCGCGCTGGTTCATCCTGAACTGCATCCGCACCCGAGTGCGCGACGGCCGGCTTGCGAGTGTCACGGCGCGCGTCGTGAACAACTTCCTGCGCAGCCTGTCGCCGGAAAGCCAGTTGACGCTGATCGCGGACCTCGTCGAACCGTGGGGCGCACTCGGCGCCGATGCAGCGATGCTGGACCTGCTGAAGAAGGTCGCCAAGCTGTGAGCGCCGCGCCATCCGCCGAAACCGCCACGCTGCAGCGTTTGCAGCAGGCTCTGCGGCTCGTGACCGTGCCATTACCGCATCTTTCAGGGCTGGCCGCCGCGGTGCGGGTTCATCTGGAGGCGCGCGTGCCGACGATGGGCGTGTTCGCCTCCGGCCGGCTCGCCGTTAATCCGGCCTTCGTCGCGCGGCTCAAGGACAACGAACTCGTATTCGTGCTCGCGCACGAACTGCTGCACCTGGCGCTGCGCACGCACGACCGCGCGCGTGGCGGCGACCGGCTCGAGTTCAACTACGCGCACGACTACATCATCAACGACATCCTGCGCAACGAACTTGGCTTCACGAACATCCCGGCCAACGGGCTCGACATGCCCGGCGCGCGCGAAAAGAGCGCAGAAGAGATCGTGCTCGACATGCGCCGCAACAGCGGCGGCGCGGCGACCAGGACGCAGGTGTGGGAAGGCGCGTCCGTGCCAGCGCGGCGTCTGTTTGGCAGTGGCGGGCAACGTGGCAACACGCCGGGACCCGATGATGGCAGCGGCGCAGGTGACGAGGCCGGCGATGTGCTCGACAGCCGCCGCGAGCGCGAGCTCTTCGGCGACGACGAGGCCGAACAGGCCGCGCGCACACAGAAGATCGAGGAGATCGCAGCGCGCGGACTGGCACTGGCCAAGGCCATGGCCGCGATGAAGGGCCGCGGTACCGACCCTGGCAGTTCCCGCCACATGATCACCGCGCTGCGCGGCCTGTACCGCACGCCGTGGGAAGCGATGCTGCAGAAGTGGATGGAATCGGTCGCGCCGGGCGAGCGAACCTTCATCCGCCCCTCGCGCCGCAGCGCCGAGCGTAGCGACATCGTGCTGCCCGGGCGCAAGCGCGAGTCGTGGATGCTCAACGTCATCCTCGACACCAGCGGTTCCATGGTCGGCGAGATTCCGCGCGCGCTGGGCGCGATCGCCGACTTCTGCGACGCGGTGGCGGTGGACGAAATCCGCCTCGTCCAGTGCGATGTTGCGGTCACATCCGACGAGGTGCTCTCGCCGTCGCAACTCGCGGACTATCAGGTGAGCGGCTACGGCGGCAGCGATCTGACGCACGCGATGCTCACGCTCGCCGATGATCCGCGCGTCACCGCCGTGGTGATCGTCACCGATGGCGACATCGCGTATCCCCCCGACGAGATGCCGTACGACCTGCTGTGGGTGCTGCCGGCCAGCGCCGGCGCGAATTTCCGCCCGCCATATGGGCATGTGATCACGATGCACGGAGGACGCGCATGAAAGTCATGCAGGAACTGGTGGCCTACTTCGACCGCCGCGGCAGGTTGTCGCAGAAGCAGATCCGCTCGCTGCTCGATCAGGGCTTTCTCGCCTCGGACGCGCCGGCGTCGATCATCGATCTGTGCGATCAGATCGGCGCGACGTACTACTTCAAGGTGCGCGGCGAGGATCAGGGCACACTCTGGGGCACCGACGTCTACACCGGCGACTCGTCACTGGCGGTCGCTGCGGTTCACGCGGGATTGGTCAAGCCGGGCGACACGACCGTGGTGAAAGTCAGCGTCGTCGCGCCGCTGACGCAGTATCAGGGTTCGACGCGGCACGGCGTCACAAGCCATGATTTCGGCCGCTACGGCACCGCGTATCGGTTGTCGGCGGTCTGACTGTCTCGCCGGAATTGACCAGGTAGGCCCAACTACGGTGCACGCTCGTGATCATGGCGGGGCCATGGCGCCAAGTCGACAACAGAGGGCGTCATACGACGCAATCGACCCCTTGGGAACGCTCAACGTGCGAGGCGTCAAGGGTCGCTTTGCGATGCGGAGTCGACGTAGGGACACGACAGGTAGCCGGCAGTACCCGGCCATGAACGGGCATACACTCGCTCGTGACCCGACATTGGGAATGACGGGTT
>DAITAC010000005.1:0-91051 GCA_036824465.1 Burkholderiaceae bacterium
GGATGTTCCGGCGCGTCGGCTTCCAGGCCCTCACCGCCGCGCTGGTGCTCCTCGCTTTGGCGACGCAATAGCCCTCGCAGCTTGTGCGCCCGTGCCTGCGCACGGGCGTGTTCGGTTGCGCGCATCGCCACGGCGCGGCGTCGCCATCCCCCATTCGCATTGAAGTTCTTGATGCCGAAGTCCTCGCTTGTCTGCTGAGGAGGACTTTGCGCGCGGTCGGGCCACCGTTGAAAGAAGGTGCCGAGGTCACCGTCGGCGGACACAACGTGCGCGTGCGACGGTGGCCGATCGGAACTGCCGCGCAGAAGTGAATCGGCCAGCAGGTGCGCCGCAAGCCGTAACGAGTTCGCAACGCGTCAGCACGGGCTGACGCAGCCCGCCTTCTGACCCCGGCAGACGGCGCTTCGCCGACTCGCCCAAGATAAAATCCCAAAAGTGTCCGGCGGCGTGTGCCTTTCGGTCATCATCAGATGCGCGCACAGCCCTTTGACTCGACTCGTCGACGCGCGGTCCGCCGCACCTTGTCGGTTCTGCTGGCCCTGCCGTTTGCCGCGGCGCTGATCGCGATGCTCGGTCGCGTGCGCCAAAGCCGGCAACCGGCGGCATTCCCCGTTCCCGCCGATGTGCCGCTGGGTTTGTCAGTGGTCGACGGCGTGATCGTCCATCGCAGCGAACAGGGCGGCGTGCGGGCGTTCCTCGGACGATGCACGCACCTCGGCTGCCGGATCGACCGTGTCGTCGGCGATGAGGCCGTGTGTCCCTGCCATGGTTCGCGGTACCGGAGCGACGGCACCGTGGCCCTCGGGCCGGCGACACGGGCGCTGACGCCGCTCTCGCTCGAAGCGGACCCCAAGACCGGCGGATGGGTGGCCCGTGTCAGCTAGGCCAATGCTTCCGGCGAACATCATTTCGTCCCGCGTGGGCACGGTCGGGGATCTCGCCACCGCCAGCTATCTGCTGGCGGCGCTTTCCGGCGTCGCACTTGCCGTGCCGTACGAATCGTCGGATGCGTACGGCTCCATCGCCACGCTGCTGCTGGTCAACCCGGCCGGAGTGCTGTTCCGCAATCTGCATTTCTGGGCCGGCCAGGCCTGCTTCGTGCTGACGCTGCTGCATGCGTGGGACCATCTTCGCGTAAGCAGCGAGCAACACGTTCGTTTCGGCGCCTGGGCCCGTCTGGTCATCACGGTCGCGCTGGTGACCTTCATCATGCTGTCGGGGTTTCTGCTGCGCGGCGACGTGGACGCCCAGCAGGCGCTGCGCATCCTGACGGAAGCGACGACACAGATACCGCTCGTGGGCCCGGGGTTGGCAACGCTGGTCTTCGGCGCGGGCGGCACGCTCGGCATCGTGTATGTGCAGCACGCGGCCACCGCGACGATCGCCGTGTGGCTGTTCACGATCGAACATTCCCGTCGTGTGTGGCCCCGGCCAGTGTCTTTCGTGACGGTGCTGCTTGTCGTCACCGCGGTATCGCTGCTGGTTTCGCCCGGTCTGCATGACGGGCTCGACCCCGTCGTCAAGGGGCCGTGGTACTTCCTTGGACTGCAGGAGATTCTGCACTGGACGGCGTGGCCGATCGTGGTCGTGGCCGGCGTCGCGGCGATTCTGGTCGCGTTGTTCGCGGTGCGCGCAGCCGCCGTACCGCAGGCCACCGTCATCAAGACTGCGCTCGCCGCGCTCGTGGTCGCGTATGCGGGCCTGTGCGGGGTGGGCGCGTTCATGCGCGGGGAGAACTGGTCATGGCAGCCCGGCTGGCCGGGCGGGGCGGGCGATCTGCGCCTGTCGTGGGTCTTTGCATCGACACCGGGAGCACCGACGCCTCTGCCGACGCCATTGCCGACGGTGAACGGACGGCCGGATGGCTGTCTGGTCTGTCATCGCGGCGTGACGGGTCTCGGCAACGCGCATCGCGCCGAGGCCATCGGGTGCGCGTCCTGCCATGGCGGCGATGTGCTGACCCTCGACAAGGCGCGCGCGCACGCGAGGATGGAGGTGATCCCCGGCAATCTCGCGACCGCGCAGATGCGATGTGGCCAGTCGTCATGCCACCAGTCGATCATTCCGCGCATCGAGCGATCGGTGATGACCACCATGGCCGGCGTCGTGGCGGTCGACCGGACCATCTTTGGCGAACCGAGCGGCCTCGTTGGCGGCGCGGTGCCCGATGTGCGGGCGCTCGGCCATTCGCCGGCGGATACGCACCTGCGGCAGATGTGCGCGTCGTGTCACCTTGGTGTGAAGAAGACGGACCTTGGCCCGAACACCGAGAACGCGCGCGGCGGCGGGTGCATCGCCTGCCACCTGAGCTACGGTCGCGAGGCGCTGGCTGCCTTGAAGGATTACGAGTCGCGCAAGCAGGCGGGCCCGGTCGAACCGCCGCAGCGACATCCATCGATCTCGCTCGATATCGACAACGCCCAGTGTTTCGGCTGCCACAGCCGCTCGGGGCGTATCTCCACGAGCTATGAAGGCTGGCACGAGATGCACGACCCGCCGGGGGCGGCGCGCGACCCGAATCGCCCTATGCCGTCGCGCTACCGGGTGCTGGAGGACGAGCGCGTCTTCGAACGCACCGTGCCCGACATCCACCACGAGCGCGGCATGGACTGCATCGACTGTCACACCGCGAACGAAGTGATGGGCGACGGCAAGACCCACACAAGCAAGCACGCGCAACTGCGCATCGTGTGCGAAGACTGTCACGCGCGGCCGGGCGCGACGCTGGCGTCGGTGCCGGCCTGGAAACTCGATCCGGAATCGCGACGGATCATCGCGCTGCGTGGCTGGACCGACACCGGCCGCGAGCGTCGCGCGGTGGGCCGTTCCGGGGAGCCGCTGGTCAACGTCGTCGTGGATGCGGCCGGCCGATCGCAAATGATTCGAAAGCGCACGGGAGAGCTGCGGCCGCTCAAGCCCATGGCCGCGGTCTGTGCCGAAGGCGGCGGCCATGCACGTCTGTCGTGCGGCAGTTGCCACACGGCCTGGGCACCACGATGCACGACGTGCCATACGTCGTTCGACCCGAAGGGCGAAGCCTATGACGTGATCGCGGATGCCGACGTGGTGGGTGCCTGGACGGAGCGGGCCGGCCCGTTCGTGGCCAACCTGCCCACGCTTGGGGTGCGACTGCCCGCGACACCTGGCGGCAGGGAATCGATCGACACGTTTGTGCCGGGCATGATCATGACGCTCGATCGCGCGATGAACGCCGGCGCGAAACCTGACGAAGTCTTCTGGCGGCTTTATGCACGCGCCGAACCACACACGACACGTCGCGAGTCGCGGACCTGTGAGTCGTGCCACAACGATCCGGAAGCCCTGGGTTATGGACGCGGCACATTGCAATTCGAGAAGGTGTCGCCCGGCGTCGGGCGCTGGGTTTTCGCGTCCGCAGTGCCTGCGCAACCGAACGACGGACTGCCCGCAGACGCGTGGATCCCGTTCATCGGCGCACGCAGCGACAAGGTGTCGACGCGCGACGATGTGCGACCGTTCAGCGTTGACGAGCAGCGGCGCATCCTGACCGTGGGAGCCTGCCTGACCTGTCACCCGGCGAAGTCACCGGTGATGAAGCGATCGGTGCGCGACTTCACAGCCCTCGTTGCCGCGCGGCGGCCGGTTTGTCTGATGCCGTCGTGGCGCTGATCGCCAAGGCAGGTGCCGTCACAGGCGCGCGGTGAGGACTTCAACCTGATACTGAAGCGCTACGCCATCGAACGCCTTCTTTATTGTCTCTACACCTCGCAGTCGCGCGGACCGGCTGAGATGAAACCAGCTCAACCTAGTCGATGATCCCATTGGCGTTGAACGACTGCGATGCCATGCGACCGCGCCACACGTCCTTTGCTTCCGGCAGCGCGACTGGTTCCGGCGCGCGGTACTCGACGCGGAACTGCGCGAATCCCTGCAACGCGCCGATCTCGACCGGCTTGCCGTCCTTGAGCACGTGCCAGCGCGGCTCGGCGAGATCCAGCTCGACGCTGTGCGCCTGGCCCGGGGCGAGCGTGATCACGTCGGCGGCGGTGGGCTTGGCCGTGCTGCAGTCTTGCGCTGTGGGTGACTGAGACGCTCCTTGCATCCAGTCCACTGGCACCAGATGGAACGCGCAATGTTCAGCGAAATCGACCACCGAAATCGGTTCACTGGATGCGTTGGCCAGCGTGACGCGGACTTTGGGACTCAGCGGTCCCTCATTTGCCTGACCTTGCGGGGGCGCGTTGGGTCGGCGCGGCGCGGGCCGACGCAGCATTTCGAGCTTCATGCCCAGGCGGCTCCAGCGGTAGCCGCGGATCACTGCGGTGCCAGACGTACCGATGGCCACTTCGACTTCCATCGGCACCTGCAGTCCGTCGCGCGTGCCACGGCGTTCTTCGATCGCCTTGCCGCTGCCCTGCTCGACGAACAGTTGTTCGATGCCGTATTTGACGAAGGTGTGGCCAGCGCCGCGCCAGCCCATGCGCCACTGATCCTCGGTGCGCCCGCGAATGAAGATGCCTTCGGTCGGCCGCGTCGCGCTGGTGCCGGCTGATTCGTAGAGACTTTCGCCGGCCGGTTGCAATCGCGTGTACAGGACCTCGTGGCGCTTGCGTTCGGCTGGCGCAGTGCGCAAGGCTGGATCAAGTTGCTCCGCGCGCACGCTGTTGATCTCGTACTGCAGGCGGACGAAATCGCCGCGGAACAGATCGCGCGGATCGATCGGCGCGGTGCGCAGGTACACGACGCGGCCGGTGCGAAGGATCCATTCGCGCTCGCCGGCGATCCACGCGAGCACGAGCAACTGCGCGAGCACAGCGAGCAGGACGACGTACTTGGTCATTGAGCGCAGATTCATGGTCGCACCTCCTGCGCGCGGCGACGCTGCCGCGTATAGAAGCTGCCGACGAAGAAGAGTCCCGCACCAAGCGCGATGAACACCGCCGCGCGCACTAACAAACTGCTGAAGAGATCCGTGTAGCGGCTGACTGTCACCAGCGCAAAGATGAGGCACCCGGCGGCGACCAGCCGCGGCTTGAGATGCGCGCTGCCTTCCAGAATCAGCAGCGCGGCGAGCGCGAGCACGATGGCGTTGAAAGGCAGTGCGATCGCCCAGCCGTCGACCTTGCTGTGCGAGAACGTCACCCACAGCACGATCGCGAGCCCGATACCGACGAGCGCCAGTTGCCAGCGGCGGTACGTGTCAATCTGCGCCAGCGCGCCGCGCGAAAACGAGACGGCGGCAGCAGCGATTGCAGCCAGCAGCGCCGCGCCGACCGCGGCGAAATAGATCACCAGGCCGGGCTTGTTTTCGAAGTTCACGTCGCCCAGCGCCCGGGCGATGCGCGGGAAGCTCAACGCATAACCGATGCCGAGCACGACAAACAGTCCGACGGCGCGCGGCGGAGCGTCTGCGGCCCGAACTTCATTGGCTTCGGCCGCCACGCCGGCGATGAATACAGCGGCGCCCATCATGAAGAGCAGCGAGAAGAGCGCTTCAAGCCGGATTCCGCCGGCGGCAAATGCGGTCACGACAAAGAGGACCGCGAGCGCCCAGAACATCAGCGCCGGCGAGCGGCGCCACCACGCGAGCGGCAGCACGCCCAGCGCCACGAGCAGCGGCGCGCCGTGAATGGGGGTGTGGAACTGGAACACTTCCACGCCGGCCCAGAACGAGATGAGAAACAGCGCGAGCAGCGCCTGCACCAGCGACGGCAGCGCCCAAGCGAGGGCGAGGGCGCCGAGCGACCAGACCAGGAATGCGTTCGGGTAGTGCTCGTCGATGTGATAGATCTGCGCTACGAGCCAGATGCCGGCGCCGAACAACATGGTGCCGAGCGCGTGCAGGCCTTCGACCAGGGCGCGATTCGCGTCAGTTCGGCGGGCGAGCACCATCGCGCTGCCATGCGCTGCGGCGAGTGCACCGAACACCATGGCGAGCTTGGCCGCCTTGGGAATGCTCTGCCAGTTGTAAGCGAAGAATAGGATCACGCCGAGCCCGACCAGCACCGCGCCCAGCGCCGAGAAAATGATGCGCCCCCAGCCGCGTTCGGCAGACTCCGGATATCGCGCCAGGATGCGCTGGGCGAGCGCGTCGTCGACGAGCCCCTCAGTGCGCCACTGCGCGACTTCCTGTTTCAGCCAACGTTGTTGCTTGGACATTCTGGATTCTCATGCGACGGCTCAGTATAGGAGGGCGTCTTTCCGAGGACTGTTGCGGAACAACGGGCGAGCAGGATTGCCGCGATTGACTCGCCGTCATCCCGGCGAATGCCGAGCGTTAACCGTCGAGCCGACCCTGATATCCGCTTCGCTCGGTTTCATCGTGATCGCCGCGGGCTATTTGGGCAACGACGTAGCGAAGGGCACACCGCCCCCTTATCCGTTGTCTGCGTCGTCGGCCGCTGCGGTCGTTGATCTTTGGACGGCCGCAAAGATCTGGCGGCAGAACAACAGCGTTACCGACAACGGACGGCTCTTTCTGATCGGTTACTTGCGCTCTCAGAACCGCGAGCGCACCGTCTTGATCTGCCAGCTCAGATCGGCTTCGCTGCGGGTCGCGCACAGAATGCGCTCTCCGTCGGTCCGCACGTTGACCAGTCCATAGATCAGGTCCGACACGATCCGCGCGCGGTCAAGCGTCCTGGATGGAATGCGCTTGGCGCCTGGCTTCTTGGGCAAGGTCACGACAGCGCGCGCCAATGAGCCGCCCTTCAACACGAGATCTTCCGAGGACCCTCCCGATACCGTCAGGCTCGTTGCCTTGGCGAGCTTCAGGCTGCGCGCGAGCTCGGTCGAGTAGATGAGTGGGCTGACGATCGAATCGCCATCCAGCGCCAGGTAACCGGTCGTGGCGCTTGCCGCCACGATGCCGGGGCGCGGATGGTCGTGGCCCTCGTTGTCACCCGAGGAAATGACGGTGACGGCGGGGTGCATCGCCTGGAGGAATCGATACGAGACGTCGTCGCTGCCATGATGACAGGCCTTGGCGACATCGCACTCGAACTCCTGAATGGTTCCCGCGTAGTCCTGCAGCAATGCCGCCTGCGCGGCCAAATTGAGATCGCCCGTCAGCAGAACGCGGACGCGGCCATAGTCGACGCGCAGCAGAATGCTCTGGCCGTTCGTGTTCTTGCTGTCCCCGCCGGCAAAGCGGCGGAGGCCCGCCTTGCTGCCTACGGCGAACTCGACCGGTGCCAGTACCCTGATCGAGGGCGCTGCACCGGACGGCTCGAATCCGGGCAGGTACTGGTCGACGTGACTCAGGCGGCGAATCGGCGTCGGCTGGCCGCCTGCCGTTCGCGTCGCGAGAACGGACGCAAACAGTTGCGCCCATTCACCCGCCAACTGCGGACCACTGCCGCCCGCGAGCGCCGCCTGCACTGTCGGACGATCGCCCAGAAGCTGCGTCCACATGTCCCCAGTGTCGGTCTTCGTGTGTGGGCCCAGAGTTCGCCCATCGCCTTGCTTCCACCAGGACAGGCCGGCGTGATAGAAGGCCTCCACGGTCACTGCCTTTGCGTCGAGCTCCGCCGTCGCGTCCGGGTCCTCGCTGAGCAGATCCGACAGACCGCCGAAGTGATCTGCGTCGTTATGTGACGCGATGACTGCATCGAGGGCAACGGTCTGCCTGCGGTAGTCCTTGACGAACTTCCAGTCGACGAAGTCAGCCGCGTTCTTGCCAGTCATCTGGCTGCGCCGCGGGAAGCCTCCATCGATGAGTACGTGGCGATGGTCCGGCGTGCGAATGAGGACTCCGTCTCCCTGGCCAACGTCGATGAAGTAGAACTCGAGCAGCGACTTGCCGCCGAGCTGCGACTTCCTGACGTAACCGGTGCCGACGAAGCGGCCGGTCTGGATCTCCGCAAGAGTGCCACTGGTATTGAGCACGCTGACGCGATCGCCCCAGAGCAGCGACGCCCCGGTCTTCTCGCCGGATGCGGTCAGCACCGGCGCCGCGTCAGCGCTCACGTAATCGATCGCCACGGTGCCTCCTTTGCGTGTAGGCCAATATGCGGAGGAGCGCGCGCATTGTGGATCGCGCGTTGTTGCTACAGATGTCGCCGACTTCGGTATGGGGTGACGCGAATCCGGTGCGCCGCCGCGCTGCTTCGCAAGGCACCTACTTGTCGATCCGGTAATTCACTACGACATGCCGCGCGCCGGTGTCGTCGCGGTAGAAGAATGCCGCAAGGTTGTTCGGGCCAGTCACGACGCGCGGGTTGCTCACCATGCGGCCCTCGCCGTGGCGCTGCTCAAACACGCGCTTGCCGGTGGCGAGGTCGAAGATCGCGAAGCGGACCCATTTGGTGCCGCGGAAGTGCCACGTTTCGGCCAGCAGTAGCGTGCGCCCGCCGGGGCCGGGCTGCAGATCGCCGATGACGATGGGCGCAAGCCATTTCTTCTGCGGCTGCTCGAGTACGGTGACGCGGCCGTCGCGCTCGATGCGCACCAGGCCAGCGTTTGCACCCTCGGCGCTGTAGCCGTAGCACGGGCCGGCATCGAGCGGACAACTCACCGGGCCGTGCACGGTAAATACCGGCATCGGCCGTGGCGGGATATCAACGGTTCGCAGCGGCGGCGGCATGCGCGTGTCGCCGGTGGCCGGGTCGAGCACTTCGAGCGTGTCGAGCGTGAGCGCGTCGGCGCGGGCGCTGCCGACGTAAAGATCGATGCGATGCGAGCCCGAAACGTGCACCAGCGCCCGCGTCCAGCGCGTTCCGTCGGGGCGCGTGCCGACCAGGACCCGCGCGGCCGCGCCGCGGCAGCGCCACAGTTCCACGCGCGGGGCACCGAGCAGCACTTCGGCGGGGGCGGTGGGCGCGCAGTCGGCGGGGGCGTTGGCGGCCGGAGCAAATTCCCAGCGCAAACCGCCGTCGGCGCTATAGGACGGTGGCGGCGCGAGGTCGCGCGCGATGGCGGTAATCGGCTGCGTGCGTTCCTCGATCTCCTGGGCGACCGGCGTACGTGCGGCTTGGCTGCCTGCGGTGGCAAGAAGCAGCGCGGCCGCGCAAGCGGGAAAAGCAAAGCAGCGCATGTTCTGCACTATGTCGGCGGACGACGCGCGCAGCGTTTCGGTGAATTCGTCGATCGCCTTCCCGAGGGCTGCGAGATGGTGAAGGCCCGCGCGAGCGAACCGCGTAGACGCCGAGTCATTCCGCGACCGGTCCCGCATCGTTCCGGGTCGATCGCGGTCCGGTCGCACTCCAGACTACCTTGGCACCACCGCGACTGACTTGCCGCTCGCCACGTCGATCGCCGTGCCGTTTTCCAGGCTGATGCGATAGAACTCGCGCAGCACGTTGCCCATGAAGCCGATCTCGACGATCGACACTTCCCTGAAAGTCGTGTTGATGCCGTCCGGCAGAATCTTGTTGAAGTCGTCCGCGACCTGTTTCATCGCGGCCTGCATGTTCGGGTCGAACTTCGCCATGCTGTAGACGAGCGTGTTGTGCGGGTTGTGGGACCGCACTTCCTTGCCGTCCTTGACGATGTTCACACCGCTCACGCCCATCGTGCGCGTCAGCTCCCTGGCGAGGTCGCTCATGTTGGCGTACACGGGGCCGGTGCAGCGCGGCAGCGGTCCGTCGCGCAGCGGTGCGAGCGCGGCAGTGGCAACCGTATTGAATGCCATCATGTCTTCGAAGCTCTGGCCGCTTTTGACGATGCCCAGATCGAGCCACCACGGATGGCCTGCGCCCTTGGAGGCTTCGGTGGTGTAGAAGTCTTTCAGCGTGATGTTCAGGACCGGCGGCACCTTGGGTAGCGCCTTCAGCATCTTCTGCGGTGTGGTGGGATCTGCACTGTGAATGTGCACCACGGTCACGTGGGGCAGGTTGAACGCTCTGGTTTCGGCGTCCAGCCCGAGCTTCAGCAGCCGGTCCCGCAGCGGTCCGTTGATCTTCGCGTCCAGAACGTCGGTCACGTCCTTGGGCAACCGATACACGAGGCCGTAGGTCGCCTTGTGTTCGCGGAATTCCGGTTTGCCGATGGAACTGTTGTCAATTCCTTGTGCCGCCGCGATCGTCATCGCGCCGCCAGCGCATGCCACCAGTCCAATCACTGCCTTGCTCAGAGTCCCCATTTGTTCTCCCATTTTGTGTCGGGTCGTTTCGCCGCTGCTGTGCCACGACGGGTGACCACAATCCTCTATCCCCCGCGGCGGGCAGGCTAACTCACCTGACCGAGTTCACTGCGGCCCATCACGTGTTCTTTCCGGGTTCGTACCCTGCAGTTCGGCGGCGGCGACTGGGCCCGCGCATCGTCAGGAGCGACATCGACCGACTGCCGTGTGCGATAGGAGAGAAAGCTGCCTTCGACCGCAAGTTGATCCTTGGTCGGCACACAGGGCGCCGCACTGCTCGCTTGCCGTCGACCGGGCGGCGAGCAACATATAAAAAAGACCTGGAGAAGATCGGTCCGCGTAGTGCATGTCAATACCGGTGACATGGATCTGCGCTCGCGTGCCAGCGAAGCGAATCGATGCCGTAGCGCATTTTGCAGTTCAACCTTGGTCTCCGGTCGTTGATCGATGCAGAATCGCGGACTTCATCGACGCAGGGAGCACGCACAGATGGGGCAACTCGCTGACTACTTCAGGCTTGGTGATCTCGCAGGCCATGTGTCGTATGTCCTGCTCGCCGTCTCGTACTACGCAACCAACATCTATTGGCTGCGTGTGATGGCCGTGACTGGACTGGCGTTCGAGATTCTTTACTTCGCGCTGGTCGGTGGCGGCGGCATGCATACGGGGATCGCTTGGGGCGTCCTGTTCATCCTGATCAATCTCTATCAGATCTACCAACTGATTCGGGAGCGCATGCATCTGAGCCGCATGAGCGATGTCGCGCTGCTGCGGCGAGGCGTGTTCGCGGGGCTCGACAATGCGCGGCTATCCCGTCTGGTCACCGTCGGAAGCTGGCGTCGCGTTGAACCCGGCAGCGAACTCACCCGCCAAGGACAACCCGTTACAGAGCTGGTCCTGCTGTGCGCGGGTTCCGCCTGGGTTGAAGTAGATGGCAAGACGGTGGCGCGGCTTCAACCCGGCACTTTCTGCGGCGAGATGGCGTTCATGTCCGGTGAGCCTGCCTCAGCGACCGTGACCGTGCAACAGCCGGTACGCGCCTTCGTGTTCGACATGCAGAAGCTGCAGACATTGGTCGCCAAGGATGAACTGGTTGCCTCAGCAATCCACCAGGCGGTTGGCCGCGACCTGGTGCTCAAGTTGAACCAAAACAATCGCGTGGCGGTGCAGCCCGGCTAAGCGGTGATCCGTTTGCACGCCTTCGGTTCGTCGCAGCTCCACAGGGCAACGGCTACCTGGCGTGTATCTCGCAGGAAGGGCGGCCATTGGGCGATGGGTTCTACGCCTTGCCCGACGGGGTCGTGCGGCGCAGTGTCCGCTTTTGTCGCCCCGCCCGATCCTCATGGACCCGTCAGCTCCGTTCCGCGACTCCCCAGCCGAGTTCCGCTAAGGCCTTCGCGTTCCTGCCCGACTTCAACGCGTTGTCGGACGACGCGATGCCCTCGGTCGCGCGCTTGTACACGCCCTGCAGGATCGCGGCGATGCGAAACAGGTTGTAGGCGAGGTAGAAATTCCAGTGCTCAATCGGCGGGCGGCGCGTGCGCTCGCAGTAGCGTTTCATGTACTCCGCCTCGATAGGAATCCCGAGCGCCTTGTGATCAAGCCCGGCAATGCCGCGGAATGCGCCGGGAGGGATGTGCCAGCTCATGCAGTGGTAGCTGAAGTCCGCGAGCGGGTGGCCAAGCGTTGACAGTTCCCAGTCGAGGATGGCAATGATCTTCGGCTCGGTCGGATGGAAGATCAGGTTGTCCATCCGGTAGTCACCATGCACGATGGTCGTTTCGTCGCTCGCAGGAATGTGTTGCGGCAGCCAGTCGATCAGCCGGTCCATGGCGTCGACCTTCTCGGTCTCGCTGGCGCGGTACTGCTTGCTCCAGCGGCCGATCTGGCGCGCGAAGTAGTTGCCGGCCTTGCCATAGTCGGCGAGCCCCGCGCGCTCGATGTCGACCGTGTGCAGCGCCGCGATCACGCGGTTCATTTCGTCGTAGATCGCGCTGCGCTCTGCGTTCGTAACGCCGGGCAAAGACTGCTCCCAGAAGATGCGGCCTTCGACGTGCTGCATCAGGTAGAACGCGCGACCGATCACCGATTCGTCTTCACTCAGGAGCAGCGTTTCCGGCACCGGGATGCCTTGCGCGGCGAGCGCGCGCATCACGCGGAATTCGCGCTCGATCGCGTGTGCGGAAGGCAGCAGTCTCGCCACCGGGCCGGGTTTGCTGCGCATCACGTAGCGCGCGGTCGGCGTGCTCAGCAGATAGGTCGGGTTCGACTGTCCCCCCTGGAACTGCTTGACGGTGAGCGGGCCCTTGAAGTCGGGCAGATGCAGCGCGAGGTGCGCGGCGAGGCGATCGACATCGAATCGGTGGCGGTCGGTGACTTCCTGCAGTTGATTCATCTGGATTCCGTCCCCATGTGTGCGCGCAGCTTCAGGTACTTCTGCAGCAACTCCTCCATCGTCGACAGACGCGTGTCGGTGCGCAGCGTGTCGATGGGGCAGAAGTTGACCACGCGCACGATGCTGGTCGCGGGCGTGGGCCCGACGTCGATCACGTTCAGGCAGCCTGCATCCTGCGCCAGGCCGCCCAGAAACACGTGCTGGCCGGTCAGGAACCACGACAGCACGGCGCGATTCACGCCGCCATGCGCAACGAGCAGCGCCGTGTCCCAGGCTTCGTCGGCGAGCAGGCGCTGCACGGCCGGCAACACGCGGTCGAGCAACTGGCCAATCGTCTCTCCGCCAAGGAATTGCTTGTCGCGGGGCACAGGACCCTCGAACACGGCGATGAAAGCGTCGCGCAGTTCGTCATCCCTGATGGCGGACAGTCGCCCGCCGCGGATTTCCTGGAAATCGTCCCAGTGATCCAGCGGCGGCGCAAAGCGTGCGGCCTGAAGCACATGCTGCGCGGTCTGGCGCGTACGACGCAGGCCGCTGGTCATTACGCGATCGATGGAGGTGCCTCCTGCGGCGAGCGCCTCGCCCATCGCGCGTGCCTGTGCGATGCCTAACTCGGTCAGCGGCACGTCGTCGGGTGGGTAAGGACGGCCCTCGGCGTCGAAGTAATCGACCGATCCATGGCGCATCAGCAGCAGGCGGCGGCGCTCGATCATCGGTTCTTCACCACGCCGCTGGCAAGCAGGCCCTCGATCGCGGCGTGGTCGTATCCGAGTTCACGCAGAAGCTCGACACTGTGTTCTCCCGCAGCCGGCGCGGCCGCGACATCGAACGCGTGGCCCGAGATCTGCGCCATCGGGCCGATTGCAGTGACGTTCCCGCGCTTGTGCACCAGGCCACGCGCGCGATGGTGCGGTTGCGCCAATGCTTCGGCCGGCGAGAGAATCGGCGTGATGCAACAGTCGACGCCGGCAAACACGGACTCCCATTCTTCGCGCGTCTTTTCCTGCAGGCGCGCGGCGACGCGGGCGCGGGTTGCAAGCGCGGCGCTGCTGCCCGGCGCCTCGCCCAGCGACCAGTGATGGGACTTGAGTTCGGACAGGCTCGCCGCATCGCAGAAGATCTGCCAGAACTTCAGCTCGAGCGCACCGAGCGCGAAGTACTGCCCGTCGGCCGTCTCGTACACGCCATAGCAGCCCGCGCCTCCGGTGAGCAATGTGCGCTCCGCGATTGGCGTTTTCCCGGCGTCCAGATCGCTCACCGGAAAGAGGTGGTGAACCAGAAGTCCGTCAGTCATCGCGACATCGACACGTGTGCCGACGCCGGTGCGCTGCGCCGCAAGCAACGCGATCAGCAGCGCAGACAGTGCCGTCAGGGTGCCGCCGAGCAGATCGCCCACCTGCAGATTCGGTACCGCCGGCTTGCCATTGGCACGGTTCTGATCGAGCACGCCAGTGCGTGCGGCGTAATTGATGTCGTGGCCGGCGGCCTGCGACCATGGACCGGTCTGGCCATAACCCGAGAGCGAGCACAGCACCAGCCGCGCGTTGCGTGCGTGCACGGCCTCCCAACCGAAACCGAGCCGGTCGAGCACGCCGGGGCGAAACTGTTCGATCAGCGCGTCCGCACCGTCGATCAGCCTGAACAGGATGTCGCGTCCCTGCGGGGACTTCAGGTCGATGCGGATTGAACGCTTGCCTCGATTGATTGCCTCGAACGCGGCGTTGACCTGACGTCCCTCTGCGCTGGCGACCGTCGGCGGAAATGACCGCATGTAGTCGCCTTCTCCCGTGTCCTCGACCTTGATCACATCGGCGCCGAAGTCCGCGAGATGCATCGTCGCGGCCGGGCCCGGCAGCAGGCGCGTCAGATCAAGGATGCGCAATCCAGTGAGCGGTTGATTCATGCGATCGCTTCCAGTTCGGTTTGCAGCGCAAGCCAGCGCGCTTCGAGTTGATCGACGCGCTGCGCCAGTTCGCCGCGCTGCTTGAGCACCGCGGCGACGTCGGCCGCATCGCCTTCGTGATAGAACTCCGGCGCTGCAAGTCGGGCGTCGAGCTCGCGCAACTGGTCGCTGACCTTTGCGAGCTCGGTCTCGACCTTGTCGAGCTTCGACTGGAGCGGCTTGCGCGCAATTGCCAGCCGCTGGCGTTGCTGCGCCTCGACCTTGCGCAGTTCCCGCCGCGAGGGCGCATCTTCCTCGCCGCGCGACTCGCCACTCTGGCGCCGGCTCGCAAAGGCGAGGGCAGCGTAATCGTCAAGGTCGCCCTCGAACGCCGCAACGCGTCCGTCGTGGACCAGCCACAGCTGATCCGTCGTGGCACGCAGCAGATGGCGGTCGTGCGAAACCAGCAGCAGCGCGCCTTCGAAGGTGGAGAGCGCCATCGTCAGTGCTTCGCGCGTTTCCATGTCGAGGTGATTGGTCGGCTCATCGAGCACGAGCAGGTTGGGGCGCTGCCACGCGATCAGCGCGAGCGCGCAGCGCGCCTTCTCGCCGCCGGACATGGGGCCGATCAGTGTCGAGGCCATGTCGCCGGAGAAGCGGTACTGGCCGAGAAAATTGCGCAGCTCCTGCTCGCGCGCAGCGGGCGCAAGGCGGCGCAGGTGCTGCAGCGGTGACTCATCGACCCGTAACTGGTCGAGCTGATGCTGCGCGAAGTACCCGATGGCCAGTCCTTGCCCGCGCCGCAGTTCGCCGGCGCGTGGCGCGAGATCGCCGGCGATGGCCTTGACCAGGGTCGACTTGCCGGCGCCATTCACGCCAAGGATGCCGATGCGATCGCCGGACCGCACCAGGAATTTCACGCGATCGAGCACGGTGCGATCGCCGTAACCTAGTTGCAGGTCCTCGGCGTCGATCAGCCGCTCGGGAATCCGCACTGGCGCGAGAAACTCAAAGCGCCATTCGCGCCGCGCACGCGCCGGCTCAACCTCCTGCAGGCGCTCCAGCATCTTTAACCGGCTCTGCGCCTGGCGCGCCTTGGTCGCCTTGGCGCGAAAGCGATCGACAAAACTTTGCAGGTGCGCGGCCGTGCGCTGGTACGCCTTGGCCGCCGCGTCCTGCTGCTTGATCTGTTCCAGCCACGCCGTCTCGAACGCGCTGTAGTTGCCGGCGTAGCGGCGGATCGTGTCGCCGGCGACATTCCAGGTGGTCGTGGTGACACGATCGAGAAATTCCCGATCGTGCGAAATCACGAGCACGGTGGCGTCCTGGCGCTTCAGCCACGATTCAAGCCACACGACCGAGTCCAGATCGAGGTGGTTGGTCGGCTCATCGAGCAGCAGCAGATCGGCCGGCCGCAGCAATGCGCGCGCCAGCGCCAGCCGGTTGCGCCAGCCACCGGAGAACTCGGAAACGCGGCGCGCGGTATCGCGCTCGGCAAACCCCAGCCCGTGCATCACCGACTTGGCAGCGGCGACAATCGCGCCTTCTTTCAGTTCGGCCAGGCGCGCGTGCGCATGTGCCAGTTGCAGGTCGTCGTGCTGCGTGTTCGCCCGTTCCAGATCCTCGCGCGCCTCGATCAGCGGTGCATGGCCGGCCAGCACGTAATCGAGCGCGCTCTCATCGCCGGCGTCGATATCCTGCGCAACGTGCGCGATGCGTGCGTGCGGCGGCGCTTCGATGGCGCCGGCATCGACCGCAAGATCGCCCAGGATCGCCGCGAACAGCGACGACTTGCCACTGCCGTTGGCGCCGATGAGCCCGATGCGCTCGCCCTGCGGCGCGATCAACGAAACGTTCTTGTAGAGGGTGCGAATCCCGCGCACCAGCGCGAGGTCGACGAGGCGAAGCATGCTTTTTAGTCGGGTGTCGGGAGTCGGTTGTCGGGAGCTTGCATCCCGATGCCGCGGATCAATGCGGTGCTTGAGCCGAATTTACCCGACGCTGGGAAGCTGGTCGGTTCCCTCGGGGCGTCCGACTCCCGACTCCGGACTCCCGACTTGTCTTACGGCAAGTCTTCCTGCTTCACCATGAAGACCATTTCGTCGCCGGCGCTGGTGGTGACCCAGGTCATTGGGATGTCGCCGAATGCGGCTTCGACGGCGGCGCGGCCATCGCCGACTTCGATGAACAGCAGGCCGCCGCGCTTCAGGTAGCCGCGGCTGCCGCGCAGCACGCGCCGGATGAGATTCAGGCCGTCGGGTCCGCCCGCCAGCGCCATCTTCGGCTCGTGCTGATATTCGCGCGGCAAGGTCGCCATCGATGCGTCGGTGACATAGGGCGGATTGCAGATGATGATGTCGTAGCGCTTGCTCGGCGCGGCTTCGTACAGGTCGGAGGTGAGCAGGTTGATGCGCTTGCTGAAGCCGTAGTCGCCGACGTTGCGCTGCGCGACCGCCAGCGCGTCGGTCGACACATCGATCGCATCGACGGTCGCATTGGGAAACACGTCGGCGGCGATGATCGCGAGACACCCGGACCCGGTGCACAGATCGAGCACGTTCGATACCTCGGAGGGAGATGACACCCAAGGCGCCAGCGCATCTTTCAGCAGTTCACCGATGAACGAACGCGGCACCAGCGCGCGCTCGTCGACATAGAAGCGATAACCCTGCAGCCAGGCCTCGCGCAGCAGGTAGGCACTCGGGATGCGCTTGCGCGCGCGCTGGTCGATGGTCTGCAGCAGCATGTGAACCTCGGCGTGTGTGAGGAACGCGTCGAGGAAGAGGTCGGCACGATCAAGCGGGAGCTTCAGGGAACGAAGCACGAGAAACATTGCCTCGTCGACCGCGTCGCCCTGTCCGTGACCGAAAAACGCATCAAGTTCATGCATGCGCGTCACCGCGAAACGAAGTGCGTCACGGATGGTGCGCAGATTAGCCTGGGCGTCGATGGTCATGTTTGTTTTCCAAGCAGCAGTTCAAGGGTACGCCGATAGATGTTCTTCAGCGGCTCAATGTCGGCAACACGGATGCTTTCGTCGATCTTGTGGATTGTCGCGTTTGGCGGACCGAATTCGATCACCTGCGGACAGATCGTCGCCAGGAAGCGGCCGTCGGATGTGCCCCCGGTGGTGGATAACACCGTCGGCCTGCCGGTCGTTTCCTCGATCGCGCGCGTCAGCGCGTCGCTCAGTTCACCGCGCTGGGTCATGAACGGCTGTGCGCCGACGGTCCATTGCACGTCGTAAGCGAGCTTGTGCCGGCGCAGGATCGATTCGATACGCGCCATCAGTGATTGCGCCGTCGAGACCGGCGCGAAACGTAGATTGAAATCGACCACGCAGGAGCCCGGGATCACGTTCAGCGCGCCGGTACCCGCGTGAACATTCGAGATCTGCAACGTCGTTGCCGGGAAGAATTCGTTACCCTCGTCCCAGACCTCGGCCGTCAGGTCGGCCAGCACGGGTGCGAGTTCATGCACCGGGTTGCGCGCAAGATGCGGATAAGCGACATGGCCTTGCACTCCGCGCGCGGTCAGTCGGCCGGACAATGATCCGCGGCGACCGTTCTTGATCGTGTCACCGACCGCATCGACCGAGGTCGGCTCGCCGACGATGCAGTAGTCGATCTTCTCGCCGCGTGCGGTCAGCATTTCGACGACGGCGACCGTGCCGTCGGTGGCCGGACCTTCCTCGTCCGACGTCAGCAGCAGCGCGATCGATCCGCGGTGATCGGGATGGGCGGTGACGAATTCCTCGGCCGCGACGACGAAGGCCGCGATCGATGACTTCATGTCCGAGGCACCGCGGCCAAACAGGACCCCGCCGCGTATCGTGGGTTCGAAAGGCGGGGAGTGCCACTCCCCGGGCGGCCCGGTCGGTACGACATCCGTGTGCCCGGCAAAGACAAGCGCCGGGCGCGACGCGCCGCGTCGCAGCCAGAGATTGGTCGTCCCGTTGCGCGCAACGGTCTCCGCGCGGAAGCCGAGCGGCAGCAGTCGCTCCGCGATCAGTGCCTGACAGCCGGCGTCCTCGGGCGTGACCGACGGGCGCGCTATCAGCGATTTGGCAAGTTCGAGGGTGGAATTCATCCGGCTGGCCGCACGCGGACTGCTGCGTACGTGCGGCAGGGCCGGATTGTAAGGATTAGATGTTGAGGGTGAACTCGGAGAACGAAGAGGGCTCCGGCATGGCCTTCTTCTGTTGCCCCGATCCCTGCGTCTGCGACTTGCCGGAGTTGTTGATCAGCCATAGCAGGTTGTTCTTCGAGTCGGCCGCGGCCAGCGCGTCGTCGCGCGTGATCATGTCCCGCTGCAGCAGCGAATACAGGCTTTGTTCGAAGGTCTGGCTGCCTGGCGCCAGGGTTTGCTCCATCGCCTCTTTGATCGCCTGAACGTCGCCCCGCTCGATCAGATCGGTCGCATGTCCGCTGTTGACCAGGACCTCGACCGCCGCCACGCGTCCACCCTTGCGCGAACGGACCAGCCGCTGAGAGACGATCGCTTTCAAAGACGCCGCCATGTCCTGGAACAACGCCTCGCGCGTTTCCGGCGTGTAAAAGCTGATCACACGGTTCAACGCGTGCGCACAGTTGGTTGCGTGCAGGGTCGCGACGACCAGGTGGCCTGACATTGAGTAGCCCAACGCCGCGGCCATGGTGTCGCGGTCCCGGATCTCGCCGATGAAGATCACGTCCGGCGCTTGTCGCATCGCATTCTTCAAAGCAGTCTGCAGCGTCTTCGCGTCCGTGCCGATCTCGCGCTGGTTGATGATGGATTTCTTGTTGCGGAACAGGAACTCGATCGGATCTTCAAACGTCAGCATGTGGCCCGTGGAGAGCTCGTTGCGGTGATCGAGCATCGAGGCAATGGTGGTCGACTTGCCCGATCCGGCCGCGCCGACGACCAGGATCATGCCGCGCCTCTCCATCACCAGATCCTTGAGCATCTCGGGCAGCGAAAGCTCGTCCAGCCTCGGCACGTCATGCGGTATGAACCGGATCACGGCGGATACCGTGCCACGCTGCAGAAATGCGCTCAACCGGAAGCTGCCGACCCCCGTGACTGGAAGACCGACGTTGAGTTCGCGGCTTTCTTCCAGCTCGCGGAACTGGGAATCAGAAAGACGCCCTGCGAGAAGAGTCACCACCTGCTGCGGCTGCAGGCGCTCCTGATTGATCGGGACACATACGCCATTGATTTTGATCGTTATTGGCGAGCCAACCGACAGGTAAAGGTCGGAAGCCTTGCGCTCTGCCATCAAATGGAACAGCTTTTCGAGGGCCATTGGCTCCTCCCGGTCATGGGTGGCCAAGCATACGCAGCCCAGCAAGTCGCTGGAAATCGGCCGATCGGCCTAAGTGTGCACTCAGTCGTGCGCGTTTTCCAGAGCGCTCATTTGCACGAGCGGCCGGTCATTCGGGCGCGGCGGCAGCTTCGCGCAGCAGCTCGTTGATTCCGGTCTTCGCACGGGTCTGCGCATCGACGCGCTTGACGATCACGGCGCAGTACAACTGGCAATTCTTGGACGGCAACGATCCGGATACCACCACGGACCCGGCTGGCACGCGGCCATACAGAATCTCGCCGGTTTCGCGATCGAAGATGCGGGTGCTCTTGCCGATGAATACCCCCATGCTGATCACCGAGTTCTCCTCGACGATCACGCCTTCGACCACTTCTGACCGGGCGCCGACAAAGCAGTTGTCTTCGATGATCGTCGGGTTGGCCTGGACTGGCTCCAGCACGCCGCCAATACCGACCCCGCCGGACAAGTGCACGTTCTTGCCGATCTGTGCGCACGAACCGACGGTCGCCCAGGTGTCGACCATCGTGCCCTCGTCGACATAGGCGCCGATGTTGACGTAGGACGGCATCAGCACGACGTTCTTCGCAAGGAAGGCACCGCGGCGGGCGACGGCAGGCGGAACGACCCGCACACCGGCGCGCTGGAACATCTCCGTGTCCCACCCGGAGAATTTGGTGTCGACCTTGTCGAAGAACTGGAACGCGGGCTGCAGGCCGCCGCTTCCCGGCTCGAACCCCATGCGCCGGTTGTCGGTCAAGCGGAACGAAAGAAGCACCGCCTTCTTCAGCCATTGATGAACCAGCCATTCGCCGCCGCGTTTTTCCGCCACGCGGACGCGGCCGGCATCCAGTTCTTCGATGGCGGCATTGACCGCCTCCTTCAGCCGGGCCGGTGCGGTGGCGGGTCCCAGGCTGGCACGGTTCTCCCACGCCTCTTCAATGATGGATTGCATAGACATGTTCGTCCCCGATCAGAGTTTCAGATTCGCGATCCGGTGCGCGGCTTCGAGCACGTCAGCCTCCTGTGCGACCAGCGCCAGCCGCACAAAGCCCTTGCCAGGGTTGACGCCGTTGCGCTCACGGCCGAGATAGCTGCCCGGCAATGCCTTGACGTGACAGTCAGCGTACAGCCGCCGCGCGTACTGCTCATCGTCAAATGGCGTGGCAGCCCACAGGTAGAACGCAGCTTCCGGCTTGTCCACTTTCAGCGCGCGCTGCACGACCGGCGTGGCCTGTGCGAACTTCGCCGCGTACTTGCGGCGGTTCTCGATCACGTGCAGCTCGTCACTCCAGGCCGCGATGCTGGCCGCCTGCACCGGTGGACTCATCGCGTTGCCATGGTAAGTGCGATACAGGAGGAACTGACTTAACAACGCGGCATCTCCGGCCACGTAACCGGAACGCAGGCCGGGCGCGTTCGAGCGCTTGGACAGACTTCCAAACACCAGCAGCCGTTCGAACTTGTCGCGGCCCAGCGCATGCGCGGCCTGCAGCGCCCCGAGCGGCGCCTTGCCTTCCTCGAAATAGATCTCCGAGTAGCACTCATCCGCGGCTATCACGAAGTCATGCCGGTCGGCCAACTCGAAAAGCTGCTGCCACTCATCGAGCGTCAGCACGCGTCCGTGCGGATTGCCCGGCGAACAGACATAGGCGAGCTGCACGTGCCGCCACTCGTCAACCGTCACGCGTTCGAACTCCATGCGAAACCCGTTGGCGGGAAACGCCGGCAGGAAATGCGGCTGCGCCCCGGCCAGCAGCGTTGCGCCTTCGTAGATCTGGTAGAACGGATTCGGAGAAAGGACGAGTGCGTCGCGGCTGCGATCCACCACCGCCTGCGCCACTGCAAACAGCGCCTCGCGCGATCCGCAGACCGGAATCACCTGCGTGGCGTGATCGACGCGCGGCAGCGTGTAGCGGCGCATCAGCCAGCCGGCGATCGACTGTCGCAGTGCGTCGGTGCCAAGGGTGGCCGGGTAGTTGGCCAGGCCCGGCAGCGAGACGATCAGGGCATCAAAGATCAGCTGCGGTGTCGGATGCTTGGGCTCGCCAATCGACAGGTCGATCAGTTTCAGGTCCGTCGGGGGCGTAACGCCCTCGAAGAGGCGGCGCAACCGCTCAAACGGGTACGGCTGCAGCCGCGCGAGATCAGGGTTCATCCGCGCATGCTCGATGAGGTATCGAACCGGCCGACATCGACCTGAGGCGCCGGCTTCCAGCCGCGCTTGCGATGCTCCGCGACGACCGTGGTGAAGATGCCGCCGCGCACGTACCACCTGGCGGTGAGCCGCATGAAACGCGGCGCCAGCGCCTTGACCAGGTCATCGAGAATGCGATTGGTCACCGCCTCGTGAAATGCGCCCTCATTGCGGTATGACCACATGTAGGTCTTCAGGCTCTTTAACTCGACGTTCTTGCGGTCAGGCACATAGTCGAGGATCAGGGTGGCGAAATCCGGCTGCCCGGTCAGCGGGCAAAGGCAGGTGAACTCCGGCACTTCGACATGCACCAGGTAGTCGCGTGCCGGACTCGGGTTGGAAAACGTCTCCAGCTTCTTCAAGGGGCGCGTCGGCATGCAGCTCCGGACCGTCTTTGTTCTCGTCAGTTGCTATGATTCTACGGAATCATTCAACGCAACCTCGCGCGGCATCGCTTCAGCGGCGGCTGTCCGAGCGCGCATTTCCCAGGGTCCCGGAATCTCATCGTGCGTCTACGGCAGATCAAGCTCGCCGGCTTCAAGTCTTTTGTCGATCCCACTCACATCGATGTGCCGGGCAGTCTGGTCGGCGTCGTCGGTCCGAACGGATGCGGCAAGTCCAACGTGATCGACGCGGTGCGCTGGGTGCTCGGCGAAAGCAAGGCGGCCGAGCTGCGTGGCGAGTCAATGCAGGACGTGATCTTCAATGGCTCGGCCAATCGCAAGCCGGGCGGCCGCGCCAGCGTCGAACTCGCCTTCGAGAACAACGACGGCCGCATCGGAGGAGAGTGGGGCAAGTTCAGCGAGATCTCGGTCAAGCGCGTGCTGACGCGCGACGGCAATTCAAGCTACTACATCAACAACCAGAGCGTGCGCCGGCGCGACGTGCAGGACATGTTCCTCGGCACCGGCCTTGGCCCGCGTGCCTACGCGATCATCGGCCAGGGAATGATCTCTCGCATCATCGAGGCGCGGCCCGATGAACTGCGCGTGTTCCTGGAGGAGGCTGCCGGCGTATCCAAGTACAAGGAGCGGCGGCGCGAAACCGAGAATCGCCTGGCGGACACCCGCGACAACCTGACCCGGGTCGAAGACATCCTGCGCGAGCTTGACGCGCAGATCACGAAGCTGGAACAGCAGGCCGAGGTTGCGCAGCGCTTTCACTCCCTCAAGTCCGAGCACGACGGAGATCAGCAACTGCTCTGGTTCCTGCGGCGGCGTGATGCGCAGCTCGAGCAGGAAAAGGTCGCGCGCGATATCACGACGCGAACCAACGCGCTCGAAGCGCATGTCGCCGAACTGCGCGCCGCGGAGCGCCAGCTGGAGGAAGCACGCGCCGCCCATTACGCGGCCTCTGATGCGGTTCACGAAGCGCAGGGTGCACTGCTGAACGTCAACGCGGAGATCGGAAAGCTGGAGTCCGAACTGCGCCTGATTGCCGACAGCCGCACCCGCATGGTTTCGCAGATCGAGACACTGTCGGCCGCCCATGCCCGCCGGTTGACCGAGCACCAGGACCTGACTGCGCGCGGCTCCGATCTGCAAAGGCAGATCACTGACGGTGGCTTGAAGTTGACCAACGCGCATCAACTGGTCGAATCGCATGCGAGTGGCGTGCCGCAGCTTGAAGAGGCTTACGGCGCTGCACGCGATGCAATGACCGCCGCCCGCGCGCAGGTTGCGATGTGCGAACAGGCGATTGAAGGAGCGGGATCCCAGCAGCGTGCGATCGATCGCCAGCTTGCGGCGCTGTCGCAGCGCCGCGAACGCCTGGCGGAAGAACGCAGGCAACTGGGCGCACCTGATGACGCGCGGCGGTCGACACTCAAGGCAGATGCCCAGCGCATGGAATCCGAACTTGCGGGCAGCAACGAACGCCTGCAATCCGCGGAGGCGGCTGTCGCCAAGCTGCAGGGGGAGCGGCAGTCAATGCTCGACACGCGCACGCGGGAAAACGATGCGCTGGCCCGCCTCGAAGCGCGGTTGCACGCCCTGCGCGAAATGCAGGCCAACGTCGAAGCCGACGAGAAGCTCGATCCGTGGCTGCGTGCGCAGGGACTTGAAAGTCTGCCGCGCCTGTTCCGCAAGATTCAGGTCGACGCCGGCTGGGAGGTCGCGTTCGAGGGGGTACTGCGTGACCGCGTCGAAGGTCTTGAGGTCGGCCGACTTGATTCGCTCGCCGGCCTCGCGAGCAATGCGCCACCGGCGCGCGTGTCGTTCTACTCGACCACCGGCGCCGTCGCGCGCGAGGGCGTGCATATGCCCGGTTTTGCGCGCCTCACCGAGCACGTGCGTGGTCACGACGCAGCGCTGGCCGCCGTGCTCGGCGACTGGCTCGTCAATGTGTTTGCAGCGGACGATCTGACGCAGGCGATGGCCGCGCGCGAACAATTGCCTCCCGGCGGCCAGTTCGTCGTCAAGTCGGGGCATCTGGTGTCGCGCTACGGCTTGCGCTTCTATGCCGCCGATGATCGCAAGGCGGGACTCCTTGCACGCCGGCAGGAAATTGAGAATATTGAAAAGGAAATGCGCGCACAGAAACTGCTGGCCGAACAGTCGGTCGGCGCGCTCGCGCGTGCGGACGCCCAACTGCGGCAGGCGCAGGAGCAGAGCCAGTCCGAACGGCAGACGGTGGATCGGCTGCGCGGGCTGCTGCACAGCGCCCAGATCGAGTCGGTTCGGCTCGACGAGTTGATTGATCGAGTACGTCATCGTGCCGGGCAGATCGAAAGCGAGCTGGCCGAGGTCGCCGCGCACGAGAGCGAACTGGCCAGCCAGCGTGGCGACGCCGACGGCCGCTTCGAGCAACTCGATCAGGAGCTGGCGGAAAAACAGGAGGCATTCGAGACCGCGCGCCTGGGCTATGAAGATGCCGATCGGGTGCTGCGCGAAGCGCGCGAGCAGCAACAGCGTCTGCACGTCGAACGTCAGCGCATCGACTTCGAGCTTGGTGCCGCGCGCGAGCGGGCGACCGATGTGGCGCACGCGATCCAGGTCGCATTGGCCGACGCTGCGCGACTTGGCGGTGACATCGAGACCACGCGCGCGCAACTGGCTCAGCTGAATGACACCGCAGTGCGGACCGGACTTGATGCCTGGCTCAGCAAGCGCAGCAGCGCGGAACAGGGGCTGCGCGAGGCGCGCAGTCGTCTCGAGGAACTCGGCCTGCAGCTCAAGGCGCTGGATGAGAAGCGTCTGATCATGGAGCGCGAGTTGCAACCGAAGCGCGACAAGATCACCGAACTGCAACTCAAGGAACAGGCCGCCCGGCTGTCTGGCGAGCAGTTTGCGCAGCAGCTCGTCGAGGCGCACGCCGATGAGACCGCACTTGCCATCCGCTTCGAGGCCACGCCGGTCAAGGCGGCGGCATTGCAGGCCGAGATCGTGCGGCTGGCGCAGGAGATCGAAGCCCTCGGCGCCGTCAATCTTGCCGCGCTCGAGGAGCTGAATACCTCTCGCGAGCGCCAGGGATTCCTCGACGCCCAGAGCATGGACCTGAGGACCGCGATCGATACGCTCGAAGATGCGATTCGCAGGATCGATCGCGAAACCCGCCAGTTGCTTCAGAGCACGTTCGACGCGGTCAACCAGCAGTTTGGCGTGCTGTTCCCGCGTCTGTTCGGCGGCGGCGAAGCAAAACTGCTGATGACCGGCGAAGAAATACTTGATGCCGGCGTCCAGGTAATGGCGCAGCCGCCCGGCAAGCGCAACAGCACGATTCACCTGCTGTCGGGCGGCGAAAAAGCGCTGGCCGCGACCGCACTGGTATTCGCGCTCTTCAAGCTGAATCCGGCGCCGTTCTGCCTGCTCGATGAGGTCGATGCGCCGCTTGACGATGCCAACACCGACCGTTTCTGTGCGCTGGTGCGGTCGATGACAGCCGACACGCAGTTCCTGTTCATCACGCATAACAAGATCGCGATGGAGATGGCCGAGCAGCTGATCGGCGTGACTATGCAGGAGCAGGGCGTATCGCGCATCGTTGCGGTCGACATCGAAGGTGCAGTCAAGCTCACCGCCGAGGCTGCATGACCTCGTGCACGGTCGAGATGATCCGGCGATGAACGAGCTCCACCTCGCGCTCGGTGCGCTCGCGGTGGCGCTGCTTGGCGGCGTTTATGCGTTCAGCAAGTGGCAGGAACGGCGCGCGCTGCGTCGATTCCAGGATTCGCTGCGCGGCTCGGTGCAGGACGCGCTGATGTCACCGGCCGGCCCGCCGACGCAGCCGCTCGCACCGCCTGCACCCGGCTCGCGCATCGAACCGACTTTCGGCCCGCTGCCGGATACGGGCGTCAACGCGGAAACGAAGGACGCGCCGGCACCGCTTGAGCAACAGACCATCCCGGCGAACTGGATCGAGGATCCGCTGCTCGATTGCGTGCTCGAGCTTCGTTGCGCGCATGCGGTTGACGGCGTGGCGGTGATCGATGCGGCGTCCGCGCTGGCGCGGTTGCGCCTGCCCCTGCCGGTTCACCTGGTTGCATGGGATGGCCGATCACAGCAGTGGGTTGCGCCCGACCGCTTCGGGTTCTACTCGGAACTGCTGGCCGCAGTGCAGCTTGGCAACCGCGGCCACACGCTGACGGAAATCGAGGCTTCCCAGTTCATCACCGCGGTTCAGCAGCTTGCGGTCGCGCTCGACGCCGACTTCGACCCACCCGATACGCGTCGCATGCTTGAACTCGTGACTGAGCTCGATCGACTGTGCGCGCGCTTCGACATTCGTATCGGATTGACACTGGAGCCGACGGACGGGGGCTGGGACCTCGGACGGATCACTGCCGCGGCCGCGTCGTGCGAGCTCGAACCGGTCACTCCGCAAGCCTGGCTGCGCCGCGACGCGCAGGGTGCGGCGCTCTTCACGGTTGCGGCGCGCGGGGAACCGATCGACCGCCTGCTGCTCGAGCTCGATGTTCCACAGGCGGCGCCCTCGGCCCTGCCGCTGCGCGCAATGTTTGCAACCGCCTCGCAGCTTGCGACCGCGCTCGATGCGCGCATCGTCGACGACAACGGCCGGCCAGTGCAATCGGCGTCGATCGAGGCGATCGAACGTCAACTCGCGGCGCTGTATGAGGACATGCTGGCCGCCGGCATCGAGCCGGGGTCGGTGCGCGCGCGACGGCTGTACGGCTGAGAAGCGCGGTGACGCGGCCAACCCGTTCCGACGTGCCGCGCAAGGCGCGCGAGCGCGCCGAGCGACTGCGTCACGAGATCGAACGCCACGACTACGCTTATTACGTGGCGAACGCACCAACGGTGCCCGACGCCGAGTACGACCGCCTGTTTGCGGAGCTGCAGGCGCTTGAAGCGGAGTATCCGACGCTGGTCAGGCCCGACTCTCCGACAAAACGGGTCAGCGGCACGCCGAGCAGCGCGTTCGCCGAAGTGGTTCACACGGTGCCGATGCTGTCGATCCGCTCCGAGACCGACACCACAGCTCAGGGTGCGATCGGCTTTGACGCGCGCATTCGGCGCGATCTCGAGCTGGGTGCGGACGATCCGCCGGTCGAGTACAGCGCTGAACTGAAGTTCGATGGACTCGCCATCAGCCTGCGTTATGAGGACGGCGTGCTCGTGCGCGCCGCGACGCGCGGCAACGGGACGGTCGGCGAAGACGTGACCGCCAATGTGCGAACCATCCGCACGATTCCCCTGCGGTTGAGTGGATCACCGCCAGCGCTGATCGAGGTGCGCGGCGAGGCGCTGATGCTCCGGCGCGATTTCGAACGGCTCAATGAGCGACAGGCAGCGGCCAGCGAAAAACTCTTTGCCAATCCGCGCAATGCCGCGGCGGGCAGCCTGCGCCAGCTTGACCCGGCGATCACCGCCAGGCGCCCGCTGCATTTCTTCGCCTACGGGATTGGTGAGGTGCGCGACTGGCGGTTACCGTCGACGCATTCGGCATTGCTGGACGCGCTGGCCGCGCTCGGCGTGCCGGTGGACAAACAGCACACCGTTGTTCACGGCGCGGCCGGACTGGTCGAGTTCCACCGCGCAATGGGGGCGCGGCGCGCAGACCTGGCGTTCGAGATCGACGGCGTGGTCTACAAGGTCAATCGGCTCGATCTGCAGCAGCGGCTTGGCTTTGTCACGCGCGAGCCGCGCTGGGCAGTCGCACACAAGTATCCGGCACAGGAGATGGTGACGACGCTGCTCGACATCGAAGTTCAGGTCGGCCGCACCGGCGCGCTGACGCCAGTGGCGCGACTGGCACCGGTGTTCGTCGGCGGCACGACGGTATCCAACGCGACCCTGCACAACGAAGACGAGATCCATCGCAAGGACATCCGGATCGGCGATTCGGTGATTGTGCGCAGAGCCGGCGATGTGATTCCAGAGATCGTCGGCGTGGTGCTCGAGCGGCGCCCGTCCAGGACCCGGCCCTTCCACATTCCGACGACCTGCCCGGTGTGCGGATCCGCTGTGTATCGCGAGGAGGGCGAGAAAGTCGCACGCTGCACCGGTGGCCTGTTCTGCCCCGCGCAGCAGAAACAGGCCCTGCTGCATTTTGCGGGCCGCCGCGCGCTCGATATCGAGGGTCTTGGTGACAAGTTGGTCGAGCAACTGGTTGACGCAGGTCTGGTGCGCAGCCCGGCCGATCTGTTCAAGCTCGGATTGTCCACGCTGGCGGGCCTCGAACGCATGGCCGAGAAGTCGGCAGCTAATGTGCTGGCGGCGATCGACAAGGCGCGCCGAACCAGCTTGGAGCGCTTCATCTTTGCGCTTGGCATCCGCCACGTTGGCGAGAGCACCGCGCGTGATCTGGCACAGCACTTCGGCACGCTCGACGCGCTGATGGATGCAGACGAAACGAAGTTGCTCGAGGTATCCGATGTAGGCCCGATCGTTGCGGCGTCGATTGCCCGCTTCTTTGCCGAACCGCACAATCGTGAGGTGATCGAGCAGTTGCGCGCCTCCGGTTTGACCTGGCCTGAAGGTACGCCACGTGTTACGAGCGACGGTGGTGGGGCGCTCACCGGCAAGACGATCGTTCTGACCGGGACCCTGCAGTTTGTCACCCGCGACGAAGCGGCGGAGCTGATCCGGGCCGCGGGCGGGAAGACGGCGTCGTCTGTGTCCCGCAAGACGGATCTCGTGGTGGCGGGGGAAGAGGCGGGCAGCAAGCTCGACAAGGCGCGCGAACTGGGCGTGCCGGTGATCGATGAAGCGCAATTCAAGAGAATCCTCGGAAGGTAGACATGTACGCAATCATCGGCGGCAGCGGGTTGGCCAAGCTTTCGACTCTGTCGCGCACGCGACGCCAGGTGATGCGAACGCCCTATGGCGAGCCGTCGGGTGCATTGACCTTCGGCGAACTGGCGGGGCGCGAGGTCGTGTTCCTGGCCCGCCACGGCTACGGCCACACAATTGCGCCGCACGAAATCAACTATCGCGCCAACATCTGGGCGCTGAAGGATCTGAACATCGAGGGCGTCTTCTCGGTCGCCTCGGTCGGCGGGATACGCGCGGACCTTGGCCCCGGAACGCTCGTGGTGCCGGATCAGATCATCGACTACTCCCATAGCCGCAAGGCAACCTTCTACGAAGGCGCCGACGCGCCGGTCACCCACATCGACTTCACCTGGCCGTATGCGGAACGGATCAGGGACCTTCTGCTCGCCGCTGCCGCGCGCTGCAACGAGACCGTTGTCGACGGAGGCGTCTATGCATGCACGCAGGGGCCACGGCTCGAAACCGCGGCGGAGATTGAACGCATTGCACGCGACGGCGGCGAACTGGTCGGCATGACCGGCATGCCGGAGGCTGCGCTGGCGCGCGAAGCAGGGCTCGACTACGCCACACTCGGCGTCGTTGTCAATCACGCGGCTGGCCGTGGCGACAGCCGTTCCGCCATCCGCCTGGAGGATCTGGACAATGTGCTGCGTGCCACCGTGGTCCGCGCGGTTGCAGTCGTCGAGGCTGCGCTGACGGCCGTGAAATGATTCGACCCATTCTGCGCATGGGCGATCCGCGCCTGCTGCAGGTTTCGCAGCCGGTGAAGTCGTTCGACACGCCCGAAATTCATGCACTGATTCAGGACATGTTCGATACCATGCATGCGGTCGACGGCGCGGGGCTGGCGGCGCCGCAGATTGGCGTACCGCTGCGCGTGGTGATCTTTGGCACGGGCGAGCGCAATCCGCGTTATCCGGACATGGAGCCTGTGCCGCAAACCATCCTGGTCAATCCGACTCTGACGCCTCTGACGGATCAGTTGGAAGAAGGTTGGGAAGGATGTCTTTCGGTGCCGGGGCTGCGGGGCGTCGTGGCGCGCCACGTGAAGTTGCGCTACGCGGGGTTTGATCCGCGCGGTGTCCCGATCGAACGCGCAGTCGATGGGTTTCACGCCCGGGTGGTACAGCACGAATGTGATCACCTTGATGGCATCCTGTATCCGATGCGCATGCGCGATCTTTCCCGCTTCGGCTTCACCGACGTGCTGTTTCCGGATCTGGCCGGGCAACCGGACGAATGATGATGACGCCCGCGCCAGTGCGCCTGTTCGATCTGTCGGGACGAGTTGTCGTCGTCACCGGATCCGGGTTGGCGGCGGACGGCGGCTATCCGGTCATGGCCTGACTGAAAGCGCCACCGCGCGCTGAGCTCAAGGTGTCAGCGCCTGCAGCAGGTCCTGTTCGATCTGCAGCTGGCCGCGCGGTTCAGCAAGCTCCGGGCCGTCGATCAGGAACACGTCCTCGACCCGTTCGCCCAACGTATTGATCTTCGCGGTATGGACGTTGATGCCGTGCGTGGCGAACACCCGAGTCATCTCGTACAGCAAACCGATGCGATCGGTGGCCGTCACGTTCAGCAGGAAATGGCGTCCGTCGGCGTCCGGTTGCAGGTGCACACTGGGTGAGACCGGAAAGTGGCGCGATTGCCGCGAAAGCCGGCCTTTGGCCGGCTGCGGCAGAGGTGTGACCTGATCGATCCATGCCGCCAGTTCGTGCTCAATGCGGGCCAGCAGTTCCCGATAATGTCTGGACCTGCCGTTGTCGCTGACAAGGAACGTGTCAAGCGCGTATCCGTGGCGGGTCGTGTGGATCTTGGCGTCCAGAATGCTCAGATTGCGGCTGTCGAAATAGCCGCACACGCGCGCGAACAGCGCCTTCTGGTCGCGAACGTAGATCAGCACTTCCACGCCTTCGCCGGTTTGCGACAGACGGGTGCGCACGATCGCGCGGTCGCTTTCCACATGCGCGACCAGCGTGCGCGAATGCCAGGCGATGTCACGCGCGGAGTGACGCAGGAAGTAAACGACATCAAGCTGCTTCCATAGCGCCTCGTGCGCGGTGTCCGACAAACCATACAGTTTGAGGATGCCGAGCGCTTCGCGCTTGCGGCGCTCCAGTTCCGCGGTCGCCGGGACCGCCTCGCCTCCAAGTAGTCGACGCGTGAGACGGAACAGGTCCTCGAGCAGCTTTGCCTTCCAGTTGTTCCAGACCCTCGGACTCGTCCCGCGCACGTCGGCGACGGTCAGCAGGTACAGGGCAATCAGCCGGCGCTCGGTTTCAACCCGGCGCGCGAACTGGCTCACGACCGCGGGATCGGCAATGTCCTGTTTCTGCGCGACGCGCGACATGGACAGATGCTGCTCAACCAGGAACGCGACCAGCGCCGTGTCCTCCTTCAGCAAGCCATGCTGGCGGCAGAAGGCCATTGCATCGTGTGCCCCGAGTTCGCTGTGATCGCCGCCACGGCCTTTGGCGATATCGTGAAACAGCGCCGCGACGTACAGCAGCCACGGACGCTCGAAGTCGGCGATGAGCTGGCTGCACAGCGGAAACTCGTGCGCGAACTCCGCCATCGTGAAGCGGCGCAGATTACGGATCACCTGCAGGATATGCTGGTCGACCGTGTACACGTGAAACAGGTCGTGCTGCATCTGGCCGACGATGCGCCGGAAGACCGGCAGGTAACGGCCGAGTACCGACCATTGGTTCATCCGGCGCAGTGCGTGCACGATGCCGCGTGGCTGCTGGAGAATCGCGATGAATGTGGCGCGATTTGTGGCGTCACGCCGGAATTCCGCGTTGATCAGAAAGCGGCCGTGCCAGAGTGCACGCAGCAGGCGCGGCGTCATGTCCTTCAACTCAGCATGCTGCTGCAGCAGCAGGAAGGCGCGCAGCATCGCGTTCGGATCGCGGTGCAGCGCGTCTTCGCTTACGAGATCAAGCTTTTCATTGCGAACGGCGAACACGTCATCGATCGACTCGATCTGCTCGCCGGCCCGTGGAAACAGGCGTTGCTCGATGTTCTGCAGCACGATCGTGTTCAACTGGGTCACCGCCTTCGCAGCCCAGTAGTAACGCTGCATCAGACGCTCACTGGCACGATGTGTCGCGCTGGGCTGGATGCCCATGGCCTGTGCGACCGCATCCTGCACGTCGAATACAAGCCGATCTTCCCGACGATGCGCCACCAGGTGCAGGTGCGCGCGGATTTCCTTCAGCGTCCGTTCGTTGCGCTTGAGGAGCCGAAACTCCTCGGCTGTGAGCAGGCCACGCGCCGCGATCTGCTGCCAGGATCCGCCAAAACCCGCCGCGCGCGCCACCCACGCCATCACCTGCAGGTCACGCAGGCCGCCAGGACTTTCCTTGCAGTTCGGCTCAAGGCTGTAGGGGGTCTCCTGAAATTTGGTGTGGCGCTGCTGCTGTTCGAGCAGCTTGGCGCGGAAGTACGCCTGCGGATCAAGCACGGCGACGATCGCCTTCGAAAACTGATCGAAGATCGCGCCTGGTCCGGCGATCGGACGGGATTCCAGCATCGACGTGAGCACCGTCACGTCGCGTCTGGCCTCTTCCTGGCATTCGGCCAGGGTTCGAACGCTGTGGCCAATGTGCAGGCCGGTGTCCCACAGCGTGCCGATCAACTGCTCGATGCGCGCGCGTCCGTCGGCATCCAGTTCGCCGCACGGCAACAGCAGAATATCGACGTCGGAATGCGGGAACAGCTCGCCACGTCCATACCCGCCGACGGCGATCACCGCGACGTGTTTTCCGATGCTGCTCGAATGGATCAGGCGCAGCAGGACGCGATCAACGGCGCGCGCGAGGCCCTTCAGCAGCGGCCCGACTGCGTTGCCACGTTCGAAGCGCGCAATCAGGCTGCCGCGCTCGGCGCGCAGTTCATCGCGCAGCGCGAACCCAACATCGTTCATGGTCCGATCGATCAGGCGTCCGCGAGCACAGGCGGGGCGGCGCCCACGGCGACCAGCCGTGGCGGTGGAGGCGTTTGCGCCGAAAGGGTCATGATCTCGTACCCGGACTCGGTGACGAGTACCGTGTGCTCCCACTGCGCGGATAACGAGTGATCCTTGGTCACGATGGTCCAGCCGTCAGCCAGTTCGCGGATCTCCCGGCGACCCGCGTTGATCATCGGCTCGATCGTGAAGATCATTCCAGGCACCAGCTTTTCAAGTGTGCCCGCCTTGCCGTAATGCAGAACCTGTGGCTCCTCATGGAACTTGCGACCAATGCCGTGGCCGCAGAATTCCCTCACCACGCTGTAGCCGTGTTTTTCGGCATGCGCCTGGATCGCATGGCCGATATCACCCAGATGTGCGCCACCGCGTACCTGACGAATTCCAAGCCACATGCATTCATAGGTGACGTCGCAGAGCCGGCGCGCCGCGATCGACGGCTCTCCGACGTAGAACATGCGGCTGGTGTCGCCATGAAAGCCGCCCTTGATGACCGTGATATCGATATTGACGATGTCGCCGTTCTTCAGCACGCGATCCCCCGGGATTCCGTGGCAGACCTGGTGGTTGACCGAGGTGCAGATCGACTTCGGGTACGGACGATATCCGGGCGGCGCGTAATTGAGCGGCGCCGGCGTGCCACCCTGTACATTGACGATCAGGTCGTGGCACAGGCGGTCAAGCTCGGCCGTCGTCGCGCCGGCTTTGACATGCGGCGTGATGAAGTCCAGCACCTCGGCAGCCAGCCGGCCGGCCGTGCGCATGCCTTCAATGTCGGTCTCGGTCTTGATCAGGATGGCCATGGCCTGCGGGTCAGCGATTGCTTCAGGTCGGGCATTGCCCTTCGAAGCCCGTATAATAGCGGGCTGCCCTTGGCGGGAACGGCTTAATCGTCCTCGCGTCAGGGGCAAATCGCGCGCGCCTGCCACCAAGGTGCTCGTCCGCGGTCAGCGAGGCTGACGCGCGGATGGGAGACTCGGCGGGCGTGTTGGACCCAACCTTGGCCTGGAGTATCAGCATGTCTGTCACCATGCGTGAGATGCTGGAAGCGGGTGTCCATTTCGGACATCAGACCCGTTTCTGGAACCCGAAGATGGCACCGTACATCTTCGGCCACCGCAACAAGATCCACATCATTAACCTCGAGCGCACGCTGGAGAACTTCCTGCAGGCGTCGAAGTTCGTGCGTCAGCTGGCCGCCAATCGCGGAACCATTCTGTTCGTCGGCACCAAGCGCCAGGCGCGCGAGATCGTGGTCGAAGAGGCCAGGCGCTGCGGCATGCCGTACGTTGATCAGCGCTGGCTGGGCGGAATGCTGACCAATTTCAAGACCATCAAGGCATCGATCAAGCGCTTGAAAGAGATGGAGCAGACCATCGAGGAAGGCGGCCTCGAGCGGATGTCGAAGAAAGAAGCGTTGACGTTCCAGCGCGAGGTAGACAAGTTCAACACGTCGATCGGCGGCATCAAGGACATGACGGCGCTGCCGGACGCGCTGTTCGTGGTCGATGTCGGTTACCACAAGATCTCGATCGCGGAAGCTGCCAAGCTCGGCATTCCCGTCGTGGCAGTGGTCGACACCAATCATTCTCCGGAGGGCATCTCGTACGTGATTCCAGGCAATGACGATTCGAGCCGCGCCGTCCGCCTCTATGCGCGCGGCATTGCGGATGTGGTGCTGGAAGGCAAAGCGACCTCGCTGCAAGGTGTAGTGCAGGCAACCACCGGCGAAGAGTTCGTCGAGGTCGAGGAAGACGCTGCGTGATGAGCGCATCGGCGGTCGGCAATCCTGCCGCCGACGTCTTTCTTCAAGAAGGGGCGCAAGCCCCTTTTTTCTAATGATCGAAACTGCTAACTGAGTACGGGGAGTACGCGATGGCGGAAATTACCGCGGGCATGGTCAAGGAATTGCGTGAGAAGACCGATGCCCCAATGATGGAATGCAAGAAAGCACTGGCCGAGGCGGGGGGCGACCTGGGCAAGGCCGAAGAGATTCTGCGCGTCAAGCTCGGCAGCAAGGCGTCCAAGGCGGCATCGCGCGTGACCGCTGAGGGAATCGTGGCGGTCAACGTGAACACCGCCGCTACGCTCGCATCGATGGTCGAAGTCAATTGCGAGACAGACTTCGTTGCGAAGAACGACGATTTCCTTGCTTTCGTTCGCAGCCTGGCCGCGCTTGTCAGCGAAAGGAATCCGACCGACGTCGCGGCGCTTTCGGCGCTGCCGCTGGGAGGCGCAGCGGTCGAATCCGCTCGTACGGCACTGATTGGCAAGATCGGCGAGAACATGTCAATTCGCAGGTTCGCACGCATCGCCGCCAAGGGTCGCATCGCCAGCTATGTGCATGGTGGCTCGAAGATCGGTGTGCTGGTGGATGTGAACGGCGGGGACGCGGAACTAGGAAAGGACCTGGCGATGCACATTGCCGCGAGCAAGCCCAAGTCACTCGATGCGAGCGGCGTGCCACGGGATCTGATCGATTCCGAACGCCGCATCGCAATCGAGAAGGCACGCGAGGCTGGCAAACCGGACGCAATGCTCGAGAAGATTGCCGAGGGGAGCGTGCAGAAGTTCCTGAAGGAAAACACGCTGCTCGGCCAGGTATTTGTCAAGGCGTCCGACGGCAAGCAGACGATCGAGCAGCTGCTCAAGTCCAAGGGCGCCAGCGTGAACAGTTTTGTCCTGTACGTCGTGGGTGAAGGCATCGAAAAGCGGCAGAACGATTTCGCGGCTGAGGTCGCGGCGCAGGCGGCCGCGGCGCGCGCCTGATCGGAGGCGGCATGTCGGCGCCGGCGCACAAGAGAGTCCTGCTCAAGCTTTCGGGTGAAGCCCTGATGGGGGACGATGCCTTTGGCATCAACCCCGAGACGATCGAGCATATGGTCGCTGACATCGCCGAGGTGGTGAAGCTCGGTGTCGAACTGGCGATCGTGATCGGCGGCGGCAACATATTCCGCGGGGTTGCGCTGGGGGCGGAGGGCATGGATCGCGCAACCGCCGATTACATGGGCATGATGGCGACGGTAATGAATGCCATGGCGCTGCAGGACGCGATGCGGCGGGCAGGAATCGAAGCGCGCGTGCAGTCGGCGCTGAATATTGAGCAGGTGGTCGAGCCCTACATTCGACCCAAGGCGATCCGCTATCTGGAAGAAGGCAAAGTGGTGATCTTTGCGGCCGGTACCGGCAATCCCTTCTTCACGACCGACACTGCAGCCGCATTGCGCGGCTCCGAAATGGGCGTGGAGGTGGTCTTGAAGGCGACCAAGGTCGACGGCGTCTACTCGGCCGACCCCAAGAAGGACAAGAAGGCCACCCGCTATTCGACCATCACGTTTGATGAAGCCCTGACCAAGCGGCTGCAGATCATGGACGCTACTGCATTCGCGCTCTGTCGCGATCAGAGACTGCCGATCAAGGTCTTCAACATCACCAAACCAGGTGCGCTGCGTCGCGTGGTGATGGGCGAGGATGAAGGGACACTGGTGCACGTGTAGTCTGACCGGGCCAGCGCGCCGGTCAAGGAAGGAGAACAGCACAATGAACATCGCGGAAATTCGCAAATCGGCCGAGCAGAAGATGCACAAGTCGGTCGAGGCGCTGAAGCATGATCTGACCAAGATCCGTACCGGCCGCGCCCACACCGGCCTGCTCGATCACATCCAGGTCGACTACTACGGCTCGATGGTGCCCCTGTCACAGGTGGCCAACGTCGGCCTGGGCGACGCGCGCACCATCACGATCCAGCCGTGGGAGAAGAAGATGGTGCAGCCGATCGAGAAGGCGATCCGCGATTCGGATCTTGGTCTGAATCCGGCGACCACCGGTGAAGTGATTCGCGTTCCCATGCCGCCCTTGACCGAGGAGCGCCGCCGGGAACTGACCAAGGTCGTGCGCCATGAGGGAGAAAACGCGCGCGTGGCGGTGCGCAATCTGCGCCGCGATGCGATTACGCACCTGAAGGACCTGCTGAAGAAGAAGGAAGTGCCGGAGGACGAAGAGCGTCGCGCGCAGGACGATGTGCAGAAACTGACGGACAGGAACATCGCTGAGATTGACAAGCTGGTTGCCGAAAAAGAAAAGGAGATCATGACGGTCTGAGGCGCGCGCGCGCGTCACCGCAATCCTCGCCGGATCGCCATTTGCCCGTGCATCCCATTCATCGCCCTGCGGCTCCGCGTCATGTCGCCATCATCATGGATGGCAACGGCCGCTGGGCCACCGCACGACACCTGCCGCGCGTCGCGGGGCACTCGCGCGGCGTGGATGCCGTGCGCCATTCCATCGAGGCCTGCGGTCGCCGCGGGGTCGAGTTCCTGACCCTGTTCGCCTTCAGCTCCGAGAACTGGAAGCGGCCGCAGGATGAGGTAAGTACATTGATGCGCCTGTTCGTCAACGCGCTCGAGAAGGAAGTCGGCAAGCTCAATGAGAACGGCGTGCGCCTGCGTGTTGTCGGCGACATGAGTGCCTTCGACCCGGAACTGCAGTCATTGATCACGGACGCGCAGAGCCGAACGGCTGCCAACGAGCGCCTGCATCTGACGATCTGCGCCAGCTACGGCGGGCGTTGGGACATTACGCAGGCGATGCGTGCCATGCTGCGCGCCGACCCTGACCTGGCGAGCCATCCTGAACGCATTGACGAACGCGCGCTGGCCTCGCACCTCGCGCTGTCATTTGCACCAGAACCCGATCTGCTGATTCGCACCGGCGGGGAGCGCCGGATCAGCAATTTCCTCCTGTGGCAACTGGCGTACTCGGAACTGTATTTCTCCGAGTTGCTGTGGCCGGACTTCGATACGACTGCGCTCGATGCCGCGCTTGCGTGGTACGCGACGCGGGAACGTCGGTTTGGGCGCACCAGCGCGCAAGTCGCGATGGCGACGTAAGACGCCATGCTGAAGCAGCGTGTCATCACGGCGATTGTCCTCTTGGCGGCATTGATCGGCGCACTCTGGGCAGGGCAGACGGCATTCGCTGCGGCGATGTCGGTGCTGATCGGAGCCGGTGTCTTCGAGTGGTGGCGGCTGGCTCAGCACACAACCTCAACCGCCCTCGTTGCAGCGATGGTATTTGCGGTCGCACTGTTTGCTGTCGAAGTGACGCATCTGGCAACGACTGCCGTGGTCGTGCCTATGGCGGTGGCAGCATTGTTGATCTGGATTGGGATCGCTGTGACCCTTGTTCGTGCCGAGCGGGCAGCAGTGCGGATTCCGCGCGGGGTGTCTTCCGCGCTGTGCTTCGTATTGCTTGGCGCGGCGGCAGTATCTGCGATGGATCTGATGCGTCAGAGCACGGTGCTGCTGGTGTCTGCGCTCGCCATTGTCTGGATCGCGGACACGGCAGCCTACTTCGCCGGTCGCCGCTGGGGCAAGACAAAGCTGGCACCGAAGATCAGCCCGGGTAAGACCTGGGCCGGTGTCGTGGGTGCGGTGGTCGCCGTGCTGCTGATCGCTTCAGCGATTGCATCGGTTGCACCGCGATGGCTGATGTTCAGCACGCTGCTGCTGCAGCGATTGCCGCTGGCGCTGGGGCTGGTCTTCCTGTGCGCAATCGTGCTCCTCTCAATCGTCGGTGATTTGTTCGAGAGCTTGCTCAAGCGGCAGGTCGGCGCCAAGGACAGCGGCAAGTCATTGCCGGGACACGGCGGCGTGCTGGACCGCATTGACGCATTGCTGCCGGTCCTGCCGGCGACTGCGCTGCTGGTCCTTAAGGTGATTGCATGAGGCGCGTCACGATCCTCGGCGCCACCGGTTCGATCGGCTCGAGCAGCCTGGACGTGATTGCGCGCCATCGGGATCGCTTCACTGTGTCCGCATTGACCGCCCAGAGTAACGTCCAGGCGCTGGCCGACCTCTGTACCCGGTTCAGGCCGGCCGTTGCCGTGATCGCCGATGCCGCGAAAGAAACTGCGCTGCGTGAAGCGCTGCGTGTTCGAAATGTGCCCACGCAGGCGCGTGCTGGCACTGCCGCACTGGCGGAAGTGGCCGCCGACGGGCAATGCGACACCGTGATCGCGGCGATCGTCGGCGCCGCGGGATTGTTGCCCACATTGGCCGCCGCACGGGCGGGCAAGCGGGTGCTGCTGGCCAACAAGGAGGCGGTGGTGTGTGCCGGCTCGCTGCTTCTGGACGCAGTCAAACGCGGCGGCGCCGAAATGCTGCCGCTCGACAGCGAGCACAGCGCGCTGCATCAGTGCTTGGCTGGTGCGCGCGCGATGCAACGTGATGTGCGACGGCTGATCCTGACCGCTTCCGGTGGACCCTTTCGTACGCGGCGCGATTTGTCGCGCGTGACGCCGGCCGAAGCCTGCGCGCATCCGAACTGGGTGATGGGCCGCAAGATATCGGTCGACTCCGCCACTTTGATGAACAAGGGGCTCGAGGTCATCGAAGCCAGCCGGCTGTTTGACATGGATTCCGGCCGCATTGACGTTGTTGTTCACCCGCAAAGCGTGGTGCATTCGATGGTTGAGTTCGCGGACGCGTCGGTTGTGGCTCAGTGCGGAACACCCGATATGCGCACGCCGATCGCGTATGCACTCGCGTATCCAGAGCGGATCGACAGCGGATCTGCGTCGCTGAACTTCCTCACGCTCGGGGCGCTGACGTTTGAGGCGCCCGACCTGCAGCGTTTTCCGTGTCTGGCCCTGGCATATGCCGCCCTGCGCAGCGGTGCCGGTGCCCCCACAATATTGAACGCCGCAAACGAAGTCGCTGTCGAAGCGTTTCTGGCGCAGAGATTGCCCTTCATGCAGATCGCCGTCGTGATCGAGGAAGTTCTGGAACGCGCGGATCGATCAGCTCCAGCCTGCATCGACGATGTGCTGGCGCTTGATCGCGCGGCGCGGCGCGCCGCGACCGAGGCGATTGAGCGATTCTCGACCGTGACAGGGGCATAGGGACACCAGCGTGGCGCTTCTCTCGACGCTTCTTGCATTCGTTGTCACGCTGGGCGTGCTCATCGTCGTCCACGAATACGGGCATTACTGGGTCGCCCGTCGTTGCGGCGTGAAGGTCCTGCGCTTTTCCATCGGATTTGGCCGACCGCTCTGGCGACGAATTCGAAGTGAGACCGAATGGGTGATCGCGGCAGTGCCTCTTGGGGGCTATGTGCGCATGCTGGACGAACGCGACTCCGACACGGGGCCGCTTGCGGCGGCGGATCTGGCGCGCGCCTTCAACCGGCAATCGGTACCCAAGCGGATTGCAATCGTGCTCGCTGGACCGTTGGCCAACTTCCTGCTGGCCATCGGTGTTTACTGGTCGCTCAACGTAGTCGGAGTGCTTGAACCACGCCCGGTCGTTGCGGCGCCGGCGATCGGAACGCCGGCCGAACGTGCGGGCTTTCGCGTCGGCGAGATCGTGCGCGCAATAGACGGTGAAGAAGTGCGCTCATGGAACGACGTTAACTGGCATGTGCTGCGGGGTGCCGTTGATCGCAAGGCGATGGATGTCTCGGTTGAGTCGCCCGGCGGAGTGGCGCGCGAGTTGCGGCTCGACTTGTCACAGCTTTCGCGCGCCGATCTGGAATCCAATCCAATGGCTCGTGCCGGGCTCGCGCTTTACAGCGGACCGCCTCGTCTAGGCCGCATCGCGGACGGCAGTGCGGCAGAGAAGGCCGGGCTGAAATCCGGCGATCGCGTGCTTGAGATCGACCGGCAGCCGCTGTCGTCGGCGCGCGCGCTGATCGAACGCGTTCGCAGCGCGCCTGGCAAGACGCTTGAGTTCCTGATCGAACGCGACGGAGCGCAGCGCAGCGTCGCCGTGTTGCCTGCAAGTGTCAATGACAAGGACGGCGCGACGATCGGTCGCATCGGCGCTGAAATCGCCGAGCGCCCGGAGATGATCGAGGTCCACTACGGCCCGCTGGAAAGTCTTGGCCTGGCACTGGGTCGGACCTGGGACACATCGATCTTCTCGCTGCACATGCTGTGGAAGATGGTGACGGGCGAAGCGTCGTGGAAGAATCTCTCGGGGCCCATCACCATCGCCGATTTCGCGGGGCAGACCGCGCGCATCGGCGGTGCGGCATTCCTGAGTTTCATCGCGCTGGTTTCGATCAGCCTTGGCGTGCTCAACCTGCTGCCCATTCCAATGCTCGATGGCGGACACTTGCTGTACTATCTCATCGAAATCCTTAAAGGCAGCCCGCCGGCCGACTGGGTCGTCGAATGGGGTCATCGCGCCGGCATCGGCGTACTCGTTCTCCTCACCGCGCTGGCGCTATACAACGATGTCACGCGGCTGCTGCTGTGAAATCTCCTCAGCCTTGAATTCAGATCGTTTGCCTCGCCGTCGTCCCAGTTGCGGCGCCGCTTTCTCGTTGCGTGCGGCGGCCGCAGCCGTGCTGAGCACACTGAGTCTTGCGGCCAGCGCGCAGGAGTTCGTCGTGCGCGACATCCGTGTTGAAGGCATCCAGCGAACCGAAGCGGGAACGGTGTTCAGTTATCTGCCGCTGCGGGTCGGCGATCGCTACGACCCGGAGAAAGGCAATGCGGCGATCCGCGCGCTGTTCGCGACCGGACTTTTCAAAGACGTGCGACTCGAGGCTGACGGCGACGTTCTGGTCATCACCGTGGAGGAGCGGCCATCGATCGCGGCGGTCGAGATCACGGGGCTGAAGGAGTTCGACAAGGACACAGTCAAGAAATCGCTGCGCGAAGTCGGCCTGGCCGAAGCGCGCGTTCTTGATCGTTCGCTGCTGGAGCGTGCCGAGCAGGAACTGAAGCGCCAATACTTGAGCCGCGGCCGTTACGACGTAAAGGTCACGACCACGGTGACTCCAATCGAGCGCAACCGCGTCAACGTCACAATCGCTGTCGACGAAAGCGAGGCCGCCAGCATCCGATCGATTCGTTTCACCGGTAACAAGGCATTCTCCGACAAGGACCTGCTGGCGGAGATCGAGCTGTCGACGCCGGGCTGGTTTACCTGGTACACCAAGCGCGATCAGTATTCACGCCAGAAACTCACCGGCGATCTGGAGACGCTGCGCAGCTTCTACCTGAATCGAGGTTTTCTCGACTTCAACATCGAATCCACGCAGGTCTCGATCAGCGAGAACAAGCAGGACATCTTTGTCACCATCAACCTGGTTGAGGGTGAGCGCTACACCGTGTCGGAGGTCAAACTGGCCGGTGAACTGCTCGGGCTCGACAACGAACTGCGCGCATTGGTCGATGTGAAGCCGGGTAACACCTTCAATGCTGAGCGACTGAATGTGGTATCCAAGCGCATCACCGACCGACTCGGTGCGCTTGGCTACGCGTTCGCGACCGCCAATCCGGTGCCGGAGCCCAACCGCGAGAAGCGCCAGGTGGCGTTCACGCTGTTTGTCGATCCTGGCCGACGCGTGTACGTACGGCGGGTCAACGTGACGGGAAACGCGCGCACGCGCGACGAGGTGATCCGGCGCGAGGTGCGGCAATTCGAAAGCGCCTGGTACGACGCGGAGAAGGTACGGCTGTCCCGGGACCGGATCGACCGGCTCGGCTACTTCGAGAAGGTCGAAGTGGAGACCCCCGCGGTTCCAGGCGCGCTCGACCAGATTGACGTCAACTTCGCGATCAAGGAACGACCCACCGGCAGCGTCCAGGCCGGCGCTGGCTACTCGAGCACCGAGAAGCTCGTACTGCAGGCCAGCTATACGCAGCAAAACGTGCTCGGCACCGGTCACGCCATTTCGTTCGAGGTCAATACGAGTCGCGCGACACGGACGTTCGCGGTGACCCATGTCGACCCGTATGTAACACTCGACGGCATCAGCCGCACCATTGAACTGTTCGAGCGCAAGTCGGATCTAGCGCGTCTGAACCTCGGCAGCGTGGATCTCACCCAGCGTGGAGGCGCGGTGCGCTTCGGCGTACCGTTCACCGAGTTCGACACCGTGTTCTTCGGCCTTGGTTATGAAGGCACGCGCATCAACCTCACTGATCTGTCGCCGTACCGCTATATCGATTACGTCAACCGCTTTGGCAAGAGCCCGGATGCACTGATCAGCACCATCGGCTGGTCGCGCGATAATCGCGACAACCTGCTGGTGCCGACGCGCGGCCGTTATCAACGCGCGTTTCTCGAGGCGGCTTTGCCGGTACTCGACCTCCAGTATTACCGCGCAACCTACCAGTACCAGCAGTTCCTTCCACTCACGAGTCGATTCACGCTGGCGTTCAACGGCGAAGCCGGCGTCGGCGGCGCATATGGCGGCAAATCGTTTCCGCTGTTCAAGAATTTCTACGCCGGCGGCATCGGCAGCGTGCGAGGCTACGATGGTGGTTCGCTCGGACCACGCGATGCCAACGGCCAGGCGCTCGGTGGCACGCGCCGCATCAATGGATCGATCGAAGCGCTGGCGCCACTGCCCGGTGCGGATCGCACGCTGCGCGCACTGGCCTTTGTCGACGCCGGCCAGGTCTGGGGCGAGGGCCAGCGGATCCGGCTCGGCGACGTGCGCGCGTCAGCCGGAATCGGAATCGCATGGATCTCGCCGATCGGCCCGATGAAGATCAGCTACGCGCTGCCGCTGCGAAGCGAGTCCATCGACCGACTGCAGCGGTTCCAGTTCCAGATCGGCACCGGATTCTGAACTTGCGGATGACACGGCAGCGCCGGATCACTGTGGCAGAATTCAAGATCTTCTGCGCATCAGAGGCGCGAATGAATAGCTTGACTCGCTGCATGACCCGTCTGTTGCCGTTCGCGATTGTCGGCCTGATCGCCTGCCCTGCGCTCGCCGCGCAGGAGGTGAAGGTTGGCTATGTGAACTCGGAGCGCATCCTGCGCGATTCGAATCCGGCCAAGGCGGCGACCGCCAAGCTGGAGCAGGAATTTTCCAAGCGCGATCGCGAACTGCAGGACATCGGTACCAAGCTGAAAGCATCGGCCGATCGCTTTGAGAAAGACGCGCCGGTTCTGGCCGAGAGTGAGCGCAACCGGCGCCAGCGTGAACTGGCAGAACTCGACCGTGATTTCCAGCGCCGCCAGCGCGAGTTTCGCGAAGACCTCAACCAGCGCCGCAACGAGGAGTTGCAGTCGCTGCTCGAACGCGCGCAGCGCATCGTGCGCCAGATTGCGGAACTGGAAAAATACGACCTGATCGTGCAGGACGCCGTGTTCTTCAGTTCGCGCGTGGACATCACGGAAAAGGTGCTCCGGGCGCTGAACAACGGCAAATAGAGCAATGGCTGGCGCTGGCCTGACGGTCGCGCAACTGGTAGCCGCGGTTGCACATCGGTCCGGCGAGCGTCTTACTGCCAACATCGTCGGTTCGCCAGCGCGGGTCATCCGTGGCGTGGCGCCGCTCGAATCCGCCGATCCCGGGCAACTCACCTTTCTCGCGAACAGCCGTTATCGCGCGGCCGCGACCGTGAGCGGCGCCGGCGCTCTCGTGTTGAGCGCAGTCGAGCGTGCACGGATCTTTCCGACGCCCCCGACCGACAAGAAGACATTGATCGAATGCGAAACGCCATATGCGTGGTTCGCGCTGGCAGCGCAGGAACTGACCGGGCCTGACGCAGTGCACGCCGGCGTGGCGCCTTCGGCGGTTGTCGAACCGGGCGCCCGCATTGACCCTAGCGCGCACGTTGGGCCTGGTGCCACGATCGAGACTGGCGCTGCGGTTGGGCCGCGGGCACGTATCGGTGCCGCGACCTTCATCGGCCGCGGCACGGTGATCGGCGCGGATTCGAAGCTGTACCCCGGCGTGCACGTGCTTGCAGATTGCGTGCTGGGCGAGCGTTGCATCGTGCACAGTGGCGCGGTGATTGGCGCCGACGGCTTTGGTTTTGCGCCGCTCGATGGCCGCTGGATCAAGATCCCACAAAGCGGCCGGGTCGTAATCGGCGACGATGTGGAGATCGGCGCCAACACCACGATCGATCGGGGCGCGATGGGCGACACCGTGATCGAGGACGGTTGCAAGCTCGACAACCAGGTCCAGGTTGCGCACAACTGCCGCATTGGCGCGCACACGGTGATCGCCGGCTGTGTCGGCATTGCCGGCAGCGCGACGATCGGTCGCGGCTGCCAGTTGGGGGGCGCGGCGATGATCGCCGGTCACCTTTCAATCGCCGACGGATGTGTGATCGGCGGCGGCACCCTTGTATCGCGCAGCATCAGCGAGGCGGGCTTCTACGGTGGCTCTTTCCCGCTGATGAAGCACCGCGACTGGGAGCGCAACGCAGCGCTGCTGCGGCATCTGGATGACCTGCGCAACCGCATCCGCGCGCTCGAGCGCCAACTGCCAAGGAAAGAACCACCGTGATGGATATCCACGAAATCCTGCGCTACCTGCCACACCGGTATCCAATCATTCTCGTCGATCGCGTGCTCGAACTTGAGAGAGGCAAGAGGATTGTCGCAATCAAGAACGTCACCATCAACGAGCCGGTCTTCATGGGGCATTTCCCCCACTACCCCGTCATGCCGGGCGTGCTGATCATCGAAGCGCTGGCGCAGGCAGCCGCGATCCTGTCCTTTGTCAGCATGGATCGCAAGTCCGATCCGGACTCGCTCTATTACTTCGCCGGCATCGACAGTGCGCGCTTCAAACGTCCGGTCGAGCCGGGAGATCAGTTGCGCCTCGAAGTCGAAATGCTGCGCGAGATGCGTGGCGTGGGGAAATTCGGGGCGCGCGCGCTGGTCGATGGACAGGTCGCGGCGGAGGCTGAGTTGTTATGCGCCTACCGCAAGGTCGACAAGCCGGGTGGAGTGGCCCGATGACGCGCGTTCATCCCAGCGCGCTGGTCGACGCGAGCGCGCAGCTCGATGATGACGTCGAGATCGGTCCGTATGCGCTGATTGGTCCGCAGGTGCGGGTCGGCGCCGGCACTGTGATCGGAGCGCACGTGGTGATCGAAGGGCACACCACGCTTGGCCGCCATAATCGGATCTTTCCGCATAGCGTTCTCGGCGGTATCCCGCAGGACAAGAAGTACGCGGGCGAGCCAACGCGGCTTGTGATCGGCGACGGCAACACGATTCGCGAGTTCTGCACGATGAACACCGGAACCGCTCAGGATGCCGGCGTCACCCGCATCGGTTCCGACAACTGGATCATGGCGTATGTGCATGTGGCGCACGACTGCGTCATCGGCGATCACACGATCATGGCCAACAACGCGCAATTCGCAGGACACGTGCACGTCGGGGACTGGGCGATCCTTGGTGGCAATACCGGCGTGCATCAGTTCGTGCGCATTGGCGAACACGCGATGACCGGTGCCGGTACTACGCTGTTGCAGGATCTGCCGCCGTATGTGATCTGCAGCGGCAATCCCGCCGCGGCGCACGGCATCAATGTGGAAGGACTGAGGCGGCGTGGTTTCTCGCCCGAGGCGATCAGTGCGTTGCGCCGCGCCTACAAGGTGATCTACAAGGAGGGCCGCACGGTGGCCGACGCCTGCACCGCTCTGGAGCAACAGTCCGCGGTGGGAGGTGACGCCTCGGCACACCTCATCGCGCTGCGCGAATTCCTGCAGGCGTCCAAGCGCGGGATCGTTCGTTGACACCGCGCAATGGCAGATGAACTCCTCGCCTTCGTCGCGGGGGAGGCCTCCGGGGATCTGCTCGCCGCGCCGGTCGTTACGGCCCTCGCCGCACGCCTGCCGCGTGCGCACTTCGCGGGCATCGCCGGCGACCGCATGGTCGCCGCTGGGTGCGAGGCATGGCATCACGTTCGTGAACTGTCAGTGCGCGGATTTGTGGAGGTCATCCGGGAGTTGCCGCGCCTCGTGCGGTTGCGCGCCGGGCTGCGCGCGCGGCTGCTGCGTGAAAGGCCAGCGGTGTTCGTCGGCGTCGACGCGCCCGATTTCAACCTGCGGCTGGAGACCCAGTTGCGCAACGCGGGCATTCCGACGGTGCATTACGTCAGTCCGTCCATCTGGGCGTGGCGCGGCCACCGCATCGAGAAGATACGGCACGCGGCCGATCGGGTGCTGCTGATCTTTCCCTTTGAGCAGAAGATCTACGACGCCGCCGGCGTGGCTGCAGAGTTCGTCGGACATCCGCTGGCGGCGCAGATTCCCATGCATCCCGATCCAGCGGCAGCACGCCTGCGACTTGGCATCAGCGGACCGTGCGTCGCCGTCTTGCCGGGAAGCCGTCGCGCCGAGATCGAACACAATGGTCCGGCATTCATCGCATCCATCGAATTGATGGCAACGCGCGAGCCGCAACTCACGTTTGTCGTGCCCGTCGCCGATCCGCCGCTTCGGGCGCGCCTCGAGGCACTGCTGGCAACGCGGCCGCGGGCACAGGACCGAACTCGCGTCGTCGATGGCGAATCGCACACTTGCCTCGAAGCCGCTGACGCAGTGCTGGTCGCAAGCGGCACCGCCACGCTCGAAGCGGCGCTGTTCAAGAAGCCGATGGTCATCGCGTATCGGGTGCCGCCAGTCACGGCATGGATCATGCGAACCTTGGGCTACGTGCCCTATGTCGGCCTGCCGAACATCCTTGCCGGCGAGTTCGTCGTTCCGGAGTTACTGCAGGAACAGGCCACGCCAGAAGCGCTGGCGCACGCCGTGTTCGAACAGTTGAATGACGAGGTTGGACGGCGGGACCTGACGGCCCGATTCGCGCAGATGCACGAAAGCCTCCGGCGCGACACGCCAACACTGGCGGCCGAGGCGATCATCGCCACCATAAAACGATGAGTCGCGCGACCGCCGAAAACCTGTTCGAGGCACCGGCGCGCGTATCCGGACTCGTGTGCGGCGCAGATGAGGCCGGCCGCGGTCCGTTGGCCGGGCCGGTGGTCGCAGCAGCGGTCATCCTTGATCCGCGTCGTCCGATCGAGGGGCTGCGCGACTCGAAGCTGTTGTCACCGGCCCGGCGCGCCGCGCTTGCGATCGAAATTCGATCCCGAGCGATCGCATGGCATGTGGCTGCAAGCAGTGTGCTGGAGATCGACGAACTGAACATCCTGCAGGCGAGCCTGCTTGCGATCCGACGTGCGGTCGAAGCGCTCGAGCCGGCCGCGCAGTTCGCGCTGATCGATGGCAATCAGTTGCCTCGCTTGGCCATTCCGGCACGCGCGATCATCGGCGGCGATGCGACCGAGCCCGCGATATCCGCCGCCTCGATTCTGGCCAAGACGCATCGAGATGCGCTGATGCGGGCGCTGGATGCCGAGCATCCAGGCTACGGCTTTGCGACCCACGTTGGGTACCCGACGCCTGAACATCTGGCGCGCCTGCGCGAACGCGGTCCGTGTGCCGCACATCGTCGTTCATTCGCGCCGGTGCGGGCCGCGTTAGTTGGATCAGGTTGAGTCAATGCGGCTGATCACCTCGGACGCCAATCAGGCCTTCAGGCGTTGGCACAAGCTCGCCACGCAGCCGCGCGCGCTGCGCGAATCAGGGTTCACGCTGGCAGAAGGCATCCACCTCGCGCAGGCGGTGCTGGATGCGAACATCACGACGAAGTCACTGGTCGTCCGGCGTGGCGCGCAGGGCAGGGAAGTCGAAGAGCTGATCGCATCGATTGCTGCGCGCGGGGTGCCGGCGTTCGAACTCACCCCAGCCTTGTTCGATCGCCTGTCCCCCGTCCAGACCAGCGCCGGTCTGCTCCTCGAAGTGGCAATTTCGTCCCCTGTCCTGCCCGCGACGATTGCCGAGGACGCGATCTATCTTGACGGGATTCAGGATCCGGGCAACGCCGGCGCGCTGCTGCGCGTAGCCGCCGCGGCGGGGGTGCGCTGGGCGCTGGCATCGCCCGTCACGACGGCACTGTGGTCGCCGCGGACGCTGCGTGCCGCACAGGGAGCACACTTCGCGTTGCAGATCATGGAAGGCGTTGACGCCGCCGCGGCAGGCACGGTCCTTGATGGGTTATGGGTCGCCGCCTCGGCTCACGATGCGGACGCACTATGGGATGCCGCCTTGCCTGCCTCGGCGGTCGGTTGGGTGCTTGGCGCCGAAGGGCAGGGGGTGTCAGTTGCGATGCTGGCGCAGTGCAAAAAGCGCGTGCGCATTCCCCTTGCGGCCGGCGTCGAGTCGCTGAATGTGACGGCCGCTGCGGCGGTCTGCCTGTTTGAACGACGCCGCCGGCTTGACCGGGAGCAATAGCAGCGCCGACGCGTGATCATTTCCCACTTGGCGGCGGATGCCAGTTCGGTAAGAATCGTCGGCGCTGCACGACCATCGGAGGCGATGATGTGGGGCGAAGGCCTGTTATCCAAAGCGACACGCAAGGCTGCTGCCCGCGCAGTGGGCAGCGGCCTGGAGCGGCTTGCGGACACGTTGCGGGCCGGCGGCGGGCAGCCGCTCGACGTCATCCTGCCCGACGAATCTCGGATTTCCTTCGGCCTGTCTCCACGCGCCGTGCTGAAAGTGAACGACGACGCCACGCTCGCGGCAATGGCACAGCCGACGCTGGCGTCCCTGGGCGAGGCCTTTGTCGACGGGCGCATCGAAGTTCACGGGGACATGCTGGACGTTCTGGCGATGGCAGAGAAGCTCGCCAGTGCCGGTGGTGCCCCGGTGTCTGCGCGCGTGGCCGCGGCGTTTGGAAAGCATTCGCCGAAACAGGACCGCGCCGCGATCGGCTATCACTACGACGTCGGCAATGACTTCTATCGGCTCTGGCTCGACGAGCGCATGATCTATTCGTGCGCGTATTTTCCTAATGGCAACGAGACGATCGAGGCCGCGCAGCTCGCCAAGCTTGATCACATCTGCCGCAAGCTCAGGTTGACAGCGGGCGAACGCCTGCTCGACATCGGCTGCGGCTGGGGCGGGCTCGTGATCCACGCCGCTCAGCGGTATGGCGTTCGAGCGACGGGAATCACCCTGTCTGAGAGCCAGCATGCGTTGGCGCGCGAACGCGTGGCGCAGTTGGGGCTGTCGGATCGGGTCGATATCCTGCTGCTTGACTACCGCGAAGTCGTCGACCGGTTCGGCGCCGGCGCCTTCGACAAGATCTCCAGCATCGGAATGTTCGAGCATGTCGGCATCCGGAATCTCCCGCAGTACTTCGACGTTGCCAAGCGTGCGCTGCGCGAGCGCGGGCTGTTTCTGAATCACGGCATCACGGCATCTGACATCGAGAACCGCCCGATCGGATCAGGCGTCGGCGACTTCATCGCGAAATACGTCTTCCCGCACGGCGAGCTGCCGCACCTGCACGTCGCGGTGCGCGAGATGTCAGCGCAGGGCTTCGAAGTATTCGACGTCGAAAGCCTGCGCCCGCACTATGCGAAGACGCTCGAATTCTGGTCGCGCCGGTTGGAGGCGCGCCTGGGCGAGGCCGCGCAGATGATCGATGCCCGCCGTCTCCGCATCTGGCGCGTCTATCTGGCGGGCTGCGCGCACGGATTCGCCCAGGGCTGGATGAACATTTACCAGCTTCTTGCCAGCAAGCAGACCGATGCGGGACTCACGGAGCTTCCGCTGTCGCGTCGGTGGATCTACGAGTAGCGCGCAACCGTCAGCCGATGCGCCGCTCCAGCCCGATCTCGTGCAGGATCGTGGCGGCGATTTCCTCGATCGACTTCGTGGTCGACGACATCCAACGGATGGTTTCCCGTCGCATCATCTGCTCGGCGGCGGCAACTTCGTAGCGGCAGTTCTCGAGAGAAGCGTAGCGGCTATTGGGCCGGCGCTCGTGGCGCACTTCGGCCAGGCGTTCCGGTGCGATCGAAAGACCGAAAAGCTTTCGTCGATACTGCGGCAATGCGCTGGGCAACTGGTCGCGCTCGAAGTCCTCGGGAATCAGCGGATAGTTGGCCGCCTTGACCCCGTATTGCATTGCCAGGTACAGGCTGGTCGGTGTCTTGCCGCTGCGTGAGACGCCAACCAGGACCACATCCGCCTGCTCCAGCCCGCGCGCCGACTGGCCATCGTCATGCGCCAGCGCGAAGTTGATCGCCTCGATGCGTCGATGGTAAGTCTCCGAATCGGACATGTTGTGCGAACGGCCGATCGTGTGCGTCGACTTGATGCCGAGCTCGGCTTCCAGCGGTTCGACAAACGATTCGAACAGGTCGAGGATCAGGGCGTCCGCCTGGCGCAGCGCGCCATTGGCGTCCGGATTCACAAGGCTCGAAAAGACGATCGGCCGCTTGCCGTCCTTCACGCCCGTATCGCTGATGCGCGCGGCAACTTCAACGGCCTTGGCGGGCGTATCCACAAAAGGAATGCGAATCTTGCGATAGCGCAAGGTCTCGAACTGCGTCATCACGCTGTGCCCCAGCGTTTCTGCGGTAATCCCGGTGCCGTCCGAGACGAAGAAGACGGTCCGTTCGGCAGGTTCGAGGCGATCTGGCATCAGGAGGACGAAAGGCGCCGGTCGCTAGAATGGACCGCGCTGCGAATTCGCAACGCGGCGGATTGTGTCACACGCGTTCTGTAACGCGACCGAACACGGGAGAGGGAATGCAGCGCGGGAAGTACGTGATTCCGTTCAGCGGACTGCGGATGACTGACGTCGAGCAAGTCGGGGGAAAGAATGCGTCGCTGGGCGAAATGCTGAGCCAGCTAAGCGAAGAGGGCATTCGCGTGCCCGATGGATTTGCCACCACGGCTGAGGCATTTCGGCTATTTCTGCGTGCCAACGAACTGGAAAGCAGGATTCATGAACGTCTTGCGAAACTCGACGTGGGCAATGTGCGCGCGCTCACCGAGTCCGGCGCGTTGATTCGGAAATGGATGTCTGCAGGTGTATTTCCTGCGGAGTTTGAAGCAGAGATAAGAACTTATTATCAATGGCTTACGAAAGAATCCTCAAGTAAAATATCGTTTGCGGTCCGCTCCAGCGCGACTGCCGAGGATCTGCCTGATGCATCGTTTGCCGGCCAGCAGGAGACCTTTCTTAACGTGGTCGGCGTCGAGACGGTGCTCGACCGCGTCAAGCATGTGTTCGCCTCGCTTTACAACGACCGCGCAATTGCCTACCGGGTGCATAAGGGGTTCACGCATGCCGAGGTCGCGCTGTCCGCTGGCGTACAGCGGATGGTGCGCAGCGACCTCGGATCATCGGGCGTGATGTTCACGATGGACACCGAGTCGGGGTTCAACGACGTGGTGTTAATTACCGCAAGCTACGGCCTTGGAGAAACGGTCGTGCAGGGCGCGGTGAACCCGGATGAGTTTTACGTGCACAAGCCCATGCTCGCGGCCGGTAAGTTTCCGATCGTTCGCCGCTCACTCGGTTCGAAGCTGCTGAAGATGGAATTCGATCCGAGTCAGGGCAACAGCCGCTCGGTACGCACGGTGAACGTTCCGGATTCCGATCGGCATCGCTTTTCGTTGACGGACAGCGACGTGCTCGAGCTGGCGCGCTACGCGGTGACGATCGAGAAACACTACGGCCGACCGATGGACATCGAGTGGGGCAAGGACGGCGCTGATGGGCTCATCTACATCCTGCAGGCGCGACCCGAGACGGTGAAATCGCAGGCCGCGGCACACGTCCAGCACCGCTACAAGCTGAAGGGAACGTCAACCGTTCTCACGACTGGACGTGCGATCGGGCAGAAGATCGGTGTCGGACGGGTGCGCGTTGTGCGCGAAATTTCCGAGATGGACAAGGTCCAGAGCGGCGACGTCCTGGTCACAGACATGACCGATCCCAACTGGGAGCCTGTAATGAAGCGCTCGGCGGCGATCGTCACCAACCGTGGCGGGCGGACGTGTCATGCCGCCATCATCGCGCGCGAACTGGGAATTCCAGCGGTGGTTGGCTGCGGCAACGCGACAACCGTGTTGAAGGATGGCGCCATGGTGACCGTTTCATGCGCGGAAGGCGACACCGGCAACGTCTATGAGGGCCAGCTCGAAATGGAGGTCGAGACGGTGCAGGGCGGCAAGATGCCGGACCTGCCGGTCAAGATCATGATGAACGTCGGCAACCCGCAGCTGGCGTTCGACTTTCAGGCGCTGCCGAATCACGGCGTAGGCCTGGCGCGGCTTGAGTTCATCATCAACAACAATATCGGCCTGCACCCGAAGGCGGTGCTCGACTATCCCAACATCGACGCCGAGTTGAAGCGCGCCGTGGAGGCCCTCGCATACGGGTACGCCAACCCGCGCGACTTCTTCGAATCGAGGTTGGCCGAGGGCATCGCAACGATCGGCGCCGCCTTCTGGCCCAAGCCGGTGATCGTGCGGCTGTCCGACTTCAAGAGCAACGAATACAAAAAACTGATCGGCGGCACGCGTTACGAGCCGGATGAAGAAAACCCGATGCTCGGGTTCCGCGGGGCCGCGCGCTACATCGCCGAAAGCTTCGCCGAGTGCTTCCGGATGGAATGCCGGGCACTGAAGCGCGTGCGCGAGGACATGGGACTGACCAATGTCGAGATCATGGTGCCGTTCGTGCGGACGCTGACCGAAGCAAGGCGCGTCACCGAATCGCTGGCAGCCAATGGACTGAAACGCGGCGAGAACGGGCTGCGGCTGATCATGATGTGCGAAGTGCCCTCGAACGCGGTGCTCGCCGATCAGTTCCTTGATTACTTCGACGGTTTCTCGATCGGTTCCAACGATTTGACGCAGTTGACGCTCGGGATCGATCGCGATTCGGGCCTGGTTGCCGAAGGGTTCGATGAGCGCGACCCGGCGGTGAAATTCCTCCTGGCGCGCGCCATCAGCGCGTGCCGCGAACGCGGCAAGTACATCGGCATTTGCGGCCAGGGCCCATCGGATCACGCGGACTTTGCGCAATGGTTGATGGAGCAGGGCATCGAGTCGATTTCGCTGAACCCCGACACGGTGGTCGAATCATGGCGTCGCCTGGCGCGCGCAGGCTGAAACGAGGGAGCCGTCCGTGAGCGCATGGGTTTGGTGGTTCGTGCTCGGATTCGTGCTGCTGATCGCGGAGTTGATGACGGGCACGTTCTACCTGCTTGTGATCGCTGCTGCCTTCGCGGCCGCAGGTGTGACCAGCCTGCTCGGCATGCCATTCGTGGTGCAACTCATTGTCGCGGCGGGCATCGGCCTGGCCGGATCGCTGTGGCTGCGCAGCTCACGCTTCGGCCGCGCTGCATCGCGCAGCAGCGCAGAACCACTGCAGAACCTGGACGTTGGCCAGACCGTGCGCATCGAGCAGTGGACGCCGAGCCGCACTGCGCGCGCTGCATATCGCGGCGCGCAGTGGGATATCGAGCTTGCGCCTGGCGAAGTGGCGCAGCCCGGCGACTTCGTGATCCGCGATGTGCTTGGCAGCCGGCTGATCGTTTCGCGCCGGCCGGCACCTTAGGCTTCGACTTCAGTTGCGGAGAACTCCATGACGCTCCTGCCCGACGGCGCCACGCTGGTCGCGCTTATCGTTTTCGCAGTCGTGGTCACCTTCATCATCAAGGCGGTGCGGATCGTGCCACAGCAGCACGCGTGGGTGGTCGAGCGGCTCGGAAAGTTTCACGCTGCGCTGTCGCCAGGACTGAATATCGTGATTCCGTTCGTCGATCGCGTCGCCTACAAGCACAGCCTGAAGGAAGTTCCGCTCGACACGCCGAGTCAGGTCTGCATCACGCGCGACAACACGCAGCTGGCCGTCGACGGCGTGCTTTTCTTCCAGGTCACCGATCCGCAGCGCGCCTCGTACGGTGCCAGCAACTACATTGTTGCGATCACGCAGCTCGCGCAGACGACGTTGCGCTCGGTGATCGGCAAGCTGGAACTGGACAAGACTTTCGAAGAGCGCGAGTTCATCAATCACAGCGTCGTGTCGGCGATCGACGAGGCGGCGATGAACTGGGGCGTGAAAGTGCTGCGCTACGAGATCAAGGACCTGACACCGCCCGCCGAAATCCTGCACGCCATGCAGGCGCAGATCACCGCGGAGCGCGAAAAGCGGGCACTCATCGCGTCGTCCGAAGGCCGCAAGCAGGAGCAGATCAATATTGCCACCGGCCAGAGGGAAGCCGCGATTGCCAAGTCCGAGGGCGACAAGCAGGCGCAGATCAACAACGCCCAGGGTCAGGCCGCTGCGGTGCTGGCGATTGCCGAAGCGACCGCCGAAGCAATCCGCAAGGTCGCCCAGTCCATCCAGGCGCCGGGCGGCATGGAGGCGGTCAACCTCAAGGTGGCGGAAAAGTATGTCGAGGCGTTTGCCGGTCTGGCCAGAACCAGCAACACACTGATCGTGCCGGCCAACTTCGCTGATGTCGGCGGTTTGATCGCGACCGCGATGACGGTTGTCAAAAGCCAGTCCAGACAACAGTAGCAATTCGTGGCCAAACCGCCCGTGGCGGTGACCGGCGCGACATTCGACTTGTCTCTTGCGAATTCCCCATGCCCGCCCCAACGATTATTGCCGGACTCAAGCAACTGCTGACGCCGCATATGCCGTTCTCGCAGATGGCGGAAGCGGACCTCGAGTTCCTGATCATGCATGCGGAGATCACCTATTTTTCACCGGGCGAGACGATCCTCGCACCGTCCGCTGCCACGTCGACACATTTCTATGTCGTCAAGCAGGGACAAGTGCATGGCCGGCGGGACGCCGATCCCGAACAGATTGCCTTCGAAGGTGCCGTCGGCGACTGCTTTCCCGTCGGTGCTTTGCTTGCCGATCGACCGGTATCACTGACGTATGTTGCGGTCGGCGACACCTTCTGCCTCGCGCTGCCGCGCAAACGATTCGATGAACTGACGCGGCGCAGCCGCGCCTTCATGGACTACTGCAAACGTCGACTCGGCAGCCTGCTCGATCAGTCCAGAAGGCAACTGCAGGCCGCGTATGCGGCCGAAGCAAGCGCGGAGCGCGCCATGGTGACGCGGCTGGCTGACCTGGTCCGCACCGCACCGGTGACGTGCCGCCCCGACGAGCCGCTGCGCGAGGCATTCGTGCGCATGCATGCGGCCCACGTCGGATCGATTCTGGTGACGGAATCCGACGACGAAGGCGAGCGGCTGGTCGGCATTCTGACGCGAACCGACCTGATTGGACGCGTGATTCTGCCGGAGCTTTCCCTTGCCACGCCGGTGCGCGCCGTGATGACGCCCAGCGTCCTGGCGCTCGGCGACGATTCAACCGCGGCCGATGCGACCGTGCTGATGGCCGAACACACGATCCGGCACGTTCCGGTCATCAGGACGCTCAACGGCACGACGAAAGTCGTCGGACTGGTGTCCGAGCGGGACCTCTTCACGCTGCAGCGACTGACCGTGCGCCAGCTCGCCGCCGCGCTGCGGCGTGCGCCCGATGTCGAGACCCTTGCGACGATCGCAGCCAACGTGCGGCGTCTGTCGCACCACCTGGTCGCGCAGGGCCTGGGTGCAGCGCAGCTGACGCGCTTGATCAGTCATCTGAACGACCAGCTGACCGTCCGCATGCTGACGCTGGCGTGCCAGCGTTTCGACGTTGCCGCCGATGCGTTTTGCTGGCTGGCACTGGGCAGCGAAGGCCGGGGCGAGCAGACGATTGCGACCGACCAGGACAACGGCATCGTCCATTCCGCCGGCCGGGTCGACGCGCCGACACTGCTCCGGCTCGCCGATTGGGTCAACGTCAGCCTTGCCGACTGCGGCTTCCCACTGTGCAAGGGCAACATCATGGCGCGCAATCCCCGGTGGTGCCTGAACGCCGAACAGTGGTCGATGCTGTTCGCCGATTGGATCGACCGTGGCGATCCGGACAGCCTGCTCGCCGGCAGCATCTTCTTCGATTTCCGCGGCATCTTCGGCAACACGGCGTTGGCCATCGAACTGAGGCGCGATGTCGTCGCGCGTGCCGCGCGCAATTCGCGGTTCCTGAAGCAGATGGCGGACAATGCGTTGCGTAATCGACCGCCGCTGTCGAGCATGTTCGAAAACCTGCTTGGCACCGATGTGCGCCAGCTAATCGACCTGAAATTGAATGGGACGGTGCCGTTTGTGGACGCGGCGCGTATCTGGGCGCTCGGCGCCGGCTTGAGCGAGACGCGCACCGTGGATCGGTTCAAACGCTTGGCCGAAGTCGCACGCCTTCCGGTCGACGATGTGGCGGAATGGGTCGATGCGTTCGAATTTCTTCAGCTGCTGCGGCTGCGACGCCAGCATCAGCACAGCGAACAAGGGATGCCGGAAGAAAACGCGAACGCAGTCGATACCGCGGCGCTGCCGCCGATCGATCGCAAGATCCTGAAGGTCGCGTTCCAGCAGGCGCGCAAGTTGCAGAAGCGACTCGAACTCGATTACCCAGGCTAGCCATGCCGAACTGGTTGAAACAGGTGTTCGGCCGCCGCAGCGCCGATCCTGACGAGGCGCGCTGGGTTGTGGTGGATGTTGAAACGAGCGGCCTGGACCCAACGGCCGATGGCCTGATTTCGATCGGGGGCGTGGCAATGCACGCCAATGGCCATGTGATGCCGGGGGACAGCCTTGAGATCATCTATCGTCAGAGAGCCGCGAGTTCGAGGCAGAACATCCTCGTGCACGGCATCGGCGTTGATGCGCAGCTAGGGGGCGCAGACCCCGAACAGGCAACGCGCGCATTTCTCGACTTCATCGGCACCTGCCCGATCCTTGCGTTCCACGCTCCATTCGACCGTGGCTTTCTGGCGCGCGCGGTGAAGATCTTCGTCAACCAACCATTCGACAACCCGTGGCTGGATCTGGCGGAACTCGCACCTGCACTTGAACCGAAGACGAACCTGAAGGCGCTCGACGAATGGCTTGCGCATCACCTGATCCAGGTGTCGACGCGGCACTCGGCTGCCGCCGACGCTTTCGCCACTGCGTTGCTGGCGGCCAAGTTGCTGCCCGTTGCGCGCCGGCAAGGCGCGTGCGATTTCGGTGCGTTGCAGAAGCTGGCACGCGGAGCGCGCTGGATTCAGTGACAGGCGCGCGCGCGAAGGGGCAAGCGGGTCACGCGCAGCCACGTCAGTCCGATTGCGACCAATTCACTTGGTGCGCTGCTTGAGCAGCCGCTGCTGCTGTCGTTTCCAGTCCTTTTCGGATTCGGCCTCTCTTTTTTCGAACTGTCGCTTGCCTTTGGCCAGTCCGAATTCCAGCTTGATGCGCCCTTTGGCATAGTGCAGATCAAGCGGCACCAGCGAGTAGCCGGCGCGCTCGACCTTGCCGATCAGCTTGCGGATTTCTTCAGCGCGCAGCAAGAGCTTCCGCGTGCGCGTCGGCTCGGGCTGGACATGCGTCGAGGCTGTCTTCAGCGGCGTGACATGCGCATTCAGTAGAAAGAGTTCTCCATTGCGCACGATCACGTAAGCCTCGCGCAGATGCACCTGGCCGGCGCGGATCGACTTGACTTCCCATCCTTCGAGCACGAGGCCGGCCTCGAAACGCTCTTCGATCGAATAGTCGTGAAACGCCTTCTTGTTCTGGATAATGGACATCGGTCGCGCTCTGACAACGTCCCCGCATAATCGCACGCTCATGCACCGCGTCGAACGCAGCGTTCTGGTTCCCTTCAGCACCCGGCAGATGTTTGACCTCGTGGCTGGGGTCGAGGCCTACCCCGTGTTTCTGCCCTGGTGCGAAGGCACGCACGTCCGGCCGAGGTCCGACGGGACCATCGATGCGACGATCGACATACGTTATCGCGGCGCGCGCAGTCGCTTTACCACCCACAACCGTCACGAACCTCATTCGCGCATTACCCTTGATCTCGTCGAAGGTCCGTTTCGACGTCTTGCCGGGGAGTGGACCTTCCGCCAGTTGCGCGCCGACGCCTGCCGCGTGCACTTGAGCCTGCACTACCAGTTCGCGACCGGCCTGCTCGGACGCGCGATCGCCCCGGTCTTTGAGGTAATCGCGACGTCGATGGTCGACTCATTCACGCGGCGCGCGGAAGCATTACATGGCGAGTGATCCGGACCTGTTGCGCGTCGTCGTTGTGCACGCTCGGCCGGGCAATGCTGCGCTCGTCGAAGTTCGGGTCGCCGCCGGATCGACGTTGCGCGGTGCGATCGCTGCGTCTGGAATACTGAGCAACTCGGAACTTGACGGTGACGCGCTGGTGGTCGGGGTCTTCAATCAGATCAGGTCGATCGATTCGCCGGCGCGCAACGGCGATCGCATCGAAATCTATCGAGCACTGATGGTGGATCCAAAAGAAGCGCGGCGATTGCGCGCGAAGGTCCGAAGAAAGCGGAAGGGCGGCTAGTTACACGTGCTGGCGATGCGCTCGCGCAGGCGGGCAAGCTCGCTCGCTCGCGCCGCGTCATCGAGTACCACCTGATTGCCTTGCGGGTCGGTCTGCGCAACCCGGCGACCGTCTTCCAGTGCGCGCAGGTAGCCACGTGAACGTTCGCAGTCCTGGGCGACCTGCTGCTTGCGCGCCTGCTCTTCGCTGGCTTTCTTTTCCGCTTCTGCGCGCTCCTGCGCGCGCTTGCGGAAATCCATGTCCCGTTCGGCCAGGGTCTTGGGAGTGGCGGGCGCGGCTGCGTCGGCCTTCCTGGGCTCGACCTTGGTCTCGGGCTTGGCGGGAGCCGGTTTCTCCTCGACGACATAGACCGGTGCCGATGACTGCGCCGGAGCCGCAGTGGAAGGCTGCCGCACGATCTGGCTCGGTTTTACGGTGGCCGGTGGCGGCTGGTCCGAAAACACCAGTCGACCGCCGTCGTCCCGCCACGCCCATTGTGCCCCTGCGGATGCGGCATAGCCGAGGATTAGGGCGGCGGCAACGGATTTGAACAAGCGCTGGGTCATATGGCGACTCCCCTGAATCGCGCGGATTCTGCGGCCCAAGCAGCCCGGCCGCAATAGTCCATCGGACCGATCCATCACGCCTGTTGCGGCTGGGGCACCGACGCATCTGCGTATAATTTTGTTTTGCGTCACGAGGCTCCCCATGCGGCTAGTCCAGAAGGCTCTGACCTTCGATGACGTTTTACTCCTGCCGGCGCATTCGACCGTCCTTCCCCGCGAGACCCGGCTCGCGACTCGACTCTCCCGCAATATCGCGTTGAACCTGCCGCTTGTTTCGGCGGCGATGGACACCGTTACCGAGGCGGGGCTGGCGATCGCGCTGGCGCAGGAGGGCGGCATCGGCATCATCCACAAGAATCTGAGCCCCCAGCAGCAGGCGGCTGAAGTGCTGAAGGTCAAGCGCTTCGAGGCCGGCGTGCTGCGCGATCCGATCACCATCCCGCCTGATATGCGGGTCGCGGATGCGATTGCCCTGCAGCGCACGCACAAGTTCTCGGGCCTTCCAGTGGTGGAGGGCAAGCGCGTGGTAGGCATCATCACCAACCGCGATCTGCGGTTTGAGACCCGACTCGATGCCCCGGTGCGCGACATCATGACGCCGCAGGCGCGTCTGGTCACGGTGCGAGAGGGTGCGAGCCTCGACGAAGCCAAGGCGTTGATGCACAAGCATCGCCTCGAACGCGTGCTGGTGGTGAACGGCGACTTCGAACTGCGCGGGCTGATCACGGTCAAGGACATCACCAAGGCGACCGAACACCCAAACGCAGCAAAGGATGAGCAAGGCAAGCTCAGGATCGGCGGTGCGATCAGCACCGGGCCGGACTCGGACGAGCGTGCCGAACTGATGGTCAAGGCGGGGGTCGATGTGCTGGTGGTTGATACCGCGCACGGCCATCATCAAGGCGTGCTCGATCGGGTCAAGTGGGCCAAGAAGAACTTCCCTCAGGTCGATGTCGTTGGCGGCAACATTGGTACGGCGGAGGGCGCACGGGCGCTGCTGGACGCGGGGGCGGATGGTGTCAAGGTAGGCATCGGGCCGGGTTCGATCTGCACCACCCGAATCGTCGCGGGCGTCGGCGTGCCGCAGATCACGGCAATCGCCAACGTGGCCAAGGCATTGGAAGGGACGGGCCTGCCACTGATTGCCGACGGCGGCATCCGTTATTCGGGCGACGTGTCGAAGGCGATCGCCGCGGGCGCCTATACGGTCATGATGGGAAGCATGTTCGCCGGCACGGAAGAGGCGCCGGGCGAAGTCTTCCTGTACCAGGGCCGTTCCTACAAGAGCTACCGCGGCATGGGTTCGCTGGGCGCGATGAGCAAGGGCTCGGCCGAGCGCTATTTCCAGGACAACGATGCCAATGTCGACAAGTTCGTGCCCGAAGGCATCGAGGGCATGGTGCCGTACAAGGGCAGCGTACTGGCGATCATTTTTCAGCTCGCGGGAGGACTGCGCTCAAGCATGGGCTACTGCGGCTGCGGGACGATCGAGGAGATGCGCACCCGCGCGCAGTTCTGCGAGATCACCAGCGCCGGCATGCGCGAGTCGCACGTGCATGACGTGAAGATCACGAAGGAGGCGCCGAATTACCGCATCGAGTAGTTCTGCTTCGTGGCTGGTTCGTGCCGAGGAGGGACCGCGCTGATGAGCCACGAAAGAATTCTGATCCTCGACTTCGGCGCGCAGTACACGCAGTTGATCGCACGGCGCGTGCGTGAGGCGAAGGTTTACTGCGAGATCCACCCGAACGACGTCGGCGCGGATTTCATCCGCGCGTACGCGCCGAAGGGCGTGATCTTGTCGGGCAGCCACATGTCGGCGTACGAGGAATCGACCGACAAGGTGGCGCCGGTTGTGTTCGATCTCGGCGTGCCGGTGCTCGGCATCTGCTACGGAATGCAGACGATGGCCCAGCAGTTGGGCGGCCGCGTCGAGGGTGGACACCACCGCGAGTTCGGTTACGCGGAGGTCCGCGCGCGCGGGCACACGCGGCTGCTCGACGGGCTCCAGGACTTTGCCGCGGAGCAGGACCACGGCATGCTCAAGGTCTGGATGAGCCATGGCGATAAGGTGGTCGAGATGCCGCCCGGCTTCACCTTGATGGCATCAACGGACGGCTGTCCGATCGCCGGCATGGCTGATGAAGCGCGCTCGTTCTACGGGGTGCAGTTTCATCCGGAGGTCACGCACACGCTGCAGGGGCAGGCGATCCTCACGCGCTTTGTGCGCGACATCTGCGGTTGCCACGGCGACTGGAACATGCCGGACTACGCAGGCGAAGCGATCGCGCGCATCCGCTCGCAGGTCGAGCGCGACGAAGTGATCCTCGGGCTGTCGGGCGGTGTTGACTCCAGCGTCGCGGCCGCCTTGATTCACAAGGCGATCGGCGGCCAGCTGACATGTGTATTTGTCGATACGGGACTGCTGCGACTGAACGAAGCAGCGCAAGTGGTCGATACGTTTCAGACTCACATGGGCCTGAAGCTGATTCACATCGACGCCAGCGAGCGTTTCATGGCGAGCCTGGCCGGCGTTACTGATCCCGAGGCGAAGCGGAAAATCATCGGGCGCGAATTCGTGCACGTGTTTCAGGAAGAAGCGGCCAGGCTCCCAAATGCGAAGTGGCTGGCGCAGGGAACGATCTATCCGGACGTGATCGAGTCGGCGGGGGCGAAGACCAAGAAGGCCACGACCATCAAGAGCCATCACAATGTCGGCGGCCTGCCCGAGACGCTGCATCTGAAGCTGCTCGAGCCGCTGCGCGAGCTGTTCAAGGACGAAGTGCGTGCGTTGGGCGTTGCGCTCGGCCTGCCGCATGCGATGGTCTATCGCCATCCGTTTCCCGGTCCGGGTTTGGGTGTGCGAATCCTCGGTGAAGTCAGGCGCGACCACGCCGATCTGCTGCGTCGGGCGGACGCAATCTTCATCGAGGAGTTGCGCGCGAGCGGCTGGTATGACAAGACGAGCCAGGCTTTTGCTGTCTTTCTGCCGGTGAAAAGCGTCGGTGTGATGGGCGACGGCCGCACCTACGAGTACGTGGTCGCATTGCGCGCCGTGCAGACCCAGGACTTCATGACGGCACACTGGGCTCATTTGCCGCACGACCTGCTGGCGCGCGTATCCAACCGCATCATCAATGAGGTGCGCGGCATCAACCGGGTCGTTTACGACATCTCCGGTAAGCCCCCCGCCACGATCGAGTGGGAATAACCTAAATCATATGCAAAACTATTGAATATTTGTCGAGTTTTGCGTATGGTGTGGTATGGCTTCCCTCGACTCCTACCTCGACGATCTGCTCGCCCGCGGCCGAGCCTACTTCTCCCGGGATGAGGTAGCGGCTGCGCTTGGACTGAAGCCGTCGGCAGTGGCGGCGGCGATCACGCGCGCGATCAACAAGCGCGGCCTGGCAAATCCCAGGCACGGCTTCTATCTCATCCTTCGCCCCGAAGATCAGGTGGCCGGCGCACCGGATCCCGTCAAGTGGATCGACCCACTGATGAAACATCAGGGAATCGACTACCGCGTTTCGCTGCTGCGCGCGGCGGCGTTCCACGGCGCTTCGCACCAAGCCAGCATGGTCTTCCAGATCGTCGTCCCGAGGCAGTTGCGGGACTTCGATCTGGGTCGCCATCGCCTGCAGTTCCTATACCAGGGTCCGGACGCATTCAGTCAGGTCAATCAGTCGTCGTTGGTCGACCAGATGAAGAGCGACGCCGGCTTCGCCACGGTGGCTGGCGTCGAGCTGACGCTGCTCGACTGCGTGCGCTACTTTCACAAGGCAGCGGGCATCAACAGCGTCGCGCAGATCGTCAAGGATATCGGCGCCAAGGCCAGCCCGCGCCTGCTGCAAAAGGCAGCCGGCGCCTACGAGAACTCGGCGGTCCGTCGTCTTGGCTACCTGCTCGATCTGGTGGGACACGCGCGCCAAGCCGATGCGCTGCAAGGATTCGTGAAACGCGCCAGGACGGCACTGCCGCTCGATCCGGCCGTCAGGCCGCTCGTGAAGGCTTTGGCGCACGCTGGTGAGCGAAATCCAAGGTGGAGGCTCCTGATCAATGAAGCGGTGGAGATCGCAGAGTGATTCCCACCGCCTTCCTGCAAGCGTGGAGTACGAAAGCGCCTTGGCCGGACCTGCGGCAGGTCGAGCAGGACCTGATCATCTGTCGCGCCCTGTGCGACCTGTTCAATGCGCCGGCGTTGGCGGGGAAGATCGCATTCCGCGGCGGTACGGCGATCCACAAGCTGCTCTTCAAGCAACCGCTGCGCTACTCGGAGGATATCGATCTGGTCCAGGCGCATGCCGAGCCCATCGGTGGCACGGTCGACGCGATTCGCGCGGCGCTGTCGTGGCTCGGGAAATGCAGCCGGGAGCAAGCCGGGCACTCGATGCACCTGGTGTTCAAGTACACGCCCGAGGTCGATGCGCAGGCGACGCTCAAGCTGAAGGTCGAGATCAACACTCGGGAGCACGCGAGCTTGCTTGGTGTTCGACGTTATCCGTTTGCCGTGGAAAACGACTGGTACCACGGCACAGCGGAGATCGCCTCCTTTGAGCCCGAGGAACTGTTCGGCACGAAGCTGCGCGCACTGCTGCAGCGGCGCAGGAACCGTGACTTGTTCGATCTGCACCAGGGACTCGAACAGCTGCGCCTGGCTCCGGAAAGAGTCATCGACTGCTTCGACCACTATCTTGCCCTGGAGGGCAAGCCGATCACGCGAGCGATGGCCGAGCAGCGCATGCTGGAGAAGTTGATCCGAAGCCTGACCGAAGACGTCGCACCGATGCTGCCGGCGAGCGTGCGCTGGAGCGATGAGGATGCGATCCGGGCATTCGAGCGCGTCTGGACCGAGTTGATCGCGCGAATCAGCGGGGACAGATGGAAGCTCTCCGATGCGGTCATCGAGGAATTGCGTGCAAAGCGGTATCCGGCGCTGCTGATGCCCCGAGATCGGAAACAGCCGCAATGACGGCTTCGGAGAGATCACTGCCGAGCAAGCGATCGACGCCGGAGCCCGAATCCTTGGCCGTGCTGCAGGAGGAGAACGAGCGACTGATCGCGCTCCTAAAGGCAAACGGAATCGAGTGGCGTCTCGCGCCGGATCCGGCAACGTCTCCTCCGCAAACCGAATCGTCGCGACTCTTCACCGAGGCGAAAGTGGCACTCTTTCGCCGGCGGTTTCGGGGTCGCACGGATGTCTACCCTGTGCGCTGGGAGAGCAAGACGACCGGCAAGTCGGGTTACGCACCTGCCTGTGCGAACGAGTGGCGCGCTGGAGTGTGCGAGAAGCCACGAATCAAGTGCGGAGACTGTCGGAATCGCTCGTTGATCCCGCTTTCGGACGCTGCCATCTATGCCCACCTGGCCGGTGACCACACGATCGGTGTCTATCCGCTGCTGGAGGACGACAGCTGCTACTTTCTCGCGATCGATTTCGACGAAGCCGAATGGAGAAAGGATGTTCGAGCCTTCGCCGGTTCGTGCACCGGTCTCGGCGTCCCGGTTGCGATCGAGACTTCCCGCTCGGGAAACGGGGCGCACGCCTGGATCTTCTTCGCCGACCGTGTGCCGGCCCGGGATGCGCGTCGGTTGGGCACTGCCATCGTCAGCCACACCTGCGCGCGCACGCGGCGACTGGAGCTCTCGTCTTACGACCGACTGTTTCCCAATCAGGACACCATGCCCAAGGGCGGCTTCGGCAATCTGATCGCCTTGCCGCTGCAGAAGAAGCCTCGGGAGAACGGCTGCACTGTGTTTGTCGACTCCGATCTGCGACCGCACCCGGACCAGTGGGAGTTCCTGGCATCGATCCAGCCGATGTCGCCGTTCGACATCGAGCCGACGATCGCGCGGGCCACAGGCGGCGTGCATCCCCTCGACGTGACCTTTATCGACGATGAGGATCTGGCGACGCCGTGGAAGCGCGACACGCGATCGCTTGCGAAGATTCCGGGTGTGATGCCGAAGTCGCTCACCGTGACATTGGCGAACCTCGTCTACTTCGAGAAGTCCGAGCTTTCGCAGCCATTGGCCAACCGCCTGATCCGCCTCGCGGCGTTTCAGAACCCCGAGTTCTACCGGGCATCGGCCATGCGCCTGTCGGTATGGGACAAGCCGCGGGTGATCGGCTGCGCCGAGAACTATCCCCGTCACATTGCACTGCCGCGCGGCTGCTTCGATGCCGCGCAGGACTTGCTGCGCGAAAACTCAATCCGCTGTGATCTGAGGGACGAACGCAACGCCGGCGAGCCGATTGATGCCCGTTTCGTCGGGACGCTTCGAATTGATCAGGAGGAGGCCGCTGCCGCGATGCTCCACTACGACGTGGGCGTGCTATGTGCCCCGACCGCATTTGGCAAGACCGTTACCGCTGCCGCGATGATCGGCCGCCGGGGCGTGAACACCCTGGTGCTGGTGCATCGAACCGAACTGCTCAAGCAGTGGCAGGAGCGATTACGGACTTTCCTCGGCGTCGGCGGGGACGTGGTCGGCACCATCGGCGGCGGCAAGGCAAAGCCCACCGGTAAGGTCGACATCGCGGTGATGCAATCGCTGTCCCGCCAAGGCGAGGTCAATGTCCTTGTCGAGAACTACGGCCACGTCATCGTGGACGAGTGCCACCACGTTGGCGCGGTTTCGTTCGACGCCATCCTGAAGCGAACCAAGGCCAAGTACGTGCTCGGACTGACCGCCACGCCGATCCGCCGCGATGGGCAGCAGCCGATCATCTTCATGCAGTGCGGACCGATTCGGCACACGGCGGCGAGACCCACCGACGCGCCCCACGACCTGGAGGTGCTGCCTCGATCATGCTTTGCTCGAATCGATCTGTCGCCGGAGTCTGGGATTCAGGAGGTGTTTCGGCACCTCGCCAACGATCGGGCGCGGACAGCGACAATCGCCGCAGAAATCAGGAAGGCGTTCGATCAGGGCCGCAAAGTGCTGGTCCTGACCGAGCGCACCGAGCACCTCGACGCCATCCAGGTGGCGTTGGGTGCAGAGGCCCCGCTACTGTTCGTTCTTCACGGACGGATGTCCCGGAAGCAACGCGCCACGCTCATCGCAGAACTCGACGCGCTGCCACCCGATGCGCCGCGCATTCTGCTGGCCACCGGCAAGCTCGTCGGCGAAGGATTCGACCATCCGCCCCTCGATACCCTGGTCTTGGCGATGCCCGTGTCGTGGAAGGGGACCTTGCAACAGTACGCTGGCCGGTTGCATCGGGAGCACGCTGCCAAGACCGACGTGCGAATCATCGACTTCGTGGATACGGGTCACCCGGCCCTGCTTCGAATGTGGGACAAGCGCCAGCGTGGCTACCGAGCGATGGGCTACTCGATTCGCGCAGACGCGAGCGCTGAAGGAGCCGTCGAGGCCGAGCTGCCGCTCGGTCGTGCAAATCAGACAAGGAATCAACAGTGAAACGGCAGCCTGCTTCCAACCGGTCCGTCAAGGAACCGAAGCTCTCGCGCGCCCATCCGCCGGTCGACCTCGCTCCCGCCGACTGGCAACGCGCACTGCGCCGTCAGTTCGGACGCGACCAGGCGTTCGTGCTTGAAAATCGGGGTGACCAACTGTTCTTTTCGGAGTTTCACGTCAGCAACCCGCAGTCGAAGGCCAGCTACCGCGTGGCGATACGCGGCCTTGCTGCCGGCGACAACTACTGCTCCTGCCCGGACTACGCCACCAACGAACTGGGCACCTGCAAGCACATCGAGTTCGTCCTCGCCCGGCTCGAGAAGAAGCGCGGGGCGAAGGCCGCCTTTGCCCAGGGGTGGCGTCCGGCGTTTTCCGAGATCTACCTGCGTAACGACGGTGCGCGCGCGGTGTACTTCCGCGCCGGATCGGACTGCCCGCCGGCCGTGATGAAAGCGGCTTCGAGGCTTTTCGGCGCCTCGCGCGGCGGCGTCCTGCCGGAGGAGCGCTTTGGCGAGCTGGAGCACTTCCTCGCGACGGCGGCGAAAAGCGGCCACGAACTGCGCGCCTACGACGATGCGCTCGACTTTGTCGCCGGCCGGCGCGATGCGGCGCGGCGGACGGAGGTCCTCGACAGCCTGTTCCCGCGCGGCGCGTCCGACAGGAAGCTGGCGAAGCTGATCAAGGCGCCGCTGTATCCATACCAGGCCGACGGCGCACTCTTCGCGGTGCGCGCCGGCCGATCCCTGATCGGCGACGAGATGGGCCTGGGCAAGACCATCCAAGCCATTGCGGCGACGGAAATCCTGGCGCGACATTTCGGCGTCTCGCGCGTGCTGGTGGTGTGCCCGACCTCGCTCAAGTACCAGTGGCAAAGCGAAATCAGCCGCTTTTCCGGCCGTGCGGCGCGGGTGATGGCCGGCGGCCGGGTGCAGCGGCAGAAGGATTTCAGCGCCGAAGATTTCTGCAAGATCACCAACTACGAAAAGCTGAAGCCCGATCTAGACCTGATCGCTGCGTGGGCTCCGGAACTGGTGATCGTCGACGAGGCGCAGCGCATCAAGAACTGGAACACGATCGCCGCGCGGGCGCTTAAGCGCATCGACAGTCCATACGCCCTGGTGCTCACAGGCACTCCGCTCGAAAACAAGCTCGAGGAGCTGATATCGATCGTGCAGTTCGTCGACCAGCACCGGCTGGGGCCCACCTGGAAGCTGCTGCACGAGCATCAGGTCAAGGATGAATTTGGCCGCGTCACCGGCTACACGGGGCTGGAGAAGATCGGCCAGACGCTGGCGCCGATCCTGATCCGCCGGCGCCGGTCCGAGGTCCTGACTCAGCTGCCCAGTCGCACCGACCAGAACCTACTGGTGCCGATGACCGAGATGCAACTGGTGCATCACCGGGAGAATGCGGACATCGTGGCGCAGATCGTGAAGCGCTGGCGGCGGACGAAGTTTCTGTCGGACAAGGATCAACGGCGGCTGACCTGCGCCCTGCAGAATATGCGCATGTCCTGCAACAGCACCTATCTGCTGGACCAGGAAACCGACCACGGCGTCAAGGCCGACGAACTGGCGGCGCTGCTCGACGGCGTCTTCGTACAGCCGGATGCGAAGGCGGTGGTGTTCAGCCAGTGGACGCGTACCCACGACATCGTCATCCGCAGGCTGGAAGATCGCGGCATCGGCTACGTCAGTTTCCATGGCGGCGTGCCTTCGGAAAGGCGCCCGGCGCTGGTCGAACGCTTTCGCGCCGATCCGGACTGCCGTGTCTTCCTGTCCACCGACGCGGGCGCGGCGGGACTGAACCTGCAGCACGCCTCGACGCTGGTGAACATGGACCTGCCGTGGAACCCGGCGCTTCTGGAGCAGCGCATCGGGCGCATTCACCGCATGGGTCAGAAGCGCCCGGTGCAGATAGTCAATTTCGTCGCCAAGGGCACCATCGAGGAGGGAATGCTCTCGGTGCTCGCCTTCAAGCGCTCGCTTTCGGCGGGCATCCTGGATGGAGGCCAAAGCGAGATCTCGCTCGGCGGCTCGCGCCTGAGTCGCTTCATGAAGGAAGTCGAGAACGTCACCGGCCGTATGGGCGAGGGCGAAGCGATGGTGCCGGCGGAGGAGGCGGCGAGCGTCGCCAGCGCACCGGTGGAATCGCCGGTCGAGGCAGCCGCCGCTGACGAGTCTGCCTTGGCTGGCGACATCGCATCGGCAGCCGACGCTTACGCGCCGGAGGCTGCCGCTCCAGCGGCGCAGGAAGCGGGCGTCGATCCCTGGGGCGTGCTGCTGCAGGCCGGCGCGCAGCTGGTTTCGGCGCTGAGCGCGGCCGGTGATGCCGAGGCAACGTCGCATCCCTGGCTCGAGCGCGACCCGGCGACCGGCGCGTGCAGTCTCCGGCTGCCACTGCCACCGCCGCAGACAGCGAGACGACTGGCCGATGCCCTCTCGGCGATCGCGGATTCGCTGCGTGGAGCGAGGGCAGGCGAATGACTGGAGTCGACACGCCGAAGGACTTCGATAGATCTCGGAAGGTGCCCTTGTTGAAAATCGCCCGGAAACCCGCGCCAATGCTGGTGCCTGACAGGTTGACGGTAAGAGTGACGGTAAAAATCTGCGGGGCAGCGTCGAGCCCCTTACGAATCAGCGGCTTAGAAGGCTCGTTGATGATTGAGTGGGAGTGACGCGCCGGGGCCCCAACGTCCCTGCGGACGTTGGGGAGCAGCGGCACTCGGCGCGGCCTGCCCGCCGCGCCTGATCTAACATGCGCCGCATGCAAACAGCCGCGAGCATTTCAAGGGACGGGTGGCTGCAGCGGCTCGCCCAGTTGTCGGTCCGCGACGGAGTGCACATGGGTGCATTGCGCGAGCGGGATGCGCGTGATTTTGAGCTGGTGCTAGCGTCGGCCGTGCTTTTTCTTCCACCTGGGCAGTTGCTGACGGAGCGCGCCGCCAATGAGCGGTTGAAGGACTTTCTTTCCTCGGCGGGCGCAATGCTCAGCACCGACCATGTTGAACTGCGGCGCTGGCTCGCTGATACGGGATTCATTCATCGATCCGATCGAGGGACCGATTATCGACGCGGATCGTTGCCGGATTGGCTGGCGACAGCCGCTGAACACCTGACCGCAGCGCAACTGCGAGAGAAGGTATCCGCGGCCCGGAACGGACATGCGCAGGAGCGCGCAGCGCGCAAGCAGGCGTGGATCGAGCGCAGCGGCGCTTCCATCGAGGTGATCGAGAGCGTTCCGCCGCCAGTCGAGCTACCCGATGATGAAACGTACATGCGATTGGCACTCGACCAGGCCCACAATGCGTGGGCGCTGGGCGAAGTTCCGGTCGGCGCGGTACTGGTCAAGGACGGGCAAGTCCTTGCGACCGGGTTCAATCAGCCGATCGGAAATGCGGATCCGACTGCCCATGCGGAAATTCAGACGATTCGCGCTGCGGCCGAACTGATCGGCAACTACCGGCTCAGTCACTGCACCCTGTACGTCACGCTGGAGCCTTGCGCAATGTGCGCCGGCGCGATCCAGCACGCGCGGATTTCGCGCCTGGTCTTCGGCGCTGCGGACCCCAAGACCGGCGCCTGCGGCAGTGTGGTTGATCTGTTTGCGCAGCCCAGGTTGAACCATCATGCGCACGTGCGCCGTGGCGTACTGGCGGATGCATGCGGCCGCGTGCTTTCCGAATTCTTTGCCGAACGACGCAATTTGCGTCGATCCGGTTCACTGCCGGCCGACGACGAGGGCGACGATGACGAGACGGATTGACTGAATGCGCACTCCTGCGATTGGACTGGTCGGCCCATCAAGTTGTCTTCCTCACAAGAACATTGCCGATCGTGCGGCGCGTTTCTTCTCGAAACGTGGTTGGCGCGTCCAGGCGGGGGAGAGCGTTTTTGCCCGCCAGCAGCGCTTCGCTGGAAGCGATGAGTTGCGTGCGTCGGATCTGCAGCTTTTCGCGACCGATCGCTCGCTTGACGTCGTGCTTGCCGTGCGGGGCGGCTACGGCCTTTCACGCATCCTCGATCGGCTTGACTATGCCGCCATTGCGCGGGCCGGTCGAATACTGGTCGGCTACAGCGATTTCACCGCGTTCAATCTCGCGCTGCTGGCCCGGACGGGTGCGATCAGTTTTCAGGGACCGGCAGCATCAGATTTTGCCGCCCGGCCGCCCAACCACTTCACGATCGAAGAGTTCTTCTCGACACTCGAAAGCAGGAACCACACACTCTCATTCGACGCCGACAGCGCGGACCTGTCGGTAAAGGGGAGGTTGTGGGGCGGCAATCTGGCAATGGTGTGTGCGCTGCTCAGTACACGCTTCTTCCCGGCAGTGCGCGGCGGAATCCTGTTTCTCGAAGACGTCAATGAGCCGGCGTATCGCATCGAGCGGATGCTGCTGCAGTTGTCTCACGCCGGCGTTCTGGCGCGCCAGCGTGCGATTCTCCTCGGCGCTTTCGATCCGGTCACCCCGATGCCGCACGACAATGGCTTTGACCTCGTCGCGGCAATCGACCGCGTTCGCGCTTCGATCGACGTCCCCATCGTGACTGGACTGCCGTTCGGCCATGTGGCACGCAAGGCGACATTGCCGGTCGGTGCACCTGCACAACTTGCGGTCCGTGGCGGCGCTGGCGAGCTTTCCTTTGGCGAGTACCCGAGCCTGAAGTAGCGCTGGCGTTGCGTCAGCGCCATCGCGCAGGCGAAAGACGGGTTCCCGCTTCCGCACCGCGCGGTTGCTCGCCTATGATTCGTCCATGGCAGGGCCGATTACCCGATTTGGCATTGAGATCGAATCGCGCGAGCAGCGTCAGGAGAAGATCCTTGCCGGCGTGATCGCGTCGGTATATCGCCAGGTCCCGCAGTCAGTGCTGGGCAGCATCGTCGGCGGTGTTGCACTGGTCGCCGTCTTCTGGAAGACGCACAACCCGAACTTTCTGCTGGCGTGGTTCATTGCGATGCTGGTCGAGTCGCTGGTGCGGTTGCGCATGGCACGCGCTTTCCGCGCTGCAAGCATTGCCGCTGATCAGGTCGGCATGTGGTCGACCCGGTGGGTCGCACTTGCCGCCGTCGCCGGTGTGCTTTGGGGTGCGGCTGGAGTCTTGTTCTTCGCGCCACGCGAGCCGCTGCAGCAACTTGTGCTGGTGGCGGTAATTCTCGGGGTCGCATTCGGCTCGCTGACGCTTTACGCAACATACCGCCCGGCCCTGTTTGCTTTCCTGCCTGCGGCACTGCTGCCGCTGATAGCGCGCATGGTCGCGCAGGCCGAGCCCGCGTACTACACCGCGGCGATCGTCGTGCTGGCCGTCTTCGGGTTCACGATGTTCTTCGGGCGCAACTTCGGCGAAACGATGTTTGAAGCGGTGAAGAACAACTATGAGAACGAGGTACTGGTCGCGCAATTAATGAACGAGAAACGCGTCGCGGATGAAGCACGTCGCGCGGCCGAGGAAGCAACCCGATCGAAGACCAAGTTCTTCGCCGGGGCCAGCCACGACCTGCGGCAGCCACTGCAGGCGATCGGCATCTACTGTTCGCTGCTGAAGAAGCGGGCGCAAGGACCGCTCGAACCGCTGGTCAAGAACCTGTCGACTGCCGTCGACTCATTGTCGAAGCTGGTCGAGGAGCTGCTGGAGATCTCACGGCTCGATGCGGGCGCCATCCAGCCGCGCGTTCAGCAGGTGCTGATCGACGAGACGTTTTCAGCGCTGGAGCAGGAATTCGCGCCACTGGCGGCCGGAAAGGGACTGGCGCTGCGAGTGCGCCATGCGGGCATCGCGATCGAATCCGACCCGGTACTGCTGTCACGCGTGCTGCGTAATCTGCTTGGCAACGCGCTGCGGTACACGACCAACGGTGGCGTGCTGCTGGCAGCACGCCCGCGCGGCGGACTGATCAGTCTTGAGGTATGGGACACGGGGCCGGGCATACGCAAGGAAGAACTCGACCGCGTATTCGAGGAGTTCTATCGCGGTGAAAGCTCGCGCGGAGAAGCCGCAAGCGGATTCGGGCTGGGGCTGTCGATCGTCAAGCGTATTTGTTCCGTCCTCGGCCATCCGTTGATCGTGACGACGCGACCCGGCACCGGCACAGTGTTCCGCATCGAGGCACCGCTTTCCGCATCGCCACGGCGCGCAGTGCGCAGCGCCAACGAGCTGGCTGAGGCATCGCTGCGGTCCTTGACGGGTCACACGCTGGCGCTGGTCGAGGACAACGAAGAGATTCTGAACAGCATGAGCAACCTGCTGCGTTCCTGGGGCGCCGAGGTGGTTGCCGCCACCGGCTTCAATGCAGAACTTGCGGCGGAGTTGAAGGCGCGAAAACGAGTCGACCTGATTCTTGCCGATCAGAACCTGCGCGACTCGATTTCCGGCGTTGAGGCCGTATTTCGCGTGCGGGAGATCGTCGGATTTCCTATTCCGGTCGTCATGCTGACGGCAGTGCAGGGGATCGAAGTGCTTGCGGAATTCCAACGCACGCTGCAGCGCTATTTGCAGCAGAGCCCGCATCTGGCGTCGATCATCGCGCGCAGCCGGGTCGAAGAGCCGATCGTGCTGCAGAAGCCGACCAACGCGATCGTGCTGAACAACCGGATCGCGGCAGCCCTTGGACTGCTCGCGTCCGGGCTGCCGCTGAACGCGCGGCACCCTGCTGAAATGAGCGAACCCGGCTAGAGCGGCAGAGGGTTTCCTGCGCCTAGCCCACGTCGTAGCCGTTGCGACGTGCAGCCAGCAGCGCTTCGGTGCGGTTTGACGCGCCAAAAGCACGATAGATGGCGGTTACATGCGTCTTCACTGTGCCTTCGCTCAAAGTGAGTTCGCGACAGATGATCTTGATCGGCGAACCTCGCGCCAGCAGCTGAAGCACCTGCTCCTGACGCTCCGTCAGCTGAACGCGCCCTGTGGTCGGCCGACCCAGCATGTCGCGTCCGCGTTCGGGCAGTCCTAGGATCGATGCCCCGCGCGTTGCGTCCTCGAGTAAATCGGCGGGAATGTACACGCCACCTGACATCACGAACCGAACTGCATTGATCAGAGTTTCAGTCGCCATCGACTTGGGCAGGAAACCGGCGGCGCCCAACTGCAGCACCCGCATCACGGTGCGTTGGTCCTGCACGCCCGAAAGCACGAGGATCTTCAGATCGGGCACGCGGTTGACCAGCGTTTCGAGCAGATTGGTACCGGTTGTTCCCGGAAGTCCGAGATCGAGCAACATCAGATCGGCATCGGGGTGCGCTTCGACCAGTCGCTCCGCGCCCGCTGCATCGCCTGCGGTATGGATCTCGGTCTTCGGATCGAGGTCGAGGAGCAATGCGGACATCGCATTGGTGATCAATGCATGGTCATCAACCAGCAGAATCTTCATTGAGTGCCTGTAGGTACTGAAGCGTTGACAGGGTTCGCGCGTTGGAAGAGATTATCTCGCGGCCAAGGTTCTGTTTGCGCATTCTAACGACACCTGCCGGCCAATTTCTTCTCCTGGCGCGGGCAGATCGGACACTTACACAGCGCGTGGCCGCGCCGATGCTCCCACCTGTCCGGCGCATTCGCGCACCGTGTCGATGGTGCTCGCCGAGAAGGCGCTGATCACTTCACATGACTTGCACCGGGATCGCGCCGGGACGCGTCGACGGGAAAGCCAGGCAGGGCGCGCGCGCATGTAATGCGAATGTGCCCCGCCATCGAGCGCAGAGGGTGACCAGCCTCGCGTGGCGCGACCTCGGACTGACATCCGATAGCCAGACCTGATCAACCCTGGGGAAGTACACGACACGGCCGCTGTGACCGGTAGAGCAGGCCGCTTTCTTCGCGCTCGGCAGCCTCGGGGCTTTCAATCGAATCGGCAACCGGTATGGCGACGTCGGCAGTCCAAGGCGTTCGAAGTCCCGACCCCGGATGCCTGCCCGCTTCATAGAAAGATGGGCAGCAAGCGCGGCAGGAATGACCGTCGTGACCCGTTCGCACCCGATCTCAGCGAGAGGCGTCCGCGTCGAGATGGCTTAGATCTGCTCTGCGACGATTTATAGCTGCTTCGGAGCGAGCAATTCGTGCCGGGCCAAACTGGATCGGCCAAGTTCAGCACAGGCGGACGGTGGGCAAGATGCTCGTCCGGCGCACCTGCATAACGATCGGCGGCAAGTGTTGCAACGTTGGGCCATTCAAACGCAATGATGGCTTCCTTGCCCGGTTCAATGACGCCGATTGGAGCGCGCGCGGCGGCCGGAGTCAGGCGCGTTTCAGGCGGAGCTTTCGTTGTTATGCAGACCTGATTTGATAGGATGAACCCATTACAATTGACATAATACACATTATGCGCACTTTTGTAATCTTAATGTGATTTCTCAAGAACACATAATCTCCTCTGTTAGATATCGGCCGTTAGACCTTGAATAATTGACGAAATCTCTCCGCGGTCTCGACTCCGACATCCTTCTTGGCAAGACCTTTGATAACCCCGATTGTCTCCGCAACAAACGGAACCCAGGCCGGTTCGTTTGTCCTGCCCCGATGCGGAACGGGAGCCAGATACGGTGCATCGGTCTCAATCAACAGCCGATCCATCGGAACCGCGACGGCGACGTCCCGCAGGTTCTGCGCGTTCTTGAATGTCACGATGCCCGAGAAAGAAATGTGGAACCCGAGATCGAGCGCCGCCTTCGCCACTTCGAGGCTTTCAGTGAAGCAATGCATGACGCCGCCAACTTCGAACGCGCGCTCCTCGCGCATGATGCGCAGCGTGTCGTCGGCCGCGGAACGGGTGTGGATGATCAGCGGCAACCCGGTTTCACGGGCCGCGCGGATGTGCGTTCGGAAGCGCTCGCGCTGCCAATCCAGCGGTTCCTTAAGCCGGAAATAGTCGAGCCCGGTTTCGCCGATGGCCACGACCTTGTCGTGGCGGGCCAACCGGGCGAGCGTCGCGACGTCCGGCTCCCGTCCGTCACGGTAGTCGGGGTGTACGCCGACCGAGGCCCAGATATCGGCCTGGGACTCAGCAAGCGATACGACGGCCGGAAACTCCTCCAGGGTCACGCAGACGTTCAGTGCGCCGCACACGCCGGCGGCGCGCATGCGTTTGAGCACGCCGTCAATGTCGTTGGCAAGCTCAGGGAATGACAGGTGGCAGTGCGAATCAATGAACACGCGGACTCCGCGACGGCCACGTGCCCAGTGAAGACCGCTTCAGATCGTGTGTGTCGGCCGTGCTGATTTGAGCGCCGTACCCAGGATGTCCTCGATTCGGCTGCGTGCAGCGTGTCCGCTTTCGTCGCCAGGAAAATGGACGCCGATCCCAGGCTGCCGCTGACCGCCGCCTGCGGGACTGATCCAGACGACGCGACCCGCGATCGGCAGCTTGGTCGGATCATCCATCAACGTCAGAATCAGGTAGACCTCATCTCCGAGCTGATAAGGCTTGTTGGTCGGCACGAAGATGCCGCCGTTCTTCAAGTACGGCATGTAAGCGGCATACAGCGCTGCCTTTTCCTTGATGGACAACGACAGCACGGCCGGACGCGCGCCCGCACCGGCTGCGGCGGTTACCCCGACTCCTCCGAGCGTGCCCGGTCCGGGCGCATTGCTCATCTGTGCTTTCGTACGTCGTTCAGTGCGTTATGGTCAAGCAGCCTCGGTACTGCAGCAATATCGACTCCAGAACCAGCCGGGTATTGAGCGGATGTTCACGACTTGCCTGAGCCCGCGTCAGCGAATCCGCCCAACGCCACAGTTGCTCCACCGATGCCTTGTGAGAAAGCCGGACAATAGCCGTTCGCCGCGTCGGATGATACCGAACACATCCGGCCGCGCGATATCCCAGCAGGTCCCAGCACCATCGCTGCATCGTGGCAAGGGTCGGTGCGACCGGCATTTCGCGCGGGATTCGCCGGGCGATTTCAGCAGCATCGAGCGTGTCTCCGCGTTCGAGCAGTTCAGTCAGCAGCGCCTGCTGGTCGGGCGCAAGCAGGACCCCTGAAGCGACCTCCAATGCCGCCAGCGGCGCACCTCCGGCGGCCGCAAGAGCGGCTTGGGCATCCGCAACACCCTGCCCGGCCAGCCACGCGAGGGAGATTGCAGTCGTCGGAACCTCGACGCGGACCAAAACGCAGCGCGAGCGAATCGTCGGCGGCAACTCATCCAGCGCATCGCTGACGAGCACAAAGAGCGTCTGTTCGGGTGGCTCTTCTAGCAACTTCAAGAGTGCGTTTGCCGCCGGTGCATTCAGCGCTTCGGCGGGCGCCAGCAATACCACACGTCCGCCCCCGCGATGGGTCGTGACGACGGCGAAATCGGTCAGCGCACGAACCTGGTCGATGCGAATCTCCCGGCTGGCCTTGGTCGGCTTCTCCTTTTCGACCTCCTCGCTTTCGCCCAGCTCCTCCTCGTCGGAGTTCTCATCGAGGGAATGACCGGGTCGCAGTGCGGCCAGCGCATCGGGCAGGACGAAGCGGAAATCAGCATGGCTTCCCGCCTCCATCAGCACGCAGCCGGTGCAGTGCCCGCAGGCACGGCCGCTTTCGGCGGGTTGCTCGCAAAGCGCCGCCTGGGCCAGATCGAATCCGAGGCTTTTCTTTCCAATCCCGCGCGCACCGTGCAACAGGATTGCGTGCACGCCGCGGCGCTTCAGCGACTGTAACGCCGACCACGTCGCATCGTGCCATGGCAAATGGCGGGGAAGCGTCAGCTCGCGATCCATGGTTCGAGCCGAGCGGTAATTTCCTGTCGGATTGAATCGACCGGCGCTGTGCCGTCGAGCACGAAGAAGCGGGCCGGGAACTGGGCCGCGCGCGCAAGATACGCGGCACGCACGCGCGCAAAGAAATCGCGCTGCTCCGACTCGAAGCGGTCAGCCAGGCGCGCGCCTGCAAGCCGCTGCGCGGCGATCACTGGATCGAGATCAAAGAGCAGCGTCAGGTCCGGCTGCAGGTCAGGATGGACCCAGCTTTCCAGCGAAACGATCAGCGCTTCAGGCAATTGCCGGCCGCCGGCCTGATAGGCGTAAGTCGCGTCAGTGAAGCGATCGCACAGAACCCAGCGGCCCTGCTCGATCGCCGGCTCGATGACCTGGGTGACGTGTTCGGCACGGGCCGCGAACATCAGCAGCGTCTCGGTCCGCGCGGTCATCGGCTGGGTGAGGACGAGGGCGCGCAACTGTTCGCCCAACTCGGTGCCGCCAGGTTCGCGCGTGACGACAACGTCCTTGCCGGCGCTTCGCAGCAAATCGGATACGAAGTCGATGTGCGTGCTCTTGCCCGCGCCGTCGATGCCTTCAAACGTAATGAAGCGGCCGCGTACGCTCATCGCCTCCCCGCCAGTTGGTACTTCACCACCGCGCGATTGTGCTGCTCGAGGGTCTCGGAAAACTGCGAAGTGCCATCGCCGCGCGCGACGAAATACAAGTCGCGCGTCCGCTCAGGCTGGAGAGCGGCCTCAATCGAAGCCCGTCCCGCGAGCGCAATCGGTGTCGGCGGCAAGCCGGCACGCGTGTAGGTGTTGTACGGCCCGTCAGTCAAAAGGTCTCGCTTGCGCAGGTTGCCATCGAACTTCTCGCCGAGCCCGTAGATGACAGTCGGATCGGTTTGCAGCAGCATGCCACGCTGCAGCCGATTGACGAATACGCCAGCGATGCGACTGCGTTCTCCTGACTGCCCGGTCTCCTTCTCGACGATCGACGCCATGATCAATGCCTGATACGGCGACGCGTACGGAAGCCCGGGCGCTCGACTCTCCCACGACCGCTGCAGCGATGCAGCCTGCGACCGATATGCCTGGCGCAACACTTCCAGGTCGCTGCTGCCGGCATCGAAGACGTAGGTGTCCGGCGCAAACAGGCCTTCAGGATGCGTTTCACTGGCTCCGATCGCCTGCAATAACTGGCGCTCGGACATTGCCGCGCTGTCCTGCTTCAGATCTGGTTGCGCGGCCAGTGCCGCACGCAGGTCGCGCAGCGTCCAGCCTTCGACCACGGTGATGCGTTCGCGCAGCGTTTCGCCCGCGCGCAGCTTGTCGAGCAGCTGGCGCAGGTTCGCGCCGCGCAGCAGTTCATAGCGGCCCGCGCGCAACGACTGCGTGGTTTTTGAGAGCCGGGCAGCGATCACGAACGCAGTCTCGTTGATATCGATGCCAGCCGCCTGCAACTGGCGCGCGATCGAACGTGCCGAAGCACCCGGCGCAATCCTGAATTCAACCCGTGCACCGCCCATCGGCAATGACCGTTCATAGACGTGCCATGCCCAGGCCGACGCCCCCGCCCCGGCGACAAGCAGCAGCGCGATCAGGAGAAATAGAAGCCGGCGCAGTGACAACAGTTGAGAACTCGATAGGCTGACGGGCCTATGATACTTTTTCGATTGACTTGAACGCGCCGTCTTCGGCACGAGCTGGGATACATGACCACCGACTCTCCGGTATCACCGCACGCGGGCACCTGGATCTGCCAACGCGACGACGTTGCTGCGTGCCTGGCGCAGCCCGTCGCTGCAACGATCGATGAGCTCGGTGTGATCGCGGTTGAAGGTACGGACGCGGCAGCTTTTCTGCACGCCCAACTCACCAACGATATCGCCAACCTCGACACGCGTCGGCTGCAGCTGAACGGCTACTGCTCTGCCAAGGGTCGTCTGTACGCGGTTTTCAACAACTGGCGCGATACCGAGGCGATCTACCTGCAGTTGCCGCGCGAAATCCTGCCTGCCGTCATGAAACGCCTGTCTATGTTCGTGCTCAGAGCGAAGGCCAGGTTGCGCGATGCGAGCAGCGAATGGACGAGCATGGCAGTGATCGGGCCCGGCAGCTCTTCCGCGTTGACGGGGATCACAGCCGAATTGCCTGATGTCGGCAGCAGCGCGCCGCTTGCCGCCGGCGGGCGGCTTGCGCGGCTCCCCGCATCACCTCAGGTGGGCGAACGATTCCTGCTGCTGACGCGGGCGCCGGTTTCAACTGAACTGATCAAATCCCTGGCCGCGTTAAGAAACGTGCCGAGCGGCGTTTTCTGGTGGTCCCAGATCGATGCAGCAATTCCTTCAGTGTTTGCAGCGACGCAGGAGAAGTTCGTGCCGCAGATGATCAATCTGGAAGTGCTGGGCGGTGTGAACTTCAGGAAGGGATGCTATCCGGGCCAGGAAGTGGTCGCTCGCAGCCAGTACCTTGGCAAGCTGAGGCGTCGGATGCAGATCGGTCACACCGACGCAGCGGCGTGTGCGGGCGCTGACGTATTCGCCGCGCATGACGAGGCGCCGATCGGCACGATCGTGATGGCCGCATCGGCACCACAGGGCGGCATGGACGTCTTGTTCGAGTGTCCAGCCGAGCGCGCCGTCGGCGCATTGCACCTCGACAGTTCGTCGGGACCCGCACTGACACCGCGACCGCTGCCGTATGCTCTGGTCGATGTCACGGCCTAGCATTCTTGTTCATGCACCACGCATTCGATGCAGCACTGGTACGTCTACTACAAGTTGCCGCGCGCGCAGTTATCTGCGGTTGCCGCGCGCGTTGACGCCATGCTCAATGTGATCGCTACGACCACATCGGTACGCGGACGGTTGCTCAAGCGAGATGATGCCGATGCACAGCACGTGACGTTGATGGAACAGTACGACGACATCGCGGATCCAGCGACATTTGCGGCGGCGCACGCCAACGCGGTGCGAAGTTCCGGCCTGACGGCCGAACTGATTGCGCAGCGGCACGTTGAGCGCTTCGAGGATCTTTGAATGTGCCTGGCCGTCATCTCGTGGCAGTCCCATCCCGAGTTTCCGCTCGTGATCGCGGCGAATCGCGACGAGTTCTACACGCGCAGCTCGCGCGCCGCGGCATGGTGGGGACAGAACGTCTCGCTGCTCGCCGGCCGCGATGAAGAGGCCGGCGGCTCCTGGTTCGGCATCAACCGCCGTGGGCGCTTCGCACTGCTGACCAACGTGCGCTCGCCTGCGGAACGCAATCCGCACGCGCCTTCGCGTGGCGCTGTGGTGCTGGCATCATTGCAGTCGCATGAAGCGATCGGCGATTGGCTGCGCGATCTCGCGCCGCGCGCACAGGTGTTCAACGGCTTCAACCTGTTGCTGGGCGATCCACTGGCGGTCGGCCTGCGACAACCCGCAGAAATGCACTACTACTCCAATCGCCTGACGGCCGAGACCACCCTGCTTCGGCCCGGCGTCTATGGACTTTCGAACGGATTCCTCGATTCGCCGTGGCCGAAGGTCACACGCACGGTGAGTCGATTTGCGACCCAGATCGCGCAGAAGGTCGACGTCGAGGCGATACTGACGATGATGGCTGATCGCTCCGTGGCGCGCGACCGCGAATTGCCATCGACCGGTGTGCCGATGGACTGGGAGCGTGCATTGTCGGCAGTTCAGATCCGCGCCAACGGTTATGGCACGCGCTCAACCACTGTTCTGACGGTGCGCGCTGATGCTGTGGCGAATTTCGTCGAACGCTCGTTTGATCCCGCAGCGCCGGACCAGTACACCGACCGCTGCTTCGAATTCACCATCGGTGCCGGGCATCGCGTCTCCTCGAGCCTCGGCGGACCACGCACCAAGTAGCGGCCGGCGATTACTAAAGCGCGCGTCGCATGGTGATATGCGGAATCCCGGCATCATCGTACGGCTCGCCTTCCTCGAAGAAGCCAAACCGTCGATAAAACGCGATCGCGTGTGTCTGCGCGCTGAGCACCGCGCATGCGTGACCACGCTCGCGCGCCGCCTGCAACATCACGCTCAGCAACGCCGAGCCAACGCCCGATCCGCGCGCTTCCCGCGCAACGGCAATGCGGCCGATATGACCATCCGGGAGCAGGCGGGCGGTGCCGACCACGCGTCCGCTGGCGCGCGCGACCGCGTGCAGTGATTGCGCGTCCCACTCGTCGACTTCGAGCTCCGGCGGAACCCTCTGCTCGTCGACGAAAACCGCCCAGCGAATGGGCAGCGCCTCGGAACGCAGGCGGTCCCAGTCGCCGAGTTCGATCTTCGGCTCAACGCGCTCCAGCGCTTTCATTTGGCGCACGGTGTTCATAATCTCTGATCGCATCGCGCAGCACAGGCGACCACGGTGCGGCACGGTGGCTGGCCGGGTCGACGTTGACATAGACGAGTTCGGCGTCGATCAGGGGAGTCGTGAACTCGCCTTTGCGAAAAATGCTGACCGCGAAATCCAGACTGCTCCGCCCTAACCGCATGGTCCGGCCGCATACTTCAAGCTCATCGTCGTAACGCGCCGGCGCGTGGTACTCGATCGTGATCTTGCGCGCGAAGGTATCGCCGCCCAGTTTCAGGAATTCATCCGGATAACGCAATCCGATCGCGCGCCAGTACTCGGTCAGGCAGACGTCGCAGTAGGTCAGGTAGTGACCGTTGAATACGACACTCTGCATGTCGACCTCCGCCCATCTCACCCGCAACGCGATCCGGTGCCGGAAGTCCTCGTAAGCCATGGTGCCCCCGGTCTACTTCGCGCCCTTGGCGGCGTCGCCGCCAATCACGATGACCATCTTGTCGACCGCGACGTACTTGCGAAAGGCGGCATTGACCTGGTCCAGCGTCAGCGCATTGATTCGGTCCTCGATTTGTTTTTCGAATGCGAAAGTGCGGCCGGCGTCAAGGAATCGCACCCAGCTGCCGGCGAGAGAACCGTCCTGCGCGCGTGATAACTCGCGATCGCGCAACAGGCCGCGCTTGGAATTCGTGAGTTCCTCCGCCAAGAAGCCCTCCCTGCGCGCGCGCTCGATCTCTTCCCGAATCGACTGCTCGACGCGTCCGATGTTCTGCGGCGCCGCGATGGCAACGAAGCCAAGCGTACCGGCGTTCGAGTGTGCATCGACGTTGACCCCGGTGCCGATCGAATAACTCAAGCCTTCTTTCTCACGAACGCGGTCCCAGAGCCGATTGGCGCCGGCGCCCGAACCGCCAAACATGTAGTTGGCCAGCAGCAGCGCGGGATACTCGGGGTGATCGTCGCGCATGTTGAGGGGGATGCGCGCACGGAAGACTGCATTCTCCTTGTCGGGCGTATTCAGCGCGAGTCGTGCGCCCTTGATGTCCGTGTACTCGCGCAGCACCCGTGCATACGGCGCCCGCGAAACCGAGCCGCCAAACACGTCACGCAGGGCTTTTTCCACTTCCGCGACGTCAAAATCGCCGACGACCGCGATGTCACCGCGCGCAGTGCCGAAAAAATCACGATGGAAGTTCTTCACGTCATCAACCGTGGTGCTGGTGACGGTCTCGATCCACTCCTCCGTTGAATACACATAGCGCGGATCGCCCTTGGGATACATATTGAACTGCCGTCGCAACAACTCAAAGGAGCGCTGTTCCGGATCGTTCTTGCCCTCCTCCGCGTCGACCAGCACTTCACGCTTCAGTTGCTCGAATTCCGCTGCCGGGAACGACGATTCGCGCAGCAGGTGTGCGGTGAGGCGCAGCGATTCGATCAGATTGGCACGATCGGTGCGAAAGCTCAGCACCCCACCCTGGATTTTCAGGCGGGTACGCTCGTCGGCAATCTGCTGTCGCGTGAGCCGAGTCGTGCCACGTGACAGCATGCCGTTAGCCAGTTGCGCTGCGGCCTCACGGCCGAACAGCGACTTCACGTCCCCCCATTTGAAATTCAGACTGACGTTGACCGTCTGACCCCGATTCGATTTGGGCAGCAATGCCACGTTGAGGTCGCCGATCTGCAGACGCTTCGTGCGGGCGTCGATGTTGGCTTGTGAGACGTCGAACGCCTCGCCTGCCTGCGCCATTGCGCGGGGCTTCAGGTCTTTCAGGACGGCCACCAACGGGGGCGCCGCCGGCACCTCGACACGTTGTGGCGAGTCCTCGGGGAGGAATATGGCGACGGTGCGGTTGTCGCGTGTGAAATACCGCTGCGCCGCCGCCTGGACTGCGTCCTGAGCCACGGTCTGCATTGCATCGCGGAACTGGAAGAAGAGCCGCCAATCGCCGAGCGCCATGTACTCGGACAGTTGCACACCGATCGCCTGCGGATCGTTCAGCGCGCGCTCCGCCGATGTCTCCGACTGCCGACGTACGCGATCCATTTCGTCGGCGGCCGGCGGCGTCTGTCTCAGACTTCCTTCGACGAGCTCGACGATCTTCTCGCGTACCGGCTCAACGGGTTGCCCCTTGCGCACCACTGCGCCAAACGCGATGAAGCCGGGGTCGTGCGTGGTCCAGCTGAAGCCGAACACCTGCGCGGCCATTCCGGTCTCGACCAACTGCTTGTGCAGCCGACCAGTGGGCGTGGCCCCGAGCACCTCGGTCGCAAACGCCAGCGCGCGTTTGTCAGGATGCAGTGCGGGCGGCCCCTTGTAGGCGACGACGACGAACTGCAGGTCGCCCTTGCGTCGCACCGTCACGCTGCGTTCACCGTCCTGGGTCGGCTCGACCGTCCACAGCACCGGCAGCTTGCGCGTCGGCCGCGCAATCGGGCCGAAGTACTGCGCAACCCATTGCAGTGCCCTGGAGGGGTCGAACTTGCCCGCAATCAGCAACACCGCGTTGTCGGGCTGATAGTAAGTGCGGTAGAAGGCCTGCAGGTTCTCGATAGCGACGTTCTCGATGTCGCTGCGATTGCCGATCGGCAGCTTCCCATAGTTGTGCCAGTCGTACATCACCGCGGTCAGCCGCTTGAAGAGGACGTTGCCGGGATCGTTTTCGCCGCTTTCGTACTCGTTCCGCACCACTGTCATCTCGGAATCGAGGTCCTTCCTGGCGATGAACGAGTTCACCATGCGGTCGGCCTCGGTCTCGATGGCCCAGCGCAGATCCTCGTCGTTGGCGTTGAACGCTTCGAAGTAGTTGGTGCGGTCAAAGCTGGTCGTCCCATTGATCTGGAAGCCGCGTTTCTTGAACTGTTCCCAGATCAGTGGATTCTTCGGCGTGCCCTTGAACAGCATGTGCTCGAGCAGATGCGCCATGCCGGTTTCGCCGTAGCTCTCGTGACGGGAACCGACCAGGTAGGTCACGTTGACCGTGATGGTCGGCTTCGACGCATCCGGGTTAAGCAGCACCCGCAGGCCGTTATCGAGCCGGTACTCGGTGATGCCTTCGAATTCCGTCATGCGTTGCATGCCGGCCGGCAGCGCGGACTGTGCTGCCGCGAGCTGCGCCAGCACGAGCCAAACCAGGGGGAGAAAGCGACGCAAGGTCAGCATGTGGAGATCCTGCACAAAAGTGAGCGTACGATCGGCCGGCCGCAACGCGGCGCGGATTCTGCCATGCGCGATTCAAGCGCAAAGCAGGAATTCGCGAATACGCAATGCGACCAACTGCGGTTCTTCGTGGATGAGCCAGTGGGTTGCGTTGGGCAGCCGTTCGACCGTCAGCTGCGGGATCAGTTCATCCAGACCGTGGAGCAGCGCCGGAAGCAGCGCTTGATCGGCCATGCCCCAGAGCACCAGCGTCGGCACCCGCACGATGAAATCGGCGGCGTCAAGTTTCAGTTTGGCAGCGCCCGGATCGCCGGGTGTCGGCGGATAGAGCGGCGAAGCACGGTAGTAATTCAACCCCCCCTCGATCCCGCGCGCCCAAACCGCGCGGTAGCGTTGCCGTCGCTCCGTGGTCATCCAGGGACGATCGGGACGCTGCATTCTGTCGAAGAATCCCTGGAGTCGGGCAAAGTTGTTTTCGGCCAGCAAAGCGCCCGCATCGGGCGCGCGCAGCCAGTTCATGTAGCTGCTTGCAGCCTGCTGCGCCGGATTGCACGCCAACTCGCGCGCGAACGGCACCGGATGCGGTGAGTTCAGCATCACGAGACGCCGAACGCGGCTCGGCAACGCGATCGCAACATTCCATGCAACCGCCCCACCCCAGTCGTGGCCGACCAGATCAAAGGAGTCGTAACCAAGCTGTTCCGCCAGCGCGGTGACATCGCGCATGACCTCGTGCGCGCGATACGCGGCAACGTTGTCCGGCATGCTGGACAGGTTGAATCCGCGCAGATCAGGCGCCACGGCGAAGAATTCCTCACCGAGACTTGGAAGAACGTCCTCCCACGCTCCCCAGTGCTCCGGAAAGCCGTGCAGCAGCAGGACCAGCGGCGCGCCCGGAACGCCGCTCGACGCGTAGTGCAGCGAGATCCCGTTTGGCAGGCGAGCGTACTGTCCATTCGCTATCACCGCCGTCATGCGTTGCCAGTCGGCCGCGTCGCCGGATTGGACGCGTACGGATCCGCCGGAATGCCGCCTGCAGCAATCGACGCCAAGCGCGCCTCGACGGCCGTCATGATCTTCGGATGCGTGAACACGTAGAACCGGTTGCCGCGGATGGCATCAAACGTCAGTTGCGCGACTTCCTCGGCTGTCCTCTTCCCTGAGGAGACCGCCTTCTCGATATTCGCCTGCGCCATCCGCTGTGACGCCGTCGGTGGCAGGTTGGACGCGAGCTCGGTGGGACGGTTGCGGTGCGACTGCGCGATGCCCGTCGGCACGAACGCAGGACACAGCACCGACACACCGATCGTCGAGCGCACCAGCGCCAGGTCATGGAACAGTGTCTCTGTCAGCGCCACCACGGCATGCTTCGAAACGTTGTAGACCCCCATCAGGGGCGGACACAGCAATCCGGCAATCGATGCCGTGTTGACGATGTGTCCAGGCTCGCCGCGCGCGTTGGCTTCGATCATCCGCGGCACGAAGTGACGGATCCCATGCACCACGCCCATCAGGTTCACACCCAGCACCCATTGCCAATCGCGTTCGTCGCTTTCCCACAGGAATCCGCCGCCGCCCACCCCTGCGTTGTTGAAGAGAAGGTGTGCAGCACCATATTCGGCGAACGTGCGGTCGGCGAACGACTTGACCTGATCTGAATCGGCAACGTCAACCACCCCGGTCATCACGTGCGCGCCGGCGCGTCGCAATTCCTCCGCCGTCTCCGCCAGCGCGTCGCTCTGAATGTCGGCCAGCGCCAACCGCATGCCGAGCCGATGCCCGATGCGCGCGAACTCGCGGCCGAAGCCGCTGCCCGCGCCGGTGATGACTGCCACCCTGCCCTTGAAATCCTGCATACGTTTGTTTCCTAGAGGCGCTGCCCAGCCTCGCGACGGTTGAGAAATTTGATCGTCCCCAGCGCCTTGGCGACCAGCTGTTGCGCTTCATCGCGCAATTCGGCCTCGCAATAGGCCATCGTGGTCGATCGGTGCAGCACGCGGCCACTTGCAACGACGCGGCCGCGCGCCGGCCGGAAGAAGCTCGTCTTCATTTCCACCGTCACGCTGCCGACATCGGCGGCAAGCTCAGCGTCCACCAGCGACTTCCCCGCACGCGCCATTGCCACGTCAAGCAGTGACATCACCACCCCACCATGGCCCACACCCCAGCTGTTCATATGCCGCTCGGCGAGATCCAACGTGATCTCGGCCTCGCCATTTCCCGCGCGCACCAGATGCGCGCCCAGGTCGCGCATGAACGGAATGGTTTCGAGATCCGAAAGCATCGGCGCGCGCAGGTCAGACCGCGGTGACCCCGCCATCGACCGCGAGGACCTGGCCGGTGATGTGGCGCCCGGCGTCGGAGGCAAACAGAAGTGCGGCGCCTTTCAGATCCTCATCACCGCCAATGCGCTGCAGCGGGGCGTGCTTCGCCAGCGTGTCGGCGCCGATCTGCTGCAGCACGCCCCTCGTCATCTTTGACGGAAAGAATCCGGGTGCGATTGCGTTGACGTTGATGCCATATGGTCCCCACTCGCCTGCCAGCGCGCGTGTGAAGTTGATCAACGCGCCCTTGCTGGTGTTGTATGCCAATGTCTTCATCGTGCCCGGCGCATTGCCGCGCAGCCCGGCGATTGATGCGACGATCACGATGCGGCCCGACCGGCGCGGAATCATCGAACGCTTGCCGATTGCCTGTGCAAGCAGAAACGTGCCGCGCACGTTCAGGTTCATCACCTTGTCCCACGCTTCGAGCGGATGATCCTCGGCGGCCGCGCCCCAGGTCGCGCCGGCATTGTTGATCAGGATATCGACGTGGCCAAGTCGCGCCAGCGCTTCATCGACGAGCCGCGCGATGTCATCGGGCTGCGCCGCATCGGCCGCGATCCAGCTGGCATCGACGCCGCCCGCCTTGAGCCTCGTCGTCGCGTCCTGAAGCTCGTCGCTCTTGCGCGACGTGAGCACCAGGCGTGCGCCCATCTCACCGAGCGCCTCGGCGATCTGCAGCCCCAGCCCGCGGGATCCGCCGGTGACAAGCGCGGTGCGGCCCGTGAGGTCGAACAGTTTCCGGACAGACATGGCTTCCCCGTTGTCTTGCTTGATTGCGCCGGGCGGCCGTGAACGGTATCAGAACGCTGGCGGCTTTGAATCCAGGCGATCAAAGCCAGGCGTCGCGTGTATCCAGAAGGGTCGCATCGCCCGCCTCCGCCGGCCCAAGCCAGACGGCCACTTGCGGCAGTTCATAGACGAAGAAGTAGCGGCACGCATGCCGGATGCCGTGCAGAAACGCATCATCGTCCGCGATGTCGCTGCGCGACGCGGCGAGGCTGAGGTCAAGCCATATCCACGCCAGCACAACGTGCCCGAACGCCTGCAGAAAAGGCGTCGCATGCGCCAGCGTTGCTTCCGGATTGTCCAGAGACCACAGTCGTTTCGACGCGTGTGCGATCCGGTCCACCGCACCCATTAACACGACGCCAAAGCGTCTGGTATCAGGGTGCTGTGCGGCGAGCGCGTGTGAGATCGTGGCACCGATCGTTGTCCCCAGCAATGCGAGTCCCGCGCCGTTGCGCATCACCACCTTGCGGCCCAGCAGATCGAGTGCCTGGATGCCGTGCGTGCCTTCGTGAATCATGTTCAGTCGGTTGTCGCGCCAGTATTGCTCCACCGGGAAGTCGCGCGTATAGCCGTAGCCACCGAGGATCTGGATCGCGAGGTTGTTGGCCTCCAGGCACCACTGTGACGGCCAGCTCTTGGCGATCGGCGTCAGCATGTCGAGCAGCAAAGTTGCGCGGCGACGGCCTTCTTCAGAAGCGGCGGTTTTCTCATCGTCCATCAAGCGCGCGCAGTACAGGTTGAGCGCGAGTGCCCCCTCCGCATAGGCTTTCTGCGCCAGCAGCATGCGCCGTATATCCGCGTGCGCAATGATCGGTACCTGCGGCTGCGTGGCGTCCTTGCCACCGGTACCCATTGACCGTCCCTGCGGACGTTGCCGTGCATAGTCGAGCGACTGGCGATAGCCGGCATAGCCGAGCATCGTTGCGCCAAGGCCGACGCCGATACGCGCCTCGTTCATCATGTGGAACATGATCGCGAGGCCCTGCCCGGACGCTCCGACCCGATAACCGATCGCACCCGCACCACCCTGCGGCCTGAACTTGCCTTCGCCAAAGTTCAGCAGCGTATTCACGGTGCCGCGATAGCCCATCTTGTGATTCAGGCCCGCGAGCGCGATGTCGTTGCGCTCACCGAGCGAGCCATCATCGTTGACGAGCACGCGCGGCACGATAAAGAGCGAGATTGCCTTCACCCCAACCGGCAACGCGCCGTCAGCCTCGGGGATTTTCGCCAGCACCAGATGCACGATGTTGTCGCTCATCTCGTGTTCGCCGCCGGAGATCCACATCTTGGTACCGCTCAGTCGATAGCGCGGGCCGAGCGCGCACTGTTCGAAGTCAGCGCCGACCGGGATGGCCCGCGTGCGAATGTCCGACAGCGACGATCCTGCCTGCGGCTCCGACAGGCACATCGTGCCGAAGAAGCGCCCTTCCAGTTCCGGCCGCGCAAAAGCGTCGATCTGACGGCGCGTTCCGTGCGCAAGCAGCAGGTTCGCGTTGCCGATCGTGAGCATCGCGTAGGCCGCGGTGGCGACATTGGCGGCGTTGAAGTGAGCGAAGCATGCCTTCTCGATCAGCACCGGCAGCTGCAGGCCGCCGTGCTCCGCATCCGCGGCAGCGGCCATGAATCCGCTCGCGACAAAGGCGTCCAGTGCCCGTTTGATTTCCGGGATCAGCTGAACGCGAACGCCGTCGAAGCGCGGTTCGTTCAGGTCGGACAAGCGATTGTGGGTCGCGAACTCGTGATCGGCGAGCGTTGCGGCCGCCTCGATCGCCGAATCGAAGGTTCCCCGCAAATGCTCCGCGAAGCGCGGCCTGCGCGTCAGCGACTCCGCGTCCAGCCAGTCGTAAAGCAGGAAGTCGAGAAGGCGCCGATCGATCAGATCATTCACCCTTCTTCGGACTGAACAGCCGGAAGCTGAACAGGCTGGTCGCGCCCCCGACGATCGGACTGGCTTCGGCCTCAATCCGGATCGGAATGGTGATAAGTTCGTTGTCGAGCTTGGCTGCGTCGGGCTTGGGCACAACTTTCATCGCGTCGGCCCACGCGTCCTCGACGACGTTCAGTATCTCGACGCGTGAACGCCTCAGGTTCGAGCCGGTTCGCGCGTCGGTCCGCATCGCGAATTGTGGTCCCAGCCGCACATTGACTTTGCCCGACGCCGACTGAAAGTCGACGTAGATCTCGCCCGAGAATCCGGCATGAATGAGATCGCCTGGAATGCGCGCGAACAACTGCTCGGCGGCAGCGGCTCGCAAGGTGCCGGCGTAACCGAGCGAGTAACGACTGCTGCGCTTCTGCGGATCGAGACCGGCGCTGCGAAAGACTTCACCCGCCATCTCGTAGCTCTGCGGGAAGCCGATACCGAGTCCATGCTTGCCACCGAGCTCGATCCGCGCGCGCTCATTGCCGAGTTGCACTGCGACGTCAAACATCTCGGCCGCCTGCGGTTTGTCGATCCCCACGCACGCGCCGGCGTCCAGGAATCGTCCGGCCCAGAAAAATGCATCCGCTTCGCGCGCCGCGATTCCCTTGTTCAGGTTCTCCACCGCAACCTGGCAATCGGACCGCCGTAGTGCCTCCAGCGCCGTCTGGGCATGCGGACCCTGAGGGCTCGCAGACACGCCAGCCGAGAACAGAACAGCCAAGGTCGCCAGCGTCCTGCCGGCCCCACCGGTACAAGCGTTGGTCACCAATGCCCTTCGACTGCAGCTCGACGCAACCTCGGCGCCGGA
>DAITAC010000048.1:0-7539 GCA_036824465.1 Burkholderiaceae bacterium
CAACTCCATGTACTACGGGGAACGATTCAATTCTTTGACCCACCTGGTTGGCGCCGTGTTGGCGCTCGCGGGCGCGATCGTGCTCGTGGTGCTGGCAGCGGTGAGTGGCGACCCGTGGAAAGTGATCGGCGTGTCAATCTACGGCGTGGCGCTGGTGCTGCTCTACAGCTTCTCCACGCTCTACCACAGCCTGCGCGGGCGCGCCAAGAACATCCTGCGCGAACTGGACCACCAGAGCATCTATCTGCTCATCGCCGGCAGTTACACCCCGTTCTGTCTGGTGACGCTTCGCGGCATCTGGGGCTGGTCGCTGCTTGGAATCGTGTGGACGCTTGCGGTGCTTGGCGGTCTGCAGGACCTGCGGCCGAGAACCGAAGCGCGAGTCCTGTCGGTGGTCATCTACCTCCTGATGGGCTGGGTGGTCCTGGTGGCCTTGGTTCCCCTCTTGCAGGCGCTGGGTCCGGACGGTTTCGCGTGGGTCGCAGCGGGCGGACTGTTCTATACGGTCGGAATCCTCTTCTATGCGCTCGACTCCAGGCTGACCCACGCGCATGGTGTCTGGCACCTGTTCGTGATCGCAGGCAGCGCCACCCATTACTTCGCGATCCTGCATTACGTGCTGTGATCGGCCGGTTTCCGGGCCGTCCTCGTCAAGCGGCTCAGCGCCGAAGGGAAACGGCGACTTGCGTGCCAGTCATCGGCATTAGCCACAGTCGAGGCCGGAGGACGATTCCGGCCGTGTAGCGACCCACTCCCGTCATCGAGAGCAGCCCAGCTCTGCTGCGAATCGATGCCTGCTGCGACGGCACGCCATTCGCCTTGTTCACCCTGAACGGAGAAACTGAGCTACCTCATTCGGTCTGTCGTCTAAATAGGGTAAAAGAGCAACTGGAGCGTCCCTGCTTTCTCTCTATCAAAGTGAAGGCGGCAGTGTCGAACAAACCTTCGCTGAAATCGGCTGCGGTCAACGTCGAGACCACTGGGCGCATGGTTCAGTTGAGGAGATCGATCAGTTCTCAGTCCGAAATTGACAAGGGCGGTCGAAGTGTGACGCGACTTCGAGCATGTGAGATTCGTCAGGGACGTGCGGGTTAAGGAGCAGCGGCAAATCAGTTCATCGGCAGTCGGACATCGGCCATCGGATCCAATGGAGGATCATCATGTTGAAGTGGGCTGCAATCTTCTTCGTTATCGCGATCATCGCAGCCGTCTTCGGTTTTGGCGGCATCGCGGCGGGCGCGGTGGAAATCGCAAGGGTTCTGTTCTTCATATTTCTCATCGTTTTCCTGATTACGCTGATCATGGGGATGAAGCGAAGGTAGTCCGGAGCGCGACTGGATCTGCAGCGACCCGGTTACCACATGAAATCAGTGAGCGACGGCGGCTTCTACCGCTGGCTACCCAGTGGATACCAGCCGAACTTCGTGCCCATCGAAAGTTGCGAGCCATCCGCCGGAGCGCCGGTTGATGTCCTCACGGGTATCCTCAACGAGGAGGGCAGCGCCTTCGCCCGGCTGGTCGACGTGGTGATCGACAAACAGGGTGCGTTGCTCCTGACCGACGATCCGGGAAATCTCGTCCGCCGCGTGGCCTCTCAAAGCTGAGCCATCGGCTGCAAAGTATCGTGCGAGCGTATCGAAACGACGGAGAGTAAGTGTTATCACCGGCCCTGAAATCGGCGCTCCGATCGCTGCGCGCGCGTCATTGGCTGGCTTTGAGCCTGCTCGGCCTGTTCGGTCTGTCCGGCCTGCTCTGCTTATTCGGCTGCAGCAGCCTGCCGACTATCGTGCCCGACCTGGCACGACGCTCGGGCCCTCCGGTGCAACTGGAAGGGGCGCGCGGCCCACTATCGGCCGCGCAAAGCAAGGCGATCCTTGAGGGCCTGCACAACCGCCGCCAGGACACCGGCATCTTCGACCGGCACCTGGCGCTCGAGGAAGCCATCGTCGGCAGCCCGTTGACCACCGGCAACCGGGTGATGTTGCTCCAGGACGGCCCGGCCACCTACCGGGCGATGCTGGCGGCCATCGTGTCGGCCCGGGATCACATCAACCTGGAGACCTACATCCTGGACGACGACGAAGTCGGCCAGCGCTTTGCGCAGGCACTGATCGACAAGCAGCGGCAAGGCGTGCAGGTCAATCTCATCCGTGACAGCGTAGGCACCCTCGGCACCCCGGCGGCCTTCTTCCAGCGGCTGGTCGACAGCGGCATCAAGGTGCTCGAATTCAATCCCCTCAACCCTCTGGTGGCGCGGAAGGTTTGGGAGTTGAACCAGCGCGACCATCGCAAGCTGCTGATTGTCGACGGACGCACGGCGTTCCTGGGCGGCATCAACATCAGCAGCGTGTACTCCGGCGGCTCGTTCAGTCAGAGTTCGCGCGCACGACCCGACGGCAGCCCGGCGTGGCGCGATACCGACCTGCAACTTCAGGGGCCGGTGGTGGCCGAGTTCCAGAAGCTGTTCCTTGCGACCTGGGAAAGTCAGAAGGGCGATCCGCTACCCGAGAGAAACTACTTCCCGCGACTCGAGAGCGCCGGCCGGGAGGTGGTGCGCGCGATCGGCAGTTCGCCCGACGAACCCTACAGTCTGATCTACGCCACGCTGCTCTCGGCCATTGGCAGCGCCGAGACCAGCGTGCGCCTGACCAACGCCTACTTCGTCCCCGACCCGCAGTTGCTCGCCGCGCTCGAAGCCGCGGCCGGGCGCGGCGTCGACGTGACGTTGATCCTGCCCAGCCAAACCGACTCGTGGCTGGTGTTCCACGCCGGGCGCGGCTATTACGAGCAGTTGCTGCGAGCGGGGGTGAAGATCTACGAGCGGCGCGGAGTGATCCTGCATTCCAAGACGGCGCTGGTCGACGGCGTGTGGGCCACGGTCGGATCGACCAACCTCGACTGGCGCAGCTTCCTGCACAACCATGAGTTGGATGCCGTGGTACTGGGAGCAGAGTTCGGCGGCCAGGTGCAGGCGATGTTCGATAAGGACCTGGCGGCCTCGGACCCGATCACGCTCGAGCAGTGGGAGCGCCGCCCGCTCCACCTTCGCCTCAAGGAGTTGTCGGCCCGGGTCTGGGCGTACTGGCTGTGAGCACGCCGACGCGGTCGCGCTCTGACCCGCAAGCGCAGGCGTGAGCCGACGGACACGAGCTATGCCAGTCGAGGTATCGACGTACTGATGCTTGATGAGTTCGTGCGATCGCTCAACCCGCGCACAAGACTCGTTGCGGTGACGCATCTGCTCCACGCCCTCGGATCCGGCAACGCGGCGTACCGCATGTCGATTGCGCGCATGCCAAAGTCGACGCGTTGCTGATTGAAGTCGCGCGCCCGGTCGGTGCCACACCTCACAATTGACGTGCAGGTGCTCGACTGCGATCTTTGCGCCTTCTCCGGAGACTACTTGACCCCTTGCGCCACCTCGCGCGCATCAAGCACTCGCGCAACGAACTCGCTCACGGCCGCGAGCACGGCGGCCGGCTGATCCCGGTGCGGCGAGTGGCGGCAGTCGGCAAGCTTGACGAGATCGACATCGCGCGATTGGCGCGCGATGCGTTCGATCTGTTCCATCGTGCCGTACTCGTCATCCTCACCCTGGATTGCGAGGATCGGGGAGCGGATGCCGGGCAGATACTCCTCGATGTTCCAGGCGCGAAACGCGGGATCGAGCCAGATGTCGTTCCAGCCCCGGAATGCGGAGTCGACGTTGGCGTGGTGCTTGCCGAGCTTGTCGCGGAGGCGGGTCGTTTCATAGACGACCTTCGCCTGCGCGATGCTGGTGACGGAAATGTCTTCGACCATGACGTGCGGCGCCATCAGGACGAGCGCGGTTATGTCTCTGCGCGTGCCGCCGGCGTGGATCAACGCGATCGAGCCGCCGTCGCTGTGGCCGAGCAGGATCGGCGACTTCACGTCGAGCGCATCGAGCATTGCCGGCAGCGCGTGCAGCGCCTCGTCGTGCATGTAACGTGCGGAGCGCTTCTCGGTGATCGGGTCGGAGCGGCCGTAACCGCGGCGTGAATAGACGATTGCCTCGCATCCGGTGGCGTCGGCGACCTGCTGCGGAAAGTCACGCCACATCGAAAGCGAGCCGAGCCCTTCGTGCAGGAACACGATTGGCGGCGCGCCGGACCGCGGATGCGCCGAGACGAGCCGCGCGTACTCGATCCGATGGCCTTCGACTTCGATGAACTTCATACGCCCAGGTGCTGCTGAATCAGATCGCCGCGCCGGCGCAGTTCTTCGCTCGTCCCGTCGAACACGACCTGGCCCTTGACCAGGATCATCGAGCGATGCGTGATCGCGGTCACGGCGGCGTGGTTCTTGTCGACGATCACGGTGGAGATCCCGGACGTCGCAATCTCGCGCACGATGCGCCAGATGTCGCGCGCGATCAGCGGCGCCAGGCCCTCGGTGGCCTCATCGAGGATCAGCAGTTTCGGGTTGGTCATCAGTGCGCGGCCGATCGTCAGCATCTGTTGCTCGCCGCCGGACAACTGGCCGCCACCGTGGTTGATGCGCTCGGCCAGTCGCGGAAAAGTCGTGAGTACGCGTTCGAGCGTCCACGCGCTGTGACCATCGGTTGGCCGCGCAGCCATGACCAGGTTCTCGCGCACCGACAGCGTCGGAAAGATGCCGCGTCCCTCGGGTACGTAGGCAATTCCCTGCTGCGCGATGCGATACGTCGGCGCGCGCGTCATGTCGGCGCCGCGCACGAATACGCGCCCATCGCGCGGCTTCAACAATCCGATCAGCGTCTTCAGCAGCGTCGTCTTGCCCATGCCGTTGCGGCCCATCAGGCCGAGCGCCTCGCCGCCGCGGATCACAAAGTCCACGCCGTGCAGCACGTGGCTGACACCGTAGTAGGTGTGCAGGCCGCGGCCTTCGAGAAGCACCTCGTCCATGCCGCGTACAGACGGTCTGGTAAGGGGGGAGCCTCGAGGGGGCGCAGCCCCCTTGACATCTGATCCTTCAGCCATGCAGCACCTCGTCCTGCCCGAGATACGCCTGCTGCACCTCACGGCTGGCCCGAATCATTTCGGGCTCGCCGCTGGCGAGCACCTGGCCGGTCACGAGCACGGTGATCACATCGGCCACGGCGAACACGGCGTCCATGTCGTGCTCGACCAGCAGGATCGCGTGGTCCGAACGCAGCGCCCGCAACAGCTCAACCATCTGCGCCGACTCTTCCGCACCCATGCCGGCGAGCGGTTCGTCGAGCAGCAGCACGGTCGCATCGGTGGCGAGCACCATCGCGATCTCGAGCTGGCGCTGCTCGCCATGGCTCAACGTGCCGGCGATGATCTCTTCCCTTCCCGCGAGGCCGGCACGCTGCAACGCCGTGGCGGCCTGCTCGCGCGCATCGGCGAGCTGTGCCGCGTCGGTGAACAATCGCCAGGCGCGCTGGCGGCGCGATTGAGCGGCGAGCCGGCAGTTTTCGAACGCCGTGAACTTCGGAAAGATGTTGGTGCGCTGATAGCTGCGGCCGATGCCGATCATCGAACGTTGATACGACGTCAAGCGCGTGATGTCGCGGCCGCCAAGCAGCACGCGGCCCGAGGTCGGTGTCATGTCGCCGGACAGCATGTTGATGCAGGTTGACTTGCCAGCGCCGTTGGGGCCCACCAGCGCATGCAGCTGTGAGCGCTGCAGCGACAGGCTCACGTCCTGATTTGCCGCCAGTCCACCGAAGCGGCGCGTCAGTTTCTCGGCGACCAGTATTTCATCCATGCGGCCGCTCGCGGGTCAGTGCGCGACGGATTCGGTCCGGCACCGCGGCCAGGCCACCGGGCAGGAACAGCACCGTGAGCACGATCGCCGTGCCCATCAGCAGCAGCCAGTGCTTGGTGGCCTGGGAAAAGAACTCCTGCATTGAGACGAATGCGAACGCGCCGGCGATAGCGCCGCCCAGGCTGCCCATGCCGCCCAGGATCACCATCAGGATCGCGTCGCCGGACCTGTGCCACGACAGAAGTTCCGGATTGACGAACGCGAACAGCACCGCGTAGCAAAAGCCTGCCACGCCGGCGAGCGCGCCTGCCAGGGTGAATGCGCCGAGCTTGTAGCGATAGGTTGCGTAACCCAGCGACTGCATCCGGTGCTCGTTGCTCCTGATGCCGACCAGCACGCGTCCGAACGGCGAACGCAACACGCGCTCCAGGAGCAGAAACGTCAGTGCCAGCATCGCGACGACGAAGTAGTACGCGTGCACGCCATTGGCGAGATCGAATGGAGTGAAACCGAAGAGCGATGCGTCGGGCCGCGAATTGAGAAAGACACCGTCCGAGCCGCCGCCGATCTTCGTGTCGTGGAACAGCGAGAACACCATCTGCGCGAACGCCAGCGTGACCATGATGAAGTACACCCCCCGCGTGCGCAGCACGAAAAGGCCGATCACGAACGCCGCGATTGCCGCGGCGAGCGCCGCAACCGGCAAGGCGATCCACAGGCTGACCGCCCCTGCGTGCGGTGTCAGCAGCACGAGCGAATACGCGGCGATGCCAAAGAAGGCCGCGTGGCCGAAGCTCACCAGCCCGGTGAACCCGATCAACAGATCCAGGCTCATCGCAAAGATCGCAAACACCAGGATCTTGGCGATCAGTTCGACGTAGTAGGGCGGGGCGAACCACGGCAACGTGAGCAGCAGCACCAGCAGCAAGAAGTTCACCCCAGGGATGACGCGACGTCTCATCCGCCGCTCTTGCGCAGAATGCCCTCGGGCCGCCACAGCAGCACCGCGGCCATCACGACGTAGACCAGGATTCCGGCGTAATCGGGAAACACGACCTTGCCGAACGTGTCGGTGAATCCGATCACCAGCGCCGCCAGCAGCGCGCCCCACACGGAACCGATGCCGCCGATCACCACGATCACAAACGAGACGATCAGCACGTGGCTGCCCATGCCGGGATACACGGTTGACACCGGTGCGGCGATCATGCCGGCGAATGCGGCAAGCGCCACGCCGAGCGCAAACACGATGCGATAGACGAGATTGATGTTGATCCCGAGGGCGGCCACCATGTCGCGGTCGTGAGAACCGGCGCGGATCATCATGCCGAGCCGGGTGTAGCGGATCAGGAAGTACAGTGCGACGGCAATGGCCAGGCACACGACGGAGATGAACAATCGATACACCGGATAGCTCAGCGTTTCGGTGAGCGCGATCGACGCTTGCAGCAGTTCCGGAATCGCGACGCTGTGCACGTCGTTGTCGACCAGGATGCTGCGTGCTTCCTCGAAGAACAGGATCAGTCCGTAGGTGAGCAGAACCTGCTCCAGGTGATCGCGCTTGTACAGATGCGTGAACACCGCCCATTCGAGCAGCCAGCCGAAGATCAGTGCCAGCGGAACACCGATCGCGAGCGCCAGCATCAGGCTGCCGGTGGCGCTCGACAGCACGAACGCCAGGTACGCACCGATCATGTAGAAGCTGCCATGGGCCAGGTTGATGATGCCCATGATCCCGAAGATCAGCGTCAGTCCGCTGGCGACCAGGAACAGCAGCAGCCCGTACTGAACCGCGTTCAGGACCTGGAT
>DAITAC010000048.1:7639-18224 GCA_036824465.1 Burkholderiaceae bacterium
TCAGGCCTTGCAGCCGAGCGCGGGATCGGCGAGTCCCTTGACTGCAACGCCGATCACGACGTTGTCCCGCCCTTTCAACTGGCGGATGTACATGTCCTGAATCGGGTTGTGCGCCTTTGACAATGTGAACGGACCGCGCGGGCTGTCGATTTTGGCGGTGCTCATCGCCTTGTGGAACTCGGCCTTCTTCGAGAGATCTCCCTTCACCGCGGTGAGGCCCGCGGCCAGCAGTTGTGCCGCGTCATAGCCTTGCACCGCGTAGACGTCGGGCTGCTGCTTGTAGGTGGTGGCGTACCTCGTGCGGAAAGCGATGTTCTTTGGATTATTGATGCCGTCGCCGTAGTGCAGGACCGTGACCAGTCCCTGGCCGACGTCGCCGATGGCTTCGGCAACGCCATCGGTGAGGAATCCCGATCCGTACAGCGCAATGCTCTTCAGCCCCGCGGCCATGTAGTCCTTGACGAACTTGGCTGCGCCGGCGCCGGCGAAGAACACGAATACCGCTTCGGGTTTCAGGGATGCGATCTCGGTCAGGAACGGCTGGAACTCAACGTTGGGGAAGGGCAGAGACATGTCCTTGATGATCTTGCCGCCGCCCGCAACAAAGGCCTCCTTGAAGCCGTTCACGGCTTCCTCGCCCGCCGCGTATTTCCACGTCAGCGTGACCGCGCTTTTGATCTTGCGGTCGACCATGACCTTGCCCATTCCATAGCCCGGCTGCCAGTTGGTGAACGAGGTGCGGAAGATATTGGGTGCGCACAGCGACCCGGTGATGTCGCCGGCGCCGGCGTTGGGAACGATCAGCGTTGTGTTGGTCTGGCGCGCCACATTGGCCATCGCCAGCGCCACGCCGGAGTGCACCGTGCCGACCACGACATCGACGTTGTCGCGGCGAACCAGCCGGTTCATGTTCTCCACGGCCTTCGGCGGCGCCGATTCGTCATCGACGGTGACGTACTCGACGTCCATGCCGCCGAGCTTGCCGCCGGTCTCGGCGACGTGCAGCTTGAAGCCGTTGGTGATCGCCTCACCCAGCTGCGCGAACGTGCCGGTGTACGGCAGCATCAGCCCGATCTTCAGCTTGCGGCCCTGTGCCAGCAGGGGCAACGGCAGCACAGCCAGCCCTGCGGCAGCGAGAGCGCCGACGGTGGCGCGGCGGTTCTTGTTGATGCTCATCTGTGTCTCCTCGTCAAATGATCGGGCGCAGTTTACTTTCGCTGCGATAGCGGGCGAAGCGGGGTCAGCCCTGGGAAGCCTGCGCTCGCAGCTTGAAGCGCTGGATCTTGCCGGTCGCGGTCTTCGGCAGTTCGTCGACGAACGACACCCAGCGCGGGTACTTGTACGGCGCAAGTTGCGACTTGACGAACTGCGCGAGTTCTTCGGCCAGCGCATCGGAGCGCGCGTGACCGGGCTTGAGCACCACATACGCGGCGGGCTTGGTGAGCTGGTCGTTGTCGTCGCGGCCGATCACCGCGGCTTCGAGCACGGCGGGGTGATTGATCAGTGCGCTCTCGACCTCGATTGGCGAGACGTAGATGCCGCCGACCTTCAGCATGTCGTCGCTGCGGCCGCCGTACACGAAATAGCCGTCCTCGGTCTCCCGATACTTGTCGCCGCTGCGCGTCCATTCGCCGACGAAGGTGGCACGCGTCTTGGTGCGGTTGTTCCAGTACATCGCGGCCGCGGTCGGGCCCTTGATCTGCAGCTCACCGAGTTCGCCGCGTGCAACCGGGTGACCCTCATCGTCGACCAGACGCAGCCCGTAGCCTGGTATCGGTTTGCCGGTCGTGCCATAGCGAACTTGCCCAGGGCGATTCGACAGGAATATGTGCAGCATTTCGGTCGAGCCAATGCCATCGAGGATGTCGACGCCGAAGCGCTGCGTCCAGCGCTTGCCGATCTCCTCGGGCAGCGCTTCGCCGGCCGAGGTGCAGTGACGCAGCGCCAGCTCCTCACGCGCCGGCGCCTCGGGCGCGGCGAGCAGCGCCGCATACAGCGTTGGCACGCCGTAGAAGATGTTGACCTTGTGCTCGACGAGCCGCTTGAAGACCGAGGCCGGCGCCGGCCGCTCGGCCATCAGGATCGCGGTCGCGCCGACCGCAAGCGGAAACGTCAGCGCGTTGCCCAGCCCATAGGCGAAAAACAGCTTGGCGGCGGAAAACACGATGTCGTTCTCGTTGATGCCCAGCACCGGACGCGCATAGAGCTCGGCGGTCAGGATCAGGCTCGACTGGATGTGTACCGTGCCCTTGGGCGCACCCGTGGAGCCGGACGAATACAGCCAGAAGCACGGATCGTCGCTGGTCGTCGTCGCGGTCTGATGCTCGGTCGATGACTTCGCCATCAGTTGCGTCAGTGAGGAGAGTCCCTCGACCTCGCCATCGGAAATCACGATGCGCTTGAGCGTCGAGATGTTGCTGACGATCGGCGCGAGCGTGGGCCACAGCGCGGCCGACACGACGAGCAGCCGCGCACGGCTGTCGCGCAGCATGTAGTCGTAGTCGCGCGTGGTCAGCAGCGTGTTGGCCGCAACCGGCACGGCGCCCGCCTTGATCGCGCCCAGGAAGCAGGTCGGGAAATCGATCGTGTCGAGCAGACACAGGAAGACACGCTCCTCGGCATGCACGTCGAGCTGCGAGAGCAGGTTGGCAAACCGGTTCACGCGCCGCGCCAGCTCGCCAAACGAGTAGCGACCCTTGTCGTCGATGAATGCGGTCTTTTCGGCGCGTCCGGCAACCAGGTTGCGCTCGATCAGATCTTCCGCTGCGTTGTAATCGCGTGGAATGTCGATCGCGGGCGGACTCACCGAATGATCGGCACGGCTGACGACAGGCATGGATTGCCTCCTTGCGAATCAGGCCTGCTTGGTGAACTCGATCGCGCCGTGCGGCAGCAGATACAGCACATGGGCGCGCCCGCCAGTGACGGTTGGATAGTGTGCGCTGTCGGGGCCGTATACCTTCCAGCCGGCGCTCGCGCCGTCGAAGCGCGCATCGCCTTCGAGCGGCAACACCATGTCGATCTCACCGTTCGGGTGACGATGATGCGGCCCCTTGCATTCGTTCATGTCAACCACGTCGACCGAGAAGCCGTGCATCGCATCGCCGGGCTTGATCACACGGCCGAACTTGATGCCACCCGCTTCGCGGTTGCACATCCAGCCGGCCGCGACCGCCTGCTTGCACGCGGTGCGAATCGATTCGAATACCGGGCCACCCGCGGGAAAGCGCGCATTCAGGTCCTGCTCAAGTGCGGCATCGAGCGGCTTGCCGGCGATGGTCGACGTGACCTGCCGGATGAGTGAGCCGAACTGTTCGGGTGTCATTGCGCGTTTCTCAGGTCAGCAGCAGTGTCGCGTCCGCCGCGTCGCGCCCGAATTGCTTGTGCCGCGCGGCCGATCCCTGCAGCGCGATGCGGCGATGGTAGAACGCGAGCGCGCGCAGGCCGCCGAGTTCCTCGCCGCCGCCGGCGCGCCCGGGGCCCCCGTGCGTGCAGCTCGGCATCACGTTGCCATGGCCGGTGTGCTTGTTGTCGACCGTTGCGTCGACCACGAGGATGCGCCCGTGCAGGTCGGCGATCGCCGGCACCAGTTGCTCGATGAACGCCGCGTCGCTCGAGAACACCGAAGCGACCAGCGAGCCGCGGCCGCGGCGCACGAGCGCAATCGCCTCCGCGGTCGATGTGTATGGAATCACCGTTGCGACCGGTCCGAAGACTTCGATCTCGTGCACGCGCTGCGCGCTGGCGCCGCGGGCACAGTAGAGCAGAGTGGGTGGCAGGAACGCGCCGACTGCAGGGTCGGCATCGATCAGCGTGAGACTTGCCGGATCCCCGGTGATGCGATCGCATTCCTGCAGCAAGGCTGCGATGCCCTCGAGCGCAGCCAGGCGCTGCGCACGGTTGACGAGCGGCCCCATCGTGACGGCGGCATTGGCGGGGTTTCCGATCTTGACCTTCGCGAGTTCGGCGGCAATCGCATCGGTCACGCTCTTTGCACTGGCCGCAGGGACGAACACGCGTCGAATCGCGGTGCATTTCTGCCCCGCCTTCTGCGTCATCTCGCGCACGACCTCGGCAACCAGCAGCGCGAACTCGCGCGAGCCCGGCGTCGCATCCGGTCCGAGGATCGCCGCATTCACACTGTCGGCCTCAATGTTGACCGGCACGCTCGCGCGCACGACGGCGGCATGCGTGCGAATGCGCAGCGCGGTGTCGGCCGAGCCCGTGAACGACACCACGTCGGTTTCATTCACATGATCGAGCAGATCGCGCGCACCGCCGCAGACAATCGAGATCGCGCCGTCGGGCAGCACCTCGGCATCGACGATGTCGCGCACCATCCGCTCCGCGAGCCAGGCGGTCGGTGTCGCGGGTTTCAGCATCAACGGCATGCCGGCAAGCAGCGCGGGCGCGGCCTTCTCCCACAGCCCCCACGCGGGGAAGTTGAAGGCATTGATGAACACCGCAACGCCCTGACGCGGCACCAGGTAGTGGCGCGCCTGAAACGAGCCGTCCTTCGACAGCGAATGCGGCGCACCTTCGGCGAGCCGCCGCGTTTCGCCGAGTGCCTTGCCGGCGCGCGCATAGGTTTTCAGCGTGTAGATGCTGCCGTCAATGTCGATCGCAGCGTCCGCCTTGGGTGAGCCGCTGTTGCGGCGGGCGATGTCGAAGTACGCGTCGCGATGCATGGTCAGCGTATCGGCAATCGCAGTCAGAAGGTTTGCGCGCTGTGCGTAGGTGAGCGCGTGCAGCGCCACCCGGCCGGTTTCCCGCGCATATGCAAGGGCGGCGCCGAGATTCACTCCGTCACTGGTTGCGGCGGCAACGATTTCGCCGGTCACCGGGTCGTGCAGCGGCACACCATCTCCGCGGCCCTGCTCCCAACGGCCGGCGATGAGGTTCTCGAGCTTCACATGTCTCCTTGCCTGGCTCGGTCTCGTCGGACCTGAGGACGGCTCTGCGCCGTGCTCTTGCTTGAAATAGGCTGGCGGAATGGTACGCGGGCAAACCCATGCGTCAAGCACTTTACTGCATGTATTGGCGGCGAAACGTGGGGTCATTGCCTTGACGGCCGTCAAATTCAGGCACTATTCTGCATCGCTGCAAAGAGTTGCTGCAAAAAACTGCTTATGAGCATTGAGGCCACGCTTCCGGAAAGTGGCGCCGACGAAACCCAGGGCGGGAACGACGAACCCGCGTTCCTGCATTCGCTTGGCCGGCATGTTCGTGAATTGCGCGAACGACGCGGCATGTCACGCAAGCAGGCGGCACGCGAGTCGGGCGTCTCAGAGCGTCACCTTGCCCATCTTGAAGCGGGTGAGGGGAACATTTCGATTCTTCTGCTGCGACGAATCGTGCGCGTACTCAACGTGTCGCTCGCCGATCTGCTTTCGGACCACGATGATGAAGGCGCGGACAAGCGCGTGATCCGCCGCTTGCTCGAGCGCGTGCCGGCGAGTCGGCTGGAAGGACTGATGTCGCGCCTGATGCGCGACTTCAGCGGGCCAGACGGCGAGCGTCGCTGGCGGGTTGCGCTGATCGGCCTGCGCGGTGCCGGCAAGTCGACGCTCGGGGCGCGGCTGGCGCAGGAACTGGGTGCGCCGTTCATCGAGATCGATCGCGAGATCGAGCGCGATGCCGGAATGCCGGTGGCTGAAATCTTTTCGCTGTACGGCCAGACCGGCTATCGCCGTTTCGAGAAACGCGCGCTCGAACGGGTGGTGAGCGAGCACGAGCGCGCGGTGCTGTCGGTCGGTGGCGGCATCGTGTCGCAGCCCGACACCTACACATTCCTGCTTGCGCACTGTCACACCGTGTGGTTGAAGGCGGCCCCGGAAGAGCACATGGCGCGTGTCATTGCTCAAGGTGATCTGCGGCCAATGGCGGGACATGAGGAGGCGATGGAAGACCTGCGCCGCATCCTGAAGGCGCGCGAAGCGCTCTACGCGAAGGCTGATACGGTCGTCGACACGTCGGGCGGCGACATCGAGGCGAGCTTCGCGCGGCTGCGCGAGGCGGTATTCATCTGAAACGGAGCACACCATGGCTGCCGTACTGAATTCACCGGCTGAGTCCGCCGCGGACCGTGTCGACTATCAGACCGACCCGTCGCGCTATCACCACTGGCGCATCACTTACGACGGACCGATCGCCACGCTGACGATGGATGTCGACGAAAACGCCGGCATCCGTCCCGGCTATGCGCTGAAACTGAACTCATATGACCTCGGGGTCGACATCGAGTTCGCCGACGCGCTGCAGCGCATCCGCTTCGAGCACCCCGAAGTGCGCTGCGTGATCGTCGCCAGCGCCAAACCGCGCATCTTCTGCTCTGGCGCCAACATCTACATGCTCGGCCTGTCGTCGCACGCGTGGAAGGTCAACTTCTGCAAGTTCACCAACGAGACGCGCAACGGAATCGAGGATTCGAGCTTGCACTCCGGCTTGAAATTCATCGCCGCCTGCAGCGGCACGACGGCCGGCGGCGGCTACGAACTCGCGCTCGCATGCGACGAGATCGTGCTGGTCGACGACCGCAGTTCGGCGGTGAGCCTGCCCGAGGTGCCGCTGCTGGGTGTGCTGCCAGGCACCGGGGGGCTGACGCGCGTGACCGACAAGCGCCACGTGCGTCGCGATCACGCCGACATCTTCTGCACCATCGCCGAAGGCGTGCGCGGGCAGCGCGCCAAGGACTGGCGCCTGGTCGATCACGTCGTCAAGCCGCAGCAGTTCAACGAATTCGTGCGCAACCGCGCGCTCGAGCTGGCGGCACAAAGTGATCGGCCGGCGGATGTGAAGGGTGTCGCGCTCGAGCCGCTGGCGCGCACGGTCGATGCCGACGGCTATCACTACGAATTCGTCGACGTGCGGCTGGACCGCGCCGCGCGCCGCGCCACGATCACCGTCCATGCGCCGCAGGGCAGCGGACCGGCGACGATCGACGCCATCGTCAACGCGGGCTGTCACTGGTGGCCGCTCGCAATGGCGCGCGAGCTTGACGATGCGATTCTTTCCCTGCGCACCAACGAACTGGAGCTCGGGGTGTGGGTGTTGAAGACGGCGGGCGATCCGCAGGTGGTGCTCGACATCGACGCGATGCTGGACGAACACAAGCGACATTGGTTCGTGCGCGAGACGATCGGCATGCTGCGCCGGACGCTGGCGCGGCTGGACGTCAGCTCGCGCAGCATGTTCGCGCTGATCGAGCCCGGTTCATGCTTTGCCGGCACGCTGTTCGAAATTGCGCTTGCTGCGGATCGCAGCTACATGCTCGATAGCGCCGAGGAGATGGCAAAGACCGCGATCGCACTGTCGTCGATGAACTGCGGTCCGCTGACCATGGTCAATGGGCTCGCGCGCATCGCTGCGCGTTTCTATGAAGACGCGGCGCAAGTTGAAGCAGTACTGGCGCGACTGCGCGGTGCGATCGGCGCGCGCGATGCGGAGCAACTCGGACTCGTCACCGCCGCGCCCGACGAACTCGACTGGCTGGATGAGATTCGCATCGCACTTGAGGAGCGCGCGAGCCTGTCGCCCGATGCGCTGACCGGCATGGAAGCGAACCTGCGCTTCGGTGGGCGCGAAACGATGGCCACGCGCATCTTCGGCCGCCTGACCGCGTGGCAGAACTGGATCTTCATCCGACCCAATGCGGTCGGCACCGCCGGCGCGCTGAAGGTCTTCGGCACTGGCAAGAAGGCGCAATTCGATTGGAAGCGGGTTTGACCAAAACAATGCGGCCCTCACCCTCTCTCCCTCTCCCGGAGGGAGAGGGAAGGAGAACCCCTCTCCCAGTGGGAGAGGGGTAGGGGTGAGGGAATCAGTGTGTCGATCCGCTGAATCCTCAACCGGAGCAACGATGAGCATCAACTACAGCGAACGCATCCCCAACAACGTCGATCTCGCCAGCAACAAGACGCTGCAGCGTGCGCTCGAGCACTGGCAGCCCGAATACCTGAACTGGTGGGGCGAGATGGGTCCCGAAGAGTCACAGCATATGGAGATCTATCTGCGTACCGCGGTCAGCGTCGACGCCAAGGGCTGGGCGAACTTCGGGTACGTGAAGATGCCCGATTACCGCTGGGGCATCTTCCTCGCCGAGCGCGATCCGAATCGCAAGGTGAACTTCGGCGCGCACAAGGGCGAGGGTGCGTGGCAGGAAGTGCCGGGCGAATACCGCAGCACCCTGCGGCGGCTGATCGTCACCCAGGGCGACACCGAGCCCGCGTCGGTGGAACAGCAGCGACACCTGGGACTGACGTGCCCGTCTCAGTACGACCTGCGCAATCTTTTTCAGGTCAACGTGGAAGAGGGTCGCCACCTGTGGGCGATGGTGTATCTGCTGCACGCCTACTTCGGGCGCGACGGGCGCGAGGAGGCCGAGGCACTGCTCGAACGTCGCTCAGGCGACGCGAACAACCCACGCATCCTCGGTGCCTTCAACGAGAAGACGCCCGACTGGCTGGCGTTCTTCATGTTCACGTTCTTCACCGATCGCGACGGCAAGTATCAGCTCTGTTCGCTGGCCGAAAGCGGCTTCGATCCGCTCGCGCGCACGTGCCGCTTCATGCTGACTGAGGAGGCGCATCACATGTTCGTCGGCGAATCGGGCGTAGGCCGGGTGATCCAGCGCACCTGCGACGTGATGAACCAGTTGAAGACGGATGATGTCGAGCGCATTCGCGCCGCAGGGGTGATCGATCTGCCGACGATTCAGCGCTATCTGAACTTTCACTTCAGCGTGACGATGGACCTGTTCGGTTCCGATGTGTCGTCCAACGCCGCGACGTTCTATACGAACGGACTGAAGGGGCGCTTCGACGAAACCAAGCGCAGCGACGACCACGTGCTTGCCGGCCAGACGTATCCGGTGCTCGAAATCCAGGGCGACAAGCTCGCCGTGGTGAATGCGCCGGCGCTCAACGCGCTCAACGAGCAGCTGCGCGACGACTATGTGAAGGATGCAGTGGCCGGCATCGATCGCTGGAACCGGATCATCGAAAAAGCCGGCGTTCCGGCGCGGCTGCACGCACCTCACAAGGCATTCAACCGGAAGATCGGCCCGCTGTCGGCGTCGAAGATCGATCCCGACGGCCACGTGGTCTCCGAGGCCGACTGGACGCACCGGCACCGCGCGTGGCTGCCGACCGAAGAGGACCGCGCCTTCGTCGCGTCGCTGATGGGGCGCGTGACCGAGCCCGGCCGGTTTGCGAACTGGATCGCGCCGCCGGCGCGCGGAATCAATAACCAGCCGGTGGAGTTCGAGTATGTGAGGTTCAACTGATGCGATTGCAGGTTCTGTTCCCTCACCCCAACCCCTCTCCCAACGGGCGAGGGGCTTATCTTCCCTCTCCCTGCGGGAGAGGGACCGAGGGTGAGGGAGAGCCGCCGCCCAAGCGCACATGAACGCCCCCGCCGAACTGATCGCACGCCAGCACCTGATCGACCCGGAGATCTGCATCCGGTGTAACACGTGCGAAGAGACCTGCCCGGTCCATGCAATCACGCACGATTCGCGCAATTACGTCGTCGATTTCAACATCTGCAAAGGCTGCAACGCATGTGTTCCGCCGTGTCCGACGGGTTCAATTGACAACTGGCGCAATGTCGCCAAGCTCAAGCCATACACGCTCGCAGAACAGTTCAGTTGGGACGTGCTGCCCGACAGGTCCGAACTCGATAACCACGTTGCCGAGGTGCAGGCGGAGATTCCGGCCGAGGTCAGGGAGATCACTGTCATCGCCACCGCCGGCCACGGCGGCGCCGTGTCACCACCTTGGTCTGCTTCGCATCCGTACGTCAACCTGCACGGCATTGCAAACCCGATCATCGCCACGGTCAGCGGGAACCTGCGGTTGACCGGTGACGGCGCATCGAGCGACATCCGCCACATCGTGCTCGACTTCGGCGACCAGCCGTTTCCGGTGCTCGAAGGCCAGTCGATGGGCGTGATCCCACCGGGCCTGGATGCGAGCGGCAAGCCGCATCACGTACGGCTCTATTCGGTCGCGAGCCCGCGCGACGGCGAGCGGCCGCACTACAACAACCTGTCGTTGACGGTGAAGCGCGTCACCGAAGACCACGAGGGCAAGAAGGTCGCCGGCGTTTGCTCGAACTTCCTGTGCGATCTGAAGAAGGGCGATAAGGTGAAGGTGGTCGGCCCGTATGGCACGACGTTCCTGATGCCGAATCATCCGGGTTCGTCGCTGATGATGATCTGCACCGGCACAGGCTCCGCGCCGATGCGCGCGATGACCGAGCACCGCCGCCGTCGCCGCGAGCTGAAAGAGGGTGGTGAACTGCTGCTGTTCTTCGGCGCACGCGTGCCCGAGGAACTGCCTTACTTCGGCCCGCTGATGAAACTGCCGAAGGATTTCATCGACATCAACTTCGCGTTCTCGCGCGTGCCGGGACAGCCGAAGCGGTACGTGCAGGACATGATCCGCACGCGCGCCGACAAGGTGGCGCAGTTGCTGGCCGATGAGAAGACGTATATCTACGTGTGCGGATTGAAGGGCATGGAGGAAGGCGTAATCGCCTCGTTCCGCGACATCTGTCGCGACCATGGCATGGACTGGGAGGCACT
>DAITAC010000048.1:18324-32256 GCA_036824465.1 Burkholderiaceae bacterium
TAATCGCCTCGTTCCGCGACATCTGTCGCGACCATGGCATGGACTGGGAGGCACTTCGTCCTGACCTGCTCGGCAAAGGCCGCTTCCATATCGAGACGTACTGATGAAGTTTGAAGAGTTCCACGCAGGGCAAGTCATCGAGGCCGGCCCGATCAGCGTGACCGAGGCCGAGATCGTCGACTTCGCGCAGCGCTACGACCCACAGTGGTTCCATACCGATGTCGCCCGCGCCAACGCGAGCCGCTGGGGCGGCGTGATCGCCAGTGGTTGGCAGACGTGCGCGCTGGCGATGCGAATGGCGGTCGATGGGCTGCTTGCGGAGTCGGAGTCGTTCGGTTCGCCGGGACTCGCCTACCTGCGTTGGCTCAATCCGGTGCGCGCTGGCGACGAGCTGCGGCTACGTGCCACGGTCATCGAGGTGCGCCGCTCGAGCAGCAAGCCCAACCTCGGCGTGCTGCGCTGGCGCTGGCAGATGTTCAGGCAGGCGGGCGAAGAGGTGCTCGACCTCGAGGCGACGAGCATGTTTGACTTGGCAGACGACGCGGATCGCTAGCCCGGATATTTCATCAGGTCGGCACGCGTAGACTCGTCGAGAAGACGGAACGGAGACACCGTGGACCTGAATTTCACTCCGGAAGAAGAAGCCTTCCGCGCCGAGGTGCGCGCGTTCGCGCGATCGGCAATGCCGCCCGAAATCCGCGAGACGGTCGAGCGCGGTGAGCATGTCGATCGCAATCACACGATCCGCTGGCAGAAGATCCTGCACGGCAAAGGCTGGGGCGCACCGAGCTGGCCGCGCGAGTGGGGCGGACCTGGCTGGGATGTCGTGCAACAACACATCTTCGACGAGGAGATGGCGCTCGCCGGCGCGCCGCGCCAGTTGCCGTTCGGGCTGCGCATGGTCGGCCCGGTGCTGATGAAATTCGGCGACGAGGCGCAGAAGCGCCGTTTCCTGCCGCGCATTCCGAGTGCGGAGGACTGGTGGTGCCAGGGCTATTCGGAGCCGGGCGCCGGCAGCGATCTCGCGTCGCTCACCACGCGCGCGGAGCGCAAGAGCGATCGCTATGTCGTCAACGGACAGAAGACATGGACCACACTGGCGCAGCACGCCGATTGGATCTTCTGCCTCGTGCGCACCGATTCATCCGTGAAGAAGCAGGAAGGCATCAGCTTCCTGCTGATCGACATGAAGAGCAAGGGTGTCGCCGTGCGGCCGATCGAGTTGCTCGATGGCTCGGTCGAGGTCAACGAAGTGTGGCTGGACAACGTCGAGGTGCCGATCGAGCAGCGCATCGGCGCGGAGAACCAGGGCTGGACCATTGCCAAGTACCTGCTCGAACACGAGCGCACCAACATCGCCAACATCGGCATCAACAAGCGCGAGCTGGAGCGTGCCAGGCGGCTTGCCCGCACCAAGTTGCGCAACGGCCGGCCATTTGCCGAAGATCCGCTCTTCGCCGCGCGGCTCGCCGATGTCGAGATTGAACTGATGGCGCTCGAAATTCTGAACCTGCGCGTGCTGTCGGAAGCGCGCGCGCGCGGCGCGCCGGGGCCGATGGCATCGATGCTGAAAATCCGTGGCTCCGAGATCATCCAGCGCATCGCGGAGCTGATTGTGGAAATGCAGGGCTCGTCCGCGCTCGTAACGCGCAGCGATGGACGGCTTGCGCCTGAACCGGCGATGTATCTGAACCTGCGCAAGACGACGATCTACGGTGGCTCCAACGAGATCCAGCGCGGAATCATTGCAAAACACGTGCTGGAGCTTTGAGCGTGCATCGTCTCCCTCACCCTCCATCCCTCTCCCCTTGGGAGAGGGGTTGGGGTGAGGGCAAGCAGCGCACCGAACTTCACTGACTTCCCGACCAAGATGGACTTCTCCCTCACCGAAGATCAATCACTGCTGTTGTCCACCTGCGAGCGCTGGGTGCGCGAACGCTGCACGATCGAGATTCGCCGCGCGCAGGCCAAGGGTGATACGGGTGCAACACCCGCCGCATGGCGCGAGCTTGCCGATCTCGGTCTGTCCGCGCTGCTCGTTCCAGAGAGCAATGGCGGGCTCGGCCGGCCGCTGATCGATGCCGTGCTGGTGGCGCAGACATTGGGGCGCGGCTGGCTGCTTGAGCCGCTCATCGACAGCGCGATCGCCGCGCCGAGCCTCCTCGCGCGTGTAGCCGCGTCGTCCGAACGCGATGGGCTGCTCGAACGAATTGCCGGCGGTACGGTCGTCGTGCCGTTGCGCGATGCGCGGGTCGACGGCGCGCGTGTGCACGCGTGGGCACCGCACGCGAGCTACGCCGAGGCAGTGCTCGTTTTGGTCGACGACAAACTCTATGCGGTCGAGTCGAACGCGCTCACGCGTCGTGCGTACCGGCAGATCGACGGCAGTGCCGCAGCGGAAGTGACCTTCGAACGCGCGAAAGCCAAAGTCCTCGCGCAGGGCACTACGGCGATCGACGCTTGGCAGGCAGGTACGGACGCCGCGCGCATCGGCCGCATCGCCGAAGGCATCGGGTTGGCCAAAACTGTGCTCGATCTCACCGCCGAGTATCTGCGCACGCGCAAGCAATTCGGTCAACCGATCGGGCGCTTCCAGGCGCTGGCGCACCGGATGGCCGACCTGCTCGTGCTGTACGAGCAGTCGCAGTCCCTGATGCTGGCCGCGGCGATGAAGATGGATGCGCGCACACTCGACGGCGCGCAGGTGCTCGCCCATCGCGCCTTGCGCACGATCGCGCAGCAGGCGATCCAGTTGCACGGCGGCATCGGCACCACGCAGGAATACGCGCTGTCGAACTACGTCAAGCGCATGTTCGCGATCGAGTTCGAGCTCGGCAACGCCGAGACCGCGCTCGCCCGCTTTGCGTCGAGTTCGGCGCACGTCTGATTTCAATTCGCGTTCGAAACGAAAGCAATTCTGCGTATGCGTTGGACCGGCAACGGCTTGCCAAGGTGCGGCCCTCACCCTCGGTCCCTCTCCCGGAGGGAGAGGGAAGCAAGCCCCTCTCCCACCGGGAGAGGGGTTGGGGTGAGGGCGAGAGCACGTCGGCCGTCATCGACGTCCTTTCTTGTCGCGATGAATGCGAAACGGAATGAGTCCACGCAGTCGCGTTCCGCGCTGGTCGGCGCCGCGCACATCACGCGGTTGCGTGCGCGCAGGATCGCGGACTGTGATCAACGTCACAGCGACCCGCAGGGCGTTGCGAACCATCAAGCTTTCGAGCGGCTGCTGACATAGCATTTCGGCTCGCAATCCCTTCTGCGCGCATCGCGCGCGCAGATGCCGCACGACGAATACAGACATCCACGCAGACCAGGGAATTCGCTATGAAAGCCTCCAATGCAAGCCTTCTCGTATCCATGCTCTGTGCGCTCTCCACGACAACTGCTGTCGCCAACGACACCAAGCTGCTCGAGGAAGCGCGCAGCGTCGCGTCGAGCGTCCCGCCGAAGCTGCTCGCAGTTCTGCAGGACGAAATCGCAAAGAGTGGTCCGGCGGGCGCCATTGAAGTCTGTCGGGACAGGGCACCGCAGATGGCGAAGGAGGCTTCGGAGAAAACCGGATGGAACATCCGCCGGGTCAGCCTGAGGAATCGGAACCCGAAGGCGGTTCCGGACACCTGGGAACAGGCGGTGCTGCAGGATTTCGACCGCCGCGCCGCCGCCGGTGAGAATCCGGCGACGCTTGAGAAAGGCGAAGTCGTTGTCGAAGGCGGGGCGAAGGTCTACCGCTACATGAAGGCGCTGCCGACCCAGCCGCTGTGCCTGAACTGCCACGGCGCGCCGGAGAACCTCAGCGCAGACGTGAAGGCCAAGCTCAGCGAGCACTATCCGAACGACAAGGCGACAGGCTTCGCGGTCGGTCAGATCCGCGGTGCGATGACGATCAAGCGCGCGCTCTGATCGGGCGGTCTCTACGCCGGCAGAAAGAGCGCCGGATCGACCGCGACCGTATTCAGATAGACGGTGAAGTGCAGGTGCGGCCCGGTCACGCGACCGGTCGCGCCCACCTTGGCGATTGGCGCGCCAGCCACTACGTCGGTCGCGAGGCTGGTGTCGACCTCGCTCAGGTGCGAGTACAGCGACAGCATGCCCGCGCCGTGATCCATAATGATCGTGCGACCGGAGAAGAAGTAGTCGCCGACGTCGATCACGCGCCCTGCACCGGCGGCGACGACCGGGGTGCCCTCCGGCGCCGCAATGTCCATTCCGTTGTGCGGATTGCGCGCCTGGCCGTTGAAGTAGCGCCTCAATCCGAACGAGCTCGAGCGCACGCCGGGCGTGGGTTGCACCATTGCCAGACTCGATGGCGGTTCTTCAGTGAACGTCTTGATCACGCCGGCCAGATGCGCGCGTTCGCGCTCGTACCGCGCCAGATCTTCGGGGGACAGTTCGACCTGGCCCGGCGGCACCTTCAGGTGCTGTGACGCGTAGGTCTTGCGCGCCACAGTGATCTCGAACTGCTCGACGCTTCCGTCGGCGCGCTCCGACTTAACCCGCAGCTTCGAGCCCGGCTTCGTCGCCAAGGCGATACCGACGAGTGCAATCCACTCGCCGCCATCGCGCACGACGAGCACGCGCTCCGTGCCTATGCTTGCGCGCGGCGCGTGCTCGGCCGCGCCGAGGCGAATTCGGGCGACGCCACCCGGCACGGGCGATGCGCGTGGGAATGACTTCGTCGCCGCAGCGTCTGACGCTGCTGGGGCGGCGAGCGCGGACACGAGTGACAGGAGGAGCCGACGTCGATCCATGGCGGGAAGTCTATTCGTTGCCCGCCGTCGTTCGATTCCCGCATGAACGCGGAACGCGCTCTGTCGTCTGAATTCAGCCGCGCTGATGCAGCTCAATCACATTGCGATCGGGATCGCGCACAAAGATTCCCTGCGCTCCGGGGCCGAAGCGGATGGGTCCGCCACTGAGTGGGATGCCAGCCGCCTCGAGTCGCTCCTTCGCCGCCATGATGTCGGGGCACAGCAGAGCGAAGTGCGTGATTCCCGGGTGCTTGTCCGGCACATCCATGAGGACGTTCGGCCCACTCGAATTCGGTGCGTTGAGCACGAGGTTCACTTCCAGTCCCGAGGGGTGCTCGAGGATCGCCACGGGCTCCGGACCGATCGGACCGGCGGTCTTCGTGAAACCGAGCAATTCATAGAAGCGCACCGAGCGCTCGAGGTCGTGCACACGAATGCCGATGTGGGCAAGGCCCAGGATCGGGATGAGAGGTGTCTTCGTCTGTTGAATCGCCATGCTGTCTCCGCACAAGTAGGTTCAGCCTCAATCGATGACTTCGGTCGCACTGCATCTTTTGCATTTCCGAGAATACTGCGAAGCGGATCTGCGTTGAGTCCGTGTTCTTGCAGGCGCAGCCGCTGGCGCGATGCGGTTATCGGTCGCAATCGGGTTCACGCGTTGGGGCATTTCACCCAATTTCGAAATGGCGGCTGCGCAGATGTGGTAACGCCTTTGTTCAACTCAACGCCGCTACGACGCAGGTCAAAGTTGCGCGCATCTCAAGTGCTATTCAATCGGCATGTTTCTCATCAGTTCAAGCGGGAATCCGCACGAGGAGTTGAGCATGCAAACAATTTGGACAAGCATTCGCAGCGTCGCTCTTGCGCTTGCGATTACGGTGCTGACGCCGCTGGCGGCGCTGGGTGCACCGGCATTCTCGGTTCAGGACATCGGCGTCGGTGTGCCGATCGACGTGAACTCGAGCGGGCAGATCCTTGGACTCGACACGTACTCAGCCGCGCAGCCTTGGGTGCTCGACGGTACGACCAAGTCTTTCCTGCCGCTGCCTGCGGGTGTCACCGCGGCAACGGCCACACGGATCGGCGAGAACGGTGCGGTGGTCGGACAAGTCAGTAACCAGGCCGCCATTTGGTGGCCTGCCGGCGCAGGCAGCCGCACGCTCGAGTTGCTGGCTTTCCCGACGGGCGCCACCGTCGGCAAGGCAGTTGCCGTTAACAAGCTTGATCAGGTGCTGGTGTCGTTCGGCACGCCGAGCAGATTGGTCACGGGGCTCGTCGTGTGGTCATACAAACCCTACCTGTACACGCGCGGCGGCGGCTTGGTCGACCTGAGCACGCTCTATACCTCGATCACCAGTTTTGCCGACCCGATGGACCTGACCGATAGCGGCCGCGTGCTTCTGCAATCGGGGCAGATCCTTGAACCCGATGGCACCGTCACCGCCACTCCCGCGTTTCCCGAGCCGCCGCCCGGCGGATACCACTGGGTCTTCTTGCGCGCCATGCGTCTGAACGAAGCGGGCTCGTTCATCGGTGTGGCGACACTGTCGTCGTCGATGGGCTATGCGCAGGTCGTGCGCTACACGCCGGGCGCAGGATGGAAAGTGCTGGGCGGGCTGAGCGCCAACGTGATGGCGCTCGGCATCGACCGTGCAGGAGATTCGCTGCTGCTCGCCAACTACGTCTGCCCCATCAATTACGGACTCGCCTACAACGCGATCAATGTCGGCACGTATTGCCTGGATGACCTGATCCTCGGCGGTGGCTGGAGTTTCACGAGCTTCAGCTCGCGTGGCGCGTTGTCGGCCATGTCGCCGAACCCGAACGGTGTTCCCAATCCGAACCCGGTCGGCATGATGGCGGCGCTCGGTTACCGCACCGCGGCCGGCACTTATCGGCTGGCCAGGCTGATGCCGGCCGGCGACCTGCCCAAACCACCGGCGGTGACGCTGGCCGCAACGCCGCACCCCGGCACATGGGTCCAGCCCTACGACGCGATCACGCTGACGTGGACTTCCGGCGGCTATCTGGCCAAGGCGTACGCGATCGAGCGCAAGGACGCAGGCGGCACCTTCAGCGAGATTGCGCGCATCGCGGCGACGGTGACGCAGTACGACGATCAGAACATCACGTCGCTCGCCACGTACACCTATCGTGTCGCGACGATCGGCCTGGCCGGCGCGGGCGCGTACTCGAACGAAGCGACGGCCAAGGCGCCGGCGCCGATGGACCGCACCGCGCCGCTAGTGACGATCAACGCACCGACCGAGGGCGCGACGGTCACGGGAACGGTCTCGATCAGCGCGACCTTCACCGATAACGTCGGCATCGTTTACGCCGACTTCAGATTCAGCCCGAACATGGGCAACGAGGTGATCTGCTCGAACTCGGCGTTGAATCCCGCGCCAACGCTGACCCTGTCATGCCGATGGGACACGCGCAAGGTGGCGTACCAGTCGCCCACCGCAACCGTCACCGCCTACGGCTATGACGGGATTGGCAACTGGGTGCAGAAGTCGGTGAACGTCAACGTCACCTACAGCACCAAGGGCCGCGGCAAGTAAGCAAACCGGCGCCTCGATCGCGCCGGTCGAGGCGTGCCGCGCACTCTGACCTCGTGTCAGGAGGCGCGGCACTTTCCTTTGGCGCAAAGCGTGCTCACGGCGCTTGCCGCGGTGACAACGCTTTTTCCCAATACCGCCGAGCGCTGTGTACGATCGCGCAACGGCCGGTGTGACCACGTGTCAACCTCGGTGCGGCGAACAATGAGACCGTTGGAGGAAACACGATGAAGCGCAGAACCGTCCTGACGTCTGCCGCGGCGCTCGCGATCGCGCGACCGGCGGGAGTCGCCGCGCAGAGCTTTCCCAGCCGCTCGATCACGCTGATCGCACCGTTCCCCGCTGGCGGGCCGACCGACATCACGCTGCGCGCGCTTGCCGAAGCGACTTCGAAGCACCTGCCGCAGCCGGTCGTGGTCGAGAATCGGCCCGGCGCCGGCGGGACGCTCGGTGTGGTCGCATTGAGCAACGCGCGGCCTGACGGCCACACGCTGTCGCAGTTGCCGCTGTCGATCTTCCGCATCCCGCACACGCAGAAGACGAGCTGGGATCCGCTGCTGTCGATCGATTACGTGATCGGCATCTCCGGCTACACGTTCGGCGTGGTGGTGCCGGCGAACTCGCAGTTCAAGACCTTCAAGGACGTCATCGAGTGGGCGCGCAGGAACCCCGGGCAGCTGGCCTACGGCTCCACCGGCACGGGCACGAGCCCGCACCTGACGATGGAAGAACTCGCGCTCGCGCAGAACGTGAAGTTCAACCACATTCCGTACCGCGGCAGCGCCGACATGATGACCGCGATCCTCGGCGGCCAGATCATGGCGGCGGCGGATTCAACCGGCTTCGCGCCGCACGTCGAAAGCGGCAAGCTGCGACTGCTCGTCACGTGGGGCGAGAAACGCACGCGCCGCTGGCCGCAGGTGCCCACGCTCGTTGATCTCGGCTACGGCATCGTCTCCGCCTCGCCGTACGGACTCGGCACCGCCAAGGGCACCGATCCCGCGATCATCAAAACCCTGCACGATGCGTTCCAGAAAGGGATGAACGATCCCAAGCACGTCGCGGTGCTCGAACGCTACGACCAGGAACTCTGGTACATGGCGAGCGCCGACTACACCGCCTACGCGCGTGCGACGTACGTCAAGGAGAAGCGGCTGATCGAACGGCTGGGCATGGCGCGCGCATAGTTCGACGAGCGGCTTGTCTTTCCGGGGAGGTTTTGATGATTCGAGTTCTCGGGATGTTGCTGGCCACGATGTGCATGGCGCTTCCTGCAATGGCGCAGGACTATCCGAACCGCCCCGTCAAGATCATCGTGCCTTTCGCTTCCGGCGGCCCGGCAGATCTGTACGCGCGCTTCCTCGGCCAGCGTCTGCAGGACGCCCTTGGGCAATCGTTCGTCGTCGAGGATCGGCCCGGCGGGGGTTCAGTGATCGGCACCGACGCCGTCGCCAAGTCCGCCCCCGACGGCTACACGCTGCTGATGATGTCCAACACGCACACGGTCAATGAATCGCTGATCCCGAACAAGCCTTTTCAGTTGCTGCGCGACTTTGCACCGATCGCGCCGGTGAACTACTCCGACCTGCTGCTGGTCGTTCATCCGTCGGTGCCGGCGAAGACGCTGAAGGAACTGCTTGACCTTGCCAAGGCGAAACCGGGCGCAATGAACTACGCGTCGTCGGGTCCGGGGACCCCGTATCACATGGCCGGCGAACTGTTCAAGGCGATGGCGGGGGTCGACATCGTGCACGTGCCGTACAAGGGCAGTTCCGGCGCGCGCACCGACATCGTCGGTGGCCAGGTGCAGATGATGTTCGACGCGATCACGACGATGGCGCAGCAGGCGCGCGCGGGCAAGGTGCGCGCGATCGCGACCACCGGCAAGGTGCGCTCCGATGTCACGCCCGAGGTGCCGACGGTCGCCGAGGCGGGCGTTCCCGGCTACGAGGCAACGATCTGGCTTGGCCTGATGGCGCCCGCGGGCACACCGAAGCCGATCATTGACAAGTTGAACGCCGCGATCACGCGCATCGTCAATCAGCCCGACGTGCGCGCCGCCTGGACGCAGCAGGGCGCCGTGCCGATGACGATGAGCCCCGAGGAGTTCGATCGCTACCTGCGTGACGACATCGCCAAGTGGGCCAACGTCGTCAAGGTCGCCAGAATCAAGGTCGACTAAGAGCTTGTCCGTGAATAATTCGTACGATGCGTTGCCGCCAGAAAGCCCGGATGCAAGGCGCGCGGCGCAGGATCAGTAGCTCGGCCTACGGCCCAGCCGTGCAACGCCGCAGCCGGGCTTTCTGGCGGCAACCCGAAGGGACGGGCCGATTTGGCTCGCATTGCGTTGTTGCTTGCCGGAGCAGTGCTCCGGCCTTATTTGGATCGACCAAACCGCGCTCCTCGCGCCTAGCACTGCAAGCCAAATCGGCCCGTCGCACGCACGAATTATTTACGGACAAGCTCTAAGGCCGGGGCCGCAGCTTGTCGCGGCAAGGCTTTTGACATCCTTTTCTGCTGTGTCCGGGTGATTTGACCGGAGGCAAGGGCAAGGGCGCCCACCTTGGGTAAAAGGGACCACTGCCCGATGGGCACCGCCACGGTGGGTGTCACGTGGGTGGCGCTGACACCGGCACAAACCTGAACGAGGGGACAGACAATGGCAGAAGAAGTGCGGGCACCGCTGGCGGGCAACATTTTCGAGGTGCTGGTCGAGGTCGGCGCCAAGGTGGCGGAAGACGACGACCTCTTGATTATCGAGGCGCTGAAGATGGAGAACCCGATCGTGGCGCCCTGCAGCGGCACGGTGAAAGAGGTTCGCGTGAAGAAGGGCGACAAGGTCGCCGAAGACGCGGTGCTGATCGTGATCGAGTGAAGAAGCAGGACCACCATGAACTTCGAACTCACCGCCGAGCAGCAACTGATTCAGGACACGGCCAAGCGCTTCGCCGCCGAGGACATCGCGCCGACGCTTGTAAAGGAAGAAGAGAAGCACGAGTTCCGCGCCGATCGCGTCGCCAAGATGGGCTCGCTCGGCTTCTTTTCCTGTGCGTTGCCCGAGGAACTTGGTGGCAGCGGCATGGGCTTCATGGAATCCGTGCTGATGGCCGAGCAGATCGCCAAGGTCTCGGCGTCGTGGCGGCTGCCGTTCAACATGCAGAACCTTGGGCCCGCGCTCACGGTCGCGAAGTTCGGCACGCCGGAACAGAAGAAGAAGTACATCTCCAGCTGGGTCGCCGGAACGCAGCTCGGCTTCTTCGCGATGACCGAGTCGAACACCGGCTCGGACGTCGCCAGCATGAAGACCCATGCCATCGACCGCGGCGACCACTGGGAAGTGCACGGCAGCAAGATGTGGATCTCGCAGGCGCACGTCGGCGATGCGGGGCTGCTCTACGCGTACACCGACAAGGCGGCCGGCAACAAGGGCATGACCGCGTTCATCATCGAGCCGAAGAAGATGAAGGGCTGCACCGCGCGCGCGATCGAGACCAAGCTCGGCCTGCGCTGCGCGCCGACCGGCGAGTTCGTCTTCGAAGGCATGAAGGTGCCCAAGGAACATGTGCTCGGCAAACCCGGCGACGGATTTCGCATCTGCATGTGGCAACTCAACCAGACGCGTCTGGGCTGCGCCGCCGGCGCGTTGGGCGTGGCGGGCGGCGCGCTCGACCTCGCGATCCAGTACGCCAACGAGCGAACACAGTTCGGCAAGCCGATCTCGCAGCACCAGATGGTCCAGGCGCAGATCGCCGAGATGACGGTCGAACATCACGCCGCGCAGATGCTCGTCTACCGCGCGGCGTGGCTCAAGGACCAGGGCAAGCCGAACCAGTTGGAAACCTCGATCGCCAAGTACGCCGCGTCCGAGGCCGCGGTGCGCGCGGCCAACGAGTGCATGAAGATCTACGGCTCGTACGGCTATTCCACCGAATATCCGGCCGAGCGCTTCTACCGCGACGCCAAGTCGCTGCAGGTCGTCGAGGGCACCTCGAACATCCAGAAGATCATCATCTCCGGCATGGCCTGCGGGCAGACGCCGAACCGCGAATGAGGTGCGACACATGAGGCCCTACTTCCAGAAGATGCCCGCCTTGGGCAAAGCGCTCAAGGAAGCGCGCATCGCACGCTCGAAAGACAGCCGCGCAAAGCTCGAAGCGATCGAGGCCGAGATCGCCGCCGCCCGGAAGGCGCGTGAAAACGTCGGCATGCCGACAGCCGAAATCAACAAGCGCGGCGCACTCACCGTGTGGCAACGGCTCGAGTACCTCGTCGACCCCGGCACGTGGCATCCGCTGCACAGCCTGTACAACCCGGAGGACAACGAAGAAGGCACGACCAACGTCGTCGATGGCCTGGCCAAGATCGCCGGGCGCTGGGCGGTGGTCATCGGCTTCGACAACAAGGTGCTCGCCGGCGCGTGGATCGCGGGGCAGGCGGACAACATCCTGCGCGTGACCAATCTCGCCAAGCGGCTGCGCCTGCCTCTGGTGTGGCTCGTCAACTGCAGCGGCGTGAAGCTGCCCGACCAGGAGAAGTTCTATGCGGACCGCCGCGGCGGCGGTACGCCGTTCTTCCGCCATGCCGAGCTCGAGCAGGCGGGGATTCCGGTGCTCGCCGGTATCTACGGCACCAATCCCGCGGGCGGCGGTTACCAGAGCATCAGCCCGACGATCCTGCTCGCGCACAAGGACGCCAACATGGCGGTCGGCGGCGCGGGCATCGTCTCCGGCATGTCGCCGCGTGGCCACTTCGACCTCGAAGGCCTCGAGGAACTGATCGCACGCACGCGCGATTTCAAGGAACGGCCGCCGGGGCGGGTCGAGATCCATCAAAGCGAAACCGGATTCTTCACGCACGTGTACGACGACGAGAAGGGCGTGCTCGACGGCCTGAAGGAATACATGCGCGCGATCCCCGCCTACGAGGCGAAGTTCTTCCGCGTCGCCGAGCCGGCGGAGCCCGCGTTCGCCGCCGAAGACCTTTACCACCTGGTGCCGATCAACCAGAAGGAAACCTATTCGTTCGACGACGTGCTCGCGCGCCTGGTCGACGGCAGCGAACACATGGAGTTCCGCCCGGAATCGGGGCCGGAGATCTACACCGGGCTGGTCAAGATCGACGGCATGCTGATCGGCGTGATCGGCAATCGGCAAGGCTTGCTGCCCAAGGGCTACCCCGAGTACGCCGACTACCCCGGCATCGGCGGCAAGCTCTATCGCCAGGGGCTGATCAAGATGAACGAGTTCGTCACGCTGTGCGGGCGCGACCGCGTGCCGGTCATCTGGTTCCAGGACACCAGCGGCATCGACGTTGGCGACATCGCCGAGCGCGCCGAGCTGCTCGGCCTCGGCCAGTCACTGATCTACTCGATCCAGTCGACCGACGTACCGATGATGCTCGTCGTGCTGAGAAAAGGCACCGCCGCGGCGCACTACGTGATGGGCGGGCCGACCGCGAACCGCCACAACGCGTTCACGCTCGGCACTGCCGCCACCGAGATCTACGTGATGCACGGCGAGACCGCCGCGGTCGCGACCTACGCGCGCCGCGCGGTGAAGGACAAGGACGCCGGCAAGCCGCTCGAGCCGATCGCCGCGAAGATGAACGAGATGGCGCAGAAGTACCACGACACCTCGCGCCCCGACTATTGCGCGCGCCATGGTTTCGTCGACGAGATCGTCGACCTGAAAGCGCTGCGCGGGTACCTGAAGGCGTTTGCCGGCGCGGTGTACCAGAACCCGACGTCAATCTGCCCGCGGCATCAGATGTTGTTGCCGAGGGTGATCAAGGGATAGAGCCCATCTCGATAACCCCGGTGGGTCGCGGCGCGCTGACTGGGCGATCCGGCGATTCCCGCTTCACTTTCGGGGGTCTCGGTCGGTCGGTCCGGGTACGGCGTGCCGACGCCGTGCTCCGATGCAGAACGCAAAGACGTGCTGCAGCGTTTGCGGACGTTGATGAAAGTTGCGTCTCGGCCATGAAGGTGCCGTCGTGCGAGGCCAGGCGAAGTTCGACAACCCGGCGAGGACCGGCCGTTCGACAATTTCACTTGGTCGGCATTACCCGGCCAGAAAGAGCCGGCCGTCGCCGCCGCCCAATTGGCTGCAAAGCGGTCGTTCCTCACCTTCGCGCCGACCCTCTCACCTGCGTCCTCTCGAACAGCGCAGAATCTGGTTAACGAGATCCGGTGATTCCGGTTAAGTTGAAAATGTCTCTCGATAAAACACGTTAGGCGTGTATTTGACTGATCGGGAGGATTCGTCATGGACAGAGACAGATGGTCTGCAACAGTTGCCACCCTTCTCGCTTTGGTGCTCTATGTCGCCCTTCCTTTACTTGCAAACAAAGCGGGCGTCATGAACTTCAAGAATTTCGAGGCTGCGCGCGCCTTCCTTTTTTTAACCGCTGGCGTTCTAGGTTTTCAGATTCTCGTTACAACCACGGCAAAAAACAGTTTTGCGTTCTCTGAGCACGGTTTTGAACTTAGCTTGACGGCAATGGCAGGCATCCTCACATTGGTTGGCTTGGCAATCCTCAAGCGAAATCCACTGAACGCGTACCATGTGCCCGCATTCAACGCCCATAGGGCCAGCACCGAGCCAGCGGCTTAGTACACGCGA
>DAITAC010000132.1:0-9891 GCA_036824465.1 Burkholderiaceae bacterium
GTGCGGGTCAGGCGTGCAACCGCGGGCGGATGATACGGGAGGCCGGCGCGGGCAATCCGCGCAAGAAAAGAGCCGCGACGAAAGCGCGCGGCTCCGATCCCTGTCCTCAAAATAACGGTGGTCGCCGCCGCTTTCTCGCGTTCAGGCGTTCACCGGCAGATGCCGGCTTCCGACTCCGTTCACCGCCACGAATAGATATACGTGACGCCGACGAACGTGACTTCCTGCACCTGCTTCATCGTGACGGTGGTGTTATCGCTGAACGTGAACGGCACGCCGTTGTATCCGTAGCCCCAGTCATTGAACTTCGAACGCTGGTGGATCGCATCCAGGCGCACGGCGGATGCCTTGTTCAGCTCATACTTGCCGAAGAGCTTCAACTCGGCTCTGCGGAACAGTATGTCGGGCAAACCGCCCGTCGCGGCCAGCAGTATGACGCTGCCTGCGTTTGCGGTCCCATCAAGCGTCTGCGCGTACACACTCTTGTCGTCGGTGTAAGACAGCCCGCCGCCAAGTTCGAACTTCTCCGAAGGTTTGCCGACGACGCCAAGGCCCAGGCTGGTGGTCTTATTATCGAAGGCCAGGACGTACCCGGCGGGACGCACCTGGTTGAGTTTCTGATCGCCCTGCGACAGATAACCGTTGAAGCTCCATGCGTCGGACAGAACATAGTTCGCATCAACGCTGTACAGGCTCATGCGGGTGTCCTGCAGCGAGTACTGCGTCGGAGCGGTGAACTTGTCCTTGCCGTCCTCCACGCTGAACTGCAGCGACAACGCATCGGTGGGCTGCCAAGTCGCAAACAGTTTCACCTTGTCGCGTTTGCGATCTGCCAGTGTGGGCATGAAGATCGCCGCGGTCGTGAAGCCGGTGCTGGGGTCGGCAATTTCAGTGACGCCCACACCGCTATTGGGTCGCAACCAGTTCGACCCGTCGCGCTTGCTGCTCACAAAACTGATCGAACCGCTGAAGGTGTCGGCCATCCGGCCGCGCAGTTCCACGCGGAAACCGGCCTCATCGGTCTTCTGGCGCAAGGCACTGACGCCGGCGACTGCGCTGCTCGCCGTGAAGGTCCCGCGATCGATGGACTCGTAATCCGCGCCCACGGTCCCCTGATAGGCGCTCGTGAACTGATACGTCGCCTGCAGCTTGCCGCGCGTTTTTGTATTCGAGTAATTCCGGTTCGTGTACTTGGACGTGCCCTCGACGTTGTAGAGCGCAAGCGGCGTCTTGTCGTCCCTGTCGTCATAACGGACTTCGGCGAGCAGCGATAGTTTGGGCATCGGGCGCGAGGTGATTCCGATCTGCGCCTGTGTCGTATCCACCTTGCCGTCGAGGTTCGAGACGCCGGCCGGGGCACCCGTGAGGCCCGAGCTCGCAAAGTCCTGATCCTGCGTTGCCTGCGCGTACCTGAGTTTGAAGTTGGCGCGCGTGGTCGGCGTGAAGGCATAGTTGCCGGTGACATCGAAGTGGTGCGCCTGATTGTCCGGCGCCAGTGCCACGGGCTGGTTCAGGACTGACTGCAGGCCGGTCGCGAGCGGCAGCAAATTGCCCAGCGGATTGTTGAGGCTGCCGGGAACGCTCGGGTTCATTGTTCCGTTTGAATTGCGGTAGAACGAGCCGTAGTAGCCGCCACTGAGCCGCAGTTTCTCGCCGGCATAACTGAGCCGGGCTTCGACCTGACTGTGGGTGGCGTCGATCGGCTCGGGCAGCAGCAGCACGGCCCAACCGGCGTTGCTACCGGTCGTGGGTGCACAACCGGGCGCGACTGTCGAAGGGCAGTTCATTCCGATACCAAACAGGCGCGCGCCCTCCTTCTTTTCGCTCTTCAGGCTCGCCTCGAATTCAATGACCGGGCTGAACCATTTCGCGAACGCGACTCCAAGACTAGTGCGCTTGGTTTTCAGGTCGAGGTCCGACCCTGTCCCCGTTCCGCCGGCGAGGCGCGAAACCTGCGGCGACGTCGAGCCCGCTCCGATCAGGCCGGTGTTGATCGTGTACGGGTCGCGACGAACCAGCTCTCCATAGTCGGCCGAGAATTTCCAGTCTCCCTGCTTCTTCCACAGGAACATCAGCTCGCGCGTGTCAAGGCCGAGATTCAGACCCTGGAACTCGACCAGTGAACCGGTCGCCGCATTACGCCGGCTGTAGTCCACGTCGAGCAGTCCATAAGCGTCCTCTTTGCGCAGGCCGTTGTACTGGCCGAACAGCGCGCGGTCCGCGCGATCACCGCTGACTCCGCCGACACCGACGCTGACGGAACTCTCCGCTGTGCTGGTCTGTGCATGAGCCGACCCGAAGGCCGCGAGCACGGCCACGGCAAGAGCGGTCTGGCGCAAGCCGAATTGCTTGACGAACGTTTTCATTCTTTCGCTCCGGTAGTCATCGGATTAGCGCGGCGCAAATGCTTAGCGGAACATGAGCTGCGGCGTCGGGTTCGTGGTCGACGGATTGTTGGAGCCATGAACCTGGGTGTGACAGTTCATGCAACTGCGGCCTTGCCAGATGTTGACGACATTCTTGCCGTTCGCAGTCGCATTGATCTCCGATGAAAACTGACCCGGCACCGCCGGCGGGAACACGCCCGGTTGACCACCAACGGCGCCGACTCCCCCGGCCACGTGCGGCGTGTGGCATTGCTGGCAAAGAACCGGCGGCCGCGCCTTGAGCATGCCGGCGATCGTGCTGCCGTGCGGGTTGTGACAGGCGGCGCAGTCCTCCTGCACCGGTTCATGGCTATGGACGAACGGGCCCCGCTTCTCGGCGTGGCACGTGTAGCAGGTGTCGTTGGTGCTGTCGCGTTTCGCCAGTTTCGGCCCGGTCGATCCGTGCACGTTGTGGCAATCCGAACAGCTCATCTTTCCCTCTGCCAGCGGATGGCGCGAGGGGCGGCTCATCAGCGTGCGCTGCTCCTTGTGGCACGTGAAGCACACCTCGGGTTGCGAGCGCTTGCTGAGCAACTTGTCCTGGCTGACATGGACTTTGTGGCAGTCGTTGCAGGCAACATTCGCGGCAGGATGCGCGCTGCTGGCCCAAAGCGCCCGCTTTGAATCCTTCTGGTGGCAGGCGAGGCACACATCGCTGGCTTCGTTCGCCGTCGGCGCGGACTTGCCATGGAACTCGCGCGTCGGCTCGACTTCGGTCGGATTCTTGGCGTGCTCATCGCTCGGGCCGTGGCAGCTGACACAAGTCGGCGTCCGCGCGTCCGCGGCGACCGCGTGCGCAGACCTGCTCATCTTGTCCATCTGTTCTTCGTGGCACTTCAGGCATTTTGCCGATGCATCTGCATCGACCGCGGCCCCGGCGGTTCCCAGCAGCCCAAACAGACAAAAGCCAACGACTGCCACCGCACGCTTGATTCGCATTCGAATCCCCCGAGAAACAAACTTCAACAACGCGATGCCGATTCAACCCATATGAAAGAAAAATGAGAGGGCCGTTATTGATGGCCCCCCATTGGTGTTTCCAAGCTGACAACTACTTCTGACCGTGGACGATGTCCACGCTCTTGAAGCCGCCACTCCCGTGGCAGTCCGCACAGATCTCCTGCGTCTGCAGCGACTGCGCCTGCGTCCGGTTACCGAACGAGGCAAAGCCGAAGCTGGTCACGTGCTCGATCGCTGCGCTCGAGTCATGACAGGCTGTGCAGCTGGCCGCCTTCGGCGAAATGACATTCCAGAGCAGCGGATCGGTGACCCCCGTCGGTTTGGAGACCACAGCACCGATCGGTCCCTGGTCGAACTTGTACGAGTTGTTCACGTGGCAGGCATTGCAGTTCAGGCCGACGCCCGGGTAGGCCACCTCGGCGGCGTAGTTCTCCACAGTGGCGGCCAGCTTCAGGTTGGGATTGCACGCCGCCGCTGCCGCGGCGCTGGTGTTGGCGACGTTGCAGAACGCCCCGACCACCGTGTTGCCGTGCGTGAACGGATAGAAACGCTTCGAATTGCCGTGGATGCCGTGGATCATGCGCTTGAACTGGTACGACTCGTTCAGGTCCAGGCCGTTCGTCATCTTCGTCGATGACATCCGATTGGCGTCGTGGCACACCACGCAGGCTTCGACCGTGTTGCGCGCGCCGCTATGGAAGGCCTCGGCGAGCGTATTCGAGCCCGACGTTGTACCCAGCGCACCGTGGCAGGCATTGCACTTCTCATTGGAAACAATCTGCCGGCGCGGGTTCAGCACGCCGGTGAGCGCAAGTTCCTTGTACGTGTGCTGCACGACCGTGTTGATGAGCACGGTCGGCACGACCTGTGGTCGCGGCTCCAGTGACTTGACCTCCAGCTTGGGCTCCTTGATCTGACCGATGCTGACGACGCGGGCGGTTCCCGCCGCGACGGCCGTCGCGGTATCGGCAGGGACGGTGATCTGCACCGTGTAATGGTTGGCTCCGTCGTTGGTTCCCATGTGGGCATACGCGTTCGCGCTGCTGCCGCCGTTGTTGTAGGCGGTGAACTCGGTAATCCCGGTCGACTGGCCGACCAGGTTCTGGTAGGCGAGATAGAAGCGCAGGTTGCCAAATTTCGTGTTGTTGGTGCCGGTCGGCGGCACGCAGATACCTGCTGTTCCCGTGTACGTGCAGTCAGGCGTCACGAGGTTATAGGCCGCGTCCTTGCTGGTCGGATCGGAAAGGAAGTACTTGACCGTCACCTTGCGCGTGGCAGCGTCGTACGTCGCACTCTCAATGTTCATCCGGTACTTGGCAGCGTTCTCCTCGTTCTGGTTCCAGTGCACCGTTTCCGGCCCGAGATTACTGTCCGCCCGGTGGCAGCCAGCGCACTGTGCGTTTGTGATCTGCTTGGCAGCCGCACCGGGGCCGACGAGCGCGTTGGCGAATACAGCGTGGCTCGTGTCCCAGTCGGAGCCGGCGTTGTTGGCGTGACACGTCAGGCAGGATTCCTTGGCGGCCCTGCTCTTCCAGTTATCGCCCTGCGGCGTCTTCGGATTGGCGCCCGAGTGGCACTTGGTGCAGTTGCGCAGGTCCTGCGGGAAGCCGACTTCAGAGTAATCGTGCTTGCTGCTGCCGAAGCCCCAGATCGTGTAGTTCTCGCCGCCCACCTTGCTGGCAAGCAGCTTGCCCGCGTGGATCTTGTGGACCATGGTCTGCATCGTGAGGACATTGCCGCTGTTGGCATCCGTGGTGCCGGGGTTGTGACACATCACGCAGAACTGCACGTCCACGCGCCCGCCGCCATGCAGCGCTAGCTTCTCGTGGCAGCTGTTGCAGGAAGCTACATCGGCCATCACGCGGGTCTTGCTGGGATCGGTGACCGCCACCGAATTGCCGTTCGCATCGAAGGTGACGTCGAAATAGGGGTTGACCAGCACCGTCTCGCCCGCCGCGTTCGTGTAGCTCAACTGGATGGCGATCCGGTGCGTTCGATTCGGCTCGAATGTCACACCGTTGGTCTTGGTCGGATCCTTGATGTCGGTGCTGAAGGTGTACGTGTAGTACCCGTCACTGTTGTAGACGAGCTGCGCGGGAGTATTCGGGTCTGTCGTCGCCTGCTTGGCGCTCGCCAGCGCGGGCGTGCCGTTGGGGCCTGAGCCCACGTTATTCGGCGCTGTCGCGGTCGACTCGGTGCGATAGACGTAGCTCGTCCATTTGTCGATGTCGCCATTGGTGCCGGGGATGAGCTTGGCAATGGCGAAGCGCACGTTTGCGTTGGTCAGTCCCGTCTTCACCGCGCCGTCGGAAAACACCGTGAAGTTCACCGTGGGCGGGCTCTTCACCGTCACTGCCGGCACACCGGCATCCTGAAGCACCTTGAACGCCGACGATGTATTGGTCGACGTGTCATTCGCCGCCACCGCGGCGGCTGCAGAGATCGCCTGCCCCACCGACGTCGTCGGCGCAGGCTGCGACCCGCCGCCACCGCCGCCACCGCCGCCACCGCCGCCGCAACCCGCCAAGGCCGCCAATACCAGGGCCATCGCCCCCCAACACTTCGTCGAACGCTTCATTCGCTGCTCCATCACTTCTTGAGATTCGTCTTGCCCGTCTGCTTGGCGATGATAAGGTTCTTGATTGAAATGTAGACCCCGGTCGGAAGCACGTTCTTGGTGGCCAGCTCGGCCTTGCTGAGGTAGGGACGTCCCGCAATGATCCGCGCGGCCTCGGCATCGCCAATGCCGGGCAGCGTCTTCAGCTGTTCGCGGTTGGCACTGTTGATATCGACCAGCTTGACTGGCTTCGCGGGAGCGGTCTTCTTCGCCGCCATCGGAGGATGGCCCGCCGGAGGCTGAGCAGTCGGCTTGCTTTCCGCGGCGATCGACGTCCCCGTGCACGCGATGGCAACCAGCGCAAACAGCGCAGCCGCGATCACGCGGCCTTGCACGGATGCCTTTGTTTGTTTCTCCATAGCAAACCTCAGTTACGGAGGGCGTCCCGCGCGATCGAGGCAATCGCCTCGACCCCCCTGAACAACCCACAAAAATCAACCCGGTAGCGTCACCGCTACCGGGTTGTCTGCCGCAGCGACCGGAGCGCGAAGTGCGCTTAAGTCGCTGCCGCTTACTGCAAGTGTCTGCGATTCAAGTTACCTCGCATGCACCTCCTTGATGTCCGCGATCTTGCCGCTCGCGTGGCAGACGAAGCAGGCCTCGTCCAGGCCAAGTGCCGTACTGCGTGGCAGATAGAGCGACCCGCCGTTCTGAGTCATGTGGGCCCGCGCCAGTTCAGTGTCATGGCATGCGGAGCAGACCGCCGCCGTCGGCGAAAGCACCAGGGTGGTCGCCGCCGCCGCTGTGGTTACACCCGTGCCGGCATTGAACGAGAAGCCCGAGCCATAGGCGAGGTCCTTGGTGATGTATGGCGAGAACATGAAGGCGTTGGCGGCGCTACTTGCCAGCGTCCCGGTCGCCACGGTCCTGTAAAGGCGATTGTTCACGACACTTTGCGTCGTACTGAGCGAGTAGTCGTAAGAGCCGGGCAGGTGACATTGCTCGCACCGGGCCAGAACTCCGGGATACTTGATGTCAAAGAATCCCTCTGTCGGACTAATGGCATCGTAGGTGAACGGCACCGTCCGCTTGGCCTCAGCGTGGATGGCGTGAATGAAGTGGGTGGAATCCACCGACCAGCCTTGGTTCGTCCGGTTTGGCGTGTGGCACCACGCACACGTCGTCCCGTCGTTACGCTGCCCGGCGTGGAAGGCGTCTTCCGTAAACGTGCCGAGTTCCTGGTGGCACTTGTTGCAGCGCGCATCCTCGACGATCGGCCGGCGGCCCGTATAGCCGGTGGCGACCTTCTGTGCGTTCGGCGCGATGACGATGAGCCCTCCGATCTTGTTGGTCTGCCCCGTCGCCGTGGCCGCCGATACTGGATAGCCGTCGACGTTCGTCTGCGTCAGCGGCAGCGCGGTCGTATTGTTATACGAATACCCCAAACCGCCGGTCAACATCACTGCGTTGTCGGGGATCGTCACGCCAGTCAACGTGCCGGTGTAGTACCCGTCAGCATCAGGAGCCGACAGTGTGCCCGCGCCGGTACCGGTCGCGGTGCCGTTCCAGATGTTGCGCAGGTAGCCCGAGACGGATGCGTTGAAGTCAGCCGGGGCCGTGATGCCGTCCTGTGGCACCGCGAACACGAAGTACAGGCTCGGCGAACCCATGAAGTTGTCCCAGATCTCCTTGGCTCCGGTCGCCGGATTGGCAACCGCTGTCGCAAAGACGTTGAGGTCCTTGCGCGCACCGTTCTGCAGCATCCGGAACACGATCACCGGCTGCTTGCTGGCGTTGCGCGACACGCTCTTGATGTCGTAGCTGACCTTGATCGCGCCTGCCGGCAGCCGGGAGGTGTTGGAAGCAATCCAGGCTGCGTTGGTATTGGCGTTGCCACCGGTGACGTGAAGTGCACTACCCGTATTCGGCGGTGTCACCGGGGTGTGATAGACATTGATCAAGGCTGCCGTATGGCAGATGGCACAAGTCGTGTCATCGGCAGCGGCGCCGCCGACGTGCCCGAACTGGCTCGTGGTCAGCCCTTTCGCCGCGTCGCCAAGCGTGACCCCTTTGCCGGTCGCGAAATTGATGCCGTCATGGCATGCACCGCAGGCAAGCCGTGAAGGAACCTTCGTCCAATTGTCGCCCTGCGCGGTCTTGACCGACCCTGACGCTCCGGACGTACCGTCGTGGCACTTGGTGCAGTTGCGAATGTCCTGCGGGTAGCCGACTTCGTTGAACAGGACGTCTGCGTAGTTGTAGTTCTTCTTCGCAAGGATTCCGCCCAGGTGCGTCTTGTGAATCAGGTTGGGCAGGTTCCCGGCCGCACGACCGTCAACCAGGTACGTTTGGCTCGTAAACGTGAGGTTCGAGGCGTTGATCGTGGCTTCGGTCCGGCCATACCTGCGCTGATCGGTGTGGCAGACCACGCAGTACTGGACATTATTGCGGCTGCCACCGTGGAACCCGGCGCCGGAGCTCTCGGCGCTGTCGCCGGGAATGCCACCCAATGTGCTGTGGCAGGAATTGCAGTTTTCATTGGCGACGATGTCGCGGCTTGCATCCGCCGCCGTCGCGGCTTTGCCCGTGGCGGGGATGAAGTCGAAGATCACGTCGACCGGTTTGACCATCGGCACGCCGGGAGTCACCTGCACGGCGGTCGGCGTATTGGTGCCGGTTCCCGGCGCGTTGCCCGAGACCTGGATCGTCAGGCGATGGGTGAGATTTGCATCGTAGGTCAGGTCGCCCAGATCGGCCGTGTTGTTGGGCGCGGTCACCGTCATCGCGGCAACGTCGGCCTTGATCTTGGTGATGTCCCGGTAAAACGTGTACTTGTAGGTTCCGTTGCCGTTGTCGACCAGCGTGCCGGTATTGTCGGTGCTGGGCCGCGTCGGCGCGGCTGCCGCTGTCGTCGTCGGCACCGTCGTCACGATGTAGCTGACCCACTTGCTGGGGCTGCCGCTTGCGCCCGGTACGAGCTTGGCCAGCGAGAACGCGAGATTCGGGTAGCTGGCCACGGTCGCGGTCGCGCTCTTGGCGGTGCTGCCGAAGCCGATGATTGGGTTGTCGAAGGCATCCGCCATCGAGAAATGCACGACCGGCGCGCTCGCGATCTGAACCGTGCCGACCTTGACGACCGGCGCCAACGCCGCGAAGGTTGCCGCCGACGTGGCGGCCGAGATCGTGATCGGATTCTTGCCAGTCGGAACCGCTACCAGTGGTCCGGTTGGCGTGGTAGGCGTGGTAGGCGTTTCATCACCACCGCCTCCTCCACAACCCGCAAGGGCAAGCCCGAAGATGGCGGCTGCGCCCAATCGAACTAACGAGATATTCATATGCTCCTCCAGGTCCAGAACCGATACATCATTTGAATCACGCAACCTTCGCCCAAAAAGCTCTCTCAGCGCCTTGACGAAGCGCGGAGCAAACACAAATACACCACGAGCAAATTGTCATCAGATCGCTCAAAACCATTAGCGCAAGCGTGATCTCCAACCATCGCGTTCATCTTGACAAAAAACAAACAGTTGTCGGTTGCCCGATTCACAAAAAAGGACTTGCCCCAGCAAGCGGTATCGCGTGATGCCGGTGTCTCCGGCGACGGATGCGAGGGATCTTCACTGCTTGTCCCAGTCACCCCGCATCCCTGCTCGCGATCACGGTGATCGTAACGTCGACAAAACGCGTTTGTGGATTAACCGTGAAGGAACAGACAGGGCGTGTCATCTTCCTGCAACACGCCGCCGCTGACACGGTAGTGGTTACATCTGGAGCGACACCCTGAAAGCGATGGTCGTTGCGACCCGAAGGGCCGACCGCGGCGGGGACAGAAGAAGCTTCTACGCGACCGCCAGAAATGCCCGCTGCGGCAATGTCGATGCCTTGACCAAAACAAAAGGCCGGCAGAGCCGGCCTTTTGGCAGAGCTGTTACGGAAACCGTTACATCG
>DAITAC010000227.1:0-2951 GCA_036824465.1 Burkholderiaceae bacterium
TCGCCACTTGACGGCGATCCACACCACCAGCACGATCAGAAACAGGATGACCGGCAGCACCAGCAGCGACAGGCGCTGCTGGCGGGCAACGGCGGTCCGCTGCACCTTGAGCGACTCTTCGAGCATCGCCTCGGATTTCGCGAACTGCGCCCGTGCCAGCTTCAGATGCTCGGTCTGCGCTTCGAGAGCCTTGCGCTGGTTGGCCTCGATCCGCTGCAGCAGTTCGAGCAGGTCATGATCATGCGACATGCATCACCTGTTGCTCAAGGCCAGCTTCGCACCGAACCCGATCAGGGCGATTCCCGCCAGCCGCGTCGCCACCCTGCGTGCAGCCGGCAGCGATGCGAGTCGCCGCGCCACCGCGTTGCCCAGCAGCACGAGCCCGCCCTGGTAAAGCAGACTCAACCCCGTGACGTGCAACATCATTACGCCGAGCGTGGCCAGCGACGAGTCGGCACGCAGGAAGAGCGGAAAGAAGGCGACGAAGAACAGTGCGACCTTCGGATTGGTCAGGCTGACCGCGAACGCCTGACGGAAATACACCCAGCCGGTCTTGCCCGGCTCGGGCATGCCGTTCGCGGACGTCGGTAGCATGCGCAGCAGTCGCAGGCCTATCCACGCCAGATAACCGGCGCCGAACCACTGCAGCGCGTTGAACAGATGTGGATTGGCACTCATTATCGCCGCCAGCCCTGCAACCGCCGCGAACATGTAGATCAAATCGCCGACCAGCGTACCGGCGACGGCACCCATTCCAGCGCCGACGCCGCTGCGGGCCGTCGCGTTGAGAATTGCCAGTGTCCCGGGCCCGGGAATGAGCTGAAACAGGAGTACCGCCGCTATGAAACTTGGGTAGTTCTGGATATCGAACATGAGAACGGCTGAACCTCCAAAGGGACTGACTGAACGATAATGCGCGATGAGAAGTGCAGGGACTCACTTGATACCAGACAGTATCGCCGCCTCCATGGCGATTGTGAAGCGACTGAGCTTGATTCGCATGTCAAGTGAACTGCGCTGGTGACGTTGCTGTCACAGTCGGACACTCATGACGACTTTTCGCAACCCCGAACACGAAATCCACCATTTCCGCACGCGTGTCGTGGTGGCGACGCTGTTCGTTCTCGCGTGCTTCGGGTTGCTGCTCGCGCGCTTCGTTTGGCTGCAGGTCATCAAGCATGCCGAGCTTTATGAACAGGCAGAGAGCAACCGGATCGCCACCGTGCCGGTGCAGGCAAATCGCGGCCTGATCCGCGATCGTAACGGCGTGATCATCGCGCGCAACTTCTCCGCTTACACGCTGGAGATCAATCCGCGCAAGGTCGAGAATGTCAACGCGGTGATTGATGAGCTCGCTGCGGTGATCGAGATCCAGCCGCGCGACCGGCGCCGGTTCAAGAAACTGCAGGAGGAGTTGAAGGGCGCCGAGTCGATTCCAATCCGCACCCGGCTGACCGACGAGGAGGTCGCGAAGTTCTCGGTGAATCGATTCCGCTTTCCCGGGGTCGAGTTGCGCGCCCGCCTGTTCCGTCACTACCCGCTGGGCGAGATCGGCGCGCACATGATCGGCTACATCGGCCGCATTTCGCCCGCGGACAAGGAGCGCATTGCCACCTTTGACGATTCCGAGAACTACGTCGGCGCCGAGCACATTGGCAAGACGGGCATTGAGCTGTCGTATCAGCGCGATCTTCATGGAGCGACCGGTTCGGAGCGCGTCGAGATCACCGCCGGCGGGCGCGCGGTGCGCACACTCGACCGCAGCCCGTCAACCCCGGGCAACAACCTCAATCTGTCGATCGACATCAAGCTGCAGCAGATCGTCGAAAAGGCATTCGGCGATCGTCGCGGCGCGCTGATCGCAATCGAACCCGAGACCGGCGATGTATTGGCCTTCGTGTCCAGGCCCAGCTACGACCCGAACCTGTTCGTCGATGGTATCGATCCCAAGAGCTGGGACGAACTGAACAACGACCCCGATAAGCCGCTGCTGAACCGCGCGCTGCGCGGCACGTATCCGATCGGATCCACCTACAAGCCGTTCCTTGCGCTGGCCGCCCTCGAAACCGGCACGCGCAGACCCGAGCAGGTGATCCACGACCCGGGCTACTTCATGTTCGGCAACCGGCGTTTCCGCGACAGCAACAAGGTGCCGCTCGGTGCGGTCGACATGCACAAGTCGATCGTCAAGTCGAGCGACATCTACTACTACATGGTGGCCAACGATCTCGGTGTCGACGCGATCCACGACTTCATGAAGCCGTTCGGCTTTGGCCAGATCACCGGTATCGATCTGGAGGGCGAGCAGACCGGCATCCTGCCGTCGACCGCGTGGAAGGAAAAACGTTTCAAGCAGAAGTGGTATCCGGGCGAAACGATCTCGATCGGCATCGGCCAGGGCTACAACGCGTTCACCCTGCTGCAACTGGCGCACGCCACCGCCACGGTCGCCAACGACGGCATCGTGATGAAGCCGCATCTCGTGAAGAGCGTCGAAGACGTGAAGACCGGCGAAATGCGGCTCACCGTGCCGAAGGAAAGCTACCGCATCGACCTGAAGCCCGAGCACCTGCGCTTCGTGCGCGAGGCAATGGTCGACGTGAACATCAGCGGCACCGGCCGCCAGGCGTTCGCCGGTGCGCCGTACAAGGTCGGCGGCAAGACCGGTACCGCGCAGGTCGTGGGCATCAAGCAGAATGAAAAATACAATGCCAGTCGCATCGACGAGCGGCATCGCGACCACTCGCTGTTCATCGCCTTCGCGCCGGCCGGACCGGGAGAGAAGCCGAAGATCGCGCTTGCGCTGTTGGTGGAAAACGGTGGCTTCGGTTCGATGGCCGCCGCGCCGATCGCGCGCCAGGCGATCGACTACTACCTGCTCGGCAAGGTGCCCAACGCACCGGCGCCGCTGAAGCCGGAAGGCGGGAGCGAGATTGATCCGGAGATCGTTG
>DAITAC010000133.1:0-9743 GCA_036824465.1 Burkholderiaceae bacterium
ACGTGCTGCAGCTCACGCAGCGCGTTGAGAGCGCCGGCAGGCAGGGGCAGACATCTTGACGGGCCGCCGAGCGCGCATGCTGGGCGCGCGGTATGCATCGAGACGATCGCGGAGCGCTGGCGCGTTTACGCGTACGACGAGCCTATCGTCCGCGAGAAAGAAGTCTTGGTGGAGACTGACCTCGCCGACTGAGATAACCTGCCCGCGCCGGGAGTGATTGCGCAGCAGAGCGTCGACGACCTGGAAGCGGCGCTGGAGCAGTTTCGGTTGATTGCGGGGGATTTGAGTGAGGTCGTGTTGGCGCCGAAGCGTAATGCGCCTGCTGCGCGCGCAGGCATGGGCAAGGTGAACAAGGGAAAAGACCGAGAGGCCGGCGCGACCTGTCGGGCATCGGCATCGCTATGCGTTGGCAGGCGCTGGCGCCTAGAATGGGGCGCAATCGGAGGCCACGATGGACGAGCAAAAGCTTCTTGAGCGCATCACCATCAATCCCGAAATCTTCGGCGGCAAGCCGATCATTCGTGGCCGCAGGATCGCGGTTGAGCACATCCTCGGCATGCTGGCTGCGGGCACAACGGCGGAATCGATTCTCGAGCATTACCCGTATCTCGAAGCTGCCGACATTCGCGCCTGTCTTGTCTACGCGCGACGCTTGGTCGGAAATGAGCGCGTCGAACCGGCTTTTGTCGACGCTCCGACTTGAAGCGGTGTCTTGATATCTGTATTTCGCCGCGCACGTGCGACGCGCTTGCGGCGCAAGGCCACGACGTCGTCTGGACCGGAGACTGGAACACCGATCCCGGTGATCGCGCCATCATGGATGCGGCGCACGCGCGACGAGCGGATCCTGGTCACGCTCGACAAGGACTTCCGGGCGCTCGCAGTTGCCTTCGGCCAGCCACATTGCGGCATCGTTCGGCTTGTCGACCTCGATCCCGGCTTGCAGACGTCAGCTTGCGGCCAGGTACTGAGCAGCCATGCGCAGGAACTCCTCGCAGGAGCGATTGCCACAGTCACGAAAGACCGCGTGCGCCTGAGATTGCCGTCGCGATCGGACGAATCCGGTGGACAGAACAGGGATCGCGGCTAGCCTTCCCGTGGTGTTTGATTCTTCCGCCGTAGCCAAAGCGAGGGTTGCGATAAAGCCAGCCTCGGCGTCTTCTGGCTCAAGGACGACAGCCGCGCCGACAGCGAGGCACAACATCTGCGCGTGGAGGCTGCTATGACTATCACCGACCGCATTGAACTGAACCCGAACATCATGCTGGGCAAGCCCGTAATCCGCGGCACACGCATCACGGTCGAACTCATCCTGCGCAAGATTGCCGAGGGTGCGGACGAAGCGGCGCTGCTTGCGGCCTATCCCACGCTGACAAAGGCGGATATCCAAGCCGCGTTGACGTACGCGGCGGACTCACTTGCGCACGAGAAGACGGTGGTCCTGACGGGCCAAGGTTGATGCGCCGTCGCGGATGTTGCACGCGGCGCAGAGGACGCGGTTGTCGCCGAACTTGCTCGATCCGGCCACCGGGGGTGGTCCAGTTGCACTGACCTGTCACTGCTCGTAGCACCCGCGGCGCGACGCTCGTCACGCTGGTGGACTCGCAGGGCGATTCGCTGGTCGGGTCCGTCGCCGTCCTCGAACCCGGCCGGGTACGGATCTCCCGTTAACAAGAGCCGGATCGCTCTGGCTCCGCTGACGGCAACCGACTGCTGCCGCCCGTAGTGACCGCACAGAAGACTCCTGACGATCTTGCGCAGAGGCGGCATCAGGTTCCACTGATCCGCTCTATGCGTGCAGTGCTTCGATCGCTGACTTCGGGTTCGACGCCACGATCTTCAGCAACGCTCGCGCCGCGCCCGTTGGCCGGGTTCGACGCTGCTCCCAGTTCTGCAGCGTGCGCAGGTTGACGCCGATCAGTCGGGCGAATTGCGCCTGGCTGATTTTGGCGGCTTCGCGGATGGCACGCACGTCGGGTTCGGCGAGCTCCGTGGTACGGACGCCGCGCACGGATTTGCCGGCCATGTGGCGCTTCATTTCGCGCACGCCTTTGACCAGTTGATCGAAATGCTGCTTATCCATCCTTCAACTCCTTCATCAATTCTGCGAGTACGCCAATCTGCTGCGGCGTCAGGTCCTCGCGCTCGCTTTTTACATAGCCGTAGATCAGGTAGACGCATTGCTTCGGCACATGCCAGTAGTAGATCACCCTGGCACCGACCCGCTTGCCGCGACTCTGCGCCGACCAGCGCAGTTTGCGCAGCCCCGAGCCGCCACGGATGAGGACGCCGGCGTCGGGCGACACCAGAAGAAAGCTCTGCAGCGCGCGCAGTTCTTCGTCGGTCCAGTATCGGTTGCGGAAAGCGACGAAGGGTGTCAGTTCGACGAAGACCACGGCGTAACTATACGCTTGCAGCGTATACGCGCCAAGCGTACAGCGTGACGGCACCGACGATTGGTTTCTCGGCCGTAGCCAAAAGGAGGGCAGCGACAAGGCCAACCTCGCCGACAGCGACAACCTTTCCGCGCCCGAAGTGATCGCGCAGGAGATCGACGACCTGGAACCGGCGCTGGAGCAGTTTCGGTTGATTGCGAGGGATTTGAATTGGGGTCGTACTGACGCATGAATGTCACGTGCTTCTCCCGCGCCTCTCGACGCGGCGAAGGAGGCTGTCCGGCAAGTGCGGTCAGGACCCGAGGGCGGTCGATGTATGAGAAAGTTATGGCGATTTAGCGAATCTCGATAAACGCGCATAACTTCCCTATAGACGGCCTCGCGGGACGCCGCAATCGAACTCCCATGCACCCGGCGCGAGCTCGCCGCCGCCGGACCTGGCTGGGCGGGACGAACTGCTCGAACGTGCCGCGATTGCACTCGATATGCGCTCCTTGAGAAAAGGAGGCGCGCGAAGCTGATCGCCGTCAAGCAGAGGTCGTGCTTGCCGCAGTAATTGAATGCGTTCGCGGATAATTTCCATCGTGGCGCATTGGCGATGCACTTCGAGCGGTCCCGCTGCGCCGAGTGCCTTGGCAGGTCGAGCCGAGAAAGTGGCCGATGACGGTCTTCGTGCAAGACACTGAACGCTTCGTCGCAGAGCTCGACGGAGCGATCGAAATGCACCTGGACTGGACGCGTCGCATCCTGCGCTGCGCGGTGTTGCGCACGTCGCCCGGCGAGGACGTCCTTGCGCCCGATGGCCATGGTCGCTGCAGCTTCGGACGCTGGTTCGTGCGTCACCGCGAGCGGTTCGATCAGGCTGATCCGGTGGCCACGTTGCGGGTCCTCGAGCAGCACGAACGCATGCATGAGGCAGTGCGCGTGCTGTGCGCCGACATGCTGGCCGAACGTCCGGGCAAGCCGGCCGATCTGGACGCATTCGATGCGAGCCAGTCGGCGCTGGTGGAAGATCTCGCCCACCTGAAGACCGAAGTTCTCGCGCGCAGCGCGCGGCATGATCCGCTGACCGGCCTGCAGTTGCGCTACGGACTGGAAGAAGAATTCACGCGTTGCCGGGCGCTGGCCCATCGCAGTGGACAGCAGATGGTGCTGATCATGCTCGACGTGGACCGCTTCAAGCGCATCAATGACGCGCACGGCCACAGCGTGGGCGACCAGGCACTGCGCCATCTGGCCGCCATCCTGCGGGCCCACGCGCGTGCGGACGAACCGGTGCTGCGCTTTGGCGGCGAGGAGTTCCTGATGATCCTTCACGTGGCGGATGAAGCGGCGGCCGGCCACGCCGTCGATCGCCTGCTGCAATCGTTGCGCGATGCGCCGCTGCATCTGTCCGACGGCGCGCGGCTCAACGTGCGCGCGAGCGCGGGCCTGGTCGTGGTCGGACTGGAAGAGTCGGTCGCCCATGCGGTCGAGCGCGCCGACGCAGCGCTTTATTCCGCCAAGCGGGCCGGCCGCGACCGCTGGCGGTGGGGCGGGTCGTGAGTGACAGGCTTCGCAGGTTGGGGGCTTAGCGTCGCTCAGGACATTGGTTTTCGCCACACACTGGCAAGCCAGGGCTGCTGTTCTCGTGGCAGGCCGGGCGGACGATAGTAGTGAGTCAGCTCCACAAACCCGGCCGCGGTCATGTAGCCACGCCAGGCCTCCCAATCGTGGAACGCGCCATAACGGTCGCCGCTCCAGCCCTCCTGGCCGTCGCCGCGCGGATTGGAGCTGAACAGAACGCCGCCCGGCTTCAGCGTCATGCGCAGTTCCCGCAGCACGCGGGGCAGCTCCTGGCAGGGGATGTGGAACAGCACCGCGTTCGCAAACACGCCGTCAAAGTGGCCGCCAGGCAAATCGAGTTCAAGGAAATTCTGCTCGAGCACGTTGCAGCCGCTGTGAGCGCGTGCCATCGCCGCCAACTGCGCTGATCCTTCAAGGCCGGTCGCGTGATGCCCGAGGGCCGTGAACGTCTTCAGGTCGCGCCCTGGGCCGCATCCGAAGTCAAGCAACTCAAACGGCGGCGTCGTCTCGATGTGCTTCAGCAGTGCGGCGATGTTCTGGCTCACGTCGTGATCGCGCGTGCCTTCCCAGAAGTCCTGCGCCTGCTGGTCGTAGTGCGCCAGCGTTTGCGCGGCGATTCGTTGCAGCTCCTCAGGCGTCAGCGGCATGCGCGATCATCTCATTCGGCACGCGTCGGGGAAGACGCTGCGTGAGTCTGCCGCGCCGACGCTCGCAGCGCTGCGGCTAGGTCTCCCCGTGCTCCCGCCGCCTGCAGAATTCCCGCAGCAGGAATTCTTCGTCTTCCGGGGAAACGTCAAAACGCTGGCAAGCCTGCTCGATGAGCGACGGCGTCCAGGCGCCCTGTTCAGCAAGCCATGCGACCGCGTGGCGCAGGGCGTCCCGTTCTGGGACGATGGGCGGAATAGGCATTGGCCTCCGGCAGCTCAGACCCGGCAATGCGATCGGCCGGGTCAAGGGTCCGTGGAACTCCGGCCGGTTGATCCTACTACCGGCTCAAGGCGTGGCACTGGCGTCTGCTTTCGAAGGCACTTTGAACCATTTCGCTTGCCGTATTACGCTACACGTAATAGGATGCGCCGGTGATTCAAACGTTCCGCTGCAAGGACACGCAGGCCCTGTTTGAGGGCGGACATCCAAGGCGCTTTCGTGCCATCGAGACGGTGGCCACACGCAAGCTGGCGATGTTGGACGCAGCCAAAACCCTGGATTTCCTGCGCTCGCCGCCGGGCAATCGGCTGTAAGCACTCAGGGGCAATCGGGCCGGTCAGTGGAGCATCCGCGTCAACGATCAGTGGCGGGTCTGCTTTGTGTGGACCGAAGCCGGTCCCGCGGATGTCGAGGTCGTGGACTATCACTGAAGGACTGCTGCTATGGGTCGACCTATCAATCGTATGCGCGCGGTGCATCCCGGCGAAGTGCTGCGCGAGGAGTACCTCGTGCCGTTGCGTCTGAGCGTGAACGCCCTCGCCATGGCATTGGGAGTGCCCGCCACGCGCATCCATGAGATCGTGAAGGAGCGCCGCGGTATCACGGCCGACACCGCCGAGAGGCTGTCGCGCTACTTCGGGGGAGATGCTGCGTCGTGGCTGGCGCTGCAGGCCGACTACGACCTGAAGACGTTGCCTACCCGCAAGGACATTGTGCGCAAGGTATCGCCGCGAGAGCCTGTCTCCGCATAGCTTTTGCGATCCGTACGCATCAACTGATCGCCGCGGCGCGCGTGACGTAGTTGCAGAAATCGCAGCTCGCGGACGCGGCCGGTGGCCGATCACTCGATAAGCAGTCGGCGACGGCGCGGATTGTCGGGTCGACCCAGTCCGTGTTCCCGTCGTAGGGAATCATGCGCGTGCGAAACCGCAGTACATCGTCAAAGCCGGCGTCATCCTTGATTCCGTTGGCGTACACAAACCAGGCGCGGTCAGCGATCGTCAGACCGCGCTGCCGCAGCAGCCACTGATAGAACTCGACCTGGCGCTTGTAGCCGCCCTGCCATTCTGCGTCGAGCGTGACCTCGTCCTTCTTTGCGGTGGCCTTGTAGTCGACGACGTAGTGAACGCCATGGGCATCGACCCACAGGTCATCGATCGCGCCATACACGGTGATGCCGGTCGGTGCATGCGCGACGCGGATGCCCGTGAAATTGTGCCGCCATTTGTGCAACTCGGGATGCACTGCCGGGATGAACGACAGCCCTTCGCGCTGCAGGCGTGGCGGCACGGTGTCGCCACCGCGGTAGCGATCGAACTCGTTCTTGAGCAGGTGGTCGACCGCGTTGTTCAGATTGAACGGGAAGCTCGGCGGTCGCTTCACCTTGGCCTTGATATCCAGCCAGAGGCAGCGCGGGCAGTCGATAAACAGGTCGATCTTGCTGCGGCTGAGGGCGGGCAGGGGCACGGCCGTGTCTCGATCGGAATGAACGCCGCAGCATATCCGGTGCGGGTGGTGAAGCCGATGCGAGACGGTACGATCCATCTTCCACGGCGTGCACTTGTAGCGGCGCTGGAGCAGTTACGTTGGACGCATCTTCTCGCCCTGCTGCCGGCTGAGCAGCGCGGTTTCACCACGGAGTGAACTCAATGGCAACCACCGACTCACCACGCTTTCCCTGGGGCGGCATGGACCCGTCCGAATGGATCCGCTCGTGGCAGATGGCGTGGCGCCTCGCGCCGGACACGCTGGTGCAGCCGATCCTGCCGGGATGGACGTTCAACATCAACAGCAGCAACTCCTCGTCGCCGCAGACCGAAATGGATGTGGTGGCCAAGCACAGTTACGGCCGCCAGATCGGCCGCATGGCCGATGCGCTCGAGGCGCTGATCTTCGAGCAGCACGGCAAGAAGCCGACCGACGAGCGCTATGCCGACTTCCTGCAGATGAAGCGGGAGGTCGACCAGGTGAAAGAGGCGAGTGCCGCGGCGAGGATCGAGCAGTTCAAGAAAGACCTCGAACTCCTGAAGGCGAAGAACCAGCATGAATACGAGCGGCTGCGGGATGCGCTGCGCGAGACGCTCAAGGCCTGAGCGATTGCATCGCTACCCTGAACTTCCGATCCAGCGTCCACCGTCCCCGCGTGAAATTCAATCGCGCGACCGCAACCGCGGTGTCGTCGGCGCTTGGTGCGAGCATGGCGGTGAACGTCTCCGTGATGCGCGAGAAGGGTGTGTGTTCTTGCGCGTCCGCCTGTGCGTCCGTCGCCGGCGCGGGCACGGGCCGGCACGGCTGCTCGGCGTAGTGCAGCAGCACGAGCAGTGATTTGCCTTGCGGGGGAAGCGGCAAGGAAGTCGGCGCGCCCACATCGATTTCCTCGCCGCGCGCGTTGAACGCCAGGCCGGGCGCAATAACTACTTGCGTCTTGCCGGCCGCACGTTCGAGCGTGACCTGCAGGCCGGACACGACGCCGGCGCCGTGAAGCAGGCGGTTGCGGCCGTGGATCTTGTTCCTGATGTAGTCCTGCTCGGCGGCGAAGTCGTCGACGCCGAGTAGTTGGCCGGTGAAGTAGTTCACGCGCTGAAGGCCCGGCGGGCAATCGCCCGTGCTGTCCTTGCTCGACAACGACTGCGCCAACTGCGCTATTTGCCGCGCCAGCACGCGGCCATGCGGGTCGAGCTTGTACTGGTGGTGTTGCAGGTCGGTCAGCGCAAACGAAAGCAGTTCGAGCACCGTGATGCCGGGGTCATGCGTGTTGTGTGCTGTCCAGTCGGGCGCCACGTGTGCCATTTCGCGCACCAGGGCGTTCGCCACGGATTGCCACTGCTCTTCACTGAGTTTGCGCATGCTGTTCCTCTGAGTGGTGCTTCCGACCGACGCGGTGATTGTGCCTGTCGGTCGCAGTTGATCGTCGCGGGGAAGCGGACCGGTGTTGCGGAATGCGCGGGACGTTTAGATGGTTCCGTCGGCAACGCAGCGCTCCTGACGCGCGGCAGTGTGCGCGGCGATGTGCTGCGGAGAATTTGAATGAGCCGGCGCGGGTTCGCGTCGACCCCAGGCACTTCCTGAAGGAGCATAGATGAGCACCCGTCGTACCACGATGAGAAGTCGCACAGGCACCAAGCTGTACGCCGTACGTGACAGCAGCGGCAAGTTCAAGGACGTCCCGAGCTACAAGCGCGCGCACGCCGCCGATATGCGTCACATGTCGGCCGCGGAAGTCGGCGCCAAGCTCGACGAGGTCGAGAAGAAAATCCTGCGCGCCAAGAACAGCGCCGTGAAGGTTGCCCGCAGTTCGATGCAAGAGGCGGTCGCCGCCGCGAAAGCTGTGCGCAGTTCGATGAAAGAGGCTGTCGCCGCAGTGAGGCACGCCACCAAGAAAGTCGCGAGACAGGTATCCGCGGCTACGCATACCGCGAAGCCCGTCGCGAAGACCGCGAAGCGACCCGGTAGGAAGACAAGCCACGGGCTGACCGCGTAAAAGGCCTTGCCCGTTGCGCACAGAACCTGCGCCCGTAAGGGCGCAGAGATGTGGCCGTTTGGGCGGTGAGCTTCGCAGGACACGCTTGAGGCCTTCAGCATTCGCTCGCACCGGACTTGCGGCCTATCGATCGTCGAGCTTGTGCCTTCGGCACGCCACCCACAGCGTGAGGTCGTAGCCGATCTTCAGCAGCCCGCAGGCCACCAGCGGCGTGGCGAACCAGCCGGCGGCGAACAGTGCGCCGCCAATTGATGGGCTCAGCGCAGACGCGAGGCTGCGCGGCACGGCGGTGACGCTGGCGGCGGCGGCGCGTTCAGGCGGAGTGACGACGCTCATCACGTACGCGGTGCGCGTGGGCACATCCATCTGCGACAGCGCGCTGCGCATGAAGAGCAGTGCCAGCGCCAATGGCAGGCTCGGCGCGAGTGCCGAGCCGATCAGGCACAGGTTGGCGGGGATGTGTGTGAACACCATGGTGTTGAGCAATCCGATGCGGCGCGCCACCCACGGCGCGGCCAGCTGCGAGGCGGCGCTGAGCAGCCCGGCCCAGAAGAAGAACGTGCCCGCGCCGGCGAGCGAGAGGTCAAAGCGCTGCATCAGCCACAGCGACATCAGGCTGTTCACCACCAGCCCGCCGGCAAACGAATCCACCGAGAACAACGCGGCCAGCTTGAAGACGACGCCTCGCGACGGGCCGAGCGGTGCCTTGGTTGTGCCGGTCTCGGCATGCGGCTCGGGAAGCCGCCGGTACATCCATAGTGTGACGAGCCCGACCCATGCGTAGACAACGAACATCAGCCGCATGGCGCTGAGCGGACTCACGTCGCTGTGTGCGGCGATCCAGGCCGGCACCGCGGCGGCGAGCGCGCCGAACGCGGCACTCAATGATGCAAGCAGGCTGTAGCGGGCAAAGAGCGCGGTGCGTGTCTCGGCGCCAGCAGCGCCGGCAAGCTGCGCATGCTCGAGCGGCAGGAACACGCTGACGTCGCCTGAACTGGGGTTCAGCGTGCCGATGAAGGCCACCAGCAGCAGCGGCCAGAACTGTGAAAGACCCGCGAACGCAAGCCCCGTGGCAGTCATCAGCAGCGCGGCGCCAAGCAGCAATCGGCGCTGCGCAAACCGATGTCCCCAGGCGCCGACGGCGAGCGTGGCGAGTGCCGAGCCGAGCAATGTGGCGGTGCTCAATACACCGACCGTCCACACGTCGAACCCAAGCGCGAGCAGGTAGGCGGGCAGCAGCACCGCGACATAGCCGTCGACAAACGCGCGCAGCGCGCGGCCGGCCACCAGCACGCGCGCCGATGCATCCGCGCCGCGCGGCGCCAGCAGATGGGCGAAGAGATGCGTCACAGGCGCGCAGTGTGCATTAGCCC
>DAITAC010000134.1:0-9731 GCA_036824465.1 Burkholderiaceae bacterium
TCGCGCCGCGCATCGACGATGATCGGCTTGTAGTCGGGGTTTTCGGCGATCAGTTCGGCGCGCGCGCCGCGCATCTTCAGCCGCTTGACGGTGACATCGTCACCAATCCGTGCCACCACGATCTGCCCCGACTGCGCCTGCGCCTGCTTGTGCACGGCGAGCCAGTCGCCGTCGAGGATGCCGATATCGCGCATGCTCATGCCGCGCACCTCGAGCAGATAGTCGGCGCGCGGCTTGAACATGCGCGGGTCGATGGCCGGATGCTTCAGCACGTTTTCCTGTGCCAGGATCGGACTGCCGGCGGCCACCTTGCCTACCAGTGGTAAGCCAAACTCACGCGCGGCTTCGCGCAGTGTATGCACGGTGTCCCGCACGCGGATACCGCGCGAAGTGCCGGCGACGAGTTCGATCAAGCCCTTCTTCGCCAGCGCCTGCAGATGCTGCTCGGCCGCGTTCAGAGAACGGAAGCCGAAGGCGCGCGCGATTTCCTCGCGCGTCGGTGGCGCGCCGTACTCGATGAGCGTCTGCTGGATGAACTCCAGGATCTCACTTTGGCGGGCAGTGACCGGGGCAACTGAAGGAGCGTCTGAAGGAATTGGGGCCATCGTGTTTCTCCGTGTGGAGCATGTACTGGCAATTTATACAGTACTGAATGAAAATGCAAGCATCTGGTGATATCCCGCCCGGATGCGCCGCGCGCACCGCTTGCAGGCGCTTGTAGGCGAAGGACAGCGTGATAAACTGCCCAGCCATCGATTGACCGTTCTCGGATTGACTGTCGATTGCCGCAGCAGCGCGCGAATTGGATGCGCCGACGGCAACCCCCTCCGGACGGTCCCGTGTTGCGAATCGTCTGCCACGACGCAACGCAGGCAAGAACCAAGGAAGTGCTGAATAAGTGTCGCGAGCGGACCCGTACCTGGGCGTACGGCGAGCACCGCAGGGCTGCGAATGAATTCACTGACTCAGTGCTTTTCCTGACCACCGCCTGCTGCGCGGCCAGACTTCAACTACCGGGTATTGATTGTCCGGACCGATTGTCCGGACCTTGTGCTTGATGGCGATCATTGGCGGGTCCGGCTGCTTTGGTGTGCAGCCGAGGCATCGATGTGATCGCGTTGTTGACCTGCGCTATTGGCCTGACCTGATCGGAGAACATGAACACACAAGAGGCGAAGATCGTCCTCGAGACCGCATTGCTGACGGCCGGGGAGCCGCTGCCACTGTCGGAACTGCGCCAGCTGTTTGCCGACGAACTGAACGCCGACACGCTGCGCGTTTTGCTCGATGAACTGGGCCGCGACTGGCAGGGCCGCGGCATCGAGCTGGTCACGCTGGCTTCCGGCTGGCGCTTTCAAAGCCGACCGGCGATGCGGCCCTATCTTGATCGCCTGAACCCGGAGAAGCCGCCGAAGTATTCACGCGCCGTTCTCGAGACCTTGGCGATCATCGCCTACCGCCAGCCTGTCACGCGCGGCGACATCGAGGAAATCCGCGGCGTGACCGTGTCCACGCAAGTCATCAAGACGCTTGAAGATCGCGGTTGGATCGAGGCGATCGGCCACCGTGAGACGCCGGGCCGGCCGTCTCTGCTGGCCACCACGCGCGCGTTTCTCGACGATTTGGGCCTGCGCTCGCTCGAAGAACTTCCTCCCTTAGGCGTTGGAACAGAGGCCGGATCATTGCCGGCCGAGTTCGAACTGCAGTTCGCCTCCGCCACCGGCACTGTCGTTGAACAGCCGGCCACACCCGCAACCGACTCCACTCCGGACACCGCATCGGTGGCCGTCACTTCCGAAGCCCAATCATGACGCACGCGATCCGGCCTATCGAAGAACAGCAAGATCCCGCCAGTACGCCGGCTGATCCCGGCAATACCGCGCCCGTCGCTCCGGTGGCACAAGGCCCGGCTGAAGAAGACGCAGCGGAAGTCGCAGACGACCGCGGCAACGAACTGACAGACGATCGCCCGCAACGCGGTCCGCGCGGACGGCGTCGCCGCGGTCGTGGCCGGGGCCCGCGGCCCGATGCCGCGCCGGCGATGCAGGCCGATGGCCCGACGCCTGAAACGCCCACCGAGCCGCTGCCGCTGGCCGGCGCGGGCGACGAAGTGAACGTGAACGCGCTGCCCGCCACTCCGCTGCCGCGCGAACTGCTCGAGCGCGGCCGCCGCGCCGCCAAACAGGCGCTCAACGCCCAATCGGAAAAACTGCACAAGGTGCTTGCCGATGCGGGCATCGGTTCACGACGGGACATGGAAGAGCTCATCATCGCCGGACGCGTGTCGGTCAATGGCGAGCCAGCGCACGTCGGGCAGCGGGTGATGCCCAACGACCAGGTACGCGTCAACGGCAAGCCATTGCAGCTGCGCCTGAAAGGCGCGGGGCGCCCCCCGCGCGTGCTGCTGTATCACAAGCCGGCTGGCGAGATCGTGTCGCAGGACGATCCGGAGCATCGTCCGACCGTCTTCGACAACCTGCCCAAGGTCTCGGGCGCACGCTGGGTCGCGGTCGGTCGGCTCGATTTCAACACCGAGGGCCTGCTGATCTTCACGACCTCCGGTGAACTGGCGAACCGGCTGATGCATCCGCGCTTCGAAGTGGAGCGCGAGTACGCGGCGCGTTTGCTGGGTGAACTCACGGAAGAGCAACGACAGCGTCTGCTCGAAGGCGTGGAGCTGGAGGACGGCAGCGCGCGGTTCTCGCGCATCGACGATGCCGGTGGGCAGGGTGCGAATCACTGGTACCGCGTGACGCTCAGCGAGGGTCGAAACCGCGAGGTACGGCGCATGTTCGAGATCGTCGGTCGCGACGTGAGCCGGCTGATTCGCACGCGCTTCGGCGCGGTCCAGTTGCCACGTACGCTCACGCGAGGGCGCTATCAGGAACTTTCACCCGAGTGGGTGCAGGCCTGGACGCATGATCTGGGCATTGCCGCTGAAGAATTGCGAAGTCGCCCTCCGGGGCAGGGTGGGCAGAAGCACCAGGGCGGGCGCCGCGGCAAGTCGCAGCGGCAAGGCCCGCCGCGCCAGCCTGATCCGATGACCAGTACGGTCAACTACATCATTGCCGGCGGGCGACCACCGGGTCGCGGTGGGATGGGACAGGGACGCGGGCAAGGCTACGGCCAGGGTACGCAGGGATACGGCCAGGGCTACGGTCAGGGCCAGGGTCCGATGCGCTCGCGCCGCAAACCGCAGGGCAGAGACGGCTAGAAGCGATTTCGGGCCTGGCGCGCTTGAGACTGGCGCGTCCCGCCCTTATAATTAGCGTTTGCCAAGAGAAGACCGGTCATCGAGGTGCGGCTGGTCCTTTGATTGCAGCGTGGTCGGTTCCGGGTTTCGCGGTTCTTGCCGAACGCGCGGGCCTGTTGAACTGTGGAAATGGGCTTCACGCCCATTTTTTTTTGCCGCGCTCCGACGCGTAGAAGTCGCCCCGGAGCGCGTCGGGAGAGTGCTGGTGGGCAAAGTGCCGACGGAACTGAACGCGTTGGTCGAGCGGACCGTCGAAGGGCTGGGCTACGAGCTGGTCGACGTCGAGCGTCTGGGCGGGCTGCTGCGCGTGTCGATCGATGCGGCAAGTGGCGTCCGAATCGACGACTGCGAGCGCGTCAGCCATCAGCTGACGCACCTGTTTCCCGTCGAAGGGGTGCACTACGAGCGGCTTGAAGTTTCGTCGCCCGGGTTGGACCGGCCGTTGCGGCGAGCGAAGGACTTCGAGCGCTTCATCGGCGCCGAGGCGAACATTCACCTGTTGGCGCCGGTCGAAGGGCGCAAGCGGCTGCGCGGCAAGCTGCTCGAAGTGCGCGGCACGGCGGGCGAGGAAGAGATCTTCCTGCAGTTAAGCGAGGCAGTCGCACCGCAGCCTCGGTCGCCGTCGAAACGCAAGCCATCGGCGGCGAAGTCCGGCGAGACGCCGAAGGTGGTGCAGTTTGCATTGGCTGACGTTGACAAGGCGCGGCTGGTTCCGGAATTGGATTTCAGGAGTGGGCGATGAACGGAAGAGAAATTCTGCTGACGGTCGACGTGCTGGCGCGCGAGAAGAACGTGCCGCGTGAAGTCGTGTTCGGCGCGCTCGAAGCCGCGCTGGCAGGCGCGACCAAGAAGCTGTTTGACGAGGAAGACGTGGACATTCGCGTCGCGGTTGATCGCGAGACCGGTGACTATGAGGCGTTTCGTCGCTGGCTGGTGGTGCCGGACGAAGCTGGCCTGCAGGAGCCAGGACATCAGGTCATTCTGTCCGATGCCAAGGAGCAGATCGCCGACATCGAGGTCGACGAGTACATCGAGGAATCACTGCCGAAGCAGGAAGAGACGCTTGGTCGGCGCTTTGCGCAGGACACCAAGCAGGCGATCCTGCAGAAGATCCGTGACGCCGAGCGCGAGCAGCTGCTGACCGAATTTCTGGCACGCGGCGACGACATCATCAACGGCACGGTCAAGCGCCTCGACAAGGGCGACCTGGTCATCGAGGCCGGCAAGATCGAGGCGCGGTTGCCTAGATCCGAAATGATCCAGAAGGAGAACCTGCGCATTGGCGACCGCGTGCGTGCGTTCGTTGCCAAGATCGACCGCCAGGCTCGCGGTCCGCAGGTAATTCTGTCGCGCACGTCGCCGGAGTTCCTGAAGAAGCTCTTCGAGCTCGAAGTGCCCGAGATCGAACAGGGCCTGCTGCAGATCAAGTCGGCGGCGCGCGACCCGGGCGTGCGCGCCAAGATCGCCGTGTGGACCAACGACCGTCGCATCGATCCGATCGGTACCTGCGTGGGCATGCGCGGCTCGCGCGTGCAGGCGGTGACGAACGAGCTGGCCGGCGAGCGAGTCGACATCGTGCTGTGGTCCGACGACCCGGCGCAGTTCGTGATCGGCGCGCTGGCGCCGGCCAACGTGTCGTCCATCGTGGTGGACGAAGACAAGCACGCAATGGATGTCGTGGTCGACGAGGACAATCTCGCGATCGCGATCGGCCGCAGTGGGCAGAACGTTCGACTCGCATCCGAACTGACCGGCTGGCAGATCAACATCATGACCGCCGAGGAATCGGCGCAGAAGAAAGAGTCCGAGCAGATCAATGTGCGCGCGAACTTCGTCGAGAAGCTCGACGTCGATGAAGAGGTCGCCAACATCCTGATCCAGGAAGGTTTCTCAACGCTGGAGGACATTGCCTACGTGCCGGTCAGCGAACTGCTGGAGATCGAGGCCTTCGACGAGGAAACCGTCGAGGAACTGCGCAACCGCGCCCGCAACGCGCTGCTGACCGAGGCGATCGTGCGCGAGGAAAGCCTGGAGAAGCTGGACAAGTCATTGGTCGAGCTCGAAGGGATGGACAACGAACTTGCCGCCAGACTGGCGACCAATAATCTGCGCACGCGCGACGATCTGGCGGAACTTGCGGTCGACGAATTGACCGAGATGACCGGCATCGAAGAAGAGCGCGCCAAGACACTGATCATGGCGGCGCGCGCGCACTGGTTCGCGTAGCCCGGTCATCGATCGCAAGAGCAGACGAGAAGTCAAAGAGGACACTATGGCCAGCAATACCGTCGCCCAATTCGCCGCGGAACTGAAACTTCCGCCGCCGATGCTGCTCGAGCAGTTGCGTGCGGCCGGCGTCAGCAAGGCCGCCGAAGATGACATCCTCTCCGAGGAGGACAAGGCACGCCTGCTGGAGTCCCTGCGCCGCGCGCACGGGGGCGAAGCGACCGAAAAGCGCAAGATCACGCTGACGCGCAAGCAGACTTCCGAGATCAAGCAGGCCGACGCCACCGGCAAGGCGCGCACGATCCAGGTCGAAGTGCGCAAGAAGCGCGTGTTCATCAAGCGTGAGGCGGAGGCGGAAGCCGAGGCGCCCGCCGCGCCCGCGGCGCCGGTGATCGACGAAGCTGAACTTCGCAAACGCGAGGAAGAAGCGCGGCGGCAGGCCGAACTCGCGGCGCGCCAGACGGCGGAAGCGCACGAGCGTGCCGAGCGCGCGCAGCGCGAAGTGGTCGACGCGCAACGCAAGGAGCAGCAGGATCTCGAGGCCGCGCGTGCACGCGAGGTGACCGCGAAGGCCGATCTCGAACGAGTCAAGGGCGAGCAGGTCGCGGCCGACAAGGTGGCGAAGGAGGCGCAGCAGGCGCAGGAGCGCGCACGCCGTGTGGTGGATGACGAAGTCGCCGCGATCAAGAGCATGATGGCAGGGCCGCGCAAGGTCGCCAAGGCGCCTGCGGCCGAGGGCACGCTGCACAAGCCGCTGGCCAAGCCGGAGCCGAAACCCGGCGAAGTCAAGAAGGACGAGAAGAAGCCCGGCGTCAAGGAAGTGAAGTCGGGCAAGCTCGCATCATCGTGGTCCGAGGACGCTGCCAAGAAACGGGCGTTGAAGACCCGTGGCGATACCGGCGCCGGCGGCTGGCGCGGACCCAAGGGTCGCCGCCCTGCACGCGGAGAGGAAGAGCGCGCGCCGGTGGCGATGCCGTCGGAGCCGATCGTGCGTGATGTCTCCGTGCCGGAGACGATCACGGTCGCCGATCTCGCGCACAAGATGTCGGTCAAGGCCTCCGAGGTCATCAAGGTCCTGATGAAGATGGGCCAGATGGTCACCATCAATCAGGTGCTGGACCAGGACACCGCGATGATCATCGTCGAGGAGATGGGCCACAAGGCACTGGCCGCCAAGCTCGACGATCCGGAAGCATTGTTGGCCGAATCCGAAACCGCGGCGGTCGAGGCGGTGCCCGAGGGGCGTCCGCCGGTGGTCACGATCATGGGCCATGTCGACCACGGCAAGACGTCGCTGCTCGACTACATCCGCCGTACGAAAGTCGCCGCAGGCGAAGCCGGCGGAATCACGCAGCACATCGGTGCTTATCACGTCGAAACGCCGCGCGGCATCATCACCTTCCTTGACACGCCGGGCCACGAGGCGTTCACGGCCATGCGCGCGCGCGGCGCCAAGGCCACCGACATCGTGATCCTGGTGGTCGCGGCGGATGACGGCGTGATGCCGCAGACCAAGGAGGCGATCGCGCATGCGAAGGCCGCCGGTGTGCCGCTGGTGGTCGCGCTGAACAAGATCGACAAGCCTGAGGCGAACCCTGAGCGGGTGAAGCAGGAACTGGTTGCCAATGAAGTCGTGCCGGAGGAGTACGGTGGCGACTCGCCGTTTGTCTCTGTATCGGCCAAGACCGGGCAAGGGGTGGACGAGCTGCTCGAGAACGTCCTGCTGCAGGCGGAAGTGCTGCAGCTGACCGCGGTGAAGGAGGCGCCCGCCAAGGGCCTGATCATCGAGGCGCAACTCGACAAGGGCCGCGGGCCGGTGGCAACCGTGCTGGTGCAGGCGGGGACGCTCAGGCGCGGCGACGTTGTGCTGGCCGGCTCGGCATTCGGGCGCGTGCGCGCAATGCTGAATGAAGCTGGCAAGGCAATCGCCGATGCGGGTCCCTCCATCCCGGTCGAGATCCAGGGGCTGTCGGACGTGCCGGCCGCGGGTGACGAGTTGATCGTGCTCGGCGACGAACGCAAGGCGCGCGAGATCGCGCTGTATCGGCAGGGCAAGTTCCGCGACACCAAGCTTGCCAAGCAGCAGGCCGCCAAGCTCGAGAACATGTTCGAGGGCGTGGGCGAAGGGGCGGCGCGCACGCTGCCGCTGATCATCAAGGCCGACGTGCAAGGTTCCCAGGAAGCGCTGGTACATGCGCTGACCAAGCTGTCGACCGACGAGGTCAAGGTGCAGGTCGTGCATGCGCAGGTCGGCGGCATTACCGAGAGCGACATCAACCTGGCGCTGGCATCCAAGGCGGTGATCATCGGCTTCAACGTGCGCGCGGATCAGTCGGCACGCAAGCTGGCCGAAGGCAACGGGATCCAGATCCGCTACTACAACATCATCTACGACGCGGTCGATGATGTGAAGGCGGCGCTCAGTGGGCTGCTGGCGCCGGAACAGCGCGAGCAGGTGCTGGGCCTGGTGCAGATCCGGCAGATCTTCCGCGTGCCGAAGGTCGGCGCGGTCGCCGGCTGCATGGTTCTCGACGGCGTGGTCAAACGTACGGCGCAGGCGCGTCTGCTGCGCGACAACGTCGTGATCTGGACCGGAGAACTCGCGTCGCTCAAGCGCTTCAAGGACGACGTGCGCGAGGTCAAGGCCGGGTTCGAGTGCGGCCTCGGCCTGAAAGGCTACGACGACATCAAGGAAGGGGATCAGCTGGAAGTGTTCGAAGTGCAGGAAGTCGCGCGCACGCTGTAGCAATGCGAGAACACTTCGATGAAGCCAACCAGGAAACCCGCGCGCGGACTGCGCATCGCCGAACAGATCCAGCGCGATCTGGGCGAGCTGATTCCGCGCGAGGTACGCGATCCGCGCGTCGGCATGGTCACGGTAAGCGGTGTTGAAGTCACACCGGACTACGCGCATGCGAAGGTGTTCTTCACCGTCATCGGCAGTGATGCCGACGTTGCCGAGCACGGATTGAACGCGGCGGCGGGGCACCTGCACAACCTGCTGTTCAAGCGGCTGCACATCCATACCGTGCCGCGGCTGCATTTCATTCACGACACCAGCGTGGAACGAGGCTTTGAGATCGATCGGCTGATCTCGGAGGCGGTCGGCAATCCCGAATCGCCGGCGCGCAAGCCCGAGCACCCGAAGGAGTGAGCCGAGAGTGGCGCGCGCCCGCCGCGGTGATGCGGTCGATGGCGTGCTGCTGCTCGACAAACCGAGCGGCATCACGTCCAACCATGCCCTGCAGAAGGCGCGGCGACTGTTGAACGCGGCCAAGGCCGGACACACTGGCACGCTTGATCCGCTGGCCAGCGGTTTGTTGCCTTTGACTTTCGGCGAGGCGACGAAGTTTTCCGCCGATCTGCTCGACGCCGACAAGGCATATGAGGCGCGGCTGAAGTTCGGTGTGCGCACGTCGACCGGCGACGCCGAGGGCGAGGTGGTTGAGACGCGTGCCGTGGCAGTAACGCGCGGGGAGCTCGAGGCGGTGCTGTCCCGCTTCGCTGGCAGCATCGAGCAGGTGCCGCCGATGCACTCGGCGCTGAAGCGTGACGGTCGGCCGTTGTACGAGCTGGCACGCAAGGGAATCGAGGTCGAGCGCATGCCGCGCAAAGTGACGATTCATCGCCTGCGGCTGCTCGAATGCAATGCCGATGCCGCGAGCATCGAGGTCGACTGCAGCAAGGGCACCTACGTGCGGGTGCTGGCGCAGGACATCGGCGCCGCGCTGGGTTGCGGCGCGCACCTGGCTGGATTGAGGCGCACGCGCGTCGGCGGGCTGACGCTGGATCGAGCCGTGACGCTGGCGGCGCTTGAAGTGATGCCGCCTGCGGTGCGGCGCGAATGGCTGCAGCCGGCCGATACGCTGCTCGCATCTCTGGTGCGGGTCGATCTGGACGGGGCGCGCGCCGCGCGCTTTGCTCACGGACAGGCGATCGAAACGGGCGACTCGCCCGCATCGCGCGTGCGCGTCTACGGCCCGGCCGGCCTGCTGGGCGTGGCGTCGGTCGACGGCAATGGATTACTTGCGCCGCTGAGGCTGGTGCAAATGAACGGATACTGAACGAAAGCTGAAAATGCAACGAGCCATACGCAACATCGCGATCATCGCCCACGTCGATCACGGCAAGACCACGCTGGTCGACAAGCTGCTGCAGCAAAGCGGCACGTTCCGCGAGAACCAGCAAATCGCCGAACGCGTGATGGACAGCAACGACCTGGAGCGCGAGCGCGGCATCACGATCCTGGCCA
>DAITAC010000049.1:0-30951 GCA_036824465.1 Burkholderiaceae bacterium
ACGCGGCCGACTTCGCGGCGATGAACGAACTGCTCGCCTATCTGACCGAAAACTGTTGTGCCGCCGACTGCCCGCCAGGCGCGGGCTGCACACCGGCCTCTGCGTGCGCGCCCGGACGCGCGGCCCCACGCAGGGCCGGACGAAAGGTCACACGATGAAGCGCTTTCGTGTCCATGTCGCCGTCGAAGATCTCGCGGCCAGCATCGATTTCCACGCCGCGCTGTTCGGCACGGAACCCGCTTTGCGCAAACCTGAATATGCCAGGTGGCAGCTCGACGAGCCGCGCCTGAACTTCGCGATTTCAAACGGACGCGGCGCGGCGGGCGTCAATCACCTCCGCATCCGGAACGATTCGGACGAGGCAACTGTCCCCGCGGCAGCGGGCTGCTGCACGGCGGAATCGACACTGCCGGCGGAGATCGCAGTGAAGTCGCGCGCCGCCGCCTGCTGCGGGAGCTGAGTCGTGGCCGATCAACCGCTGAATGTGCTCTTCCTCTGCACCGGCAACTCCGCGCGCTCGATCCTCGCTGAAGTGACGCTGAACGCGATGGCGCGCGGCCGCTTAAGGGCGTACAGCGCCGGCAGTCAGCCGACCGGCCGCGTGAATCCGCATGCACTCGAACTGCTGCAGAAGAACCGCCTGCCGACCGAAGGCCTGCGCAGCAAGAGCTGGGACGAGTTCGCCGCTCCCGGCGCACCCGAACTCGACTTCGTCTTCACGGTGTGCGACAACGCCGCGGGCGAGGTGTGTCCGCTCTGGCCGGGCCAGCCGATCACCGCCCACTGGGGCGTAGAAGATCCGGCCGCGGTCGAGGGCGACGATGAAACAAAGCGCAAGGCGTTCCTGCGCACCTACAGTGCGCTCGCGCGGCGCATTGAACTCTTTCTCGCGTTGCCATTGACCAAGCTCGACAAACTCGCATTGAAGAAGAAGCTCGACGAGATCGGCAGGGGTAGCGAAACGGCTGCCGCCGCACCGCCGGCATGAGCACCAACGCCACAGCCGCGCGTCCCGCGCCGGCGATGAGCGTTTTCGAGCGGTATCTGACGGTGTGGGTGGCGCTATGCATCGTCGCCGGCATCGCGCTCGGCCAGTTCTTCCCGGCAGCGGTCAAGTCGATCGGCGCACTCGAATTCGCACGTGTCAACCTGCCGGTCGGCGCGTTGATCTGGGTGATGATCATCCCGATGCTGCTGCGGATCGACTTCCGCGCGATCGGCCAGGTGCGGGAACACGTGCGCGGCATCGGCGTCACGCTCGTCGTCAACTGGCTGGTCAAACCGTTCTCGATGGCGCTGCTGGCGTGGCTCTTCATCAAACATCTGTTCGTGCCTTGGCTACCGGCCGCGCAGATCGACAGCTACGTGGCCGGCCTGATCCTGCTCGCCGCTGCACCCTGCACGGCGATGGTGTTCGTGTGGAGCCGGCTCACCAATGGCGATCCGTACTTCACGCTGTCGCAGGTGGCGCTGAATGACACGATCATGGTGTTCGCGTTCGCACCGATCGTGGCACTGCTGCTCGGCGTGGCCTCGATCACCGTGCCGTGGGACACGCTGCTGACCTCGGTCGTGTTGTACATCGTGGTTCCGGTCGCCATCGCGCAGATCATTCGTGCGCGCGTGCTGGCGCGCGGCGGGCAGTCCGCGCTCGACGCGCTGCTGCATACGATCCAGCCCTGGTCGGTCGCGGCGCTGCTCGCCACGCTGGTGCTGCTGTTTGCCTTCCAGGGCGAGCAGATTCTCGACCAGCCCTTGGTGATCGCGCTGCTGGCGGTGCCGATCCTGATCCAGGTGTTCTTCAATTCCGCGCTGGCCTATGGGCTTAACCGCGCGCTGGGCGAGAAGCACAACGTCGCCTGTCCGTCGGCGCTGATCGGCGCCAGCAACTTCTTCGAACTCGCGGTCGCCGCCGCGATCAGCCTGTTCGGCTTCGAGTCGGGTGCGGCGCTTGCCACCGTGGTCGGCGTGCTGATCGAAGTGCCCGTGATGCTGCTGGTGGTGCGCGTCGTCAACGCGAGCAAAGGCTGGTACGAGCGCGGTGCGGCGCCCCGCTGAACAAGACAGCCCATACCTGAAACCCCAGCACATCACACTGAAAGAGGAGAATCGCAGATACGCATTGGGGACTCACGTGATCTGCGTTCGACAGGCCCGGCAATTCGGCGCGATCCTCGTGGTGTCGGTTGCGCTCTGCGCGTGCCAATCATTCCCTGGGCCCGGATCCGCTGAGATACAGACGCACAACTGCGCCGGCTCCAATGTCGTCGTCCATTCGGCAGTCCCCGACGATGCGATCGACGCCTGCCGGGGCGCTCAGGATGCGATCGAGTTCTTCAAGACGCTGGGCCTCGCGTCTGCCGACCCGGTTTCGATCGAGCTCGTGAGTGAAATGCCGCAGGCAGTCAGCGCGTCGGCGGCGGGCTCCTTTCTTGAGTCTGAACGACGCGTCCTCGTGCTGAACTACGACCGATTCAGGGCCGGCAAGGACTGGTTCAGGATTCCCGTCGACCGGCGTCTTTATCAAAGCGTTGCAACTCATGAAGCCGGGCATGCACTCGCGTCGAACAACTTCCGCATACCGAAGCCGTCGATCCAGGCCAGGGAATACATCGCCTACGTGACAATGTTTGCCACGATGAGCGAGTCACATCGCCGCATGGCGCTGGCGGCATTTCCCGGCGCGGGCTTCTCGGACGAGTTGAAGATGTCAAGCACCATCTATCTTCTCGATCCGATGCGGTTCGGCGCCGAGTCGTACCGGCATTACCTGAAGCCGGAAAACGGCGCCACTTATCTGCGCGCAATTCTCTCCGGCGCGGCGCTCGTCGACTAATTTGCGGTCCAGGCCAGAACGAAGGCCGCTGCCGGCAGGCCAAGGCGCACGGGTGATCGCCGCTGGCTCGATTCCATCGTCGCTGATAGCTGAATTCCGGTCGCGTGGGCACCGGAGTCGTCTGCACCGTTGCGCCTCTGCGCGCAATTGACTTTTCCCGCTGACGTGAACGGCGGGCCGGTTTATGGTTTGCGTCGGATTGACACTTCGCGGCGCTCACACTCAAGGAGGACGGCCATGCGTGCAGCAATCGGAAGCTGGTTCTTGTTGATTCTCCTGGCCTGCGTCAGCCATGCGCATGGCCAAGCCGCGCAGAAGGTCGCCGACATTCCGACGCGGTCGGGCGTCACCCAGCGCATGATCGTACTGACCCCAAAAGAGCCAAAAGCGGCCGTGATTCTTCTCGCCGGCGGACATGGCGGGCTGCAGATTTCTTCCAACGGTTCATTTGGATGGGGTGAAGGCAATTTCCTCGTGCGGACCCGCCAGTTGTTCGCGGATCAGGGTTTGCTCGTGGCCGTCGTCGATGCACCGTCAGATCGTCAAGGCCCGCCGTACCTGGGCGGCTTCCGCCAGCGACCCGAGCATGTCACCGACATCAAGGCGGTCATTGCCTGGCTGCGCGAGCAGGCCAAAGTGCCAGTGTGGTTGGTTGGCACGAGCCGCGGAACGCAGTCGGCCGCGTATGTCGCCACGCAACTCGAAGGGGCCGAGGGTCCGGACGGTATCGTGCTGACGTCCACCATCCTCACGGAGGACAAAGGGCGGCCGGTCCCGGCGATGCCGCTCGGCAAACTACGGATTCCCGTGCTCGTGGTTCACCACGAACAGGACGGCTGCCAGCATTGTCTCTTCACCAACATGCCATCCCTGATGAACAAGCTCGACCACCTGTCCCGAAAACAACTACTGACGATCAAGGGTGGCGAAAACCGCGGTGACCCCTGCGAGGCGATGGCCTACCACGGCTTCAACGGACTCGAGCGGGACGTCGTTGCGCAGATCGCGGCGTGGATGGTCGCGAAGTAGACGCGCGTTCGCCAGCGTCCTGCGGCAAGCGATCAGAACTGATGGCGAACACCAAACGTCAATGCCCTCGGGTCAGCACCGTTGCCGCCGGCCGTCAAGATCGGGTCGGATGAAACCAAAGGGAAGGACGCTGTTGCGTTGTTCCTGACTTCACCATAGCTCGCGTAGAGCGCAGTGCGGTTTGACAGCGTGTGAACGTAGCTTATCCCCACAACGACTCCGACACGTTCCTCGCCGGCGGGGTTGTCCTGCCGGAAGCGCTGCACCTGCGTTATCAAGGTGCCCGCAGATCCAGTCTTCACGGCGCCGCCGATCCATTCGTCGCTCACGTTGTTGGGGCTACCCATCTTCCAGTAGCCCGCACTGACGGTGAGTCGGCCAAACGAGTATCTCGCATTGATCACCCAGTCGTCGCGGTTCTGCATGGCGCCGGTGAATACCGCGGGGCTGCCTGCCGTAAGCGGGAGCTTCAGCCGCTGGTATGAGGCCGCCGTTGCGAATCCTGCCTGCGTGTACTCAACACTGACACCGATGAACTCGTTGGCGCCTTTCGGCAGGCTGCCGGATAGACCACCTCCGCTTTCGGAGCCTGAACTGTACGTTGCACGGCCTTTGATGCCGGTGATCTCCGGCGTCACGTAGAAGATTCCATTGCTGACACGCCTGAATCGCTCGACTCCGCCCCCCGGGCTTGCAGTCTGCTGCAGGTTGCCCCAGAAACCACGCTTCAGGAGATCACCGATCGCGTCGGCCCAGTAAACGGGCGCGTAGTCGCGCCCGAGCGTCAACGAGCCGAACCTCCCTTCGAGCCCGGCGATCGACCGGCGACTGAAACCTGTGCCGCTCGGTCCGTTCGGCGCCGACGGGGTGGCACCAGAATAGTTGCCGTTGAAGGCTTTTGCAGCGCCGGTATCCAGTTCGACACCCTGCTCAAGAAGGAAGACCGCCTTGAGATCTCCGCCGAGAGACTCCGAACCTTGCAGTCCCCATCGCGAAGCGTTCATCACGCCGGAGGTGATCGACGTCGTCGTCGGGTTGCCGGGCGCGCCGTTGCGCGACACCGTGATGCCCAGATCGGCGACACCGTACAACGATACTGCAGGCTGTCCCCACGCCGGCAGGCAGACCACAGCAGGAATTGCCCGAACGCACCACGTCCAGGCGCGGCAGGTACTGATCACCCGATTCGATCCCATCAAATTCCCACTCGGAAAGGCCTGGCAATTCTTCATTTCGCTTCCCTCCGCCCGGCGCGGGGCCGCGAGGCGTCGCGACGTTACTCAAAGCTATTGCGCTTTGGCAAGATCGATCTTCTCGACCAACGAAGCAAATCGCCGCCGGTCGTTCAGAACAAGGCTTTGGAGCGTCTCGGCCGTTGGAGGCAGAAGTTCAAGTCCCTTTGCGTCGATCTGACTCTTGACCTCGGCATCGCTGCTGACCTCCCGCACCGCAGCGGCGAGACGCGTCGTAACGGCGGAAGGCAGTTCTGCCGGCCCTATCAATCCGTACCATGGCTCCAGGTAGAACCCATCCATGCCCTGCTCCGCCAGCGTGGGAATGCCAGGCGCCTGCAATGATCGCCGCGTACCAGTAACGCCGATGATGCGGATCTTTCCTGCCGCGGCATGCGGCAGCAGTCGCGCCAGATCGGTGGCAACGACATCAATCCGGCCTGCCAGCATTTCGACGGTCGCATTACTCGATCCTCGAAACGGAACATGCGTCAGGCTCACGTTGAATTGCTGCTCGACGGCCAGCAGCGCTAGATGGGACGAACCTCCTACACCCGCGGAACCGAACGTCAGTGAGCCAGGCTGCTTGCGCGCCAGCGCGACAAGGGTTCGCACGTCGACCACATCCAATCCCATGCGTACGCCGATTGCAAAGGGTACGCGCGCCAGTGCCGCAATCAGGGTGAATCCGCGTTCCGGGTCGTAGCCGATGTCTCGCTTCAGGAAGCCCGCAAAGACGAGATTGTTGGCACCGCCCACTCCGAGCGTGAGCCCATTCGGCGCCGCCAGCGAAATCATTCTTGCAGCAATCCTGCCGCCGGCACCCCCATGATTCTCGATCACGAGTTCCTGCTTCAACGCACGACCCAATGCGGGCGCAAAGATTCGCGCGACCGAGTCGCTTTGTGCGCCGGCCTCGAGCGCGATCAGTTTGATTGGGCGTTCTTCGTAAGGGGCAGCCAACGCGGCGCGCGCGAATGCTGCCGCGCCGATCCCCGCCATCAGACGACGGCGCAGAAAGTTCGGCGCCGCACTCGCCGGCCAGTTCAAGCGCCCCTCGCCTGCATCAGACTTGGGCCGGACGGGTCCACACACCATGCTCCTCAAGTGCATCGACGTTCGCCGGATCGGCGCCGCACGAGGCCAGTTGTGCGACCACGCGCCGCGCCGGGCGCGTGGCCCAACTTGACGCCACAAGCTTCAACCCCGTGAAGAGCTCGATACCCATCGCGACCTCGTCGTACCCAAGCATCCAGCGCTCCGCTGCAAGCGCCCCGTATCGTCCGTTGAATTCGTGAATCGTCACGCGCCCTCTCCGATCGCGCTGGCATTGGATGTTCAGCGGCCCACGCCAGCGAAGCTGCGAAAATACTTCCCCACAGCGCTTTCCCAGCGCAAGTGTCTCGGCCTCTGTGTTCGGATCGACATAGCGAGTGCGAAATGCCTGACGGTTGAAGGTGGCGAATGTACCCACGTGTTCGCTTTTCGGTGTGAACATCAGTTCGATCGAATGCTTCAGGCCATGCAGCGTGTGGTGCAGCGGCGTGCCGTCCAGTTCGATCGAGCGCTTGAATGACCAATACGTCTCGGGATCGCCCAGAAACTCCTGCACCACGTAGTTCGGCCGCGCCAGCGCCCGCTCCAGCTGCGCAAGGTTTTCGATCAGAAAGATTCCTTTCGAGCTGAAGCCGTCACGTGGTTTCGTAATCAATGGGTAACCAACGCGCTCGGCAAAGCCGCGCGGCGACTCGGTATTTCCGGCGATCAGGGATTCGGCACACGGCAGGTTGTGTTGCTTGCAGAACACGAAGGTGTTCCATTTGTCGTCCATTGCGCGCGCAACGCTGGACGGTCCGCACACCGCCTTGGGCCATAGCTCAGGATGCGCCTCGGCCAGTTCGCCGAGCGCAGCGATGTCATCGTCGCGACACGGAATGACGAGGTCCACCCGCTCCTCGCCGATGATCTTGAATACGCGCTCCTTGAACTCGGCAGGTTGCTTCGTCGTCGGCGGCACGAGAAATACCTTGTCGTACTCCCATAGTCCGGGATCGTCGCTGATACTGGATGTCGCAAGCAGGTGCAGTGGTCCACGCCGCTCCCGCAGCGTTGCGAGCATGAACTGCGCCACCTGACTGCCGCCTGACAGAAACAATAAGGTCTTCATATTGATCACGCAGAATTGGACGATCGCGTCCCGGCGGCTGCCCATCACCTCTATCCAACAGACGGCTTGGCCTCGGACTCTGCGACACGGCGTTCGAATGCTACAGGGTCACGGTGAATCGCCAGATGCCGCGGCGTCCAGGCGTGCGGGACCTTGCGAACGAAGTGCGAACGCGCGTAGTGGTAGCTGGGATCGAAGCCGTAGAAGTTGCGGCGCATCTGCGCGAGTTCCTCTTCGCGATATCTCGCGAGCGGCTTGTCCGGCTCGTCGCGCGCGCGACGCTTGCGCTTGGCGGTGATCTGCAGCTCGTATGCCGCGTCGCCGACCAGCGCGGCAGCGCGGGCTGTCACGGCGCGCATGAACTCGTCGCGATCCACGGCGAACACCGAATCCACCAAACCGAGCGACTGTGCCTTTGAAGCACCGATCGGCAGACGATTCTCCATTACTGCGCGAGGCTCACCCTGCTTCACGCGGCGCGGAAGCGTGTAGGTCCAGTATTCGGAGCCGTACAGGTTGCCCATGTTCTTGTAGTGCGGGTTGAGCAGCACGCCGCTGCGCGCCCACACCTTGTCGCACGCGAACGCAAGAAAGCAGCCGCCGGCGCCGGCGTTGCCCTGCAGCGCCGCGATCGTGATGCGGTCGGTCGTTTCGATGATCGCGCGGCACACATCGTCGATCGCCTCGATATTGCGCATCGACTCGTCGGCCGGGCTCGCGGCCGCTTCGATCACGTTCAGGTGGATGCCGTTACTGAAGAAGTCCGGCCCGCCGGCCAGCACGATCGCACACGTCGGTCGCGCGAGCGCGTCGCGATAGGCGACGAGCAGACGTTGGCAGTGCGTGGTGCTCATCGCGCCGTTGTAGAAGGAGAAGTGCAGGATGCCGATGTCGCCGTGTTCCTCGTAGCGGATGTCGTCGATCTCGACGTGTCCGGCCGGCAGCGTGGCGTGCTGCTCGGGGAAAGCGAGCGCGACAGGAAGCTTGAAGGCGTCTTCGATGTCGGCGCGTTTGCAGTGGCCGATCCAGACTGCACCATCGCGGGTTGCGCGCAGCACGCCATCGCCGCTGCGCGCGAGGACTGTACTGGGCACGGCGCGCTCTCCCTCACCCTCTGTCCCTCTCCCGGCGGGAGAGGGATCCAAATCCCCTCGTCCTCCGGGAGAGGGGTTGGGGTGAGGGACGGCATGAGCATCGAACAGATAGCAAGGCACGCCGAACAGTTCGTCGAACACCCCGGGCGCGCCATCGGCAGCATGCATCTTGCGCACGACGGTCGCCGTGTCGTCGCGCGCCCAGTCGATGCGGCGCATCTCCTGCTTCATCAGCGGTCGCGTCACACCCGCAACGCGCTGCGGCACGAACGTGCCCGACCGCACACGCTCGATCGCCTGCAATACGGCATCGACCGCGGCGTCGGTGACTTCATTGCGATACAAACTCGATTTGCAGGCATCGCCCATTGCAAAGCACGCCTGCGCCCACACCGGACCGGCGTCCATTTCGGCCTCGGCCTGCAGCACGGTGACACCCCAGCGATGTTCGCCGTCCATGATCGCCCAGTCGAGCGCCGACGCACCGCGGTCACCGACGATGCCCGGATGCACGATCAGGCAGATATGGTTTCGCCACACGCTTTGGGGGATCGCGCGTTTCAGGAACGGCGCAACGATCACGTCCGGCGCAAAGAGGGCCACTGCCTCTTCCGTCACGCTGTCCGCGATATCGAACTCGATGCTGACCAGGTGGCCGCGCGCGGTGAGTTCGACGAACAGCCGCTGTGTCAGGCTGTTGAAGCTGCGGGTCAGGAAAAGCACGCGCATCGTCAGCGCGGCGCGGAGGGCGAGGCACGCGCCTGGAGCTTCGCGATGATGATCGGAGCCAGCCCCATCACCAGCAGTCCCAGCAGCATCAGCCGGCCCGCCAGCGGATTGAAGTCGCCCGCGATGTATGCGATCGAGTAGCCGATCACGAAGTAACCGAACACGAACTCGAATACCACCGTCAGCCCTGCCCACAGCGCGCCGATACCGAACAACGCGCCGATCGATGCGCTGTTACGCCAGCGCCGCGTCAGCCAGGCGATGGCAAGCACCAGAACAGAACCGATCAAGACCCCGATCTGTCCGGCACGATGCGTGCCGACGGCAGGAACGAGGAACATCGTGCGCAACACGCCGTGCACGATCTCGGCGCCGATCATCAGCAGCCATGTCAGCAGCGCCCGGGTCAGCACGTGCTATCGCCGCCAGGGGCTCAACAGATCCGCGGCAACTGGTCGCCGGTCAGCCAGTCGACGATGCGGCGACCGCCGAAGCGCGTCTGCATCTGCACGAAGTGATTCGGGTCCGCGATCACTTCGCCGATCAGCCGCGCGTCGCGGCCAAGTGGATGCGCGCGCATCGCCGCCAGCACGTTCTCCGTGTCTTCTGCAGCGACGATCGCGACCAGCTTGCCCTCGTTGGCGACATACAGCGGATCGAGGCCGAGGAACTCGCACGCGGCCTCAACCTGCGGCCGTACCGGGATCGCCGCCTCGTCGAGCATCATGCCGACGCGCGACTGCGTGGCAATTTCGTTTAGCGTCGTGGCCAGGCCGCCGCGGGTCGGATCGCGCAGCGCGCGAACGCCTCTCTCATTCGCGTCACTCCGATCGCGCCGCGCGTCTTCACGCACGGCAGCGAGCATCGCGGCCACCAGCGTATGCAGCGGCGCACTGTCCGACACGATCTCGGTGGCGAACGCGAGCGATTCGCGCAGCGACATGATCGCCATGCCGTGATCGCCAATGAAGCCGGACAGCAGGATCTTGTCGCCGGGACGTGCACGGTTGCCGGAGAGCTCCAGCCCGTCAGGCACGACACCCACGCCGGTGGTGGTGATGAACACGCCGTCGCCCTTGCCCTTCTCGACCACCTTGGTGTCGCCGGTGACGATCGGCACACCGGATTCCCGCGACGCCGCGGCCATCGAATCGACGATGCGCTTCAGCTCGCCCAGCGGAAAGCCCTCCTCGAGGATGAAGCTCGCGGCGAGGTAGATCGGCTTCGCGCCCATCACCGCGACATCGTTGATCGTGCCGTGCACGGCCAGCGAGCCGATGTCGCCGCCGGGGAAAAACAGTGGTGAAACGACGTGGCTGTCGGTGGCCATCACCACGCGGCCGGGCGGAAGCGCAAAGCGCGCACCGTCATTGCCCTGCGCGAGGAACTCGTTGTCGAACGCCGCGGCGAAGAGCTGCTCGATCAGCTGCGCCATCGCGCGCCCGCCACTGCCGTGCGTGAGGTCGACGCGGCCGTGCTTGAAGTCCAGCGGGCGAACGTAGCCGGCTTTCACGGGTTTGTTTGTGCGTCCGTCATCCATCGCGAGGGGTACTGCTGTATTCACCACCGAGACACAGAGGACACAGAGGAAAAGAAACTGACTTCACCTCCATGTTCTCCAAGCTCTCGCTTCCGAAAAGCGGTTGCGGCATGCGCGCACCTTTTCTCTGCACGGAGTACACGGCGAGCGGGAAGCCAAGACAGAGAGATCCTTCTCTGTGTTCTCTGTGTCTCTCTGGTGAAAACTCACGCCGCCTCCACCATTGCAGCGACCTTGTATCGGCCGTAGCTGTAATGGGCCGCGCATGCGCCCTCGCTCGACACCATGCACGAGCCGATCGGATTCTCCGGCGTGCAGACGTTGCCGAAGATCCTGCAGTCGCGCGGGTGCTTCACGCCGCGCAGGATCGCGCCGCACTCGCATGCCTTGTTGTCTGCCACGCGCTTCGTTTCGAGCGCGAACTTGCGCTCCGCGTCAAACGCAGCGTAGGAGGCACGGATTGCGAGTGCCGAATACGGCACCTCGCCCAGGCCACGCCACTCGAAGCTGCGGCGCAGTTCGAACACCTCGCTCACCAGCTGCTGCGCCTTGGGATTGCCCTCGCGCGTGACGGCGCGCGTGAACTCGTTCTCCACTTCCGCGCGGCCGTCGTTGACCTGCCGCACCAGCATCAGGATCGCCTGCATCACGTCGAGCGGCTCGAACCCGGCGATCACGACCGGCTTGCGGTATTCCTCGGCGAAGTGCTCGTATGGCCGGCTGCCGATCACCGTGCTGACATGCGCCGGGCCGATGAAGCCGTCGAGCGGCACGGTGCCAAGCTGGCGCACCTCAGGTGACTCGAGGATGTGCGTGATCGCCGCTGGCGTCAGCACGTGATTGCACACCACGCTGAAGTTGGCGAGTTTCTCCACCGCGGCCTGCCGGATCGCGATCGCCGTCGGCGGCGTGGTGGTCTCGAAGCCGATGGCGAAGAACACGATCTCGCGCTCCGGGTGCTTGCGTGCGAGTTCGAGCGCGTCGGCGGCCGAGTAGATCATCCGCACGTCGCCGCCGCGCGCCTTTGCCTTGAGCAGTGACAGCCCGTCTGATGCCGGCACGCGCAGGCAATCGCCATAGGTGGCGAGGATCACCCTGTGGTCAAGCGCGAGCCGGATAGCAAGATCCACGCGACCGATCGGCAGCACGCACACTGGGCAGCCCGGTCCGTGGATCATCTTCACCGCGGACGGCAGAAGATCGCCGATGCCGTAGCGCGAGATTGCGTGCGTATGTCCGCCGCAGAACTCCATGAAGTGGTAGCGGCGCTGCGGTTGCACTTCGATAGCGATCTGCGCAGCGATCTGCCGCGCCATAGCGCCGTCGCGGAATTCGTCAATCCACCTCATGCGCGCTGCTCCGCCGGCGCGCCCGGCCTTTTCACCTCGCCCTCGGAGAGAGGGGCAAGGGGTGAGGGCAGTTTCAATTTCACGCCGCGGACTCCGCCGCCAAGCCCGCTTCGCGGAACAGCGCGAGCGTGCGCTGCGCTTCATCCGGATCGAGCTTCGTCAGTGCGTAGCCGACATGCAGGATCACGTAGTCGCCGACTTCGACACCGTCGACCAGCGCGAGCGAGATCTCCTTGCGGATGCCGGACAGATCGACAACTGCGGCGTCGTCGCTTTTCTTTTCGACCACACGCACGGGAATGGCAAGACACATGCTCAAGCTCCCTTCGCCAGGCGTTGCAGTGCGACCCACGCCTGCCCGAGCGCGATGCCACCGTCGTTGACCGGTGCCTGTCTGGCTTCGAGCACGTCGAGCGCGCGCGCCTTGAGCAGTCGCGTCAGTTGCCGCGACAGCACGGCGTTCATGAAGCAGCCGCCACCGAGCGCCACCGTTGTGACATCCGTCGCACGCGATGCGGCAGCAACCCATTCGGCGAGTCCAGCGGCAAGCGTGCTGTGAAACAGCGCCGCGCCGAACGCGGCATCACGCTCGTCGATCAGCCGCTCCGCGAGCGGCAGCAGATCAAGCTCGCCCTCGTCGATGCGATAGCCCCCGGTCGCAGGCGTGACTACACCCCGACGATGCGCCAGCCCTTCGAGCAGCATCGCGGCCTGCCCCTCGAAGTTCATCACCTCGCGCACATTCAGCAGCGCAGCGGCAGCATCGAACCAGCGTCCGGCGCTGGTCGTCTTCGGACAGCGCACATCGCGCGCCAGCATGTCGGCGACCGCCGCCGCCGCGGCCTGGTGCCCGTAGCGCGCTGCGATTTCGTTGTTGCGCCCAAGCAGATGCAGCACCGCTGCCGCCATGCGCCACGGCTCGCGCGCGGCGCGATCGCCGCCCGGCAACGGCAGTGCGCGCAGATGCCCGATACGTTCGCAGCGGGCACCATCGACCAACAGAAGTTCGCCGCCCCAGGCGTCGCCGCTGTCGTGTGCGTCCGCGATCCCATGACCGACGCCGTCGAGCGCGAGCCCGAGCACCGGCACCGTCACACCGTGCTCCGCTGCGACCGCGGCGATATGGGCGTGATGGTGCTGCACGCCAAACGCGGGCACGCCGAGTTCGGACGCGATCTGAACCGCGAGCCGGGTGCTGAAGAAATCCGGATGCAGATCGTGCGCGACCGCCTGCGGCCGGATCTCGAGCACGGCCTGCAGATGCTCGACCGCCTCTTCGAGCGCAAGGCAGCTCGCCGCGTTCTCCAGGTCGCCAATATGCTGCGACAGGAATGCTTCGCCGCCGCGCGTAAGGCACGCGGTGTTTTTCAGGAACGCGCCGGTCGCGAGTACCGACGGGCCCGCGTGCGGCAGCCTGATCGGCGCCGGCGTGTAGCCGCGCGCGCGACGGACCAAAGTGCAGTTCGGAGTCGGCAGTCGGGAGTCGGGAGCGCTCGAAACCCCCGACTCCCGACGCCCGACTCCCGACAGCCTCACGACGCTGTCGTCACAGCGCACAACAATGTCCCGATCGTGCATCACAAATGCATCCGCAATGCCGCTCAGTCGCGCCAGTGCTTCGTCATTGCCGATCACGAGCGGTTCTCCGCCCGGATTGGCGCTCGTCATCACCAGTACCAGCGGCTGTGGCTGCGACAGCCAGGCGGTTCCCGGCGGGCGCCCCGCGGCTTCGTGAAACAGCAGGTAGTGCAGCGGCGTGTATGGCAGCATGCAGCCAAGCGCGGGCATGCCGGGCGCCACGCCGGCGAGTTCGTCGTCACGCCTGTCAAGCAGCACGATCGGGCGCTCGACGGATTCGAGTACCGCGCGCGCGGCGCCAGCGACGCCGGCGAATGGTTCGATCGATGCGCCGTTGGCGAACATCACCGCGAACGGCTTCTCGTCGCGGTGCTTGCGCGCACGCAGTTCGGCCACGGTGTCGGCGCGGCGCGCATCGCACACGAGATGGAAGCCGCCCAGACCCTTGATCGCCAGGATCTCGCCGCGCATGAGGCGCGCGACCGTGTCCGCAATGACGTCATCGCTGCCGATGCGCACACCGTTGCGGTCGACCAACGACAATGTCGGCCCACACGCCGGGCACGCATTCGGTTGCGCGTGAAATCGCCGCTCGAAGGCGCCGTCGTACTCGCGCTGGCAGGCCGGACACATGCGGAAACGCGCCATGCTGGTATTGGGACGGTCGTAGGGGAGCGCGTTTGTGATCGTGAAGCGCGGGCCGCAATGCGTGCAGTTGATGAACGGATAGCGATAGCGCCGGTCAGCCGGGCTGAAGAGCTCGGCCAGACAGGCGTCGCAGATCGCCGCATCCGGTGCGACGCCGGTGGTCACGGGGCCGTGGCGGCTCTCGTCGATGCAGAAGCCCGCTGCCAGCGCTTGCGCAACTTCATCCTTCAGCCGGCCGACTTCGATCGTATCGATGCGCGCCAGGCGCGGCGCCTCGCGGCGCAGGCGTTGCTCGAAGTTCGCAATCCGCTCGGCGTCACCGCGCAGCGCAATTTCCACGCCTTCGCCGTCGTTGCGCACCCAGCCGTCGAGATTCAGTTCGCTGGCCACGCGATAGACGAAGGGACGAAAGCCAACCCCCTGCACCAGCCCGCGCACGCGCAGGCGGCGCTGGATCACTGGATGCAGAACGATGACGTCCATCGCGAGCTCTTCTTCCCGTCAGGCCTTCGTGGCCGCCGCTGCTTCGAGTTCAGCCACGCGGCGCTTCAGCCGCGCAACATCGTCACGGCGGCGCTCGCGTGCGGCTTCGACGCCGCGCTTCACCCATGCCAGCCATGCCGTCATGCCGTCACCGCGCGTCGCCGCCACCTCAAGCACCTCGATCCCAGGCCGCACGCGGCGCGCGTATTCGATCGCGCGCTTTACATCGAAGTTCACGTGCGGCAGCAGGTCGATCTTGTTCAGCAGCATCAGGCTCGACGCCGCAAACATGTCCGGGTACTTCAGCGGCTTGTCCTCGCCCTCCGTCACCGACAGCACGACGACCTTGTGCGCCTCGCCCAGATCGAATGCGGCGGGACAGACGAGGTTGCCGACGTTTTCGATGAACAGCACCGAGTCATCCGCCGGCGCCAGATGCTCGAGCGCGTGGCCGATCTGGCTCGCATCGAGGTGGCAACCTTTGCCGGTGTTGATCTGGACCGCGCGCACACCGGTGGCGCGGATGCGATCGGCGTCAAAACTGGTCTGCTGGTCGCCTTCGATCACCGCGACTGCCAACGTACCCTGCAGCGCCTTGATCGACTCGACCAGCAATGTGGTCTTGCCCGCGCCGGGGCTCGATACCAGGTTCACCGCAAAGATGCCGTGCTCGGCCAGAAAGCGGCGATTGTCCGCGGCGAGCGCATTGTTCTTTCCCAGGATGTCGCGCTCGATCTGCACCATGCGCGCCTGCGACATGCCGGGCGCGTGCGAGTGCGCAGGGCCGGCGCCGTAGTCGATCGCGTCGCCGGCGTGATGGTGGTGATGGTCGTGCTCATGCGAGCCCGTGTGCACGTGCGAGTGCATGGTGCCGTCAGCATGCACATGGGTATGCGCCGGCTCGCCGTGCTCGTGCTCATCATGCTCGTGCATGTGATGGCCCTCGATTCGTGTTTCGCCGGCGCCGCAGCCGCATGTCGTGCACATTGCGCTTTCCTTCCGTTCGCCCTGAGGTATCGAGGGGCTCAAACGACTTCCAGTTCCTTGACGCGCATATCCTCGCCGCCGGCAACCTGCAGTTGATAGCTGCCGCACGCCGGACACGCCGCGCCGCGTTCGTCGATCGCCACGGTGTCGCCGCACTTCATGCACCAGGCCTGTCCCGGCACGTCGACGAATTCGATGCTGGCCTCATCAGCGATCGTGCCGCGCTTGACCACGTCGAACGAAAAACGCAGCGCTGCGGGCTCGACTGCGGCCAGGCGGCCGATTTCGAGCCACACCGTTCTCACGCGGTTGAATCCCTGCGCGCGCGCAGCGTCCTCGATCACACTGATCACGCCTTCAGCCAGAGCCATCTCATGCATGGCGATCCAAACCTCCCATCTCCTGCATGGCGATCCAAACGTCCCGTTTCATGCACTCGTGATCTCCAGCCGATAGGTCACGCACGGGTCGAGCGCCTGCACCAGCCACTCGGCGCGCTGGCGCAGCGCGCGTTCGCTGGCCGCACGCACGCCGATCAGCCCGACCGCGAGCGCGCCGCGCGGATGAAAATTCCACTCCGTCGGCGCGACGATGCGATAACGCTTGATCTCGTCGTAAGAGAGGTCGACCACGTGCAGCAGCAGGCCGCGTGCGGTCTCGACCCAGCCCAGGCCACGTCCGTTACCCAGCCTGCGGCTGCCAACCAGCGGTTTGGGCGCAGGTCGGCCTGCCGCAATCCGTGCGAGCTCGGTCATGCGGGCCGCGAAACGCGTCAACACTGATCGGCCATAGGCCCGGTCGAGCGCGGCGACGAGTGGATGTTGCGCAAGCCGCGCGATGGCGCCGGTTTCGCACGGGCGCTGGTCCAGTTGCGGCGTGCGCTCGAACTGCGGATCGGCCTCAAGTGCAGCGAGCACACGGCTGGCGGCAGTGCCTTCAAACGCGGGCAGCAACGGCACCGCCCGCGCATCGGGCGGCGCGCCATGGCGCAGGCCATCGCGCTGGACGGCGCCGAACATCCGGGCCGCCGGAGTTGCCGCGCGAGCGATCCAGATCTCGAAGGCAGGCACGTGCGCACTGTCGTACCAGGTGGCACTGTTGCCGGCGAGCACGTCGCGCTCGACCACACCTGTCACGGCGTCCCCAACCGCACCGCCATCCTGCGCCAGTTCGTCGCGCGCCCTGCCGAACGCCTCTCTCTGCGCCAGTCCACCGGTCGCCTTGGGCCAGTCGATCAACGCGCGCAACAGATATTCGTGGGCCATCTCGGCTTCGATCTCGCGCGTTCGTTGCAACAGGGTCGCCGCAGTCGGTGTCTCACCGCGTGCGGCTTCCACCGCAGATCGCGCTGCGATCGCCTGCGAACGACCGCAGATCGTGAACACGCGTGGCACCAGGGCGAGCGCCTCATCGACGGCGCGGCCGGCGAGCAGCTTGTCCGCCACCTGTGGTCGCGTCGAATCAATCTTCACCTGCACGACCGTGGTATCGCGCACCTGCACGTCAATGCGCAGTTCGCCAGCCAGATCAGACGTGGTCATGTCGCATCTCCCCGCCAATGCCCGCGCAGAAAACCGCGCTTGGAAACCGGCGTCGTTGTTCGTTGTGCCGCGGCCTGCTCTTCAGGCGCCGTGCCGGGTCCTTCGGCGCCCGCACGCGCGCCGCTATCGAAGAGCGCGCCAAGCGCCGCTTCCGCCGTTGCGCGCGCCACTTCGTGCTGCTGGAATTCGAACACCGGCGAGAACAGGGAACAACTCTGGAACTCGCCGATCGCCGGCTCGAAACCGCCGATGAAGTCGAACACGCCGGCGGGGAACGCGTAGCTCGTGTCGGCACGCTGCGTCAGTGAACGCCACTGTTCCGGCGCATCCGGCAGCAGCACCAGATTCATGAACCACGGCGTGATCAGCACGCCGAGCCAGCGTCCCTCCCAGCGCCGGAAACCGACCGCCTCGACCCGCAGCGCGTCGTTGATGAAAGGCAGGCCCTGCATGCGCTCGACGTAGATATCCTGGAACGCCGCTTCAAGTCGTTCAGCGGGTGCCAGGTCGGACGCAATGGCAACGTTGCTCATCGATCGAGACGCGTGTGGCCGGATCAGGTTTCGCCGAAAACCATGAACTGTTTGCGATCGCCGGCACAGTTCGGACAGGCCCAATGCGCGGGAAGATCGGCAAACGCAGTTCCAGGTTCAATCTGCCAGACCGGATCGCCGGCGGCCGGGTCATACACGTACCAGCAGACCTTGCACTCCAGCCGCGTGGCCGGCCCGATCTTGCGGACATCGCCGAGAAAGGATCCTTCGAACTGCGTCATCGCCAGTCTCACGCCGCGGATGAGTCGGCCATCCACTCGACCAGTTCGGCGAGCCGCTCGCGGCTTTCCGCGATGTCTTCATCGGCCGCGACCGCGACCTCAGGCACGCGCACAATTTCGAGTGTATTCAGGATCAGCGTCTGCATGTTGTTGAAGTACTGCACGCGCCACAGATTGCGCAGTCGCGTTGAGGAGATGCGGCAGTTGCCGAAGCCGCGCGACAGAATGCTGACCGGCCCGTCCGGGACCGCACGGTCGAGCAGTTGCATGTCATCGGGAGTCATCGGCAGCAACGTCAGGTTGATCACGTGCGGTGACTGGTTTGCCCTGAACGCGCGCACCTGATGGGCGATCTCGGCCAGCACCGCCGGCGCATTCATCGCGCCGGGCGCCAGCATGGTCTCGGTCGCCAGGGTGGCGGTCGCGCCACGCTGCGCCAGTTCGAGCGCCACCGGGGGAATCGCGCCGGCGTAGAGATAATCGTGCGCGACGCGGCCGTCCTGGTCGAAGTGCAACTCGCGCCAGACACCGGCGAACACCGTCTCCTGGATGCGGATGTCGCGCGACTCGCCGTTTCTGAAGTCGATGCGCACGCTGACTTCACCCTCGCCGAGCGTCTGGTTCAGCACTTCGAGCCCGCCCGGATGGAAGCCCGCCAGTTCGACGCGCGGCGAACTCGATTTGCCCATGCCATCGACAAAGCGCGCGAGCAACTCGTGCGCGGTGGTCATCGCCTCCGCCTCGGCATTCGATGGCACCTGTGGCATCGAAAAAGTCGAGACATCGCGCGAAAACGGAAGGTAATTCAAGTCGGCGTCTTCGGGCTGCGAACCCGGGCCCGTCACGCGAACAGGAATCGGAAAGTCCTTCATGGTGACCTCAAGGAGTTACTTCTCTGTCGTCAGAATCGCAATTCAATCGGAACTCAATGGCAATGCGGCGCATCGTCCGGTCCGGCGCTCTTCACCGCAATGCCGATCGAGGGCGGGCGGGTTGGTTCAGCGTTCAACAGCATGCCGAGTTCGTCGACGTAATCCTGCCAGTCGCGCAGGCCGTCCATAGCGCCGACGTAGCGGCCATCTTTCAGCAACACCAGCGCCGGCCAGCGCCGGAATCCGAAACGCGGCGCAATCGCGCGCGCCGCGGCCTGCAGCAGCACGCCGGTGCGAAAGCGCGCAGGAAACGCGCGCGCGAGTTCGGGCACGATCACCGCGAGATCGAGCGTTTCGTGATGCTGCGCCGGGTTCTCGGTGAATACGACGAGCGCATGACCGGCGTTACAGGCCCAGGCATCGAAACTCGCCGCATCCAGCAATGGCGCCGCGAGCGTGGCGCACAGGCGCTCGATCAGCGGGTGAACCGCAGATGGCGCGCTGCGAGCAATGGTTGCTACCTCGATCGTCATGCGGTTTTCCTCAGGTGCGCTGGCAACTGCGGCTCGCGCTCGACGAGATCGGCAAACATCGCGTCGATCACGACGCGATCGCCGTCCTGGTTCAGAACCGCATCGAGCGCGGTCAGCGCATTGAGCGTCTGATTCGCTTCGTCGGCGCTCATCACGCGTCGCGCGGCGCCGTGAAACTCGAGCACCCAGGTGCCCGGCGACAGTTCGCCCACCAGCAGCATGTCCACGCGCTTGCGCGCGCCGCGCGACTCGCATAGGGCGAAGGTGCCGGCACCATCACCCGCGATCACCTGCATGGGAACGCCGATGCACATCAGCGCGTGCCCCCCGCCGCGTCGCGTTCCGCCGCATGCCGGATACTCAGGAAGCGCGCGTCGCCGACTCGGCATGCCGCCTGCTCGGTCGGCCGATCAGCTTCATACGCATCGATCGCGAGCGATCGATCGTTCAGGCGCTCGCCGGGTGTCGTGCGCCGGCTTGCGCGATACCCCCACGCCGCCAGCTCCTCTGCGGCCAATTCGACCGCGGCCGGCACCTGTGCACGCACGCTTGCACTCAGGCTGCCGCCGAAGTCGGACAGCCGCTCGGGCTGCACTCCGATCAGTGTGAGCCGCGCCGGAAATCGGCCCTGCAGATCGGCGATCGCCAGCAGTTCCTGGAAACTCGACTGATGCAGGCTCATCTTCGTGCCGGCCCACGCCGGCACCTCGCGCCCGCGCAGCACCTTGAGCGCGCCCGGCGTCAAGCCGAAATCGATGGCGTCGAACACGATCACGCCTGCGCTGTCGACGACGGCATGCAGCAGGTTCAGTCCCTGGGTTCCACCATCGAGCAGTTGCACTCCCGCCGGCGCGACAAACGCCTCGTTGAATGCTTCGACCGCGCGCACGCCGAAGCCCTCGTCGGCCCAGAGCAGATTACCGATGCCGAGTACCAGTACGCCGGCCGGCGACTCTTCCATGTCGTTCCCGTGAACAGCAAGCGATCGGTGAGAGGTGAGTGCGTGGGATGCGTGTTACTGAATACGTAACACCGCAACGAAACGAAAGTTACGGCTACCGTGCCTTTTCGCGTTGACGAACATCAACGCCGCGCGTGCTATCGGCACGGCGCGGATGTGGCGCAACGTGGGAACCGAGCGCGCGACCCGCTGAAACGCGGGTTCAGACCTTCAGGCGCCTGGCAGCCTGGTGCAGATCCCAGTCAGTCTGCAACTGCATCCAGAAGGTCGCGTCGTTCGAGAAGAAGATTGCCAGTCGCACCGCGGTGTCGGCGGTAATGCCGCGATGGCCGCGAATCAGCTCATTCACGCGCCGGCGCGAGATGCCGAGGGCCTTGGCCAGCGCCTGCTGCGTGATATGCATCGGCTTCAGAAAGCGCGTCTCGAGAAAGTAGCCCGGATGCACCGGTGCGCGGCGCGTGACCGGCCGCGGACCCACGCGCTTGGCGAGCCCGGGCATGGCGGCCGGGCGCCTTGCCTGCGTTGTCCGTTTCCGTGCATCCGCCGCGCTGGCGTCCGTCTTGCGGGCCGGCGTCGCGCTCGCGTTCATATCCATCACGGCTTGCGCACGCGCCAGCCGTTGATCATCGTGCTGATGATCGTCTCCTTGGTGAACACGTCCTGGCGCACGACCATGTACATGTGGACCATCGAGAACAGGATCAGGTACCACATGCCCAGGTGATGCCAGGTGTGCACGGCCTGGCTGTCGCCGATCAGCGGCATCACCCACGAGGTGAAGAACCTGAATTGCCAGCTCGCCATGCCTGTGCCCTCGCCGTACAGCGCGAAGCCGGTACAGATCATGAAGATCGTGCCCAGCACGTACATGAAGAACATCGCAAGGGCGGCGAGCGGGTTGTGCCCCTCGTAGCTGCCACTGTCCCTGCGAACGAACAGGTAGAACTGCACGTCCGTGAACAGGCCATTCCAGAACCTGGCCGTCAGCAGCGAGTACGGCACGATGAAAATCTCGCGCGCGTACTTGTTGCCAACGAACAGCCAGTACACCCGCAGCACGAAGAAGATGGCGAAGATGTAGCCGGCGGTGAAGTGCAGGAACCGGATGTAGCCGAACAGGAAGTTATCGGATGCCTCGCCCGGTACCGAGGGCGGCGGGGTTCCGATGAAGTACCCCGTCACCATCAGCACAAACATTGCGAACATCATCACCCAGTGCCAGAGGCGCACCGGCGCCTCCCACACGTACACCGCGTGTGGATTGCCGCTCCGGACTGCTGCCATAAGTGCCTCCCCTTATCCGCTAGCGCACCGTCACGCGTGTGATTTCCTCGCCCTCGGGCGAGACCACATGCGTGGCGCAGGCCAGGCACGGATCGAAGCTGTGGATCGTGCGCAGGATCTCGAGCGGCTGATTCGGCACCGCCATCTTGGTGTTCATCAGCGACGCTTCGTACGCGCCGATCTGGTTCTTCGGATCGCGCGGCCCGGCATTCCACGTTGTCGGCACGATGCACTGGTAGTTGTCGATCTTGGTGTTCTTGATCCGGATCCAGTGCCCGAGCGCACCGCGCGGTGCCTCGCAGTAGCCGGCGCCCTTGGCTTCGCTTGGCCACGTACTCGGCTCCCATTTGTCGACATTGGCGGTGGCAAAGTTGCCGGCCTTCAGATTGCCCATCAGCTTGTTGAAGAAGTACTTCATCTTGCCGGCGGCCCACTGGCATTCGAGCCCGCGCGCGGCCGTGCGGCCGAGCGTGGAGAACAGCGCCGTGACCGGCACGTCGAGCTTCTTCAGCACCATCTCGACCGGCTCCTTGAACTCCGCCCGGCCCATCGCATAGCCGATGACGTAGCGCGCGAGCGGACCCACCTCCATCGGCTGACCCTTGAAGCGCGGCGACTTGACCCACGAGTACTTGGCGCTCTCGTCCAGTTCCTGGATATTGGTCTTCGTGCCCTTGATGCCCTTGCCGAGCGCGAAGTTGGGCTCGGTGACGCCGTCGAACGGATGCAGACCCTTGGTCTCGTCCGCATACTTGTACCAGCTGTGCGTCACGTATTCCTGGATCTGGTTCACATCCTTCAGGTCAACCGGCTGGATCTCTTTCAGGTTGCCGCCAATGATGGCGCCGCGCGGCATCATCAGGCTCTTGTTGCTGTCGTCGTTGGCGATGTCGGGGAATTCGCCATAGGCAAGCAGGTTCTGTCCCGAGATGCCACCGCCGATCGCGCCCCAGTCCTTGTAGAAGGAAGCGACCGCGAGCAGGTCGGGGATGTAGACCTTGTTGATGAAGTCGATGGTGTCGTCGATGATCTTCGACACCATGTTGAGCCGTTCCATGTTGATCGCGCCGACCGCGCCCACGCCGTCGACATTGATCGAGCACGGCACGCCGCCGACGAGCCAGTTCGGATGCGGGTTCTTGCCGCCGAAGATGGTCTGGATCTTGACAATGTCTTTCTGGAAGTCGAGCGCCTCCAGATAGTGGCCGACGGCCATCAGGTTCGCTTCCGGCGGCAGCTTGTATGCGGGGTGACCCCAGTAGCCGTTCTTGAACGGGCCAAGCTGTCCGCTCTCGACGAATTTCTTCAGCCGGCTGGCCAGATCGCGGTAGTAGCCGGGCGACGAATTCGGCCAGTCGGAGATCGATTGCGCCAGTTCGGAGGTCTTCTTCGGATCGGCCTTCAGCGCGTTGACGACGTCGACCCAGTCGAGCGCGTGCAGATGGTAGAAGTGCACCAGGTGGTCATGCGCGTACAGCGTCGCATGCATCAGGTTGCGGATGATGTTGGCGTTGTCGGGGATCTTGATGCCGAGCGCGTCTTCCACCGCGCGCACCGACACCAACGCATGCACGCCGGTGCACACACCGCAGATGCGCTCAACGAAGGCCCACGCATCGCGCGGGTCACGCCCCTTGAGGATCACCTCGAGGCCGCGCCACATCGTGCCGGTGGAAACGGCATTGCGGATCACGTTGTCCTTGTCGAGATTGACCTCGACGCGCAGGTGACCTTCGATCCGCGTGATCGGATCGACGACGACACGCTTGCCGCTGTTGTCGAGCTTGAAGCCTTGGGTTTCGATGATTGGCATTTTTCAATCTCCGCTACTTGCTCGAGCTGGTCGGATCAACGGTCTTGGCGCGGCTGGACGCGCGCTGGATTGCGCCGACCGCGGCGTGCGCAACAATCGCCGCGCCCACCACCGCAGCCGTCACCGCGCCGATCTTGTCGGCATTGGCTTCGATGCCGAACTGCTTGATGTTCGTGAGCCGGTCGTAGAACGAGCCCTTGTCCCAGAACCCGTCTTCCGAGCAGCCGATGCAACCGTGGCCGGAACCGATCGGGAAACTCACGCCCTCGTTCCAGCGTGTGGTCGAGCAGGCGTTGTAGGTGGTCGGGCCCTTGCAGCCGACCTTGTACAGGCAGTAGCCCTTGCGCGCGCCTTCGTCGTCCCACGCCTCGACAAACTGGCCGGCGTCGAAGTGCGGCCGGCGGTAGCACTTGTCGTGAATGCGCTGGCTGTAGAACATCTTTGGCCGGCCCTGGCGATCGAGCTCCGGAATGCGATCGAATGCGGCCACAAACGTGACCACACCGCTCATCACCTCGGCGATCGGCGGGCAGCCCGGTACCTTGATGATCGGCTTGTCGGTGATGACCTTGTTGATCGGCACGGCCTGGGTCGGATTGGGCTTGGCCGCCTGCACGCAGCCCCACGATGCGCACGAACCCCAGGCGATGACCGCTTTCGCATCCTTGGCGACATGCTTCAGCTTCTCGACGAAGGGCTTGCCGCCCGGCATGCAGAACATGCCGTCCTCGTTCAGCGGCGGATTGCCCTCGACCGCGAGGATGTAGTTGCCCTTGTACTTGGTGATCGTGTCCTCGAGCGCGGCTTCGGCCTGTTCGCCCGCGGCGGCCATGATGGTGTCGTCGTAGTCGAGCGAAATCATCGACAGCACGACGTCCTTGGCGAGCGGGTGCGACGAGCGGATGAACGACTCGGTGCAGCAGGTGCATTCAAGTCCGTGCAGCCACACCACCGGCATGCGCGGCTTGGTTTCGAGCGCCTTCGCAATCTGCTGCGCGTACGCGGGACCCATGCCGAGCGAAGCGGCGGTCAGGCTGCAGTACTTGAGGAAGCTGCGCCGTGTGATGCCCTGCCGACGCATCACGTCATAGAAAGTCTCGATCATTACCGCCTCCTCCGATGGATGCGTTAAGCGTGCGCGCGCGGCGCAACGCGTGTGCCCGTCAAAACTCGGAGCCGAGCGTGCGCCCGCCGTAGGCGATGCGATTGATCGCGGTCAAACGGCACGGAAGAACCGGAGAGGCGTAACTAGTGCAGTTACACGTCAAAGTAATGTCCGACTGCGGCAGTCAACTTGCAGCGGCGCCGCACTTCGCTCAGACGTACCGGCCGAGGCGCGCCTGGGTATTGCCCGGTCGCAGATGTCGCATCGACGGCATCACCAGCACGGTGTCGTCATATGGCGTGCGCCAGATCGTCTCGCCGTCCTGCGCAATCGGCGTGCCCGCCTGCTCGACCACGCTGAGTCCGACGATCGGCACCAGGAAATGAAAGTCCATCGATTTCGCCACCACCGCCTCGGTGACGCGAACCACCCTTTGTTGATCCGGCGGCATCACACGCAGCCTCGCCTTGGCCCACAGGCGGTCAACGCTGCCCACGATCGCCAGGAAGCGCATCAGCGTGTCGATCGCCACTTCGGCCGCCTTGCGCTCCCAGTGCTGGCCGCATTCGATCAGCACCGCGCGCTTGGGACTGGCGGGATCGCCAAAGCCGCCGCGTTCGATCATCCGCAGTCCGGCCGGGTGCCCGGTGTCGAGCAGCAGATCGCCCGGCACGCCGAGCTCCTTCGCGAACTGGGCGTTCTTGTCGACGCGGCCGCACACCATGATCGCGCGACACGGTTCGTGCATGGAATGCAGGTCAAGCAGAAAGTCGGCACTGTCGACGAACGGCTGCAGTTGCCGCGCGCGGCGCAGCTCGACCGAATCGCGGGGGCCGAACAGGTCGTCATCCGCCCAGACTCGGTTGTAGTCCTCGTCGATGAAGCGTGACGCATCCGGATCATCAAAATCGAACCGCGCATACGCATCGACGTTGGCGAATGCGACGATCAGCTTCCCGCGCACCGGACTCACGTTCTCGCGCAACAGATACTCCAGCGCCAGCGCGCCGCAGAATTCATTGCCGTGGGTGAGCGCCTGCGCCATCACGATCGGCCCGGGCTTGCCCGAGTCGAACACGTGCACGTAGTCGACGCCCGTGCTGCCCGTCTTGAACGGCGTGATGTCCGGCGGCGACAGTTCGATTGGATAGTGCTCAGCCACGTTGTTTCTCCGCACCGATGTAGCCGCAGATCGCTTCGATCATTCGCAGCAGATTCCGCTGCAGCGAGTCGAATCCCTCGCGTTTGCTCCGCGTCGGCTCGTCCATGTACAGGCGCTTATTGACTTCGACCTGCAGGCTGTGGCGGCCACGCGCGGGATCCGAATACGCCCGCACCAGTTCGACGCCCTTGTACGGGTCGTTGACCGCGACCGCGTAGCCCATGGCCACGAGCGTGGCACGAACGAACTCGGTGAACGCCGGCTCACAGCTCGTGCCGTCGCGATCGCCGAGCACGAAATCGGCACGCGCCTTGCCTTCCCCGCCCTCGGCCTGTTTGCCCCCCACCGCGGACATCGAATGGCAGTTCAGGTGATACACGGCGCCAAAGCGCGCGTGGGTTGCGTCCAGCAATTGCATCATCGCGCGGTGATACGGCGCATGAAAAAGCTCGACCCGCGCGACCACTTCATCAACCGTGAGTCTGCGGCTGTAGATCGCGCGGCCATCGTCGAGCGTGCGCCAGATCAGCGCCTTGCCGATCCGGTGCTTGCCGCTCGGAACAAATTCGTGCGGCCAATGCCCGCCTTCAATCAGCTCCAGATCGATATCGCCGCGATGGCGGTTGGGGTCGATGTAGGTGCGCGGGAACTGCGCGGCCAGCAGCGGCACGCCAAGTTCGGTTGCCGGCGCGTACAACTCGTCGACGAAGCAGTCTTCGCCGTCGCGCAGATCGAATTCGCTCACGACGGCGTCGAAGTCGGCCGGGAATTCTCGGCCGGAGTGCGGCGAATCGAGCACCAGTGGCACGGCCGCAACGGGTAAATGAACGTGAACGACTTCAGTGTTCATTCAGCAAGCGGGCAGACAAGCATCCAAGCGCGAGTGCGCCGTCGGCGCGGCGAGCAGTTCCTCGGTTGGCGCGATCTCGACGACGTGGTCGACACGCATCACGACTACATGATTCCCAGCGAGGATGCAACGTGAAACCCCCGGAGCGGTCCGACGACTGATCGTAACGCAAGCACGACGGCGGGCGAGCAAGAGGGACCTGATTCGGCACAATGCGGGTGCACCGTTTCATTGTTGCCGGAGCCAACCATGAGTCCTGTGGCGGACGTCGCATGCGGCATGCCGAAGGCGGAATTGCATCTGCATATCGAAGGCACGCTCGAGCCGGAACTGGCTTTTGCGCTCGCCGAGCGCAACCAGGTCAAGCTGCCCTATGCGTCGGTGGATGCGCTGCGCGCGGCGTACGAATTCCAGGACCTGCAGTCGTTCCTCGACATCTATTACGCGGGCGCGAGCGTGCTGCTGAAAGAGCAGGACTTCTACGACCTGACGTTTGCTTATTTCAAGCGTGCCGCGGCGGATCAGGTCGTCCATGCCGAGATCTTTTTCGATCCCCAGACGCACGCGGCGCGCGGCGTGCCGTTTGCGGTGGTGCTCGACGGCATTGAGCGCGCGATGCAAGACGCCGAGCGCAAGCTGGGCGTCAGTTCGCGCCTGATCCTGTGCTTCCTGCGACATCTTTCGGAGGCCGATGCATTCGCAACGCTCAAAGACGCCGCACCGCATCTGCAGCGGATCCACGGCATCGGGCTGGATTCGTCCGAGCGCGGCCATCCGCCGTCGAAGTTCGAGCGCGTGTTCACGCGCTGTCGCGAACTCGGCCTGCCCTGCGTGGCGCACGCGGGCGAGGAAGGTCCGCCCGATTACATCTGGGAGGCGCTCGATCTGCTGCACGTCAGGCGCATCGATCACGGCGTGCGCGCGCTCGAGGATCCGCGGCTGGTCGCGCGGCTGCGCGAGCAACGCATACCGCTCACCGTCTGCCCGCTTTCGAACGTCAAGCTGCGCGTATTCAACGACATGCAGCACCACAACCTGAAGCAACTCCTCGAAGCTGGGCTCGTGGTCACCGTCAACAGCGACGATCCAGCCTACTTCGGCGGCTACGTCAACGACAATATCCGGGCGGTGCAGGACGCGCTCGATCTGTCGGTCGCGGACTGGCACCGCATCGCGCGCAATAGCTTCGAAGCATCGTTGGTCGACGATGCAGTGCGCCGCCGCTGGATTGCGCGACTGGACGCGTTCGTGGCGAGCGAAGACCAGGCGTGATGGATCGGAGGCTCCAGTGCGCATCCTCGGTCTCGACCACATCGTCCTGCGCTGCCGCGACCCGGCGCAGATGGAGCGCTTCTATGTCGACGTGCTCGGTTGCACAGTCGAAAGACGACGCGCTGACCTCGGGTTGGTGCACCTGCGCGCCGGCAGCGGGCTGATCGACCTGGTCGACATCGGCGGCCGACTCGGCGGCAGCGGCGCGGTACCGGATCGAAACGCACAGAACCTCGATCATGTGTGCCTGCGGATCGAGCCATTCGATGCCGACGCACTCGCGAATCATCTCGCCGCCTTTGGCCTCAGCCGCGGCGAGATTCACACCAATTACGGCGCGGAAGGAAGTGGCCCTTCGATCTACGTCACGGACCCGGAAGGCAACAGCGTCGAACTGAAGGGGCCGGCCGGCCCGCCTGCACAAGATTAGGACCTCCCTCAATGCCGCAGGCACGGGATGTGCCGCGCGCCGATGGAATATCTCGCGCGTTGTGCTTGTTGTCGGCCACATGGACAATTCCGCGCCGCGCCAGAACACCAAAGGAGACATCGTGACTCGACGCTTGCTTGTGTTGCTTTTTACCGCTTTCTGCGCCGCCTGTGTGAGCGGGCCATCGCCCGACTCGCCGCAGGCCACCGTCAATCGCGCCATCGCCGCGCTTGGCGGCGATGCGCTGCGCTCGGTCCGATCGTTGGAGGCAACGGGCGCCAGCAAGCACTGGGAGCCTGAGCAGTCGCATGTCGCCGGGGGCGAGCCGCGCTTTGCCGCCGATTCGACCTTTACGCTGGCGCGCGACTTCGGCGCCAACGCGGCGCGCATCGACTGGCAGCGCAAGCTGGCCTATCCCGCGCCACGCGAATACCGCTTCACCGAGACGTTCGCCGATGGCGTCGGCTTCGTACGCGGGGTGGATTCGACCGGGCGCATCAAGCAAAGCCTCGACTCCAATCCGCCGAGCCATACGATGTCGCGCTTCCGCGTGACCGCAATGGCGCGCGAACTGCAACGCAGCTCGCCGCTGCTGGCGCTCGACATGCAGGCCAACGCGGCACAGATCGAAGCGCGACCGGATACCAACGTGGGCGGCCAGACGCTGAAAACGGTCGCTTATCCGGCAGGGGGTCGCAACATTCTCGTGATGTTCGATCCGGCCACCAACCTTCCGGCACGTATCCGTACGCTCGACTACGACTCGGTCCAAGGTGATTCGACCTATGACCTCGTGCTGTCCGACTGGCGAGATGTTGCCGGCGCGAAGATCGCACACCGGCAGGTGTATCAGTTGAATGGCAGGACGGTCATCGACACGCAGTTGTCGAACGTGAAAGTGAATCCCGCTGCGGTCGCTGGGCAGTTCGATATTCCGGCCGAGTTCCGCACGGCGGCGGCGATGCCGCAGATGTCGATTCCGTACCAGTGGGTGATCCGCCGCCAGTTCATCGGTGTCTATCTCGACTCCGACGCGGTCGCCTGGGACCCGGCCTCGTCGGCCGGGTTGCGGCTACAGGAGGTCGCGCCCGGCGTGCAGCTGACACAGGGCGGCTCGCACAACAGCCTGATCGTCGAGATGCGTGACCACCTGATCGTGTTCGATGCGCCGGTCAGCGATGCGTATTCACAGTGGGTGCTTGATCAGGCCAAGTCGAAATACCCCGGCAAGCCGGTGCGTACGCTGGTGTTGACGCACCATCACATGGACCACGCGTCGGGCACGCGTGCCTACGCCGCGCAGGGCGCCACCCTCGTAGTCGGCGCGGGCAACGGCGCGCACTTTCGCCAGATGCTGACGACGTCACACACGATGAGCCCCGATCTGAAGGCAAACGTGACCGCACCACGGATCACCGAAGTCGCCGACAAGCTGGTGTTAAGTGACGGCAAGCGCAATGTGAACGTCTACCTGATCGACAACCCGCATGCGGCGGGCATGGTGATCGGCTACGTCGAGGACGCGCGGATCGGTTTCGTCACCGATCTGTGGAGTCCCCCGCGCGATCCGCTCGGTCAGCGCCTGAACGCAGGTCAGGCCGCGGTCGTTGCCGCGGTGAAGAAGGCTGGCATCACGCCGGAGCTGTTCGCGGGCGGACACGGAGGCACGGGCAAGTACGCGGATCTTGCGGCGCTTGACGGCAAGTAGATTCGGCGCGCCACCAGCGCCCGCAGCGACGCAGGTGCTGCCGGAAATCGAACCGGGCATCAGGCTGCGGAGACCAGCGCTTCTGCCACAAGCTCGGCGACATCGCGCGTCGGAATGTCCTTGGCGCCTTCGGTCGCGGCTGCGCCATCGGTCAACATGACCGCGCAGTACGGGCACGCGGTTGCGATCACGCGCGGCGCCTGCGCGAGCGCCTGCTCGGCGCGCAAGAGGTTGATGCGCTTGCCGATGTGCTCTTCCATCCACATGCGGCCGCCGCCGGCGCCGCAGCACATCGCGCGCTCGCGGTTCAGTTCGAACTCGAGCGGTGCATCGCGCGCGATGCGCGCCAGTACCGTGCGCGGTGCGTCGAACTCGCCGTTATGGCGGCCCAGATAACAGGGGTCGTGCAGCAGCACGCGCTCGAACTGCGGCGCCACCCTGAGTCTTCCTTCCGTCAGCAGTTGCGCGATCAACTGCGTGTGATGGATCACCTCATAGCGGCCGCCGAACGCCGGATACTCGTTCTTCAACGTGTTGAATGCATGCGGATCGCAGGTGACGATGCGCTTGATGCCCAGGCCATTCAGCGTTTCGATCAACTGCGGCGCGAGCGTCTGGAAAAGCATCTCGTTGCCGGCGCGGCGCACGCATTCGCCGGTCGAGGTTTCCGCGGCACCCAGGATGCCGAATTTCACGTTGCCCGCGCGCAGGATCTGCACGAACGCGCGCGCGATCTTCTGCCCGCGCGGATCGTACGACTGCGCTGAACCGACATAGAACAGATAGTCGAGCGCTGCGGCCTGCTCACTTGAGGTCACGACCGGCACGTCGAGCCCCTTGGCCCAGTCGCCGCGCTGATGCTGCGGCAGCCCCCACGGATTGCTGGTCGCCTCGTACGCCTCGAACACGTTCTTCAATTCGTGCGGGAACTCGCCGTCCATCATCACGCGGTGCTGGCGCAGCTTGAAGAACT
>DAITAC010000050.1:0-30731 GCA_036824465.1 Burkholderiaceae bacterium
CCGATGCGCTCCATGAAAAGCTGGATCGACTGCGGTGTGAAGCCGCGCCGGCGCAGGCCGACCAGCGTGGGCATGCGCGGGTCATCCCAGCCGTCGACAAGTTTCTCTTCGACGAGCTGAATCAACTTGCGCTTGCTCATCACCACGTAGCTGAGGTTCAGCCGGTTGAACTCGAACTGGTGCGGCAGCATGAACGGGTTGGGACGGCGCTCGTCGAGCGCGGACTGCAGCAGCGGCGTGAAGCACTCGGTGTGTTCGCGCAGCAGCTTGAAGAGTTCGTCGGCATCATTGACCGCGAGGTCCGGGTTCTTTGCCCACGACGCGAACATCGCCTCGGCGCGCCGCTCCCAGCGGCTGGCGCCGAGTTCGTCCGCGAAGTTGCGACAGTGCAGCGCGAATTCGCGCCGCGCCTCGGTCCCTTCGCCGTAGATATCGGTCAGCAGTTCCCTGGCGGCCTCGAACTGCGGCCGGCGCAGCAGCGGCACGATGCGCTCGAGCGTCCAGTCGTAGAACGGTCGCTGGTCCTCGAACTCCAGCGTGCAGATCGAGTGCGTGATGTTCTCGAGTGCATCCTCGATCGGGTGCGCATACGAATACATCGGATACACGACCCAGCTGTTGCCGGTCATGTGGTGCTCGGCAAAGCGGATACGGTAGATCGCCGGGTCGCGCATGTTGATGTTGGGCGAGCCCATGTCGATCTTGGCGCGCAGGATCATGCTGCCTTCGGCGTGCTTGCCCGCACGCATTTCGCGGAACAGGCGCAGGTTTTCTTCGATCGGCCGGTCGCGGTACGGCGAATCGCGGCCGGGTTCGATCAGCGTGCCGCGCGTCTCGCGCGTCTCGTCGGCACTCTGTTCGTCCACGTACGCGTAGCCGGTCTGGATCAGGTGCTCGGCAAAGCGGTACATGTCCTCGAAGTAGTCCGAGGCGTGGTACAGGTTCTTCTCGTTGCCGTGCTCCCAGTCAAAACCGAGCCAGTGCACCGTGTCGAGGATCGCGTCGACGTACTCCTGGTCTTCCTTGACCGGATTGGTGTCGTCGAAGCGCATGTGGCAGCGCCCGCCGAAGTCGCGTGCGAGGCCGAAGTTCAGGCAAATGCTTTTCGCATGGCCGATGTGCAGGTAGCCATTCGGCTCGGGCGGAAAACGCGTACGGATCCTTGCCGGGTCCCTGGGTGCGCGCTCATGCACGTCATACGCGCCGGGCCGACCCGCCCAGTTGCGCGCTTCGTAGGTGCCGCGCTCAAGATCGGCGGCGATGATGTTGCGCAGGAAATTGGGCGCCGGGCCGGTTTGCCTGTCCCGACCTGCCTTCTTGTACTTGCCGGGGTTGGAACTCATCGTTTTTGGGTGCCTGCGCGTAATTCATGCGATTGTAGCTTTCGATGCTGCGCTGCGGCGGCTGCAATCCAGGCTCGTGCTGGCGATGACGCGCCCCTGTCGTAAATGCGATGGAACGCACGCCGCATCAATGGTGCGTTCCGCGCCTCCGCGCCGGTGCGGTGACCTGTGCTTCCGCCGGCGCGGTAGGACTTTATTCGGCGCTGTGCCGGCTTCAGACTGCGACTTCGCGTGGCGGGAGGTCCCATGAATCGTTTGCTGAAACTGCTGCATCTGCTTGGCGTCGCCGGATTTCTTGGCCCCGCGATCGCGTCGCTGGTGCTTGCTGCCACGTCGCCGCAGACGACGGCCGAGGCGTTTGCCGTCTCTCGCGCGACGATCTCCATCGTGTGCAGCTACGTGGCGCTGCCGGCGCTGCTGTTGACGCTCGCGAGTGGTCTTCTGCTGATGTTGAATCAGGACGCCTTTGTCCGGGCGCGCTGGGTGCGCGCCAAGGCGGCGCTCGGCGCGGCGATCGCACTCGTTGCGCTTCTGGCATGGTTGCCGGCGGTCAACCGAATCGCCGCGTTAGGGCAGAGCGGGGCGTTCGGATCGCCGATGCTGGATGCACAGCACGCCGCCGAGCAGGTCGAACTGCTCAGCGGTGCGGTTGTGGTTGCCCTGGCGATTGCCGCGGTGGCGGTGGCCGTGTACCGGCCAAAGCTTGGCAGCGCTGCGGGGCGCTGATCGCCTGCCTAGGCGATCGTATCGAAACCGTCGAACGAGCCGACCAGCGCGCTGACGGTGAAACTGCGCCCGGACGACGCGCGAACCTCGTCGGTCGTGCTGGGAATCGCGACCGCTTGCCGCTCGGTCGTACGCTTGGCGGAGAACTCGATCCGCAGGCCGGCCAGTGCGCGCGCCTCGTCCGTGGTGCGCGGCGTGACTTCGGACAGCATGCGCTCGACCAGCGCCGTCTGGCCGCTGGCACGCATGACATGCGCGGCGCGACGGGCATCGTCGGTGGACATGATGACGCGCGATGTCGCGTTGGCGCTCAGAGGCGCCAGGATTGCGGCAGCGATGATTCCAAGCAGAAGTTTCGATTTCATTTCGGTCTCCGTTGATCAGGGCGTCGCGCCGATCTCGGTGCGGGAATCGCAAGGCAGTTCGGCGTCGCTCGGCCTTGGTCGCGGCATCGGTGGCTGGATTACAGGCCGCGATGAGCGAAAGACAATCTTCATAAGAACAGGCTTATCGCGTAATGGACGCGCTTGTCGACCGACTGAACCAGTTGACGCTGGCTCGAAGGCGGTGCGTTTCATTGGAGAGTTCAATGCTGAGTTTCAATTGGATCGCGCGCGGCGCGCTGGTGATGCTGGCCGCCGTTGCGGACGGGGCGGCCGCGGGAGGAGCGGTCAACATCGACGCCAGCGGCGTGGCAGCGGGCGGCTACGACGTGGTCGCGTATTTCGCGAACGGCGTCCCACAACGCGGGCTGGTTGAGCTTTCGTCGACGCACGACGGCGCCACGTATCGCTTCGCTTCAGCGAGCAATCTCGATACGTTTCGTGCCGATCCGGACAAGTATGTGCCGCAATATGGTGGCTACTGCGCGTTCGGCGCTGCCCGCGGCTATAAGGCGCCGGTTGATCCGACCGCATGGCGCATCGTCGAGGGCAAGCTCTACCTGAACTACAACCTCGAGATCCAGAGGCAGTGGCTGGCCGATCCCGCGGATCAGATCCGCAGGGCCGACGCGCAGTGGCCAGGAATCCGCGACAAGTGACGTCGAAGGTGTCATCGGGCTGAAACCAGTGGCGCCGATTTCGATTCGGATCTCAGACGCACTGACGAGAAGGGCCGGTCGTCGCAGCAGCGCGCCGCAGTCAGTGATCACGTAATCGCGTCGTCACACGCGGCATGTAAGTTCTTCTCGTGGCCTCGGACTAAGCAGGATTGCAGCGCGGGCCGCGCGTGATCCTCACCCGATACAGGGACACGCCGCGCCCGCGCCGAACCGCGCAACCGAGCGAGGAGAAGACATGAAATCACAGAGTGGCAGGACCGCACTCGTCACTGGTTCGACCAGCGGTATCGGCCTGGGCGTCGCCGAGGCATTTGCACAGCAGGGCGCCAACATCGTCCTGAACGGTTTCGGCGATGCGGCGGAGATCGAGAAGCTGCGCGCCGGCCTGGAGTCCAGGCACGGCGTCAAGGTGGTCTATGACGGTGCCGACATGAGCTCGGCGACGGCCATCGAGGCGATGATGAAACGCGCGATCGAGCGCTTTGGCAGCGTCGACATCCTGGTGAACAACGCCGGGATCCAGCACGTGGCACCGGTGGACGATTTTCCGCTGGCCAAGTGGGATGCAATCATCGCGATCAACCTGAGCGCCGCGTTTCACACCACGCGCGTCGCGCTGCCCACCATGAAGAAACGCGGGTGGGGCCGCATCATCAATGTCGCGTCGGCGCACGCGCTGGTCGCTTCGCCTTTCAAGTCGGCCTACGTTGCCGCCAAGCACGGCATCGCCGGATTCACCAAGACGGTCGCGCTGGAGGTGGCGGAGAACAACATCACTGTCAATGCGATCTGCCCCGGCTACGTGCTGACGCCGCTGGTGCAGAAGCAGATCCCGGACACCGCCAAGGCGCGCGGCATCAGCGAGGAGGAAGTCGTGAAGAACGTGCTGCTGGCGGCGCAGCCGACCAAGAAATTCGTCACGGTCGAGCAGGTGGCCTCGCTGGCGACGTACCTGTCGACCGATGACGCCGGGTCGATCACCGGTGCCATCCTGCCTGTCGAAGGCGGATGGACCGCGCACTGAAATGCGATCGCGGGCTGCCGAGGAAATTGAACGAGGAGTGCCGACGCCGCAGGGCGATCCGCACCACTTCACAGGGAGACGAAGATGAATCCTGCTGGACTGCGTGCAAGTGCTCTGGTGTCGGACCGGCGGGTTGCGCCAGAGCGCTGCATCGATCGCGAAACGCTCATTGTCGGTTTCGACACCGATCCGACGGCGCTGCGCGCGCTGCTGCCACTGGCGCTCGTGCCGGATGGGTCGAACACGGTGTTGTGCGAATTTGCGGCCGAACCTGATCTGTCCGGTGGCGGCAGCCATACCGAGTTCAACGTGCTGATCCCGGCGCTGATCGACAGTGAACGGGTGCTGTACCGCGCGTATTCCACGATCGATCACGGTGCATGGTGGCCGCTTGGCCACACGCGTCTGGTGATCGTGCATGACACGCTCACCGGCATACTCGAACTGCACGGCCGTCCGATTGCAATTGCCTCGATGAACTATCGCCGCGCCCATTTGCTGGAGGCCAGCCGAAGATTCGGTGCGCTGTCTCCGGTGGATGCGTTGCGCCAGTTGCGACCGGCGCGTGTCACCGGCGTGGCAGTCGATGACCGGGGCGGTTCTTTCTCGCCGCAGAATCTGATTATCCAGGCTTGGGGCGATATTCATGTCCAGTGTGCCTGGATGGGACTGGCATCGCTCGATTTCCTCTGGCCTGCGAGCTCGCCGCTCGCCGCGTTGCCCGTGAACCGGGTGCATGGTGGACTGCATTGCGTGATCGACTTCAGACGTGAGCCAGCAAGTCGAGCAGTTGCTTGCGCCGCGCCATCACCCGCTGCAAGGCCGAGCCCAGGCGCACCGCTGTTCGCGGCCGACGGAGGACTGCAATGACCGCGCTGGCCGCATTCGTTGTCACGCGCGAAGTCGAACCAGGGGTGTTCTCCATTGGTCCGGATCCTCTTCGCGCCGCTGAGCGGTATGTGCAGCTGGCGACATTGACGCGCGGGTTGGCCACGGCGATGCTTGACGGAGTGCAGCGCGCAGCGCAGCTGAACTTCGAAGCGGCTCACCATCTGTTGTCACGCACCCGCCTGCCGCTGGCAGAGCAGGTCGAGGGCGGCGGCGAATCGCTGCAGTTCGCACGCCGCACCTATGAGGTCTGCGCCATCACGGCCAGTCGCGTGCTGCGCCTGTGCCGCGATCATGTGCAGCGCGACGCGGACAATGTCTGGCAGGCGCTCGATGAAGGGCTCGATCGCCTCGCCCTTGACACCGAACGCGCGGCCGCACTGCGTGCCGCATTCACCGCGCTGCGCATAAACCACTCCGAATACTTCGACGCGTTACTGAAGATGCACGAGCAACTGCGCGCGATCGCCGACGGCGTGACTTTCATTGCAGCGCCGTCGCCTGCGAGCTACGAAGAACGCCGACCTGGCAACGAATGATCTGGCGGATCGGGCGGTGCGCCGCGCTGCCAGACGATCCTGTCGTCGTCACTTCGTGTGCGCTGGTCGAATGACGATGCGCATGATTGGCCGCGTCGGCGCACGGCGGGCGACTTCCTTGAAACCCGCCGCACTGAACGTGGTCGCGAGCCCCATCCACACCGAATTCGCGCCGGGAAATGTGCCTTGCAGGTCTTTCGGGTAACCCTCGAGCAACCGGCCGCCGCGTGTGGCGACGAAACGTTTCGCTTCGTTCAGCAGCGCGAGGCTGATGCCGCCACGCCGATGTCCGGCCTTGACGAAGAAACACGTGACCGACCATACGGGCTTGTCATCGACCGGCGCCAGCGACGCAGAGCGCGCAGCAGCGGGTAGTGTTCGCGCGGCTCGACCGCGCACCAGCCGACCGGCACGCCGTCTCGATAGGCAATCAGGCCCGGTTGGGAGCCGGCCTCGACCATGCGCTTGAACGCGCGGCGGTTGTTCGCGCCCTTGTTGCGAGCGAATTCGTCGCGCGACTGCTTCCACCACATGCACCAGCAGCCACCGCAGGCGCCGTTGTGGCCAAACAGTTGCTCGATGTCGGACCAACGGTCCGGAGTCAGTGACGCAAAGGTAAGGCCGGCGGAAGTTCTGCGGATTGCGGGCATTCGGGTCAGCGTAGATGAGGAGTAATTAGAGCGTACTCGCGGCGTAGGCGGCCGTCGGGGTACCGGATTGTTGCGGGTCAACGCAGGCGGCGTGCCTCGCGTGCAACATCGATTCCATGCGGATCGCCATTAATCGTGCGCCGGTGCTGACGCTTTGGGCGGCGGTCGTGGCCGAGCGGCTTGGCTTCGACTGGAACGAGGCACTCACCCTGGGACGGGTCGTAGCCGGCCTGAATGCGTATGCAAAGGGCAAGGCACTTGGCATCTTTCACCCGCGATCTAAGGAGCTGAAGGAGCGTCGCAGGACCCTCGGACATGGCGAGGAGTTGCATGTCGATCTGCTGCACCGCGCGGTGCCGGTGGTGCAGACGCCGGACGGCCTGCGCGCGGTCGGCAAGGGCAAGCCCGTTGATCCGGCAAGCGTCGAGCGATATCTGCGCGGCAAGTTCGGCGGCGGCTATGAGCCGGCACGCAAGGCCATGACGCAGCTCGCACGCTCACTGGAGACTGACGATCTCACGCACAAGGCATTCCAGTTGTACGAAGCCTTCCGCCCCGAAGTTCCGGCGGGCACGCGCGGCTGGGGCGCCGCGGGCGAACTCGATCTCGACCGCATCGCCGCATTGGCATGAGCAGCGCGCGGCGCGGTGCCACATTCAGCGGCACCAGCGGCTGGACATACGATTTCTGACGCCGCGACTTCTTTCGTTTCCGGTTATGCGCCCCGCATGCTGGCTCGCTGGGCTGAACACGTGGCGACATGGCGCGACGACGGGCGCGACCCGTGCGCGCTCGCACGGCGTTGCGGTGCTTGAAATTGCCGCGGTTCAATCATGCCGCCCGGCCATGGGCGAACGGCACACTGTAAGCCGACGGCGATCGCTGAAGAGCCTTTCTGGCAACGCCTCGCGTATTGTCTCGATGCGCTGCATGCTTGGTAAGAGGACGGCCTCCGCCAGCGGCGAACCGTGCGTGGAGTTGAACGGATGATGGTTCAGCAGGTCGGCTCGCACTGGCCATTTTCTCTCTCTCCGCTCGAGCACGGCGCCTTTGTGTTCGCGGGCCTGCTCGTCTATGTGCTGGTGACCCGCATTGGCCACCAGCGCCGGCATCCCTCCGCCGCGATCGCATGGGTTCTGCTGATCATGGTTTTGCCTTACTTCGGCGTTCCGCTGTTCCTGCTGCTTGGCACGCGCAAGTTTGCGCGCGCCGTGCCGCGCGTTCGCTCTGAGGTGATCCCGGGTGACCTGGCGGATGCACCGCGCTGGGCCGTTCAACTGCTCGCGACTCTGGACGTGCAGCCGTTGGTGCGCTGTGAGTCGGTTGACTTCCACGCCGACGGCGCGGCTTCGCAGCAAGCCCTTTTCACGCTGATCGAAGGCGCCCAGCAGCGCATCGACCTGTGCACTTACGTGCTGGCGCCGGATGAAGTCGGCGCCGCACTCAGTGATGCGTTGACGCGCAGCGCCGCTCGGGGCGTGCACGTGCGGCTGCTGCTTGATGCGATCGGCAGCCGGGTGACGTCGCGCCGGCAGTTGCGCGCGCTGCGTGAGGCCGGCGCCACGGTGCGCTGGTTCATGCCGGTGCTGCACAACCCGCGACAAGGTCGCACCAATCTGCGCAGCCACCGCAAGCTCGTCGTGGTCGACGGCGCACAGGTATGGAGCGGCGGTCGCAACCTCGCCGCCGAATACTTCATCGACCGTCCCGGCGCGCCGGCCTGGGTCGACCTGAGTTTCGTCGTGCGTGGCGCGCTTGCGGAACAGGCACACCTGCTGTTCGAACAGGACTGGCAAGCAGCCGGCGGCGGCCGCCCCCCTTCGGGCGCAACGGTGCTGCATCTTCAGAGCGCCGCCTCGGGTGTGCCCGCGCAGTGGGTCCCCAGCGGCCCGGACCATGCCGACGACACGGTGTACTCGTTGCTGCTTGCGGGCGCCTATCAAGCCGGGCACAGCATTGTTCTGGTGACACCCTATTTCGTTCCCGATGATGCACTTCTGTCGGCGTGGTGCATGGCGTGCCGGCGCGGGGTGCGGCTCACGTTGCTGATCCCGGTCCGATCGAATCACCGTCTGGCGGACTGGGCGCGCGAGCGTGCGCTGCGCGCCTTGGCGGAGGCGGGCGGTGTAGTGCTCCTTTATCCGGCCATGCTGCACGCCAAGGCCGTGGTGATCGATGGTCAGCTCGCGCTTTGCGGGTCAGCGAACCTCGACGGCCGCAGCCTTTTCATCAACTACGAATTAATGACTGCGTTTTACGGGCGGGAGCAAATCGCGTGGATCAGCGACTGGATTGAAAGGCATGCGCGACTCGCGACCATCTATCGGGCGCGCACGCCGTCGCTGCCGCGCGATGTAATCGAAGGCGTCGTGCGTGCGGTTGGCTTCCAGCTTTGATGATGCGTCCCCGAGGCCCCGGGCCGCGGTTGATTTGAAGGTGAAGGCTGCGCGTGGCGTGACGCCTCCGGTTGCGCATCGCGTTGCGCCTCCACGCGGGCGCACTTGATATGGCGCGTCGCGGCCTCAGTTACGGTGACATTCGTCCAGTCGAGGATCGATCATGGGTTCACGCGAAGTCAACCGCATCGTTCATTCCATCCGCCAGCGCGAAGGCGGAGGCTTCATCGTTCGACGGCCGTTTCCGACGGCGGGTCTGGACCACGTCGATCCGTTCCTGTTGCTCGATGAAATGGGTCCGGTCGACTACGGGCCGGGCGAAGCGGTAGGCGCACCTGATCATCCACATCGCGGATTCGAAACCGTGACCTACATGCTCGAGGGCGAGTTCAAGCATGAGGACAGCGCCGGCAACCGCGTCAACATCGCGTCAGGCGACGCGCAGTGGATGACTGCCGGCGACGGCGTGATCCACTCCGAGCTTCCCGCCGACTGGATCAGGGAGAAGGGTGGCCGTGTGCACGGCTTTCAGTTGTGGGTCAACCTGCCGGCGCGCGACAAGCGCGTGCCGCCGCGCTACCAGGACGTACGCGCAGCCGAAATGCCGACCTGGACCAGTGCCGATGGCCGCGCACGCGTCAAGGTGATCGCCGGAAATGCCCTCGGCGTGCATGCGCGTGCCGAGACGCGTACGCCGATTACTTACCTCGACGTGGCGTTGGACAAAGACGCGGAAGTGGCACTCGATGTACCTGCCGATCAAAACGCTTGCGTCTACGTTTACGGCGGTGCGCTCGTCATTGGCACGCTCAAACGCGCGGCGCGCGACGGCGATATGGCGCTGCTCACGAACGCCGAATCGATGACGCTGCGCGCGACCGAGCCCGCGACACGCGCGCTGGTGATTGCCGGCGTTCCGCTGCGGGAGCCGGTGGCGCGCTACGGCCCGTTTGTGATGAACACACGCGAAGAGATCGTCGAGGCGTTCGACGACTTTCAGTCCGGCCGCTTCGGCAGTATCGCGCGCGCCGGTTGAGTGTGCAGATGGGTCGGAATTGACGAATCATTCGCATGCAGGCCGAAGTTTCGCCTCAACGCAGACGCTGAATACAACGCGGGCGCCGACTCGGCGCCCGCTGGTCTGACTATCAGGCTCAGGCACCAGCGCGTTCGACTGCGCCGGCCATCTGTTCGCGCAAGACCTCGGCGCGGGTCAGGGTCGACGTTTCATTGATCTGCAGGTCGACCGGGTGACGCTGGCCAAAATGATAGGTGCCCGCCTGCGCGAGAACTTCAGCCCGGGTCAAAGTGCTCTTGGGCATGCCGACCAGTTGTTCGAGGTACTTGTCGCCCTGGTCCGCGTTGGCGGCGAAAGGCGCGAGTGCGATGGCGGCGATGCCGATCAGTTGCTTGATGTTCATGACAGTCTCCTTCAATTGGTTGCGACAGATGGGTTGGACACCTTGGCGTTACGGCCGGCGCATCGATTTGGATGTCGACGCCTGGCCATTGCACCCACATCAGTCGCAAGAGCGTTCGGGTTCTTGCATTGGATGCCGATGAAAAATCACTCGCTCACGGCGTAAGAAAGATTCGGCGGCCTCGACCCGGGCCGAAGGTGATTTCCGGCCAGCGTAGTCGCCGTGTGCTTCGAAGTAATCCGGTTCAGCGTGCGGCTTCGAAACGCGCACGAATCGCTTCGATGCGCGCGCGATTCACGCCAAGGTCCTTGTGGCCGATGCGCGAAGCGGAACGTACGTGAAATACGTTCTCCGCCGGTGACCGCCATAACTCGGTGTCGTCGACGAACTTGAGCCACGTGGTCACGAACTGCACGTACAGGTAGTCGGGTTTCGATTCGATCACCTGCGCGCCCGGCATGTCGGCGACGATGCGCCTGAGCTTTTCCAGCGCCGCGGTGCCGTCCCCACTGAATCGAAGCGGTTCGATGTGCGCGTATTCAACCGCGTAGCGCTGCGCGTCATGCAGCCGTGCCTGGCTGCTGACGCTGTTCGGAGAGCGGGAGGGCGGCTTCAGCCGCCCGTCGTGGACGCCGAGATTCTCCGGCGGACGCCCCCTGAGCAACCCCAGCTGGCCGGCGATCACGATGAGGATCGACGCCGCCACGATCAGGGCGGCGAGCCACGCAATCGCTTTCATAAACAGGGGATTCATCGATGGCCCTCGATCACGGTGCGATGCGCGTCCTAGCGTGGCCGTGGGGCATCGGGATTGAAGCGCGCGACGAAGTCCCGGTCCATGCGATCCTTCCAGCGCCACAGGCGCTCGCCCTCGAGGCTGAAAGGGCCCCACGTGCCAACAGCGTACTTTGAACCGGCGGACAACAGGTACAGCGCCGTTGCCGGTGGTGCATGTCTCTTCAGCGATTGTCCGCCCAGTGCGCGCCTCAGATTGGCTGCCAGAGGTGCGCTTGCGCGCACCGCATACACACCGCTCTTCGGCCGCGGATAGTCCGCCATGGACGCGCAGTCGCCGGCGGCAAAGACGAATGGGTGTGACAGCGACTGCAGGTACGAATTCACGGCAATGAATCCGCGCGCGTCGCACTTCAGTCCGCAGTCGCGTGGCCACCGCGCCGCTGCGGTGCCGATGGCGGCGATCACCACATCGGTCGGCAACTCGCCGGCGCGGACCAGTTTCACTCGATCCGCGCCGATCGCGACGACCTGGTCCTCGATCATGCGCACACCGTTCTTGGGCAGCAGACGCAGCACGCGTTTGCGCACCCCAATGGGTAGCGACGGCAACAACCCGGGTCGCCCGGTGATCAACTGCACGTTCAGGCGCAGCGGCGACATTCGGGCGCGGTACGCGATGGCCAGCGCGATTTCGACTCCGGCGGCACCGCCGCCAATGACGGCGATCGTCCCAGTCTGCAACGCGCCGCTGAAGCGCGCTTCGAGCCGCTGCCAGGTTTCGACGAAACTCTCGACAGGCCGCACGCTGGTAGCGTGCTCGCCCAGGCCTTGAATCGCATCCTTGTCGATTTCCGGTCCGATATCGATCGACAACAGGTCGAAAGGGATTGGTGCGCCGGCCGCCGTGTACGCGATGCGCTCGACGAGATCAATCGCGATCACGCGGTCGCGGGAAAAGGTGACGCCGGCCCGTTCGGCGACCGCCGGCAGGGGAATGGTGCATTCCTCGAGTTTGTAATGACCAGCGATCCAGCCCGGCAACATGCCCGAGTAGACCATGCGATCGAAGCGCGAGACCAGCGTGATCTCGGTGTTGCGCAAAGGCGCGCGCGCAATGGCGTCAAGCACGCCCAGATGCACGTGACCGCCACCGATCAGCAGCAATTGCTGGCTCATCGGCGAATCGGATCGAATTCAATGGGGCAGGTCAATGGTCGGTGTTCCGCAATTTCGCGGACGGAGAATACGATGACCACGACAGTAGGAGGCAATGCCGTGTGACCGGCACTTGCGCTCGGCCAAACGATGTGCGGGTGGGGCTACCGGAAGATGGTTTCGGTCAGCAGTCCCTCGCGCAGCGCGCGACCCAGATCGGTCGGCGTGTCGAGGTCCCAGCTTGGTGTCAATTCAATGGCGCGCAAGCCCTCCTGCGCGATCCGCTCGCGGGTCAGACGCATCACGTCCTGGGTGCCCCACGGAATGCCCTTGAACAGCGCCGCGCGCGGTCGCGCCAGGCCGATCAGCGTGTAGCCGCCGTCGGCAGCGGGTTGCACGACGACATCGAACCTATGCAACGCCTCGTCCGCATCGAGCAGCAGGTTGCCGGTCAACGTGAGGTTGTCGACGCCCACTATCAGCGCGCGCGGGAAGGTTGCCAGCATCGATACGAACGCTGAATGCATTCGTGCACCCAGGTTGTGTCCGATCTGTTCGCGCGTTGGAATATTGAAGCGATGCGAGCAGGCAACGATATGAGGATGCTGCGTGTCGCCGCGAACGAACAGTGTGGCCCGCGCGCGTGGGTTACCGCACACGATCGTCAAAGTCTTCTCGATCAGGTGCGCCTGCAGCCGCTCCGTGCCCGCCGCCCCGATCGCCGGCAACAGGCGCGTCTTTGCCTTGCCCGCGGCTGGCGCACGGGCGAAGACACCCACTGCAAACGGGGGCGGTTTCATCGAGTGTTGCGATATCGCTTCAGAAGCTGTGCCGGATCGGCGCCGAGATAATAAGCGGCGCGCAGCCGCCACATCAGCATTATCGTCTCAAGAATGCCATTCTTTTCCCACCTTCGGCCGGACGTACTAGCCCGCTCAGGTAGCGCAATCGGACGAGTCAGCCGGCGCGCTCGCCGGCAGAAGTCGATGTCCTCCATCAGCGGAATCGGCGCAAACCCGTCCAGCGCAACGAAACTGCTGCGCTCGACGAAAAGCGCCTGGTCGCCTGTGGCAATGCCGGTCAGGCGTGAGCGCCAGTTCATGAACCAGGCGACCACGCGCAGCGCGGATTGATTGCGTGGCTGATCGGCTTTGATTGACACATCGAAACGCCCCCAGACCCGATCGGAATTCGCGAGTGCACGGAAAATGATTCGATCGGCCTCCGGCGGCAGGACCGTGTCTGCGTGAAGGAACAGCAGCACGTCGCTGTCGAGCGCCTCAGCCGTCCGCGTCCCCGCATTCATCTGCAGGCCGCGGCCGCGCGGTGCGCTCACCACGCGGTCGGCTGCAGTGGCGCGCCGGACGGTGTCATCGTCGCTGCCGCCATCGACGACGATCACCCGTGCGCCGCGTGCCCGCAGATCGGCCAGCCGCGCTATCGCGGCCGCGATGACGTCGGCTTCGTTCAGCACGGGAATGATGATGGCAAGCCGCATGCATCGATGCTACCGACGCGGCGCGGTTCAGGGAAAGCCGTTGACCGCTGCTGCCGCGCGCTGATGCGCGGCTATTTCACGTCATTCAGTGACCAGTCGTACTCCAGGAACCTGACCGGCACGTGCCGCGTCCGCAGCTCCTGCCGGTCGGCCGGACTGTCCGCCAGCTGGTCCGCGTACTTCGCGATCACCTCCTGCACGCCGGAGAAACCTTTGTGGCCCTTCTCGAAATCCTTGCCGTACCAGTCGAATATCGATGACAGTTCGACGACTTTCAGCTGCGGGTTGTAACGGTTACGCGAACGATCCGACATGAACCGGCGAAACAGATCGTCGAGCTGCACGTCGAGTTTGTCCGCGGTGAACGCCTGCGCGCCCAGCATCGGACAGCCGATCGAAGCGCAATTGACCGCCACATGTACGCGCGGATCGTCGTAGCTGCCCGGCGCGCGCAGCGTCTCGTGCTCGATCCAGTCGAGGTTGTGCTTCGCCCCGAGCAGCGTGAAGAACTCGTCCTTCCAGGGGTTGCCGATCACGCGCCCGAAATCGCGGATCGATTTCAGGTTCGGATAGCGGGTCAGGATCTTCGCGACGGTCAACGCGTTGTACGCATTGGCAAGGAAAGCGTACTGCTGCGGCTTGCTCCACCTGGCGAATTCCGTGGCAGGGACGTCGGAAACGGTCTTCAGATAGCTCTCGAGCGCAGCGCGATCGGCGATGAAACCCTTGTAGTTCACCTGCGATGCGTTGCCATTGGTGATCGGCTTGACATGCTTGCCGAGCAGCACATTCCAGGCCGCATGCCCGTGGTCGAAACCCTGCGCCGTCGACAGCCCCGGAATCAGCATCAGGGCGGCCGTCAGGAAGGAAAGGAAGTAGTGCTTCATCCCGGTCCCCTGCGGGTTCAGTGCGCTTCGGCCGCATAGGCCCTGCGCTTGTCGCTCAGCAGGGGGCCGATCTTGGCAAGCACCGATCCCAACCCGAACGCGCCACGTCGCCATGCCTGGAAGGCGGTCAGGAACGCCCACTGGCCTTGCGTCACTGTGGACCGCTTCCAGTTGCCAGCCGCGTACTTGTTCGCTTCCGCCAGTGTCGGATAGGTGTGGATGGTCCCGAGGATCTTGTTCAATCCCAGGTTGTATTTCATCGCGAGCACAAATTCGGCGAGCAGATCGCCCGCGTGTTCGCCGGCGATGGTTACACCCAGGATCTGATCCGAACCCGGCTTGGTCAGTACCTTGACGAAACCGTGCGCCTCGCCATCGGCAATCGCGCGGTCGAGGTCGTCGATGCCGTAGACCGTCACGACGTGCGGAATGTTCTTTTCCTTGGCTTCGGTTTCGTTCAGGCCCACGCGCGCGACCTCGGGCTCGGTGAAGGTCGCCCACGGAATCACGCGATAGTCTGTCTTGAACCGCTTGAAAGTGCCGAACAGCGCATTGACCGCCGCGTACCACGCCTGGTGCGCGGCTGTATGCGTGAACTGGTACGGACCGGCGACATCGCCCGCAGCAAAGATGTTCGGATAGATCGTCTGCAGGTAGTCGTCGGTCTCGACCGTGCGCGCCTTGGTCGTACCGATGCCGAGTTCCTCAAGTCCATAGCCCTGCGTGTTGGCGATGCGGCCGACCGCGACCAGCACCTGATCAAACGCGATGCGGATGTCCTGCCCCTTGTGCTCAACCACCATCACCTTCTCGCCGTTCTCGATCAGGAACTGCTTCGCCTTGTGTTCGGTGAGAACACGGATACCTTCCGCTTCGAACTGCTTCTTCACCAGCGCAGACACGTCCGGATCTTCGCGGATCATGATCCGCGGCAGCATCTCGACCTGCGTGACCTGCGAGCCGAAACGCGCGAACGACTGCGTCAGTTCACTGCCGATCGGTCCGCCGCCGAGCACGACCAGGCGCTTGGGCAGTTCGCGCAGGTTCCACACCGTGTCGGAGGTCAGATAGCCGACATCATTAATGCCGGGAATCGGCGGTACGAACGGCCGCGCGCCGGCAGCGATCACGATGTTCTTGGTGGTCAGCGTCTTCCTGCCCGCGGCGGTCATCACGTCGACCGTCCATGGCGAGGTGATCTTCGCGGTGCCCGTGATGCACTCCACGCCCAGCCCGCTGTAGCGCTCGATCGAGTCATGCGGCTCGACGGTCTTCACCACCTGCGCCACGCGGTCCATCACGTCGGCGAAGTTGAAGCTGGCGGAAGCCTTTTCAACGCCGAATTCCTTCGACCGCGCGATGTGCGATAGCAGTTTGCCCGAGCGGATCAGTGCCTTGCTCGGCACGCATCCGGTGTTCAGGCAGTCGCCCCCCATCTTGTGTTTTTCGATCAGTGCGACTTTCGCCTTGGTCGCCGCGGCGATGTACGCCGACACCAGACCGGCGGAGCCCGCGCCAATCACGACCATGTTGTAGTCATAGCTCGGCGGGCGTTTGTCGGCCCATTTGGCGTACACCTTGCGGCCCTTCAGGTACGAGTTGACCTGAGCGCTCACCCATTCGGCGAGTCCGAGCAACAGGCGCTTGGCAAGGATTGGGAACAGCCCGAGTAGCACGAAGGCAAACACCAATTGCGGAGACAGTTTTAATTGACCGAGTTGAGTTCCGGCATACACGTAGACGATGGTTCCCGCCAGCATGCCAAGCTGACTCACCCAGTAGAACGTCGTGGTGCGGATCTTCGTCAAACCCATCAGCAGATTGACTACGAAGAAAGGGAACAGCGGCACCAGCCGCAAGGCAAACAGATAGAAGCCGCCCTCGCGCTCAAATCCGTCATTGAAAGCCTTGAGCTTGTCTCCATACTTGGCCTGCACCCAATCACCTAGGATCAATCGGGAGATCAGAAAGGCCAGTGTCGCGCCGATCGCCGAGGCGAAAGAAACGATAACGACGCCAGCCACGACGCCAAAGATTGCGCCTGCAGCAAGCGTCATCGCCGCCGCGCCTGGTAGCGAAAGTGCCGCGACTGCGACATAGACCGCGAAGAAGATCGCCGCCGTCTGCGCGTAGTGCGCATCGCGGAACGCCTCGATCCTTGCGCGACTCCCCTGAAAGTACTCGATGCTGAAGTACTGTTTCAGGTCGAAGTAGAAAAACGCCGCGATCGCTGCGATGAGCACCGCCAGCAGCAATAGTCGCTTCTTGTCCATGACTCCCCCAGAATTCGTGAACCGCAGGCACGTGCCCGGCCGCGATCAGTCGGAAAGTGTCGGGCAGTCTTACGTTGGCAAGACTAAACGACGGCGGCGCAGCTTGACGTATTTGTGGCTGTGCCAAGCGCCTGCGCCAGCGTGAAGCGCGGTCCTTTGGCGATACGGCGCCGATACGAGATGGCCGCGGGCGAGGCGGCGCTCCACAATGCATCGAAACGCCGCAGCCACGCTTCGAAATCGAAATCGACGCGCAGGGCCTCGACGAACACGCCGTCGTGCTGAATGCCGTAAAGCCGCGACCGCGCGATTGCACGCGGCAGCGGGCGCGTCGAAACACGCGTGATCACGCCGTGCGTCGTGTCTTCGAAGTTCGCCATGCCCGCGGCACCGTTGTTGATCACGAACCGGTCGCCGTGCACTTTCAACGCCGGTGCACAGGTGTGGCTGCAGGCAAAGCCGTCCACGGCCGCCTGGTCAAAGGCTGTGGTCAGCATTGCCTCATTCTCCGGATCGTGCAATGCGTCGTGCGCAAAGCGCCAGCCGGCCAGGGACCACGCGTCGCCATGCACGATCGCAATCCGTGCGCCGCCCACCTGCACCACCGCGTGCATCGGCAACTGGTTGTGCAAGAGCGTCAATGCATCGGCGCCGGAGGACAACGAACGCGAAACCTTGCGCAGGCGCTCAAGGATGGCGTTGCTGCGCTCCACGTCATCGTCAGGCACTGATTCCGGGTACGCACAGCCGCAGCCGGCCGCAGGATCGTCGTTGGCAATTTCAGTTTCGACGTTGCCGCGCAATGCAAGGACGGCGTCCGAACGGCCGCCGTGGGCGACGACGGTATCCGGCAGGCGGCCATCGGCAGCGTTGTCCGGCGTGCCTATCACACGACTTTGAATCTCCGAGTACAGATCCGGCTCGGCATCAAACCAGTGAAAATCGCCGTTGAAGATCAGGCGCGGGCGGACCGGTTCCTGCTTGGACAGGTTTTCGATCGCGTCGAGCGCGAATGCGTTCCCGTAAAGCCCGCCGATCACGTAGATCGTGTCTTCGGCGAACTCAGCCGCGCGCGCGAACACGCGCGGCGAGTAGCCGTATTGCGGTGGGCAGGATCGCCCGGCGACGAGCAGCCGCCCGTCACGCAAGCGCGCCCCCGCAGCTCGAGCCCTTGCCTGCGGTGCAGCCGTAGCAATGATCGGCGACCACGATCGGGTTGCCGGCAAGATCCATCTCCAGCCAGTCGTCGAGGTGAATGCGACCATGTCCGCGGCCGCCTTCGTGCAGGTGCAGGCCCAGCATCTGGTTGAAGTCGCAGTCGTACAGGTAGCCTTGCCAGTCGACCGACACCAGTGAACGGCACATCACGTGCTCGACATTGGCGTCCTGGTGCGCGCCACGCAGCACCGTCATGTACTCACGGAATTTGCCCTTGCTGATCAACGTCGAGCCGAAGCGCGCGATCGGCATATTGGCCAGCGCAAACAGTCTGGTAAACACGATGCCGAAGCGCTCGCCCAGCATCCGGCGATAGTCGGCCTCGAGTTTGACCTGGTCCGGCGGAAGCGATGCGCCCTGCGGGTTGTAGACCAGCGACAGCGGAAGCCGCGAGCCATAGCCAAGTGAATTCAACAGTTGCAGCGCTTGAATGCTCTTGTCGAACACGCCCTTGCCGCGCTGCTTGTCGACGTTGTCCTCAAGATAGCAGGGCAGCGAGGCGACGACTTCGACCTGCTGCTGCGCGAGAAATTCGGCCAGACCCTCGTACCCCGGCTCAAGCAGGATGGTCAGATTGCAGCGATCGATCACGTGCACGCCGCTGCCGCGTGCCTCGCGCACCAGGTCGCGGAAGTGCACGTTCATCTCCGGCGCGCCGCCCGTCAGGTCGAGCGTCTTGATGTCCTTGGCGGTCAGCACGTCGAGGACGAGGTCGATCGTGGCGCGGTCCATCTGCTCGGTGCGGTTTGGACCGGCGTTCACATGGCAATGCACGCAGGTCTGGTTGCAGGTGTATCCAAGATTGACCTGCAGCGTCTCAACCGCGCGCCGCCGGATCGCCGGAAAGTCCGTCAGCTTGAGCAGGGGCAGGGTGGCGTGCACGGTGGTTTGTTCCCGTTTCAACGGTTAATCGTTGTTGGTCGTCCGAGCCGGCCAGACCTTACCGACGTGACCGGCCGCCGACTACCCCAGGATGCGCTACGCCCGGCGCCCCGAAGCGGATTTCAGACTACCTGTCGATGCGCTTCATCGCCTCATGCATGAAGCTCATCTGCTTTTCCACGCGCGAGCAAAAGTCACAAAAGCGAAGATGCAGCCACAACTTGAAGCGCTCCATCAACCCCATCGGCGCTTTGTCCAGCCGTGCGCTGAGCAACTCATGCGCGTGCTGACACCTGATTCGAACCCAGCCGGGAGTCCTCACCGCATTTTCCCCGCCCCAAACCAGTTCATTTCCAGACACTCCCGCAGCCGCATGCGCGCCCGATGCAGCATGACGAAGCAATTCGTCGAACTGATCGCCATTTCCTTACAAATCTGATCGGTTTCGTATTCGAGCCATTCGCGCATCATGAAAATTCTACCCAGCCCAGCCGGCAACTTGTCGACGCAGGCCTGAAGAATCTCGAAGAACTGGGTGCGCTCGAGCGAGGCGTGCGGATCGCCCCAGTCCAGCGGTGGATTGGCCTTGTGGCCACTGGTGTCGTACAAGTCCTCGAGATCATCGGCCTCGGCCGCCTCCATCTGCGCATCGGCCGAGACTTCGCGCCCCGAGCGCCGGAACTGGTCGATGATCTTGTGCTTCAGGATCCCGACCACCCAGGTCTTGATCTGGGACTTCTGCGCAAATGACCCGGCGCTTTCCAGCGCCGCCAGCAGCGTTTCGGACACGACATCCTCGGCCCAGGTGTCGTTGCGCAGCTGCAGGCGGGCAATCCGCACCAGCGTCGGCCGCAATTCGCCGAGCGTTTGCTGGATCGAAGACGTGTCCATTCCCCGATCAGTTTCGCGAGCGCCGCAGCCGCCGGATCAGTGACGTCGTATCCCAGCGCCCGCCGCCCAAAGCCTGCAGGTCGGCGTAGAACTGATCCACGAGCGCAGAAACCGGCAGCGGTGCGCCGTTGCGCCGCGCTTCATCGAGGCAAAGGCCGAGGTCCTTGCGCATCCAGTCGACCGCAAAACCGAAGTCGAACTTGTCGTCGATCATCGTTGTGCCGCGATTGTCCATCTGCCAGCTTTGCGCCGCGCCCTTGCCGATCACCTGCAGCACCAGCTTCATATCGAGCCCCGCGGCCAGCCCGAAATTGATCCCTTCGGCCAGGCCCTGCACCATGCCGGCGATGGTGAGTTGATTGACCATCTTGGCCAACTGGCCGCTACCGCTCGGCCCGATCAGCGTGACTGCCCTGGCATACGCGATCGCGACTGGCTGCGCGCGGGCGAATGCGGGTGCATCGCCGCCACACATGACGGTCAGCATCCCGTTGACCGCGCCTGCCTGGCCGCCCGATACCGGCGCATCGATGAAATGCAGCCCGCGGCGTCCGGCTTCGGCGTGCAGCTCGCGTGCAACCAAGGCGGACGCAGTGGTGTTGTCGACGAAGATGGCGTCCCTGGTCATACCCGCGAAAGCACCTTGGTCGCCCAGCACGACGCCTCGCAGATCATCATCGTTGCCGACGCACGAAAACACAACCTGAGCGCCCGCGGCGGCCTCGCGCGGCGTTGCGGCCGCACGACCGCCGTACTCCTCGACCCAGCGCTCGGCCTTCTTTCCTGTGCGGTTGTAGACCGCGACATGATGACCGGCACGCGCCAGGTGCCCCGCCATTGGATAGCCCATCACGCCAAGCCCGATGAATGCAACGCGGTGCGGGGTCACGGGCTCATAGTTCTTGTTCGTCATCACCGGCATCGCAGGAAAAGGACGCGCGGAAGATACACCGTCTGTAAGGACCCTGTCGCGTGGGCGACCAAGCAGACGGTATCTCGGAGTACCCTCATGTCGATGGCCGCATTGCTCGCCGCCGCGGCGGCTTCCACCTGCGCGGTGACCAGCCCGCCGCATACCGTTGCACTGGTCGAGCTATATACGTCGCAGGGCTGTTCTAGCTGCCCACCGGCCGATCACTGGCTGTCGAAGATCGAACCGTCCGATCGCGTCGTGCCGCTCGCCCTGCATGTCGGCTACTGGGACTACATCGGCTGGAAAGATCCGTTCGCGAAACAGGAGTTCAACGAGCGTCAGCGCTGGCTTGCCGACTTGAACGGTAACCGCACCGTCTATACCCCGGGCGTGTTCGTGCAAGGCCGGGAGACGCCGCGTTGGTCCGATACGCGTGGGTTCGATACGACCGTACGCGCCATCAACGCGCAGCCGGCGCGGGCGCACATCGAACTGAGCGCCAAGGTCGATAACGGCAACATCGAGGCCAACGCCAGGGTCAGTGCGGCCGACGCCCGGCACCCACGAGTGTTGCTCGCGCTCGTGCAAAGCGGCAACACCACCAAGGTCAATGCGGGCGAGAACCGCGGCGATACCCTGACCAACGACCATGTGGTCAAGGAATGGAGTGGTCCGCTTGCGCCGGGTGGCGGCGCCAGCCAACGCTGGACAGCACCGAACGTTGCGGTCGATCGCCTGCGAGTCGTGGCGCTGGTTCAGGACGTCAGCAGCGGGCAGTTACTGCAGTCGATCGCGCTACCGCTGGCGAATTGCGGCCGGTAGCCGAATCAGGGCGACTCTTCCTGCTTCGAGCCGATTGCCCCGGCAATCCGAAGGACTGGTAATAGCGAGAACGGTCAAGGCCATCGATATTCGCCCAAGCCTGGCACTGCAAGGAATCTTCTCCTCGATCGGCGCAAACGGTGCCTATCGCTTGATCGTTCGCGACACGAGGCCTGCTGCAGGGGTCGCGCGCGCCAGATCACGCATGAATTTTGGGTGCCATGCGCGACACGCGAGCAGCAGGCTCATCGGCGGGCGTTGAGCCGCGGGCAGGTGGGCATCACCGATGTGCTGGTCGGAGAATTCGCGCGCCAGTCGCTTCAGGCGATCGAGCAGCGCCGCGCTTGATGCGCGCGACAGGCGCGCGTTGAGCAGCATCATCACTTCGTCGTCGCCCGCAAAACTGGAGTTGAAGAAATCGTGCGCATTGTTCTTGAACGCGGTCATGATCGGTCCGTTGGGAATCCACGCAAACGTGCGTGCGATGCGCAGCTTGAAGCGATTTCTTGGCAGGAGTTCGATGATGCCCATGCGGTCCAGCGTGATCAGCAGACCGACCAGTTCTGCGGCGGACAAGGAATATGTCGCCAGCATTTCGTCATGGGACAGCATGTTCAGCGCGCTGACTGCCACCGTGAAAAGCTTGGGATCATCGACGATCTCGCGTTCCTGTTCCTCGGTGAGCTGCGAAACCAGATGCTGCTCACGGTCAAAGCCGCGTGTGAGCTCGCTGAAGTCGATGCCGGCGGCTGCCAGAATCTCATCGAGACGTTCCAGCGTGAGGTTCCTCTCGGAGAACATCCTCTTCACGCTCGCCTCCGACATGCCGATGCGTCCGGCTATGTCGGCGTACTTCAGGCCGCGGGCTTTGAGTTCGCGTTTCAGGGCGTCGACAACGTCAATGGCCTGCGGCATCGTTTTCTCCCATTCGAGTCTGGACGCAGTATTGCGGATCGATACCCGCGGCGACAAGTCGGGCGACAGCCAATCGCGTTGATGACGGCGGCGCGTATGCCATCGAAGATGCGACTGTCTCGATCATGACAGGCAAGGAGGATGCAATGCTTCAGCTCGAACGCAATCATCTGACCGAAGCGACCGCCGCCGACATCATTACGATTGAGCAGGCCGATCAACTCTGGCAGTTCCTCATAAAGCGTGTCGCTGCGCCGCGGACGCGAGTGGGCGGTCCACGCTTCACGTTCACGAACGTGCTGTATTACCTCGGTGGCATGCTGGCGATCGGCGCGATGTCGCTGTTCATGACGCTGGGCTGGGAGCAGTTCGGCGGCTGGGGCATCCTCTTCATCGCACTTCTGTATGCGGGCATCGCCTTCAAACTCGCCAATCGGTTCGAGGCGCAAGGGCTTTCGGCACCGATGGGCATCATGGCCACACTGATTGTGGTGCTGCTTCCGCTGGCAGTGTGGGGTGCGCAGCAGGGGCTCGGCATGTGGCCGCCGGGAGGCGCGAGTTCGTATCGCGCGTATCACTATCTGATCGACTGGCGCTGGCTGACGCTCGAGTTTGCCACTCTGATCGGCGCCGTGCTGATGGTGTATCGCTACAAGGCACCGTTTCTGTTGATGCCAGTCGCGGTCACGCTCTGGTACATGAGCATGGATATCGCCGCGATGCTGATCTACGCAAACGAGACCGGCTGGTCGCAGGCGGGCTGGGAATTCCGCAAGTGGTTCTCGATCGCCTTCGGCGCGATCATGGTGCTGGTCGCCTTCTGGGTCGATCTGCGCTCGCGCGCGACCCAGGACTACGCGTTCTGGCTGTACCTTTTCGGGCTGCTCGCGTTCTGGGGTGGCCTGAGCTCATTGAGCTCGAATCAGCTGTCCGGAAAGCTGATCTACCTGGCGATCAATCTGGGCCTGGTCTTGATCGGCGCGGTGATCGTACGCCGCGCTTTCACCGTGTTCGGAGCGATCGGTGTCGGCATCGTGCTCGCTGACATTTCGTGGAGATTCTTCAAGAACTCGTGGCTCTTCCCGATCGCGCTGACGCTGATCGGGCTGGCGATCGTGTTCCTCGGCGTCTGGTGGAATCGCAACGAAACGCGCATCGCCGCACGCCTGCAGTCGATGCTGCCTTCGGATCTGCGTGAGCTGATCGTCGCGCGGCGCGCAGCGGTGTGACCTGGACATGCCGTTGTGGCGTGCATTTCTCCGTACGCCGTCGGCTCAGGTTTGAGTGCCTCGACGAGGCCGGTGGCCGGGGGCGTTTGTCTTCCCTGCCCGGGCGACTGGCCCCCGTCGACGCATCGGGGCAACCCTAAAGAATTGAACGCGGGTTGCCGATACTCCGTGAGAAGGCGGGCAAACCGCCGATCGGAGGCGACCACGGGGTGCGATCTTCCGACGACGGCCTGCGGACCCGCGCGTGTACGCAAGGACCTTGCGTACGGAACGGGCAAGGAATTGCAAAGGAAATCCCCACAACATGACCGAGCTTGGGCACTTTCAAGAGAACCTTGTCGCGCTTGATCGCGAGATCATTCGTGCCGCGCAATGCGCCTTCATCGATCCGACTGATGAGCGGGTCATGAGCAAGTTGCTCGCCGACCGCGAAGGCAGTGCCGTGACCCCGGCCCAGCGGGCGCGGCTGCGCTTGCGTGGGCTGATTCTGCTGAAGCATAAAGTCGCGATCGACGCGCTTCTGAGTCACGTTGACCGCTTGACGCGCGCTGTCTGAAACGCGCGTTGCCGCGCTCCTTCCCTTCCAGGACGACCAAGGCACGGTCGATTACAGTCCCCGATGCGCGGGGAATCGCGCGATGAGGTCGGCCGGCCCGTTTGCTCGGTCCGGATCCGTTGCCCGAAACGCGTCCCGTAGTTCGTCGAGGACCTTGACGGCTGCCGGCCGACGGCGCGCAGCGGTGTGGCGCAGACGAAGCTCAGAACCCCGCCGCCAGTCCGTCGCGCCGCGAGTCGCTGGCGGCGACATAGCCGTCGACGGCGGGATCGCCCTGCCGCCAGATGAACTGGCCGCTGCCGAAATCCATGTAGCTGTCGGTCAAATCCGCGATCTCATGGCCGCGACGGGTCAACTCGTTGCGCACCGCCGCCGGCATCGTTTGCTCCAGATCGATTCGCAGACCGGACTCCCACTTCCAGCGCGGTGCATCGCACGCTGCTTGCGGCTGCTGGTTCGCGAGGAGCATGCGCATCAGCGTCTGCACGTGGCCCTGCGGCTGAATGTTGCCGCCCATCACGCCGAAACTCATCTGCGGCGCGCCGTCCTGCATCAGGAAGCCGGGAATGATGGTGTGGAACGGACGCTTGCCCGGCGCCACGCAGTTCGCATGCCCGGGGTCCATCGAGAAACCGTGGCCGCGGTTCTGCAACGAGATGCCGTATCCGGGCACGACGACGCCAGAACCGAAGCCCATGTAGTTCGACTGGATGAACGAGATCATCATGCCGCCTGCGTCGGCCGCCGAAAGATAGATGGTCCCGCCCTGCGGCAGTGCGCCAGCCTTGAAATCCTGCGCGCGCTGCGGATCGATCAGCTTCGCGCGCTGCGCGAGGTACGCGGGGTCGAGCATCTGTGACGGTGTGACGCGCATTGCGCGTGCGTCGGCGACATAGGTGTACACATCGGCGAAGGCGAGCTTCATCGCCTCGATCAGCACGTGCTGAACCTCCGCGGAGTCGAAACGCTGGCGATCCATTGCGCCCTGGACAATCGGCGAGTGCTTGAGGATGCCGAGACATATCAGCGCCGCGATGCCTTGGCCATTGGGTGGGATCTCATGCACTTCATGGCCGGCGAACGACTGGCTCACAGTGCCGACCCAGCCGTTGCTCTGCGCAAAGTCCCAGTACGCGGCGAAGTCTGCGTCGGTGTGCGCGCCCCCGGTGTCGCGTGCATATCTGGCGATGGCGGTTGCAATCTCGCCGCGGTAGAACGCCTCGCCCTTCGTCTCCGCGACCAGCTTCAGCGTGCGCGCGGCGCCCTTCAGGATGAAATGCTCGCCGATATGTGGTGCGCGACCGCGGGGCAGAAAGTGCTCGGCGAAGCCCGGATACCCTTGCAGGATCGACGCCGCTCGCTGCCACTTGTCCTGCACGATGGGGCTGACGGCAAAGCCATGCTCCGCATATTCGATGGCGGGTGCGAGCACCTCGGCGAACGGCAGCCTGCCGAAGCGTCCGTGCAGCAGTGCCCAGCCGGCCACGGCGCCCGGAACTGACACCGTGTCCCAGCCGCGCTGCGGGCGGTTCTTGCGCAAGTCGTCGCCATACTTCTTGCGGAAGTACTCGGGAGTCCATGCGGCCGGCGAGATGCCGCTGGAGTTCATCCCGTGCAGTTTGTTCGTTGCTGGATCCCACACGATCGCGAAATTGTCCGAACCAAGTCCATTGCTGCACGGCTCGGTCATTGTGATCACCGCGCCGGCCGCGATCGCCGCATCAACCGCGCTGCCACCCCGCTGCAGCATGCGCAGGCCTGCTTGCGCGGCGAGCGGCTGCGAAGTGGAAACGATGTTGCGCGCGAAAACCGGCGTGCGCACGGTTGCGTACGGGTTGGTCCAGTCGAACTGGGTCACGAAGGTCTCTCCATCGGCGGATAGAACTGGGGCGCTTCGCCGCGCTCGAACATGCTGTAGTCACGCTCGATCTCGCCCACGCGCAGACGCTGCGCTCCAGCGAATCGGGCCAGCGTCACATCGCGCGGCGATGCGACATCAAATAGATGCGCGAACTCGCCGGGGCGATAAATGCTTTCAAACGATTCAGCCGAGGTCGTTGGAGCCGCGAGCGAGGCCATCCGCGATTCGATGACAGCGACGAAACGCGGCGCACGCATGGACGGATCGTTGTAGGCGTTCAGCCGCTGCGGTTGCCATGGCGCCTGACCGGCTGCCTCGTCGCGGATCACCTGTGCGATCCGCAGCCGGTAATCGGCGAAGATGCGAGTGCGCCCGAGCGTCTGCGCCTTGTGATGTTGGCCGTCAACGCGCCATCTGACCAGCGCAGCTTCGTCGCGCCAGATCTGGAACGACAGCAGCGAGTCGGGCCGTCGAAGATTGCGAAAGCGGTCGATGAAAAGGCATCCTCCCATCGCGTCGAGTGCCGGCCGCAGCCTGGCGGCAACCTCCAGGTACTCGTCCTGCGCGCCTGGTTTCGGCGTGACTTCGAAGAAGAGCGCGATCACGGCAACTCCTCAATGATCCGGCCGTCCCGGGTCGGATTCGCCAACTCAACCCCGTTTTCCCCGGTGGCGCGTGCCGACTTGGCCGGCGAATCGCCCATGAGAACCGCCAGGACCGCCGAGCCGGCGCCAAATGGGAATGAACGGCCAATACGCATGACGAAAAGTCAAATTCCGGGAATGAGTGGGTGATTGTGCCAGCGACGGCGCGAAACAGCGTTTGCAGTTCGTGCGCTGTTTCCTGCGATTCATCGCAATCCGCTCGCGACCACAAGCGCGACTGCCTACAGTTCATTTCAACGCAGCGAGACATCGATCAGACCGAACTGAAAGGACCAAACCATGAAAACTGCATCAATCCAGACCAAAGTCGCAGGCTTCTCTTTCGCACTGCTGATGACCACGACCATCCTTGGCGCAACGGTCGCCGGCATGCTTTCGGGCAGTTCCAGTGGCAGCGACGTGGCCGCGCTGAATCGCATGGTCGTCAGCACCCCGGTGACATCGGCGGTGAACTGAGCACATCGCGCAAGATGCCCGGCGCACAGTCCCGCGGCGCCACTCGTGCGGCTAGCGAAAGGCACAAACACAAAGCCCGGCATCGCCGGGCTTTGTGTTTGTGTTCAATCCGAAATTAATCCGCTTCCTGGAACGCCTCTTCGCGCTTGGACTTGATTGCCGGCAGCATGACGATCACCAGCAACGCTGCCGCCGCCAGAAGCAGACCAAGCGACAGCGGCCGTGTGACGAACGTCGTCGGATCACCGCGCGACAGCAGCATCGCGCGGCGCAGATTTTCTTCCATCATCGGCCCGAGGATGAAGCCCAGTATCAAGGGCGCGGGCTCGCACTTGAGCTTGTAGAAAACATAGCCGATGAAGCCGAACGCCACCGTTACATATACGTCGAAGACTGTGTTGTTGATCGAGTACACGCCGATGCAGCAGAAGGCCAGGATCGCCGGATAAAGCAGGCGGTACGGCACTTTCAGCAACTGCACCCAGATGCCGATCAGTGGCAGGTTCAGGACCACCAGCATCAGGTTGCCGATCCACATTGATGCGATCAGACCCCAGAACAGGGTCGGATTACTCGTCATCACCTGTGGTCCGGGCTGAATATTGTGGATCGTCATCGCGCCGATCATCAGCGCCATCACCGCATTGGGTGGGATGCCCAACGTCAGCATCGGGATGAACGAGGTCTGCGCGCCCGAGTTGTTGGCCGACTCGGGACCCGCAACGCCGCGGATGTTCCCTTGGCCAAACGGTGGATTGGCTTTTGCCCCGGCGATCTTCTTTTCGACCGTGTACGCCGCGAAGGACGCCAGCAACGCGCCGCCGCCGGGCAGGATGCCGAGAACGGAGCCAAGCAGCGTCCCGCGTGCAATCGCCGGCGCTGCATCGAGGAACTCCCTGCCGCTTGGCAGCAGCGAGCCGACTTTGCTGGTGAAGACTTCGCGGTGCTCCTTCTTCTCCACGTTGGCGATGATTTCTGCGAAGCCGAACACGCCCATGGCGACCGCAACGAAACCGATTCCGTCGGTGAGTTCCGGCACGTCGAAGCTGAAGCGCGCCACGCCCGAGTTGACGTCGGTGCCAACGATGCCCAGCAAAAGGCCGAGCACGATCATCGCGATCGCCTTGACGAGCGAGCCGGACGCCAGCACGACCGCGCCGATCAGGCCAAGCACCATTAGAGAGAAGTATTCAGCGGGGCCGAACTTGAACGCAAGCTCGGTGAGCGGTGGCGCAAACGCCGCGACGAGTACCGTCGCGAACGAACCTGCGATGAACGAGCCTATGGCTGCAATTCCGAGCGCAGCGCCAGCGCGACCCTTGCGCGCCATCTGATAGCCGTCAAGGCAGGTCACCACAGACGAGGACTCGCCGGGAAGGTTGACCAGGATCGCTGTGGTCGAACCGCCGTACTGCGCGCCGTAGTAGATGCCGGACAGCATGATCAGCGCCGAGGTCGGTTCCAACGCGTAGGTGGTCGGCAACAGCATCGCCAGCGTAGCCACCGGTCCGATTCCGGGCAGCACACCGATCAGGGTGCCGATTAGACAGCCGGCAAACGCATAGATGAGGTTCTGCAGAGTCAGCGCGGTTGCGAAGCCGATGGCAAGGTTGTTCAGCAGATCCATGATCGTCTCCGTCTATCTCTCTAGGAACGCTGGCAACACCGGGATTGTCAACTTCAGGCCCATGATGAAGACGACGTACGTAACGATCCCCATCACGATCGACAGGATGATCACCTCTTTCCATCGAAATTCATGGCTACCGATGCTCGAGATCGCCACCAGCGCGACCATCGCGATGATCACGCCGGCGGGCTTCAGCAGCAGCCCGTAGACGACAACGGCACCAAGCACCCACAGCAGTTCGGGAAAATGGAATTTCTCTACTTTGCCGTCGGCGCTCTCGCGTGCCAGGCTGGTGAGGGCGATGGAAATCCCGAGCACAACCAGAATGCCGCCAAGCACCGTGGGAAAGTACGCCGGCCCCATCCGCTGTGCGGTGCCAAAGTCGTACTTCAGGGCGAACAGCGCGAAGAACAAGCCAAAGGCGATGAACATCACGCCGGACCAGAAGTCCCTCTCGTTCTTGATCTTCACCTGCTTCTCCTCTTTCGCGCCGCGTTCATCTCGGCGTCTTCTGCTAGCGCGGGCATTCTATCGAGTCGCGCCCGATTTACTAGCTTGCTCCGCGGACACATGCCACCCAGCGTGGCAACAACGCAGGCGCTCCGCCTCATCCTCCGCCAGATTGTGGAAGCGGAACTCTTCCGCGCTTGGAGAAGGCTCACCCGGCTTCCCGGCGGGACGGCAGGTCAGTCCACCTTCGCCCCCGAGAACTTCACGACTTTCTCGTACCGGGCGAGCTCGGTCCGGACAAAGGTCGCGAACTCCGCGGGAGTCATGGGCGCCGGATCGGCGCCCATGCGCGCGAGCCGTTCGCGCATCTCGCTGGTTGCGAGCGCCTTGCGGAATTCGTCATTCAAACGGTTGACGATCGCGCCTGGCGTGCCGGCCGGCGCGAAGACGCCGAACCACGTGCTGACATCGAAACCTGCGAACGTTCTTCCGCCGGCCTCGGACACGGTCGGCACATCGGTGAAGCTCGCGGCACGCGCCTTTGTCGTGACCGCAAACGCCTTGAGCTTGCCGGCGCGGATCTGCGGTGCCGCCGAAGCGAGGTTATCGAACATCAGATCCGTCTGGCCGGCGAGCAGGCCGAGTTGTGCGGGTGCCGCACCTGCATAAGGAATGTGAACGATGAAGACTCCGCCCATCGACTTGAGCAATTCACCGGCCATATGGCCGCCGCTGCCGTTTCCGCCCGACGCGTAGTTGAGCTTTCCGGGGTTGGCGCGCGCGTAAGCGATCAGATCGGCAAACGAGTTGATGCGGTGCTTTGCTGCCGTTTCCTGTGTCATCACCAGGACGTTCGGCACGTGTGCGATCAACGTGACCGGTGAGAAATCCTTTATCGGGTCGTAGGGCAGTTTCGAGAACAGCCACGGATTGATCGCATGCGTCGCGACCGCGCCGATGACCAGCGTGTAGCCGTCGGGCGGCTGCTTCGCCACGAAATCGACGCCGACGTTGCCGCCGGCGCCGGGACGATTCTCAACCACGACCACGCCGAGTGAATCGCGCACGCGCTCTGCGAGCGCGCGGGCTGTGGTATCGAGCGGACCGCCCGGCGGGTAGGGCACGATCAGACGGATTGGCTTGTTCGGGTACGCGGCCGACTCGCCGAGGGCGGCAAACGGCGCCCCAATGAAGCAGACCGTCGCGCAGAACGCGCGCAAAGCGTTTCGACGTCGCAAGGCAGCTTCTCCGATGTTGACTTCTGTGAGTGCCGCATTAGACCGAAATCCATGGCACGCGTCAGCAGGTTGAGCTTGCCGCGCCCGTCTCGAGCGGCCGCAGCAAACCCGCGCCTGCCAGGATCGTCTTGTGCACGCGATGGCATCATGCGAGGCTTGCCGTCTCCAATCGCGATCATGTCTTTGAGCGCACCGATCGTCATTGACACACCGCGCCTGCGAATCGAGTCGGCCGCAGTGCGCCATGCATCGCTGCACCCAGCGTTCTTCGCCCGCAATCGGGAGCACTTTGCACCCTGGGAGCCGCCCCGCCCCGCGGGCCTGGAGACTTTGGCGTACTGGGAAGGACAGCTGGAACGGGCGCAGGCGGAATTTGCAGAGGGTCGCGAAGCACGCTTCGTCGT
>DAITAC010000228.1:0-2881 GCA_036824465.1 Burkholderiaceae bacterium
TGGGGCGAGGCCCGGTCAGTTGCTGGGTCGTGCGAGACGCGCGAGAACCTCCGAAACTTCCGCTCCACCGTATCCACGCATTGTGCGTGCCCGATGTGCGCTATCCCGACCCGCCCGGCGAGCGGCTCAACGATTTCGCTCGATATGTGCAGAGCGAAATCCAACGCGCGCCGCGACGCTCGTAGAGCGCCGCGGCGCGCGGGCGGGAAACTTACTTCATCCCCAGCATCGCCTTGGCGCGCTCAATCGTCGCGAGGCATTCGGTGGACTTGCCTTCGGCGTGCAGCTTCTCGGCCTCGTTGCGCAGTCTGCGCACCTCGTCCACACGCGGCGGTTCCATCATGGCTGACCTGGCCAGCGCGTCGTCGACCTTTCTGATCTCTTCGCTGCAATTCATCGCCTGCGCGAAGGCGGTGCCGCTCCACGCCATCGCCGTGGTCGCAAGTACTGCGTACAAGACCTGTTTCATCGCTACCTCCTGTGCCCTAGTGAAGACAAGCGCATCAAGCGCATGCAGACCTTAGGCAATCCACGCGTCGATCGAAATCCAGCGCATCCGCTAATCGCGATTGATGAGGCACACACAATGCGAAACGGTTGCGGAACAACTTGGACAAGGGCGAGTCGAAGGCACAGCAGGCACTACCAACATCACGTCAAACGTGATGTTGGTAAGCAGCCAGATCCCCGTGTGTGTGCGCGCTCAGGCGATCTGCGATGAATGCGCAATCTTTACCCGAGCGTCCTCGAGCGCGCGCAACGCTGCAGCGAGCGAGCCACCGGTATCGATCGCACGACACGCGTCGTCGATCAGCCAGGCCGCGAAGCCAGCGGCGTTCGCATCGAGCAGACTCCACGCGACGCAGAAGTCGGTTGCGAGCCCGGCGCAGTACACGGTGGTGATTCCACGCTCGCGCAGCATTGCCGCGAGCCCGGTCGGGGTCTTGCGATCTGCCTCGACGAACGCCGAATAGCTGTCGGTATGGGCGTGATAGCCCTTGCGAACGATCGCCTGCGCGTGCGCGATGTCGAGTGCGAGCGCCGCGCCTTGCGTGCCCTGCACGCAGTGATCGGGCCAAAGCACCTGCGGACCGTAGGCAAGTGCGACCGTCTCGAAGGGTTTCTTCCCTGGATGCGTCGATGCGAACGAAACATGATGCGCAGGATGCCAGTCCTGCGTCAGGATCACATTCTCGAAACGTGATGCGAGCGTGTTGATGACCGGGATCACCTGATCGCCCTGCGGCACCGCGAGCGCTCCGCCGGGAAGGAAGTCGTGCTGCACATCGATGACGAGCAGCGCTGCATTGCGATCGATCACCATCTCCCCTTCACGCCGTTTGACGTGACGGCGACTGCCTGAGTCGCGCCCGCACCATCTCGATGTGGCTGCGCAGCGCATACAGTTCGTCCGTGTGCGACAGCGGCACGGTGATCCTCTCGACCTTGGCGTCGAGTTCATCGAGTCGTTCCAGCAGGCGTGCCGGTTCCGCTGACGCTGCACCGATCGACCCTTCGATGTCCCGCAGCTGTGCGTACCAGCGGAAGATGCGCGATCGGATGCGGAACTCGTACAGCGGCGGCACCACGCGTGACAGCGGAATCAGCACCGCGATGATCGACACCAGCACGACCCACATGCGGTCGATCAGGTTGGCGAACCAGAACGGCAGGTGCCTCTGCAGCAGCGGCGGACCGTTGCGGTAGTAGCGTTCCGCCTCGCGCGCAAGCGGAAACTCGGTTACGGCCGCATTCGGAAACTGACCCACGGCGCTGAACCACGATGTGCCGCCATGGATGCGCCGCGCGGCCTGCACAAACAACTGGATCAGTGCCGGATGGGCGCTCTCGCGTGCGACCAGCGTCGAGGTCGGCGCAACGAGATGAACATCACGCGACGGCAGGTCGCGCGCGAGATCGACCACACCGCGCGGCAGCCGCATCGCGTCGAGGTACGGAAACTGTCGCGCGTACGCATCCGCCTGCACGAAGTCGAGCACGCCAATGCCCGGTGTCTGCAGCAGCATGCGCACCAGCGGGGACTCCGGCGCCGATACGAACACCAGCGCATCGATCTCGCCCGCGAGCAATGCGACAACCGCGGGCGTGGGCGCAAGCTGGCTCATCTTCAGCTCGGCCGCCTCGATGCGATTCGCATGCAGCAGCTTGGCGACCAGATTGGCGGCACCGCTGCCCGGCGCGCCGATGTTCACATGCAGGCCCCTGAGCTGGGACAGCTGCGTCAACGCGGCGCCGCCGCCGATGCGCTTGGCCGCCTCCTCGCGATAGAAAAGCCACACCGGCTCGTAGAACAGATTGCCGAGCGCGACCAGGCCGGCATCACCGGCCGCTTCATCGATCGCGTAGATCGCGTCGCCGGCGCCGCCTTGCACAAATGCCAGATCGACACCGGACGACGGATCGCGCAGCAGCCGCAGATTCTCGGCTGCGCCCTGTGTGCCGCGCAGTTCGACGGCGACACCAAAACGCTTGAGTTCGTCTGCGTAACGTTTGCCGAATTCCGCGTACGCGCCTTGCTCCGGTCCGGTCGCGAGCACCACCTCGCGCGGAGGCGCCGGATCGAGAACGAGGTACGCGCCCCACAGCAGCAGCAGGGCGAGCAGCACGAACGGACCCGCACTCACGAGCAGGTCACGCAAGGAAAGCAGGGTGTGGCGGAGCAGGTGGGGCATGGCTGCGATTATGCAGCCCCGACATTTGCGGCGCGCGCCGTGCGCCGGTGTTGATGACGGTGCTCGCGCGGCGCGCACACTGCCGTGCCGCGAACGGACAGGCGCGCAGTCAACGCCACGCGCGCGTGCCTAAACTGCCTTGCCCATCTCCTCGATGACTTTCTTCGCGTCACCGAAGACCATCATCG
>DAITAC010000229.1:0-1658 GCA_036824465.1 Burkholderiaceae bacterium
AAGAGGACATTGCCGCCACCACGCGCCGACTCGTACAACTGGGCCAGGACGTGATGAACGGGAGGCACGGTGAAGCCGATCAAACGCGTGCTGTGGCCCGAGCGGCTGCGGCGGGTGCCGGCGCAGTTCAGCTGGGTTGATCAACGCCTGGTGCGCGACGCTCATCTGGACCGCTGCGATGCGCACACCGCCGCGCTGTATCTGTTCCTGGTCACGGTGGCCGACGCGCAGGGGCTGAGCTACTACAGCGACGCGACGCTGGCGCGCCGATTGCGCCTGAGCGCGTCGCAACTGAGCGCGGCACGCCAGCAGCTCATCGAGTTGCAGCTGGTCGCGTACGCGGCGCCGGTCTACCAGGTGCTCGCACTGCCGGGTGCGGCCGCCGTGGCGCCGCCGCCGGCGCCGGGTGCTGCATGCGATCGTGAGACGGTGCGCGCGCGGCTGGCGCAGTTGCGGGCGGACCTGCAGGAGTGGCGCCGTGATCGACTATGAGACCTTCTGCCGGATCCACGACCACCTCGGCCGCCAGCATCTGACGCTGGCGCAAACCGCACGCGCGCTCGGACTGCATCCGCAAACGGTGGCCAAGTGGGCGGTGGTCGAGCAGTTTCGGCCGCGCGTGAGCCCCGCGCGCGCGAGCCGGCTCGATCCGTTCAAGGGCCAGATCGTGCGCTGGCTCGATGCGCACCCCTACAGCGCGCAGCAGATCTGGCAGCGGCTGCGCGAGGCGGGCTTCACGGGCGGCGTCACGATCGTGAAGGACTACGTGAGACGGATCCGGCCGCGACCGCGCGCGGCGTTTCTGACGCTCGCCTTCGCCCCGGGCGAGTGTGCCCAGGTGGACTGGGGCTCCTTCGGCACCATCGGTGTGGGCACCACGCGCCGGCGCCTGAGCTTCTTCCTGATGGTGCTGTGCTACAGCCGCCGGATGTACCTGGAGTTCACCGTGTCGCAGACGATGGAGTTCTTCCTCGGCTGCCACGAGCACGCCTTTGCCGCCTTCGGCGGCTGCCCGGCCCGCGTCATGGTCGACAACCTGCGCTCGGCGGTGCTGCAGCGGCTGGCGGGTGTGGCACCGGTGTTCAATCCGAAGTATCTGGACTTCGCGCGTCATTGGGGCTTCGAGGTCACCGCCTGCAACGTGGGACAGGCCCATGAAAAAGGTCGCGTTGAAAACGGGATCGGGTACGTCAAGAAAAATTTCCTCGCCGGACTGGACCTTCCCGACTTCAGCGCGCTGCAGCCGGCGGCGGCGCTGTGGGTCGACACGGTGGCCAACGTGCGCGTGCACAGCGCCACGCATCAGCGGCCGATCGATCGCTTCGAGCAGGAACGATCGAAGCTGCGCCCACTGAATCCGGCCGGCTTCGATCTGGCGCGCGTGCTCAACGTGCGCGCCTCGCCGCAGTTTCGCGTTCCCTTCGAGGCCAATCATTACTCGGTCCCGGCCCGTTACGTGGGCGAGCGGCTGCTTCTGAAGGCCGATCCCGATCGCGTGTGCCTGTACCACCGCGACCAGCTCGTGGCCCGGCACCCGCGCAGCTTCGATCGGCACCAGAACATCGAAGATCCGGACCACGCGCGCCAGTTGCTGGCGCAGCGCCGGAGCGCACGCGAGCAGCGGCTGCTCACGCAATTCCTCGCCCTGTCGCCGCGCG
>DAITAC010000229.1:1758-2863 GCA_036824465.1 Burkholderiaceae bacterium
CCGCGCGTGCACGCCCGCAAGATTCTGGCGCTGGCCGAGATGCACGGGGGCGAGGCGGTGGCCCGCGCGCTGGACGACGGGCTCGAGCTGCACGCCTTCAGCGCCGAGTACATCGCCCACATGCTGGCGGCGCGCCGCCGCATCGGTGCGGCGCCGGCGGCGCTGCAACTGACCCGTCGCCAGGACCTACTTGAGCTCGAACTGCCGCCGCCCGATCTGTCCATCTACGAGGACGACGATGCCAACACGCCGTGATCAACCCCACGCCGCGACCGAGCCGCTGCGCACGCACCTGGCAGCACTGAACCTGCCGTTCATGCACGAGCACCACCAGGCGCTCGCCACCACCGCCGCCGACAAGCACTGGTCGCATCTGGATTACCTCGCCGAACTGGCCAGCGGCGAGGCGGCCGCCCGCGAGGACCGCAGCGTGCAGCGGCGCATCAAGCTCGCCCGCTTCCCGGTGCTCAAGACGCTCGATCAGTTCGACTGGAACTGGCCGACCAAAATCAACCGCGCGCAGATCCAGAACCTGTTTCATCTCGACTTCGTCGAGCAGCACGGCAACGTGATCTTCATCTCCGGAACCGGTCTGGGCAAATCCCACCTGATGATCGCGCTCGCCCACGCCGCCTGCCTGCGCCGCTACACGGTGCTGTTCACCGGTGCCATCGACATCATCAACACGCTGGCCGCCGCGCACGCCGCCGGCGGCATCAAACACGCGCTCGCCCGCTACATCCGGCCGCAGGTGCTGGCCATCGATGAACTGGGGTATCTGCCCATCGACAAGTTCGGTGCCGACTGCCTGTTCCAGATCATTAGCCACCGCTATGAGCGCGGCGCCACGCTGATCACGACGAATCGCGTCTACAAGCACTGGCCGGCGATCTTCAACAACGACAGCGTCCTGACCTCGGCACTGCTCGACCGCCTGCTCCACCACGCCGATACCGTCCGCATCGAGGGCAAGAGCTATCGAATGAAGGACCAGATCGAGGCGTGAGCCGCGCTGTCGAGTCAATGCGTCCCTCTTGCCACACCGCCGAACACCTCAGCAAATTCAAACCGACCGAATTACTACAAGTTCACGCCGGCGCTGACA
>DAITAC010000135.1:0-9472 GCA_036824465.1 Burkholderiaceae bacterium
ATCCGATCGACCCACCATCGTCGCGCAGCATCACCCGCCCTTCGTCACTGGCCTGAGCTACATGGACGAGAGGAGTCTTGCCAACCCGGCCGCAGAGGCCGCGGTAATCGCCAAGCACCCGCACGTCGAGCGCGTGATCAGCGGCCACTACCACCGCAACATGCAAGCGCGCTTCGCCGGGACGGTCGCAACGGCGTGCCCCAGCACCGCGCACCAACTGCTGCTCGACCTGGTGCCGGGCGCCGACATCCGCTTCACCTACGAGCCATCGAGCTTTCATCTGCATTTCTGGAATGGCTCGGAGGTCATCACTCATACCGGGGTGGTCGGTGACTTTCCCGTGTGGGGCACGAGCGATTGACCCGCCGATTATTCTGCTTCCTGGTGGCACGGCCTTTTGTGTGTCATCTCACAACCAGCTCTGAGTAGACTTTCCAGCATGGTCAAGTGCCCCGGCTGTGGCGAAGAGAATCCGCCGAAGTTCAAACTGTGCGGCTACTGTGGCACGCCGCTCGCCGCGGCGGCGCCCGCACTGCCGGCGCACGAGTTGCGCAAGACCGTCACGCTGATCTTCTGCGACCTGAAGGGTTCGACCGAACTCGGCGAACGCCTCGACAGCGAAGCGCTGCACGAGGTCAAGGAGCGCTACTTCAAGGCGATGGCCGCCGAGATCACGCGCCACGGCGGGAAGATCGAGAAGTACATCGGCGACGCGATCATGGCGGTGTTCGGCCTGCCGCGTGCGCATGAGGACGATGCGCTGCGGGCCGTCCGCGCTGTTGCAGGCATGCAGGCGGCGCTGCATCAGGTCAACGAGGATCTCAACGCCCGTTTTGGCGTGACGCTGGCCAACCGGACGGGGGTCAACACCGGCGAAGTGGTGGCCAGTGACGATCCGACGGCCGATCAGAAACTCGCCACCGGCGACGCCGTCAACGTGACCGCGCGTCTCGAGCAGGCCGCACCCGCCAACGAAATCTACATCGGCGAAGTCACTTACCGACTGGTGCGCGACGCGGTCGAGGTCGAAGCCGTCGAACCGCTGACGCTCAAGGGCAAGTCGCAGCCGGTCGCGGCCTACCGCCTGCTGAAGGTGCATGGGCTCGACGGCAACGTACGGCGCAGCGACACGCCGATCGTTGGGCGTGACGAAGAGCTCGCCGCGCTCGCCAAGGTCTATCGCGAGGTTTCCGAGGGAAAGTCGGTTCGGCTCGTGACCGTGATCGGCGATGCGGGTGTCGGCAAGTCGCGGTTGGTGCACGAAGTCGTGGAGCGCATCGCGGCCGGTGCGCGCGCGCTGCGCGGCCGGTGCCTGGCGTATGGCGAGGGCATCACCTTCTGGCCATTGCGCCTGATGGTGAGCGCCGCCGCGGATATTCGGGAAGATGATTCGCCCGAAGCCGCCCAGGAAAAGATTCTCAAGTTCGTCGGTGAGTCCGACATCGCCGTGCGCCTCGCATCCGCAGTGGGGCTGAGCCCCGCGCAGTTTCCGTTGCACGAGGTCTACTGGGCGGCACGCAAGTTTCTGGAAAAGCTCGCCGGAGACTACCCGGTCGTTGCGCTGATCGACGACATCCACTGGGCCGAACCGGCGTTTCTGGACCTCCTCGAACACATCCTCGACACCTCCGTCGGCGCGCCGATCCTGCTGCTCACCACCGCGCGGCACGACTTGCTCGAAGAGCGCCCGCAATGGGGCGACCGCGAATCTTCGGTCCGGCTGGTGCTGAAGCCGTTGACCGACGCGGCGTCGGCGCAGATCGTCACAAACCTGCTCGGCTCTGCGGGACTGTCCGACGACGTCGTTGCGAAGATCGTCGGCGCGGCCGAGGGCAACCCGCTCTACGTCGAGCAGATGCTGTCGATGCTGATCGACAGCGGCGCGCTGCGGCAGCAAGATGACCGCTGGGTCCGCGCCGACGCAAACGCGGAGATCGACGTGCCGCCGACGATCCACGCGCTGCTCGAGGCTCGGCTCGACAAGCTCGGCCGCGAGGAACGTGCAGCGGTGGAGCCGGCGTCGGTGATCGGACTGGAGTTCGCTCAATCGGCGGTCGCCTCCCTTGCTGCCGAAGCGGTGCGCCCGACGTTGGACAAACACCTCACCACGTTGACGCGTAAGCAGTTCATTCGCCTGTCCCGTGCATTGGAATCCGAGCCGTTCTTTCGATTCCAGCATCAACTGGTGCGCGACACCGTGTACAGCGGTCTCCTCAAGCGCGCGCGCGCCAACCTGCATATCGCGTTTGTTACGTGGGCCGATCGCATCAATGCTGATCGTGATCGCGCGCTCGAGTTTGAAGAGATTCTCGGCTATCACCTTGAGCAGGCAAACAAATACCAGCGCGAACTCGGCCCACTGGACGAACAGGGTATTGCCATCGGCCGTGACGCGTCACGGCGGCTTTCTAACGCAGCGAAACGGGCATTTGCACGCGGCGACATGCACGCTGCCGCCAGTCTGTACCGGCGGGCCGCGACGGTACTTGCCGAAAATGACCCAGACCGAGTCGCACTGCTGCCCGCACTCGGCGAAACGCTGATGGAACTCGGCGATTTCGTCCAAGCGCGTGGAGTTCTCGAAGAGGCCGTGTCCGCGGCCGAACGCAATGGTGACCAGTGCCTCAAGGCATCGGCCCGGCTCGTGGGAATGCTGATACGAATGTACAGCGCCGAGCCCGGCGATTGGAGCGGCGAGGCCTTGCGGGCGGCACAGGCAGCAATCCCGCTCTTCGAGCAGGAAGGTGCTCACGACCGATTGGCGAACGCATGGCGGGTAAGCGGCCTCGTACACGCTCTTGCCGGACAGTATGGGCAAATTGCAGCCGCCATTGAAAAATCGATTGCGCATGCCCGGCTCGCAGGCGATGAGCGAATGATTGCACGCTCAGGGCTTGTCCTTTCGACAACCGCAGTTTTTGGGCCGACACCTGTGCCGAAAGCGATTGAACAGTGCCAACAACTGATCGCCAACGGCATGAGCAACCGCCAAGTCGAAGGCAGCATCATGTGCACCTTGGCACAACTGCGTGCCATGAACGGCGAGTTCGATGCCGCCCGGGAACTCTATCGGCGCGGGCGCGCTTTGTTGCGGGACCTTGGGCAAGGCGTCAATGCTGCATCCACCGGCCTCGACGTTGCGCGGGTTGAGCTGCTCGCTCGCGACCTTGCTTCAGCAGAACGTGAAGTGCGGGCGGACTTCGAGTTTCTACGCGCGCACGGCGAAACCTACTTCCTGTCCACGATGGCGTCACTTCTGGCGCGCATTGTTCGCGATCAAGACCGCGACAGTGAAGCGACGGCCCTGTCGAAGATTGCCGAAGATGCCGCCTCAGCAGATGATGTCGAGTCACAGATCCTGTGGCGCACGGTGCGCGCACCCATTTTGGCGCGACATGGGCGGTTCGACGAAGCCGAAGCGCTTGCGCACGCAGCATTGGCGATGGCCCGAACAACTGAAGCGCTGCTCTTCAAAGCCGAGGCCTGCTATGAACTTGCCTCTGTGATGAGTCTTTGCGGTCGTCTCGACGAAGCGCGCAGCGCGATCGCTGAAGCTGCAAGCCTCTACTCCGCCAAGGGAGACGTCGTCTCCCTGAAACGCGCAGCGGAGTTCGCCGCGCGTCTCTGACTATCGCCGGCGCCTTAAGCAAGAAGCGCCGCGAGGTTCTACCACTTGATGCTGCCGTTTTGCAGCGCCAGCAGGATGAAGATCCAGTCGCCCTCGTCATCGGCCGTCAATGTCAAGCCAAAGGGCGGCGGGCTCTGCTGAAGGACTTTCTTCGACACTGCTACCCGGCCGCTGATGCAGACCGGGTTATTGGCATTCGGCCCACCGACGTCGCTGCAATTCTGCAATTGCGTATCCGGCAAAACCGTAACCGGCTCACCGCTTTCTGACTGGTAGTACAGCACCGCTCGGTCGATCTGGTTGAAGGACCGAATGGTCGAGGCGTCGCGCCGAAGCTCAATCGTGATCGGGCTGGCGAACAACTGCGAAACGCCCTGCGCGTTCTTCGGTGCCGGTATACGAATCTGAGTGGTGTTCGTCGTGATCGTGACATTGGTCGTGCCGCCCGGCACACCGTCGTCCTCAACAACCTCCGCAGTTGTCAGACTCAGAAGGGACTGAATCCGCAGTTTGGTCGCCGAAAGGTCGTAGTCGAAAGCCGTTCCGTTGCTTCCGGTGAAGAACGTTCCGCCGAAGCTCGGAACGTAGGTCTTCAGGTTGCGCCTTATCGGTGCCAGCTCGGTCGTGATCAGGGACGTCGTGGACGTCCCCGAGAATTGACCACCGTCCGTGGTCGGCGTCGTCGGGCTCGCCGCTTTAGAGAACGTCCCCTTGTAGTGAAAATCAATCGTCGATGTCGTTGCATAGCCGATCGTGTCCGTAATCGGCGGCGATCTGAAAATCACAACGAAGGTCGTCGAACCACGCAGTTGCCCGACGTTGCAGTTGATCGTGTTGTCGGCCGGTGTTACCGGGGACGTGCAAAGGCCGCTTGGAATGGATTCGACAAAGGTTGAGGTCTGATCGGGCGTCGCGCCGGTCACGTCTGTATACGTGCCGTCGCTGGTCAACACAAACTGATTGATCACGTTTGTCGTGTTGTTCTGGACTTCGAGTTTCCAAGCCGCGTAGTTGGTGAGCGTGCATCCGGTGGCAGTGCACTGTCGGCTGACCGATACAGCAGTTGGAATCGGTGTCACTGTGACAGTGATATCGGCATTCGCCCCGAAAGACGATGTCACGGCCCCAAGCATCACTGCGGCAAACAGAACCAATGATTTCAAGAAACGCATACTTTCCTCCTGAATTTCGTTTCGGGGCCCAGGGCGGGTCGCTTCATTTACGCGACCGCACTTCCCGAAGCTGCACCCTTGACCCTCTTTCTTGTTGGGCGCCGCCCCGCCTTCTCATCGCACCGCGCCGGCGAACCGGAACCAACGACACGATCGAGCTAGAGCAACGCGTGCGACGAATGGAATGCCGCGGCAGGCTACATCATCCACTCGGTCGAGGAAAGGTTAATCGCCCCAGTCTTTGAGAGACCACTGCGCGTGGATGGTGATTCGACGCGGACTTTCTGGAGCGTGCCTCGTCATAGGGACGGAGGCGGAACTTGCCGTTTTGCGCGCAACTCTCGAATCGATGCCGCTTCAGAGCTATCAAAGTGTTCGATGCAGTGCAACCAGCGTGATGTCATCGTCCTGTTCGGATCCGGCCAGATATTCCGTCACTGTCTTTAGTAGCGAATTGCAGACCTGCTGGCCGTCGCGACCCGCAAAGCCGCGCAGCAGTCCCTCCAGGCGTTCATACCCGAACTGCTCGCCCTGCGGATTGCTGCCGTCCGTGAGGCCATCCGTATTCAGAAGGAGTGTCGCGCCCTGCGGAATGCATAAGGCATTCTCGTCAAGCAGTAGCTCCTCAAACAGGCCCAGCGGCTGCCCGGGAAGCATGGGCAGCGTCTGCACGGCGCCGTCCATGTGCAACAGGATCGGCAGTTCGTGCCCTGCGCGCGCGTAATGAAACATGCCGGTCGAGATTTCCAGGATCCCAAGGAGGACGGTGACGAACTGATCCGACTGCTGCAGCTGGATCAAGTGAGAGTTGACGCGGCGCAGGATGTCGGCAGGCGAGCCGCCATGACCGGATTCAGCCATGATCAGCGCATGTGCGCGCGCCATGAAGATGGCCGCCGGTGCCCCCTTGCCGACGACGTCACCCACCACGACGCCAACGTGCTCGGCATCGAGGAGAAACACGTCATAGAGGTCACCGCCGACCATGCGCGCCGGCTGCATCAGCGCCCCGAAGTCGAAACCCGCCACCTTGGGCAGTGACTGCGGCAACAGACTCATCTGGATGCCGGCCGCGACCTGTAGCTCACGCTCGAGGCGTTCCTTTTCGATCAGCTTCGCCTGTGCCGTCTTGAGGTCGTCGTACGCCTGCTGCAGCTTGTGGTTGCGCTCCTGCAAGTCCTGAAACGCGGCCTTGTTGGATTCATCCAGCCGCTTGGTGAGACTCTGCACCATCGTGAATGCCATCTTGGGCTGGCGCAGCAGCAGCCCGCTGAAGTCCTCATGCGTCATGGTCCAGAGCAGAGACTGCTTGGCGGCTCGAATCGAAGCCGTGCGGGCGCGCCCTGGAATAAGCAAACTCATTTCACCCAGAAAATCCCCTGGCCACGCGTCGGCAATCTTTCTCTCGTCCGTGCTGTCGAGTCCCTTCACGACTTCGAGACTGCCCTCAAGCACGAGATAAAGCGTTCCCCCGGGGTCGCCCTCGTGAAAGAGAATGTCGCCCGGTTTCAGCGTCACTTCCTTCAGAAGTGAGATCAGGTGGGCGCGCTCGTCCTCTGGCAGGTCACTCAGGAGTGGGATCTGTTGGAACGCTTCGTTCGGAGTCATCGGTCACTGTTCTCACCATCACGGCGGGCGCAGTCTGGAGCAAGCGAAGCCATTTATCCAGTCGGCCGTCGCGGTGTTTCGGTCCAGCGAGGCCCGGTGCCGTCTTGATATCCCTTCAAATTGCACCATTTACTGACGTACAATCCCGATCACTGGGGGCGACCTGGCTTCGACGCGGGTTGCGAAACAGTCAGGGCATGCCGAGGACCAGTCACCTCGTAAATCCATCTGGATCACTACAAACGCCAACGACGAGCGTTTCGCTCTCGCCGCTTAATCCCGGTGAGACGCTGCACTAGTTTGTCTCTGGACTAGGTCGGGCCCGATCGAGGCGCAAGCCGAGGTCGTCAAACCCAACAGCAGCGCCATACACAGAGGCTGATCACCGGCGGCGTCGCGACGCCGGTGCCGAGAACCAGCGACTGGCTGTGCGTCGGCCTGCCGATCGGCTAAGCGCACGGTGAGACTCAAATAGATTGGCTATGCATGTAGAACTGTCTGTGGACCGCTCGTGGACGCGGGTTCAATTCCCGCCGCCTCCACCAGAACGCCAAAGGCCCCTTGTGGGGCCTTTGGCGTTTTGATGCGGGCGGGAATCGAAACCGCGTCCAGGATGGACGCGGGCGCGAGCCGGACAGGCGAGATGAACTGCTTCATCGCGCCTGCCTGCGAGCGTGCGAGCACCTATGAGCGCGAGCGCAGCCTGCAACGCCGATTCCCGCCGCGTGCACCGACTGCCGCTGCCCTGCCTGCCAGACGTGCCGCGCAAATCATCCACATCGATGGTCGCCCGCCACTCGTACCTGCGAGACAGATATAGTTCGACGCTGCCCGTTCTCTCCCGCCGCTGTTCGCCCACGTGTCCGTCGCTTCCCTTAGCCGATCCTTCATCGGCACGCGTATGCATCAAGCGGTACCGGTGCTCGTCGCGCCGTTATCTCGGACCTCGCGATGAACGACCCCATGGACATCGGCAACGCGCGCTCGACCGACGAGGCCGCGGTGCTGTCACGGGTGGCCGCCATCACCGGCGGCGGCGGCTGGGAAGTGGATCTCGCATCCGGGCGCCTGACCGTGACCCGCGAGGTCCATGCGCTGCTTGAAGTCGATCCCGCCACGTTCGAATTGACGCTCGAGACGGGGCGTGCTTTCTTCGACACGACGGCGCTGGCGCGCATTGATGCGGCAGCGCGCGGCGCGATCGTGGAGGGGCAAGGCTGGGATCTCGAACTGCCCTTCGTCACGGCCCGCGGGCGGCCACGGTGGATTCGCACGCGCGGCAAGTCGATCCGCCAGGGGCGGCGCTGCACGGCCCTGGTCGGCACGCTGGAGGACATCACCGAGGCCCGCGACGCGCGTACGCGGCTCGGCGGCCTGAGCGGCCAGTTGAGCGAACGGCTGCGCGTAGTGTCGGACGCCGCCGGGTTGGGCCTCTTCACGCGCGACCTGCAAACGGGTGTGGGCGAATGGAACGAGCAGACGTTCCGGCTGTACGGATTCGATCCGGGCGGGCCGGTGCCGACGCGCAACGAGTTGCTGTCCCACATCCACGCCGACGATCGTGAGAGGTTTCTGCGCGAGTGGTTCGACGGCGAAAACGAAGCGGGACCGCGCTCGGTGGAGTTCCGCATACTGCGTCCGGACGGAGTGGCACACGTGTACACGCACGGTGTGATCGAACGCGGCGCCGATGGCCGCCCGGCGCGGCTGTTTGGTGTCGCGATGGACGTGACCCGGAAGCGCCAGGCCGAGGAGCAACTGGGCGAGGCGCATGCGCGGCTGGCGCTCGCCACCAGCAGCGCCGGGGTCGGCGTGTTCCTGCGGGACGCTGCATCGGATGCGGGCTATTGGGACCCGGCGGTCTTCAGGATGTTCGGCCTGCCGGTGACCGATCACCCGCCCGCCCGTGCAGCGATCCTGGCTGCGGTGCATGTGGCCGACCGGCAGCAGTATCTCGATGCGTGGCGCGCGATCTGCAGCTCGACCCAGTTCCTGATGACCGAGATCCGCACCCTGCACCCAGACAAATCGATGCACTGGTTGCAGATCCGCGGGCGCAACGAGGGCGGGCGCGTCGCCGGCGCGGTGATCGATGTCACCGCGCAGAAGCAGGCGGAGCTGCAGGCGCGCGAGGCGCAGCGACAATTGCATGAAACGCTGCAGCGCCTCGAACTGGCAACCTCAGGCTCCGTGCTCGGGATCTTCGAGCGCGATCTCGACCGGGATCAGGCGTACTGGAGCCGCGAGAACTTTGCGTTGTGGGGCGAACCCGAGCAGGAGCAGCCGCCGACGTGGCAGCGTCTGCTGGAGCGGGTCCATCCGGATGATCGGGACTACTTCGTTTCGCAATGGGAGAAGTTGCGCCGTTCGACGGACTTCGTTCAATCCGAATTCAGGATCTCTCGGGGCGACGGCTCACAGCGCTGGCTGATGACCCGCGGCAAGCTCGGCAACGCAGGAGATGGCAATCGCCAGCGCGTGGTGGGCATCACGCTCGACATCACCCCGATGCGCGCTGCGCAGCAGGAACGCGATGCGCTGGTTGAGCGGTTCGATCTGATCGGCCGCTCGATGGGACTGGGCCTGTGGGAATGGGACGCGGCGCAACAGGTCACGACGTGGAACGATCAGATGTTCGCGCTGTTCGGTATCGATCGCGCCGGATCAACCGGCAAACACTGGGTTGACCTGGTCCATCCCGACGATGTTCCGGGGGCACAGCACACGTGGCTGTCGGCGCTTGCCGGCCTCCCGTCCTACGAGTTCGAGTACCGGATCGTTCGATCCGATGGCGAAGTGCGCTGGCTGGCGTCGCGCGGGCGGATTGTCCGCGACGCCCAGGGCCGGGCGCAGCGCGTCTATGGCATCGAATGGGACATCACCGAGCAGAAGAACGCGCACGCCGCGCTGCTGGCCAAGGAAGCTGCCGAGCGTGCCAGCGCGGCCAAGAGCACATTCCTTTCGCGGATGAGCCATGAATTGCGCACGCCGCTGAACGCAATCCTCGGCTTCGCGCAGATCCTCGGTCTCGACCGCGATGCACGGCTGGGCGCAACCGAGCGCG
>DAITAC010000051.1:0-30037 GCA_036824465.1 Burkholderiaceae bacterium
TTCTGAACCGGATCGACGCTTTCACTTCGCGCCGGCAGTGCCGGCGCTTTTGTTTTTGACGCATGGAAGCTTCAGAGCGCGCGGCCTGGCTTCGACTTTCGTTGACGCCCGACGTTGGGCCGCGAACTGCGCGCGCGCTGCTCGGTGCCTTCGGTCTGCCCGCGGCGATCTTTGATGCCAGCGCGGCAGCGCTTGCGCGCTACGTGCCCCAGGCGCTGGCACAGACGCTTGCCGGTCCCGCCGACCCGTCGATCACGCATGCCATCGCACATGCGGAAGCATGGCTCGGCGCGGACACTGCACACGTCCTTGTCACACTCGCCGATGCTGAGTACCCGCAGGCGCTGCTCGCGACGCCCGATCCGCCGGCGCTGCTGTATGCGATCGGCCGGCTCGACCTCCTCAATCGTCCCGCGCTGGCGATCGTCGGCAGCCGCAACGCGACGCGGCAGGGAACGGACACCGCCGCCGCATTTGGGCAACGCCTGGCACACGCTGGACTGACAATTGTCAGTGGCCTTGCATTGGGCATCGATGCGGCGGCACATCGCGGCGCCCTGCAAGCAGCGGACGAAGGCGCGGACGCGTCAACCGTCGCTGTGGTGGGCACCGGCGTCGACGTGGTCTATCCGGCGTCAAACAGGGCACTCACGCAGGCGATTCGCGGCCGCGGTGTCGTGATCTCCGAGTTCGCGCTCCGCACGCCCGGCATTGCGCACAACTTCCCGCGTCGCAATCGGATCATTGCCGGCCTTGCGCGCGGCGTGCTGGTGGTGGAGGCGGCGCTGCGGTCTGGTTCGCTGATCACGGCGCGGCTGGCCGCCGAGGCGGGACGTGAAGTCTTCGCGGTGCCGGGGTCGATCCACTCCCCGATGGCCAAGGGCTGCCATCGCCTGATCAAGGATGGCGCCAAGCTGGTCGAGGAAGCCGCCGACATCCTCGATGAACTGAAGATCGCGACCGGACGCGCGCCGCGCGCTGCGGCAGCGCCGGTTTCGTCGGCGCCCGACAATGCCCTGCTCGCCGCAATGGGCCACGACCCGGTTGATCTAGACACGCTGGCCGCGCGCACCGGCCGCGATGCCGGCAGCCTGACGGCCGAACTGCTCGAACTCGAGCTGGCCCAAGATGTTGAGCGTCTGCCGGGTAACCGCTACCAAAGGTTGCGGTAAGGGCGACATCGCTGTTTGCGTCGCCTGGCCGAACCCGATAAAGTTCACGCAATCGATGTTTGATGTCCTCGTCTACCTGTACGAAAACTACGGTGCGCTGAACGCCTGCCCCGACGGTGACGCGTTGACCAAGAAACTCGCGGCTGCGGGTTTCGACGAGGAAGAGATCACCGACGCGATCGCCTGGCTGCAGGGACTGCAGCGCGTGACCCAGGACTCGAAGGTTCTGCGCGAGCCGACGCAAGGCGCGTATCGCGTCTATGCCGGCTTTGAGACGAGCCGGCTCGGCGCCGAAGCGGTGACCTTTCTTTCCTTCCTCGAGGCAAGCGGTGAACTGAATCCGACCCAGCGCGAGATCGTGGTCGAACGCGCGCTGGCGATTGACGACTCGCCCGTGCCGTTGATCAAGCTGAAGGTGATCGTGCTGATGGTCCTCTGGAGTCAGCAGGCCGACGTCGACATCCTGCTGCTGGAGGAACTGCTGGACGATGGCGAGGATCGGTTGCTGAATTGAACGCATCACGCTCGATCCGGTAACTGCCTCTTCGTCTTGGCGCAAAGGGGGCGCGAAGCCCCGCTTGGCTTCCCCCCTGCATTCAGTGTTAGTCTGAAAAAAGAAGGCCGCCGTTGATGGCGGTTTCTTTTTCGCCGTCCGTACGATGAGCAAGACACTGATCATTGCCGAAAAACCCTCCGTCGCCGCCGATATCGCGCGCGCGCTGGGAGGATTCACCAAGCAACAGGACTTCTACGAGTCTGACGACTACGTACTGTCGTCGGCCGTCGGCCATCTGCTGCAACTGTCCAATCCGGTCGAGGTGGCGCGCGGCAAGTGGAGCTTCTCGCACCTGCCGATGATCCCGCCCGCCTTCGACGTCGCGCCCATCGACAAGAAGGCCGAAGATCGCCTGAAGCTGCTGACGCGGCTGATCAAGCGCAAGGACGTGACGCATCTGATCAACGCCTGCGACGCCGGCCGCGAAGGCGAGCTGATCTTTCGCTACATCGTGCAGCATGCCAGGGCCAGACAGCCGATCAGGCGCCTTTGGCTGCAATCGATGACGCCGGCTGCAATTCGCGAGGCGTTTTCCGAGCTGCGCCCCGACGCGGAAATGCAGCGGCTTGAAGATGCAGCACGCTCGCGGGCCGAGGCCGACTGGCTGGTCGGCATCAACGGCACGCGTGCGCTGACCGCGTTCAACAGCAAGGACGGCGGCTTCTTTCTCACCACCGTCGGCCGAGTGCAGACACCCACGCTCGCGCTGGTGGTCGAGCGCGAGGAAAAGATTCAGCAGTTCGTGCCGCGCGATTACTGGGAAGTGCGCGCCACATTTGGCGCCAAAGCAGGCTCCTATGACGGCCGCTGGTTCGACCCCGACTTCAAGAAAAAGGACGACGAGCCGGAGGGACGCGCCGAGCGCCTGTGGGACAAGGCACGCGCCGAGGCGATCGTCGCCGCCTGCGCCGGCAAGTCCGGCACGGTCAGCGAAGAATCGAAGCCGAGCACGCAGACGCCGCCGCTGCTGTTCGATCTGACCTCGCTGCAGCGCGAGGCCAACGGACGTTTCGGGTTCTCGGCCAAGACGACATTGTCGCTGGCGCAGGCGCTGTATGAGAAGCACAAGGCGCTTACGTATCCGCGCACCGATTCGCGCGCGCTGCCGGAGGACTATGTCAAGGTCGCCAGGCAGACCGTCGCCGAGCTCGTCAGAGCGCGCAGCTACGCGCCATTTGCCAAGGCGATCCAGAAGAACGACTGGGTACGGCCAAACAAGCGCATCTTTGACAACGCCAAGGTGTCGGACCACTTCGCGATCATCCCGACGCTGCAGGAACCCAGGCATCTGACCGAGGCGGAAGCAAAGATCTACGACCTCGTGGTCAAGCGCTTCCTGGCCATCTTTCATCCGGCCGCCGAGTACCTGGTCACGACGCGTATCACCACGGTCGAGTCGCAACAATTCAAGACCGAAGGCAAGGTGTTGGTCGAAGCCGGGTGGCTTGCGGTCTATGGCAAGGAGGCGCAGGAAGACCAGGCCACGCTGGTGAAAGTCGATGCCGGCGAGCGCGTGAAGACGGAGGCAATCGAAGCGGTCGCGCTGCAGACCAAACCTCCCGCGCGCCTGACTGAAGCCACGTTGCTGTCCGCGATGGAAGGCGCGGGCAAGTCCATCGACGACGAGGAACTGCGCGCCGCCATGGCCGGCAAGGGGCTGGGCACGCCGGCCACGCGCGCCGCGACCATCGAAGGGCTGATCAACGAGCAGTACCTGGTGCGCGACGGGCGCGAGCTGCATCCGACCGCGAAGGCGTTTCAGCTGCTGCGTGCGCTGCGCGGCTTTGGCGTCGACGATCTCGATGCGCCCGAGCTGACGGGAGAGTGGGAGTTCAAGCTCGCACAGATGGAGCGCGGGAAACTGAAGCGCGACGCGTTCATGAAAGAAATCGCGGCGATGACCAGGGACATCGTCGAGCGGATACGGAAAGGCGCGGACAGGGGCGAGGTGCCCGGCGACTACGTGACACTGAAGACCAAGTGCCCGCGCTGTGGCGGAACGGTCAAGGAAAACTATCGACGCTTCGCCTGCGCGAAATGCGATTTCTCGATCAGCAAGCATCCGGGCAGCCGTTTCTTCGAGATCGCGGAAGTCGAGCAGTTGCTGCGTGACAGGCAGATCGGGCCGTTGACCGGATTTCGCAGCAAGATCGGGCGCCCGTTTTCCGCCGTCCTGAAGATCACGCCCGAGTTCAAACTGGAGTTCGACTTCGGCAACGCGCCCGCGGGCGACGACGGTGGCGCCCCGGTCAGCTTCGAGGGACTGACACCGCTTGGCGCCTGCCCCAAGTGCCGCGCCCGCGTATTCGAGCAGCCGATGGCCTACGTGTGCGAGAACTCGGTTGGTGCTGTGCGCAGTTGCGATTTTCGCTCTGGCAAGGTGATCCTGCAGCAGCCAGTCGAAGTCGAGCAGATGCGCAAGCTCCTCGCAGAAGGCAGGACCGATCCGCTGCGCGGCTTCGTGTCCAATCGCACGCGGCGCAAGTTCTCGGCACAGCTGGTGAAGAAACCCGACGGCACGATCGGCTTCGAGTTCGCGCCGCGCGCTCCGGCCAAGGTCGTCAAGAAGGACACGGCGGCGGAACCCGCGGCGCTGTATGGCAAAGCGGCCAGCAAGAAGGCTGCGGCACGCGCGCCCGCGGTCGAACCGGAAGTCAAGAAGGTGCCGCGCAAGACCAAGGCGATCAAAACCGCCGCAAAACGGACGGTGAAGGCGAAGAAAGCGCCGGCGCGCGCCGCGAAGAAGCGCTCGACACGCTGACGCGCGTGGAAGCTGTTGTCGCCCTGCCGTTTAAACCATGCTCTGCAGTGCGTCGGCGGCGGCGAGCGCCTGAAGCAAGGCGGAATTGATCGCCGCCGGCGGCGCGGTCACAGTGTCAGTCGGGATCGCTTCAGTCGCCCCTTCAAGCGCACGCGCCAGCCGCAGGAATGGCGCCACTGGACCCGCGTTGTTGAGCACCGCGTCGACAATCGAACGCGGCAGTTCAATCGACCCGAACAACTCCTGCACGGATACGCCGGTGATCCGATCGAGCAGGGAAAACGCGCCCGCCACGAAGCCTTCTTCGGCGACATCACGCGCATCCAGCGCCTGGGCCAGGTTTTCAATGAAGAACCCGCGCGCGACGGCCGCCTGGATCTGCGGCAGCGCGCGACTGCCTTTCGACGCAATCACCAGGAGCAGGATCAGCCATTTCAGCAAACGCTTGTAACCGAGCAGCGTGATCGCCTGCGTCACCGAACCGATCGGCGTCCCGCGCCGGAATGCGGAACTGTTGGCAAGCGTGATCAACAGGTACGCCAGCACCGGCTCGGCCCTGAAGGCGCGTTCGAGATCCGCCGTGTCGGCCTCGGCTTGCAGCAGGCGCACGAGTTCCAGCACCGTTTTCTGCGCCGGCTGCAACGCACCCGGCGCATCCGGCACTGCTTCATCGATCGGCCAGCCAACGACTGCATGCGCACCCCCGGCGAACGCCTGCTCCGCCTCGGCGCGCGTCTTGTTGCCGCAAGCCAGCCAGCCGATCCCCGTCAACACGCTCATCCGCACCTGGGCGTTTGCCAGCGCATACTGAAACAGGCCGGCGATACGCGCATCGACTGTCTGCCCTGCTGTTGCGCGCAGTACCAGCCGCGTGCCGTGGCGCTGCACATCGCGCAGCCGCGTGATCTGCGCTGCGTCGGCCAGCGCGTCCGCGCCGATTTCGAGCAGCACATTGCGCGGCGCGGTCCAGCCCAGCAGTGTGTCATCGAATTCAAATCCCAGCGGCGCCAGCACGACGAGTCCGCGCGGAAAGGGCGCGCCCCCATTGGCCTCGAATCCGCCAATTACCGAGGACAGCACGCGCGGCAACACGTCGGAGCCGTCGGATGCCGCCGCGGCGCGCCGCAGTGCCAGCCGTACACCGATTGGTCGGTGATCGCGCGCGACGATCGCGCTCCACGTCGCGCGGATCAAGTGCAGCATGTCGGGCGCGGGAGGCTCGCCATTGCCTCGGTTTTCGGGTGCTGCGTACACGGGTTCTCCACAATTGCGCTTTGATCCAGCGCGCAGAAGCTTTGCTCGTGCGTGCTCGATGGCCAGTGCACTTAAGCGCGAGGCCGACAGGGACGGGACAGTGACTGCACACCTGCCCGGCGCGGGTTTGCGCCTTTTCCCCGTCTAGTGGTTACTCGGCATGGTCAAGGCGCTACTTGAGGTGCAAGGAGCGCGTTGATCCCTCGAACTTGGTCGGATTTCCGGGCAATCAGGCCGCAACTGGTCTGCCATGGCGCGCGTGAGACAATCGCGCGCCTCGATTTCGACCTTCCCCTGCCACCGCTGCCGCCGCGGCCGCACACCCAGCGTGTCACGCGCACCATCCATGCCGCTGTTCGCTCTTACGATCCTGTTGTCCGCGTTTTTGCTGTTTCTGGTGCAGCCGATCGTCGCCAAGCAGATCCTGCCGTGGTTTGGCGGCACATCGGCCGTCTGGACGACCTGCCTGGTCTTCTTTCAGGTGCTGCTGCTGGCCGGCTACACCTATTCGCATCTGCTGACGCGCAGGCTCACGCCACGGAGCCAAGCGAACGTGCACATTGCGCTGCTGGTGGCAAGTCTGGCATTTCTGCCGATCATTCCGCGCGAGTTCCTCAAGCCGGCGGGCGAAGAGGATGCGGCGCTGCGCATCATCGTGTTGCTCGCCGCCACGATCGGGTTGCCGTACTTCCTGCTGTCCACCACCGGCCCGCTGCTGCAGAAGTGGGTCGCGCATCGGTTTGAGGAAAAGACCGTCTATCGGCTTTTCGCGCTTTCAAATTTCGGCTCGCTGATCGGTCTGCTGGCGTTTCCCTTCGCGATCGAACCCTTTGCCTCTTCACGCATGCAAAGCTACGTCTGGAGCGGCGGCTACCTGCTGTTCGTGCTGGCGTGCGTGGCTTCCGCGTGGCACGCGCGGCGGCGGCCGGTCGCGCCCGCGGAGCCGATCCTCGGCGGTGGCGGCATTGACACGCACGGCGCGCGCGCGAACGAGGTCAGCAGCGTGGCCGCAGGGCACAGCGATACACCTCCCACCGTGGCGAATTACGCGCTCTGGCTCGTGTTGTCAGCGCTTGGTTCAATCGTGCTGCTCGCCGCGACGAGCCACATGACGCAGAACATTGCGTCGGTTCCGTTCCTGTGGGTGCTGCCGCTGGCGCTTTATCTGCTCAGCTTCGTGATTGCGTTCGAGGGTCGCGGCGGGCGTGGCTGGTATGACCGGCGCTGGTGGCTGTTTCCAACGCTGGCCGTGCTGGTGGCGATGGCCTGGGGGCTGTCAGTGAGCCGCGGCGTGCTCGACGTGGGCGTGGCGATTCCGCTGTACAGCCTGGGGGTGCTTTTCGCGTGCGTGTTCTGTCATGGCGAACTCGCGCACCGCAAGCCCGCGCCGCGCTACTTGACCCACTTCTATCTGATGCTGTCGCTCGGCGGCGCGCTGGGCGGGATGTTTGTCGGGCTGATCGCACCACGGATCTTCCCCGCCTACTACGAACTGCCGTTGGCGCTCGCGGCGCTCGCGGCACTGGCGATCTGGTTTGCATGGGACGTGAAGGCACTGATCGGTCCGGCACTGGTTGCCTCGATCGCGACTTCGTACTACGGCTGGACCTATCTCGAGTTCCTGAAGAATGACACGCTGATCATGAAGCGCAACTTCTACGGGATGCAGCGGGTGAAGATCCAGGGCAGCGGCGAGCTTGAGGTGCGGCGCCTGCTGCACGGCGTGATCCTGCATGGCGAGCAGTTCGCGCGCGGCCCGAACAAGCTCGAACCCGGCACCTACTATGCACGCACCTCGGGCGTCGGACTGGCCATCGCCGCCAGGCAGAGTCGCGGCCCGGTGCGGCTGGGCGTGGTTGGGCTTGGCGTGGGAACACTCTCCGCATACGGCCGTGCCGGCGACGTGGTGCGCTTCTACGAGCTCGATCCCGACGTTCTCGAACTGGCGCAGCACCGCTTCTGGTACCTGAAGGCGACACCGGCGACGCTCGAGTTCGCGCTCGGCGATGCGCGCCTGTCGATGGAGCGCGAGCTGAAACTCAACCAGCCACAGCGCTTCGACGTGCTGGCGATCGATGCGTTTTCCAGCGACTCGATTCCGGTGCACCTGATCACGAAGGAGGCGATCGAGATCTACGCACGCGAGATCGCCGCCGACGGCATCATTGCGGTGCATGTCTCGAATCGGTTCCTCGATCTCAAGCCGGTGCTGGCCAACATCGGCGCGGCGACCGGACTTGCGGTGCGCCTGATCTCGGATGCGCCCTCGGACGAAAGCGGCGCATCGAACACCGACTGGGTGCTGATCGCAAGGGATGCAAAGGTATTCGACCACCCTACGCTGGCGGAGAAGGCAGAGACGATCGACTCGCGCCCGGAGTTTTCGCTGTGGACGGATCAGTTCAACAACCTGATCGATGTGCTGAAGACCCACCCGCTCACGGAACTGAAGTCACTGCTGACGCCCGACTGACCGCGTCATGCTGAGCCCCGCGCTGCGGACTTCGATTGACGAAGCACTGCACGCCGCCGGCCGTGAGCGGTTGCGCGATGTGCGCGAGCTCGGCGGCGGGTCATTCGGCGCCACCTTCTGCATCGACGCTGGCACCGCTCGGTTCTTCCTCAAGCTCGGCGCCGCGTCGCATCCCTTCGATGCCGAAGCGCAGGCACTCAACGAGATCGCTGCCACCGGCACGCTGCGCGTGCCGCTGCCAGTCGCGCATGGCGTCGCGCAGGGGGGCGGTTTCCTGCTGCTCGAATGGATCGATCTGGCGCCGGAAGGGGACTGGGCCGCCGCCGGCGAACTGCTTGCCGCCATGCACGCAGTCGCTTCATCCGAATACGGCTGGCCGCGCGACAACACGATCGGCGCCACCCGGCAGTTCAATTCACCGTGCGCGACGTGGGCCGACTTCTGGCGCGAGCGCCGCCTGCGGCCACAGTTCCGGCTCGCGCGCAGCAACGGTCTTGATTCAATCGCAATGCTGGAAACACGCGCCTGCGCCGCCAGCGACGAACTGCTCGCGGAGCATGCGCCGCCCGCTTCGCTGCTGCATGGTGACCTTTGGCGCGGCAATCTGGCCTTCGATTCGCGCGGCAGGCCCGTGGTATTCGACCCGTCGACCTATCACGGCGATGCGGAAACGGACCTCGCGATGACACGGTTGTTCGGCGGCTTTCCGCCCGCGTTCTACGCGGCGTACGACGCAGTTCGACCGCGGCGCGCGGGGGCTGCGGCGCGCATGCGCCTGTATCAGCTCTATCACGTGCTGAACCACGCCAACCTGTTCGGCGGGGGCTACATCGCGCAGGCGTGTGCCCTCGTCAAGGCGCTCGGCAGCGAGTGACCGACGCACGTTTGCGGCATACTTGCGCGCCTTTCACGACCACATCCCGCACCGCATGCCTGCCGCATCGAAACTCAAGCCGAAGATCGTCGTCAAGAACTCGCGCATCCATGGCCGCGGCGTGTACGCCGGCCGCCGCATCAAACAGGGCGAGCGCGTCATCGAATACAAGGGCGAAGTCATTACGTGGAAGGAGGCCGATCGCCGGCCGTCCTCGGACCCCGACGATCCGCACCACACCTTTTTCTTTTCGCTCGACGACGGCAAGCACGTGATCGACGCCAACGTCGGCGGCAATGCGGCGCGCTGGATCAATCATTCGTGCGAGCCCAACTGCGAGACCGACGAGGAAGACGGCCGCGTTTACATCGAGGCGCTGCGCGACATCCGCCCCGGCGAGGAGCTCTTCTACGACTATTCGCTCATCATCGACGAGCGCATCACGCCGACATTGAAGAAACAATATCGCTGCCTCTGTGGCGCGAAGGATTGCCGCGGTACGATGCTGGCGCTGCGCAATCGAAGACCCAAGGAGAGCAAGAAATGAAGACCAATTCGTACACGATGTCGGTCGGTGTCTTCACCAAGATGCTGACCAATCTGTCGGGTCTTCTTGACAGGGCCGCAGCGTTCTGCGAGCAGCGCAAGGTGGACCCGACGGTGTTGCTGAACGCGCGGCTTTTTCCCGACATGTTTCCACTGACACGCCAGGTGCAGCTTGCGAGCGACTTTGCCAAGGGTGCAACGAGCCGCCTCGCCGGCCAGGAGCCGCCGAAGTGGGAGGATAACGAGGCGAGCTTCGCAGAACTGAAGGCGCGCATCGCGCGCACGATCGAATTCGTGCAGGGCTTCAAGCCCGGGCAGTTTGACGGCAGCGATGAGCGCGACGTCTCATTGACGATCCGCGGCGAATCAATCAAGGTCAAGGGCGCGCCCTACCTGGCGCACATGGCAACGCCAAACTTCTACTTTCACGTCACGACCGCGTACGCGATCCTGCGCGCCAACGGCGTCGAGCTTGGCAAGCGCGATTTCATCGGACCGACCTGATCGTGCGACGCAGCGGCACACTAATGTGCCGCCGATTTGCCTCGCGTCAAGTCGCACGCGAGCTTGCCGCACGCCGATCGCGCTAGGCTAGCGCCGTTGCTGAAGCGGGCCTTCATGGATCAACGCGTGCTACCCGAGACAGTGGCCGTCGCAAGCGCCTCGGCAGCCGCCCGTTTTGTCGTGCCGGTGCACGGCATGACCTGCGCGTCGTGTGTCACGCATGTGGAAAAGGCGCTGCAGAACGTGGCCGGCGTGAAGTCGGTCGCGGTCAATCTCGCCACCGAGTCGGCCGCGATCCTGACCGACCGCATCGACGCGGATGCGCTGCGCGGCGCGATCGTCGACGCCGGCTATGAAGTACCGACGCAATCGCTGCGGCTCGCGATCGACGGCATGACCTGCGCCAGTTGCGTCGCGCGCGTTGAGAAGGCACTCATACAGGTTCCGGGCGTGCTCAGTGCCAGCGTCAATCTCGCCACGGAATCCGCGACCGTCGAACTGATCAGCGGCACGGCGACGCCGCGCGACCTGGTGCGTGCGGTTGCCGACGCCGGCTACGAGGCGAAACCGCCGCAATCGCCGACGGCACCGGCGCAGGAGGATCGTCTGGCCGGCCTGAGGCGTGACGCGATCCTGGCGCTGGCGCTCGCCGCACCGCTCGCCGCGCCCATGCTGCTCGCGTTGATGAAAGTCGATGTGGCGCTGCCTGCATGGTTGCAATGGCTGCTCGCAACACCTGTGCAGTTCTGGTGCGCGCGCCGCTTCTACGTCGCGGCGTGGAAGGCGCTGCGGGCGCGCACCGGCAACATGGATCTGCTGGTTTCGCTCGGCACGCTGGCAGCGTATGGGTTATCGCTATATCTGTGGCTCGACGAAGGGCGCGTCGGTCACCTGTACTTCGAAGCCGCCGCGGTCGTGATCGCACTGGTCCTGCTCGGCCGCTGGCTGGAGGCGCGCGCGAAGCGACAGACCTCGGAGGCGATCCGTCTGCTGGGTGAACTGCGGCCAACCACCGCGCGCGTGCTGCGCGATGGCCACGAACAGACGCTTGCGCTCGATGAGGTCCGCCTGGGCGACGTCGTGATCACACTGCCGGGCGAACGGGTCGCTGTCGACGGGCTGGTGCGCGCCGGCATCACCGCAGTGGACGAATCCATGCTGACCGGCGAGAGCCTGCCGCTTGACAAGCAATCCGGCGACAAGGTCACCGGCGGGTCACTGAACACGACCGGCCGAATCGAGGTCGAGACCACCGCGGTCGGTGCCGAGACAGTGCTGGCCCGGATCATCCGCCTCGTCGAGAGCGCCCAGGCCGCCAAGGCGCCAATCCAGCGACTCGTCGATCGCGTCGCCGCGGTCTTTGTTCCGATCGTGTTGGTGATCGCCATGGCGACGGTGGCCGGCTGGCTGCTTGCGGGCGCAACCTTCGAGACCGCGCTGATTCATGCGGTGAGCGTGCTGGTGATCGCCTGCCCGTGCGCGCTCGGACTGGCGACGCCAACGGCGATCATCGCCGGTACCGGCGTGGCCGCGCGGCACGGGATCCTGATCCGCGACACCGAGGCGCTCGAAGCTGCGCGCAATGTGCGTGTAGTCGTGTTCGACAAGACCGGCACGCTGACCGAGGGCCGGCCGCGCGTGGTGGCTGCGCTGGGTCATGACCTGCTCGACGGTCGCGAGGCGCTCGCGCTGGCCGCCGCGGTCAGTGAAGGCAGCACGCACCCGCTCGCCGCCGCCGTGCGCAACGCGGTCAAGGAGCATCCCGATGTCGCGCATCGCCGCGCAACCGGACATCAGACGCTCGCCGGGCGCGGCGCCTCGGCGCGACTGATCGACGACAAGGGTCAGGCCACCGGGGTCGAACTGCTTTTCGGCAACCGCCGACTGCTCGAGGAGCTCGGACTCGACATCAGCCGGGCAGCCGCGCGCGCACAAACGCTGGAGACCGAGGGTCGCACCGTGTCATGGCTCGCCGAGCGGACGCCGGATGGCGTTCATCTGCTCGGCCTGGTCGCGTTCGGCGACGAGCCGAAACCCGGTGCGCGCGCCGCGGTGCAACGGCTGAACCGGATGGGCATCGAGACGATGATGCTCTCCGGCGACAGCGAGGGCGCGGCCGCGCACGTCGCGCACAATCTCGAACTGGCGCGTTTCGAAGCCGGCGTGCTTCCGCAGGAGAAGAGCGCGCGCGTGATGGCAATGAAGGAAGGCGGTCGCGTGGTCGCGATGGTGGGCGACGGCATCAACGACGCGCCGGCACTGGCAGCCGCCGACGTGGGGATTGCGATGGGTTCCGGCACCGATGTCGCGATCGAAGCCGCGGGCATCACCCTGATGCGCGGCGACCCGCGACTGGTCGCCGATGCGATCGAGATATCGCGCGCCACCGTACGCAAGATCCGCCAGAACCTTTTCTGGGCATTCTTCTACAACGTGATCGGCATTCCGCTCGCCGCGTTCGGACTGCTTTCGCCGGTGATTGCCGGCGCGGCGATGGCTTTCTCTTCGGTCAGCGTCGTCACCAATGCGCTGCTGCTGCGCCGCTATCGTTCGGCATCGAGCTGAGCACGCTCGCTGAGCAACTGTTTAATGCGCCAGCGCAATGCCCGTACCGCAAGCTGGCGCGCCAGCGCGGTGAACCCAGCGAGCGCCGCGACAAAACCGATCCAGCCCGGCGCACCCAGCGCTTCGGCCAGCATCGCGCTGCCCAGCGCACCGACCCAGAAAATCACGTTGTTTCGCACCGGATGGCGGCGCGGCGGCTCATATGCGCAGAGCACGTCGATTGCGCGTGCGCGCGCGGCCGCGTCAAGTTCAGCATGCTGTTCGACTTCGCGGATCACCCACGCGCGCGACACGATTCCGACCGCGGTGGGGGTGATCCGGTCGAGGAGCGTTGCCGGCATGGCCGCGAGTATCGCGCCAGTGGGAGCGCTCTAAACTTCCCGCATGTTTGGATCGCGCGAGTTTTCACGCTGGTGTTTCGTCGATGTCGAAACCACCGGCTCGAGCCCGGCGCGCGAACGTATCACCGAAATCGGCGTCGTGACCGTCGATGCCGATGGGGACCAGATGCGCGTGTCGGAGTGGTCGTCGTTGGTCAACCCCGGCGTGCCCATTCCTTCCGAGATCCAGTGGCTGACCGGCATCACCAATGAAATGGTGCGCGACGCGCCGCGCTTCAGCGATCTTGCCGAGCCGCTGATCGATCGCCTGCAGGACGCGGTATTTGTCGCACACAATGCGCGCTTCGACTACGGTTTTCTGAAGGCCGAGTTCGACCGCGCCGGTCTGCCGTGGAAAGCGGCCACGCTGTGCACGGTGCGGCTGTCGCGGCTGCTGTATCCCGATCGCGGCCCGCATACGCTCGACGCGATCGTCGCGCGTTTTGGACTGGACGGCGAGCAGCGCCATCGCGCGCTCGGCGACGCGCGCGTGCTGTGGCGACTGCTGCAACGCTTGTACGAACGCCACCCGCGCGGTGAGATCGATGCGGCGATCGAACGCGTGCTGGCGCGTCCGAGCACGCCGCCTGCGCTGCCGCCGCATGCGCTCGAAGAGATGCCGAACGCGCCCGGCGTGTACCTCTTCTTCGGTGCCAACGTCCATCCGATCTACATCGGCAAGAGCGTCGATCTACGCGCACGCGTGGCGAGCCACTTCGCCAACGACCACGCCAGCGGCGCCGATTTGCGGCTGTCACAGGAAGTGCAGCGCGTCGAATGGGAAGAGACCGCGGGCGAGATCGGTGCGCTGCTGCGCGAGGCAGAACTCGTGAAGACGCGTCTGCCGGCGCACAACATCGCGCTGCGTCGCAAGCTGAACCAGGTGTTCTTCAGGCTCGACGAGGTCGGACGGCCGCGCTTCGTCAGGGCCGCCGACGTGCCGCTTGATCAACTCCCTGCGCACTACGGACCGTTCGGCTCACGGGCCGGTGTGCGCCGCTTCCTGGTCGATCTCGCGCGTGAACACGGGCTGTGCCTGAAGCTGATGAAGCTCGAAGGCCGCGCGCGCAGCGTTGCCGCAGATGCGCCCTGCTTCAACTATCAGCTGAAACGTTGCGCGGGCGCGTGCGTGGGGGCGGAGACGCCGGAGGCACACGGCGGGCGCGCCGCCGACCTGCTCGCCGAGCGGCGCGTACAAACGTGGCCCCATGCAGGCGCGATCGCGATCGTCGAGAAGAATGCCGATCGCTTTCGCGCGGATGTCCACGTATTCGATCAGTGGTGCTGGCTCGGGACAGTGTGGTCGCTCGACGCGGCGCACGAACTCGCACGCAACGTGCCGCCCGTCTTCGAGCCCGATACGTACCGCATCGCGCGCGAGGCACTGGCGCGCGCGGCAAGCGGCAAACTCGAATCGGTCGAACTCGAGCGTTACATCACTCCACCAGCATCGTCTGCACCTTGACTTCGCCGTGCAGCGTCCGATGCACCGGGCACTTGTCGGCGATCTCGAGCAACTTCGAACGCTGCTCGGCGTCGAGGTCGCCCTCCAGCGTCAGGCGCCGCTGAATACGATCCACCTTTCCTTCACGCGTCTCGCAGTCGGCGCAATCGGTTGCGTGGATCTTGTCGTGTGAGATGTCGACGCTGGCGCGCGCGAGCGATATTTGCTTGTGCTCGGCATAAAGGCGCAGCGTCATCACGGTGCAGGCACCGAGCGCGGCCTGCAGCAGCTCGTACGGCGACAGCCCTGTGTCGTTGCCGCCCGCGCTCGCCGGCTCGTCGGCATAGATGGCGTGCGCGGGGGTTTGCACCAGCGTTGTGAACTTTCCGAGCCGCCGCTCCGACACGCGCACCGTGCCGGCCGGCACATCCGACAGCGAGGTCGCTGCGGGAAGGTAACGACCGACCCACGCCGCCAGCACCTGCGCCGCATAGCGGGCGTCATCGGCGCGCGTCAAGAGATGATCTGCGCCGTCGAGCGAGATGAAGCTCTTCGGGTGCCGGGCGGCCGTGTAAATCGCCTGCGCATGGTCAATGCCGACGGTGGTGTCGCCCGGCGCATGCATTACCAGCAACGCGCGGCGCAGGTCTGCAATCCGCCTGGCCTGGTTCTGGCCGGCGAGGTCGGCGAGGAACTCGCGCCGCAGCCTGAACGGCCGCCCGGCGAGTGTGACTTCGGCGACACCCGCACGCTCGATCAGCCCGATGCGATCCGCAAACTGATGCGTGACGTGATCGGGCGCAAACGGCGCGTTCAGCGTCACCACGGCGCGTGCCTCGCTGATTCCACCCGCCGCGGCCAGCACTGCGGCGCCGCCGAGCGAGTGACCGATGAGGATCGCCGGCGCCTGATGATGCGCGCGCAGCCAGTTGGCCGCGGCGGCGAGATCGGCGACGTTGGAAGAAAAGTCCGTGTTCTCGAACTCGCCCTCGCTGCCTCCCAGTCCCGTGAAGTCGAAGCGCAGCAGCGCGATTCCCTGCTCGGTCAGCGACCGCGCGATGTAGGTCGGTGCGCGGCTGTCCTTCGAGCAGGTGAAGCAGTGCGCGAACAGCGCGTAGGCGCGCGGCGGGATGTCCGGCAGGTCGAGTCGCGCGGCCAGTGTTGCGCCGAGACTGCCGGGGAACGTGACTTTCAGCGACGGCATGAACCCTCCTTGGCCGCGGCGTGCGGCCCGCTTGCGCCGCAACCGGCGCTACGCAATGGTCAGCATTTCGCGCAGCCGGCGGCCCACCCGCACGCCGACCGACTGGGCAAGCCGATTCGCACGCGAAACCACACCGTGCTCCCAGGTGTCGCGCGCCTCGCCGATCCGCGCGGTCATGTGCGATACCGCGGCCGCGGCGATGCCGGCGGAGTCGAGTTCATCGAGCGCGGCGACGCCAGCTTCGTCCTTGCCGATCCCGGCGTCGTTGAATACATAGAGGCGCGCGCGCACGCTGCGCGCATAAGGCACGACGCTGGCACCCCCGTGCGAGCCAGTCACAACCACGCAGCCGGCATGCTGCGGCTCCACCGTTGTCACCGAGTCCAGCAACACCAGACGCGGCGTGCCAGCCGCAGGCATTGTGTTACTGCTTGGGCGGTTTCTCGGCAGCGAGTGCGGCCTGCACCTTCGGCCGCGCGGCAACGCGCGCCATGTATTCGGAGAGCTTCGGCCACTTGGCCAGATCGATCTCGACCCACTTGCACCAGCTAAGCACGTTGAACAGGCTGGCGTCGGCGACAGTGAAAGTCTCGCCCATCAGGTACGGATGGGCGCCGAGAACGCTTTGAACATAATCGAAACGCCGGCCGAGAACCTCACGCTGGCGGCTTTTCTGCTCGTCGGTGCTGACGGCACTGAACAGCGCCGTGAACTGCTTGTGCAGTTCGGTCGAGATGAAATTCAGCCACTCGACGAGGTGATAGCGCTCCATCGTGCCGGCCGCGGGAGCGAGCCGCTTCTCCGGCACCTGGTCAGCGATCCATTGCACGATCGCAGGTCCCTCGGTCAGCACGCTGCCGTCCTCGAATTGCAACGCCGGCACATAGCCTTTCGGACTGACCTTGGAGAAGTCCCTGTCCTTTCCGTACTTCTTCGACTTCAGGTCGACTCGTTCCAGATCGAACGCGAGTCCTGCTTCGCGCAGCGCGATGTGCGGCGACAGCGAACTCGCGCCGGGCGAGAAATAGAGCTTCATGGGACTCTCCTCGTTCGATTGACTGGGGGAGGATAGCAAGCCGGTGAGCTGCCCCTTGCGGGTTCTTATCCGTAGAGCAAATCCACCGGCCACGCGAGCGCGGCAAGCGTCCGCGCGCAGGTCAGCGCGTTGCGGTTCTGCGCAAAGCGGTCTCGGGAATGATCAGTGTCGGATGGAGTTCGCGCAGCTTCTTCAGTTCGGCATCGGCCTCCTCATCACGACCGGCCCGGCGCATTTCGATGATGCGCGCAAGCCAGCGCTCGGGGGCTTCGGCCTTCGACATCGGTGACGCGGTCACGCCGGCCGCAGCCGGCGCTTGCCGTTCGAGAGCGCGTGACTGCGCGTCGCGCCTCTCCGAGCCGAGCGTTGCGGGCGTCACCGCTTGGTCCTCCGCCGTGGTCGCCTTACCGCTGGGCATGGCCGTCTGCTCGACCGGCGCGGCCGCTTCGATCTTCGACGCCGGCGTGACGTGCCCGCCTTCGGACTCGCGTTCGACAGCCGCCGCATCGGCAGCCGTGTTGCGGCCGGTGACCGCAACGGGCGGCACATCGGCGCGCGCGCCGAACTCCGTCGACCGGGGCGGCGCCGCAACGATCGGTCGCGACGGGGCACTGCGGGCGGCGGCAGCGTCATTGCGCGCTGCCGGAGCCACCGCGGCGGGTATCTCGGGCGCCGCTGCGATCACGTCGGGTTGGGTCGGCTTCGCTGCGCCGGCAGCTTCCTGTCTGGCCGGCGCCGGCGGTGGCGCGCTTTCAGCGATGATTGCCGGCATTTGCTGCTGCGTGCGCTGTGCGACGATCACGGCGATCGTGCTGATCAACACCGTTGCCGCGGCCGCGAGCGGGATCCGCCAGCGCCTTGCCGGCGCGGCGCTGACTGCGTGCGGCTTCGCATCGACGGCGCGCGCGGCGGCGGCGAGGATCGCGCTGCGGGTCGCGTCACTGGGACGCTCGTCAAGCGCCGCACTGGCGGCGCGATAGGCGTCCGTCACGGCGCGCGATTCAGGTTGCGGGCGGGTCGTCATCGCCAATCCTCCAGCGCTGCGCGCAGCTTGGCGAGCGCGTAGCGCAAGCGGCTCTTCGCCGTTTCCATTCCCACGCCGGTGAGCTGCGCGATCTCGTCCAGCGTCAGTTCGCCCTCCAGATGCAGCAGCAGCGCCTCGCGCTGCGCCGGCGGCAATTGCTCGACTTCCACGATGAACGCGCGTGCCTGCGCCCGCGACATGGCCTGCACTTCCGGCTCGATGGTGCGCGCGGCGGGAAGGCGATCAACCAACGCGTCGCCGACGTCATCGGCGTGCGTGTCATTGGCTGCATCCAGGCTGACGTCGTTTCTGAGAGAGCGCCAGTGATCGATCAGTCGTGTGCGCGCGATGCCGTACAGCCAGGTCGTGAACTTCGCGCGGGGCTCATAGTTCGTCGCGTTACGGATCACGGCGAGCCACACCTCCTGCAGCAGATCGTCGGCGCGTGCAGCATCGCCGCCAAGAGAACGCAGCAGGAAACGGTAGACCGGCCGCTCGTGCCGTTCGAACAGCCGGGCGAACGCCGCTGCCGCGCCCGGACCCGCCGCGCCGTAATCGAGCATCAACTGCTCGTCACTGCGAACGTCGCTCGGCGGGGCATCGCGCATGCGCCGGATTATCGACGCCGGCAGCGCAGCAGCGCGCCCGGTCGCCGTCACGCGCGGTTCCTGCCGCGCGCGGCCAGGTGCGTCGCGGTCATCGCGGCGGATCGGGGACGAACCCGACGTTACCCGGGAAGGGATTCGGCACCGGCACCCGGGGCGACGGGATGACTCCAAGCGCGATCAGGTTGTCGCGGCTGTCGTAGTGAAGGGTGATGACCTCGTCCGGTGTCGGGCGCACGCGTTCGAAGTCGGTGTACTCGACCCACGAGCTTTCGCTGCGCCCATGGCCGGTACCGAGTTTGGCGGCATCGCGGCGGCGTTCGGCGCTGTCCGCCAGCGCGCCGGCCTCCGGTCTGGCCGCGGTCGCCGGCGATTGTGCATCGCCGGCACTCTCAGCAGTTCGTCCGGCACCGCCCGACTCAGAGCGCTGCGACTGCGGCGCAATCGCCGGCGCAGGCGGGATTCGCACCACCTCACGGAAAACCGCCACGCCGATCACGCCGACGTGGTCGGGGCGACCGGTGCGTGCCGCATAGGAGTTGGGAACCGCGGTGAACTCGAATGCGGCTACGCGCTCCTGGCTCTTGCGCCAGCCCCGAATCTCCCAGCGCTGCCAGGGGGCAAAGACGTAGCCGTTCTGGTCCCACCCGGCGGTCTCGCCGGTCACGGCATTGACGCCATCGACGGACATCACCGCCAGCAGACGGCCGCCGGTGCGGTTCCGGACCGCGATTGCATATCGGCTGCCGGGAGTTCCGGCCACGTAGCGACGGCCGTTGTGGTGGTAGATAGGCAACGTCTGGCCGCTGGCGCGGTCGATGATCTGGACCTCAGCCAGATTGCCGACCGTATTTGCGTGTACCAAGGATGTGGCACATGAGCCCAACGCCGCGACAATCGCTGTCGCCAGAAAGGTTCGCCGTAGCATTTTCGATCTCCCGGGTCGTTCGGACGTCGCTAACAACGAGCGGGTGTCGAAAAACGGGTTAACGGGCTCAAAGCCAATGTCTCTTCAGCAGCGCGCGCTCGTTCTGTTTTCAGGCGGCCAGGACTCGGCCGCCTGCCTCGCGTGGGCGCTGGCACGCTACTCACACGTCGAGACGATCGGCTTCGATCACCGCCAGCGCCATGCCGTCGAACTCGAGGTGCGTCCGCAGGTGCTAGAGGCGATCCGCGCCGCGTTCCCCGCGTGGAGCGCGCGACTGGGCGACGATCATTTGGTGACAATGCACGAACCGTCGCAACTTTCGAGCATCGCATTGGAGCGGGCGGCCGAGATCCGGATGGCCGAGAAGAACCTGCCCAATACCTTTGTCCCGGGACGCAACGTGCTGTTCTTCACATATGCCGCGGCGATCGCTTACCGGCGCGACATGGACGTGCTGGTCGGCGGGATGAGCGAGAACGATTACTCGGGCTATCCCGACTGCCGCGATGAGACGCTGAAAAGCCTCGCGGTCACGCTGTCGCTCGGCATGGATCAGCGCTTCACGATCGAGACGCCACTGATGTGGCTCGACAAGAGTCAGACCTGGCAGATGGCCCACGACCTGGGGGGCGAAGCGCTGGTTGAACTGATCCGGACCGAGACGCACAGCTGTTATCTGGGGGTGCGCGACAAGCTGCATGCGTGGGGGCGCGGCTGTGGCATCTGTCCGGCGTGCGGACTGCGTGCGGCGGGGTGGGATAACTGGCAAGCTGCACGCAGCGCGCCAGAGCACTCCACTCCATGACCGAACTCGCCCGCCTGCTGAACCGCCACCGTTCGATCCGCAAGTACAAACCCGATTCGATCGACCCCGCGCTCGTCGAGCAGGTTTGCGCCGACGCAATCGCCGGCGGCTCATCGTCGGGAAACCTCAATCCGGTGTCGCTGATCCTCACGCGCGATCCGGAGCGCAAGCGCCGCCTGTACGAGCTGCACTTCAGACAGCCGATGGTGCTGCAGGCGCCGCTCGTGATCACTTTCTGCGCCGACTGGTTCCGCACGCGCGCGTGGTTGCGCCGGCGCGGTGCGCGCGACAACTTCAACAACCTGATCGGCTGGCATGTTGCCGCGTTCGACGCGATCATCGTCGCGCAGAATGTCTGCCTCGGCTTTGAGGCGCATGGGCTCGGCATCTGCTACATGGGCACGACGTTGCACGCAATGACCGAAATCGCCGAACTGCTTGAACTGCCCGACACCTGTCTGCCGGTCACGACGATCGTGGTCGGGCATCCCGACGAGGATCCGGACAAGCGCGATCGACTGCCGCTGGCGGCGTTCCTGCACGGGGAGCGCTATCACCGGCCGGCCGATCATGAAATCGACGTCATCTTCACGCAGCGCGAAGAGCGCGGCTGGCAGCGCTACATGTCGATGCCGGAAGTCAAGGCGAACATGGAGCGTCACGGCATCACTTCGCTCGCCCAGTTCTATACGAGCAAGATCAAGTACGACCCGGACGTCTTTGCCGAGGACTCGGCCAGACTGCGCGCGCTGCTCGAAGTGAAGCATTTCCTGCCGTGAGACGGCAATGCGCTTCGAGCATCTGGTCCAGATCAACGATCCAATGATGCCGCTGCTGCCGCACCTGACGCGGGCGCAGCTGTGGCGCGGCCTCGTGCTGCGGGCCGAACAGCCAACGCAGTTCGTGTTCGGCCTGGCGGGCTTTGTGATCCTCGGTCGCAACCACAGCGCGGCGCAGACGACACTGACGCGCACGCTCGACTTCGGCAATTTCAGCGTGCAGGACCGTGTCGCGCTGACGCCGCCGCACCAGTCGCTGACCCATACCGATGCCGGCCCAACCTGGCCTGCCAGCCGGCTGACGATCACGATCGAAGAGCCGCAGCCCGAACAGGTCTTCCTGCGTTTTCTTTACGAGTTCGAAGGTGAGGACGGGTCCGGTGAACTTGACGCCCAGACCGATGCACTGCGTCGGCAGGCCTACAAGAGCGCGGACCTCGACACTGTCCAGCGGATACGCGAACTGGCGGAACGAGGCGAACTGGATTGATCTGCCGGGTCACCTGCACGAATGATCAGGCGCGCCGCGCGGTAAAGGCCCGCCTAACGCCTCTGCTGCAATGCTGCCTCCAGCGCGTTGATGCGGCTTTCCAGCGAGCGAATCTGGTTGTTCAGCGCGCCGACGTTCACGAAGACCTCGTTATCGGCCGGCGCGGACAGCGCGGCTGCGTAACCGAGCCACGATGAGTCATACAACTTCACGTTCCTGAAGCCGAGGTCCGCAAGCACGGCAGCGGTCTCGGCCGCGCGCACACCGCTCTGGCAGTACACGATCGTTTCCTTGTCCGGATCGAGCGCTGCGTACAGCTTGCGCAGTTCGTCTCGCGGCTTCAGCGACATTCCGCTCGAATCCTTCAGCTGGCCGCGCCGCATTTTGCCGATTGCGTCCGGATCGAGCCAGTTCTGCTCGTACGGAATATTCAGCGCGCCGGGAATGTGACCGCCGCGGATCGCGCGGATGTCTTCGCCCTTGAACTCCTTCGGCGTGCGCGCATCGACGATCTGCACGTTCGGATTGCGAACCGCCGCGATCACCGCCTTGGTGTCGACCGTCAGCCCCGCGGCCGGCACGAGCTTCAGCGCCACCGGGTTCGGGGGCGTCGGCTCGGTCGCGACCTTTTCGCCAGCCGCGCGCCAGCCGTCGATGCCGTCGTGAAAGACGTGCGCCCGGTGCGCCCCGAAATAGCGCAACGTGAACTGCGCGAAGTACGCGCTTGATGCGCCGCGCTGCGCGTAGACGATCACCTCGCGCTGCGGATCGAGTCCGGCCGCGCCGAGGATCTTCTCGATCTGCGGGATCGGCAGGTAGTCCTCCGTATTGGCGTCGCGCAGTTCATCGCCCGGCGCGCCGATGTTCACCGCGCCGGGAATGTGACCCTTGGCGAACGAACCTTCATCGCGCGCATCCCACAGCACGGCCCCGCGCGCCTGCGCCGCCTTCAAAAACGCCGCGTCGACGATTTGCTGCTGCGCCCATGCGGGAGTTGCGATCGCAACGACGACCGCGAAGGCAACCAGCCAGATCTTTCTCATCTCGTTTCTCCTGCCAGACAACTTCATAGGATGCCAGCATTCGAGGCCGTCACCGTGAGGCGCATCACACAGGGTCCGGCGGAATCTGTCGCCGCTCATCAAGTGTAATCGGCCAGTGATATGCCGATGCCGACCACATCCCGGGGCGCGGCATCAGTCGATCGAAGCGGGTGAGCCACTCGACCGGATCATCGATCGCCGCGCAGTTGGCGAGTGCGTTCGAGTCCGGCGCGTGTGCGCTCGACATCGCCACAGCGCAGGTCAGTGCGACATGAAAGGCAGTATGGAGATACCGACGCGGCACGCGCCGGATTGTGCCGCCACGAAATCAGGCCTTGATCTCACCCGCCAGAATCACTGGTCCGGTTGGCGCACCCGTCGGGGAACCGCCGGCAGGCTCGACCGACACCGCGAGTTTCGCGCCCTGCTTCAGCCGCCCGATCTGCGCGGCGGGCAAATCGAAACGTGCGTCAAGCCGGCCCAGCACCGCGAGCGAGATCGGAGGCGTACCTTCTGCGGGCAGCAGCCACAACTCGTAACTCTGCTGCGGGCCAGCGACGATCGCGCGCACCGATTTCAGCTCAAGTGTGCGGCCGTCCTTGGACAGCAGCGCAGTAACGGTTGCCGCCTCGCCCTTCGCGGCCAGTTGCGCGATGCTGGCCAACTCGATCGTCACCGGCGGCCGCGACATCTGGACCGAGAGCGCGAGTACCAGCGCGGCGGTCGCCGCCGCGGCCCAGCCCTGCCACAGTCCGACGCGCCGATACCAAGGCTGCCGGTAGCGGGCGAGATCCAGCGTCCGCTCAAGCCGCTTCCATGTACGCGCATCCGGCGTCACCGCGACGCGCTCGTTGTAGCGCACCGCGAACACGCGCTGCCAGTAGCCGAGCCGTTGCGCCACCAGCGGCTCGTCGCGCAGCGCGCGCTCAAAGCGGCGGCGCGCGCGCCCGCGCAGTGTGCCGACCAGGTACTCGCCGCACAGCGCATCGAGTTCACGACGGTGCGCGAGCTTCATCGCGCGCCCTGCATGCAGTGCTCGACGCATTCGCGGAGCCGATCCATGCCGCGCCGCGCCCAGGTCTTGATCGTCCCGAGCGGCCGTTCCAGGTGCACGGCCAGTTCACTGTGACTCATGCCATGGCTGAACGCCAGCACCAGCGTCTGTCGCTCGGCGGCGGCCAGTTCGTTCAGGCAGTCGCGCAGGAAGCCGCGTGCGCGCCGCGCGTCCTCAGCGTCATCGGCGCCGGGCCCGGACCAGTCGAACAGCCGGTCAAGCGCGCCATCCGGGTCGTCGTCATCGTCGCTGGCGTGCAACGACTGCGTGCGCGTGGCCTCCGCGCTGGAAACGACGTCCAGTGCGCGGTTGCGCGTGACCGCCGCCATCCAGGCGACCGGCTGGTTGGCGAGCGGATCAAAGCTGCCGGCGCCGTTCCAGATCCTGACGAACGCGTCGTGCAGCACTTCCTCGGCCAGTTCGCGGCGGCCGACGATGCGCAGCGCTACCCCGAGCAGCAGCGGCGCGCAGGCGCGATACAGCGCCTCGAACGCCGCCGCGGAGCCCTCGTCGCGAGCGGCGGCGCGCAGCAGCAGGCGCTTGATCATCGCCTCATCGAGCATGTCCGAGTAATCCCGAAGGGGTGTTCCAGTCGATACGACCGTTCGATGACAATGGATTTGGACCGATTCGTTGGGCCAACGCGACGTTAGTGTGATGCAAATCACCGAGCAGTTCGCAGGGACTTGACCCCGTTGACCCCCGGCAACCGTGCCAGCCGCCCGGCGCCTAGGATCATCGGCGCACGGTTCTGAGTCAACCCACCCTGAAAAGAGAACGACGATGACGACGAAGAAGCTGAAGATCGCGGCCGCAGTGGCGGCGCTGTTCCTGCCGGCACTGGCCGGCGCCACCAACGGGTACTTTTCGCATGGCTATGGCATCAAGGCGATCGGCATGGGCGGCGCCGGGATCGCGTATCCGCAGGATGCGATCGCTGCCGCCAACAATCCGGCCGGCATGGCGATGATCGGCAATCGGATCGACTTCGGGCTCAACTGGTTCCGCCCGACGCGTCATGCCGAGATCGTCGGCAACGCCGCGCCGTCGGGGGTCAACGGCACCTACGACGCCAACAAGGAGAGCGATTTCGTCATCCCCGAGTTCGGCTACAACACGATGCTGAATCCCAACTTGTCGCTCGGCGTTTCCGTGTTCGGCAACGGCGGGATGAACACCACCTACACGAAACCGGTTCCGCTGTTCGGTTCGAGCAACCCGGGCGTGGACCTGTCGCAGCTTTTCATCGCACCAACCGTCGGATACAAGATCGCGCCGGATCATGCGGTCGGCCTCGCGGTGAACCTCGCCTATCAGCGCTTCAAGGCGCACGGTCTGGAGAACTTCACCGCGCCCAGCGGGCCGCAGCGCTTCTCGGCTTTCCCGGGCAACGTGACCAACCAGGGCTACGACAACTCATACGGCATCGGCGCACGCGTTGGTTACATGGGGCAGCTGACGCCGCAGTTCGCGCTCGGTCTGACCTACCAGACCAAAACGAGCATGAGCAAGTTCGACAAGTACAAGGGGCTGTTCGCCGAGGAGGGCGGTTTCGACATCCCGGCCAGCTACGGCATCGGCCTGGCGTTCAAGGCTACGCCCGCGGTCAACGTCGCGCTTGACGTCGTGAAGATCGAATACTCGGGCATCAAGTCGGTCAACAATCCGCTGCTGCCGAACCTGTTCCAGGCGCCGCTCGGCGCCAGCGGGGGCGCGGGCTTTGCGTGGCAGGACGTCACCGCGGTGAAGCTCGGCGTCGACTGGGCGATGCGTCCGGACCTGACGCTTCGCGCTGGCTACAACCGCGGCGACCAGCCGATCCCTGCGAGCGATACGTTCTTCAACATCCTCGCGCCCGGCGTGGTCGAAGACCACTGGACGCTGGGGGCGACATGGTCGCTGCAGAGCAAATCGGAGGTGTCGCTTGCCTTCATGTATGCGCCGATCGTCAAGATCAACGGCGCGAACTCGATTCCCGCGCCCTTCGGCGGCGGCAACGTGAACCTGAAGATGAAGCAGATGTCGCTTGGCATCGCCTACGGCTGGAAGTTCTGAGCCAGGGCGCTGCAGACAAAACGGGCCGCACTGCGGCCCGTTTTTCGTTGGGGAGCTGGGACGTTCAGCAGCCGCCCTTGGCCTTCTTCTCTTTCTTCAGCACTTCGTCGCAGCCTTTCATCTTCGGGTCCTTCTTGCACTGTTCCATGGTCGGCTTCGCATCCGCCTTCTTGTCCTGCGCGTACGCGGGGGCGGCCACGAAAGCAGCGGCCACCAGGGCAGCAATGAGCTTGTTCATCAGATCGACTCCTTCGGGTTGGTGCTTGCGAGCAAGCGGGTTAATGTGGCTGCGTGCAACCGCCCGCTGCCGGGGTATGCACCGCGCGAGCGGCGTACTTTGCGTAAGCGCGCGAGCCCGGTCAAGGGTTGACCCGGCCCGCTTTCGATCTGGATCAACCACTTGCTCCACTACTGCGGACGCAGATGCTGGAACTTGCGCTCCACCCACTCGGCACCGGCAAACGCCACCAGCGCCATGACGACCACGCCCAGCACAACCGCGCCATACGGGATTCCGAACACCTGCGGCAGCGTGAGTTCACCCATGCTGTTGGCGTTGGCCCAAAGCTCCAGCCCGGGCAGCGCAACCGCGTAGATCGCCAGCCCCGCCACGAAACCCGCCATGTAGGTCAGTCCATCGCCGCTGCCGGTCGCGGTCGCGGTGACCGACGTGCCGGGACAGAAGCCCCCAAGGATGAAGCCGAAACCCAGAATCAATCCGCCGAGCAATTGCGCGCCGACACTGGTGGGCGTCAGGTACACGTAGGAGAGATCGAGCCAGCCGATGGCGGAAAAGAACCAGAGCCCGACCGCGGTCGTGATGATCGCGGTGAACATCACCTTCAGCACGGTCATGTCGTGCAGATAGAACTGCGCGGCAAGCTTGCGCGCACTGCCGAAGCCGGCGCGCTCGAGAAACCAGCCGAAGCCGAAGCCGAGCAGCAACGCAGTGGCGAGTCCCTGCGCATCGGTGATCAGATCGAAACCATACAGTGGCAGCGTCATCGCCAGAGCCTCCGTACAAAGTAAGCCAGCAGGTAGCCGCCGGCAAACACCGACAGCATGAATACCCAGCTGCCCGCATTCAGCTGCGAGCCGCCGGTCAGGGCCTGGCCGCTGGTGCAGCCCTTGGCGAGCTTGGCGCCGATCGCCGCGAGCAACCCACCGCTGAAAGCGAACAGCAGGCGCGTGCGCACCGACAGGTTGGGCCCGCGCTCAATGCGGAACTGCACCCGGTGCGCGAGCAGTCCGGACACGAGCGCACCGGCAAACGCGCCGATCAGCAAATACAGCGTCCAGTTGGTCGCCGGCGGATCGGCGAAGTAGCCCTTCAACGCCGGGTTCGCCGCCGTCCAGTCCGGCGCGATGGCACCGAATGCAGCGGCAAGCAACGAGCCATAGCCAGCGGTGGCACCCAATCCGCGGCCCATGATCAGAAACGTGAGCAACAGAACGAGGCCGAGGCCGAAACCCGCGAGATACGGATTCATCAGCCGGCGTCGATCCGCCGCACGCGCGCTATCGACGCCGCGTCTGTCCGGCGATGCGATTGCAGCGGCGCTCATGTTCAACTCCTTCCGTGATCTGTATGGCGCAATGATGCGCCGGGTCATGCTGAGGGCGGTGTGATGGGCATCACGCAGGGACATATGTCGGAGGAAGCTGCGTGACTCCACACCACACCGCGGGGGCAAAGCGTTGCGCTACAGCTTCGGCGTCACCTTGAACGAGCCGTCCTTCGCGACCGCGATTTCGGCGTTGAGGAACCCGACCTTGCCGAAGCCGGCTTCCTTCAGCTTGTGGTATGCCATCTCGGCGCGGATGCCGGTCGAGCAGTGGGCGACGATCCGCTTGTCTTTCGGCAGCTCCTTCATGCGCGCAAGAAGTTCCTCATCCGGAATCAGCACGGCGCCCTTGATCATGCCATCGTTGGCTTCGTCCTGATTGCGCACATCAAGGATCAGCACATCGGCCGGCGTGTTGCGCGCGAGTTTGCTGAACTCATCCGCCGCAATCGAGCCCGGCCGCGGTTTCGGTGCGTACGCGACTTTCGCCGCTGCCGGTACTCCGCTCTCAATCGTGTAGCCCGCTGCCTGCCATCCAAGAAGACCGCCGGCAATGACCTGCACGTTGGTCTGTCCTGCCTTGACCAGTGCGCGTGCCGCAGCGACTGCATCCGCACCGCCGCGCCCGTCGTAGACGATGACCGGCGCCTGCAGCTTCGGATCGGGGAAGCTCTTCGCCAGCGATTTGACCTTCGCGATGGGCATTCCCACTGCGCCTTTGATATGGCCACTCGCGGCCTCATCCGCCGAGCGCACGTCAAGGATGACCGCGGGGATATCCTTGTCGACGTAAGCCGCCTTCACGAACTCGGGTGTCGTCGCCAGGTAGTCCTTCGTCTGCCATTCCGGAACACCCTCGTGATACACCTTCGTGGTCGTGTAGCCGAGCGCAATTGCCTTGCGTTGCGACAGCGGGCTCATCTGGCAGGTCACACCCTGACAGAAGAAGACCAGCAATGTGCTCTTGTCGGCCGGCAGGCGATTGACCACCTTGTCCCACGCCGGATACGGCACGTTGATTGACCCGGGGATCGTGCCCTGCTGGAAGCGCGGCAGCGGCCGCGAGTCGATCAGCGCGAAATTGCCGCTGCGCTGATCCGCGAGCTTCTTCACGAACGCATAATCGACGAGGTCCTGCCTGGCGACCTTGACTGGGCCTTTGAAGCGGATTTCGGTCGCGAACTTCTGGCCATCGCGTTCGGCGTAGGCGATGCGAACTTCATGCCCTTTGCGCGCCTCGCGCATGTGCTCCGGCTTCTTCGCGTCGCCGGCATCGAGCACCTTCAGCGTCTTTTCGTCGAAGCGGACGATCTCCTTCGTGGCATCGATGCCGAGCTGGATCGACTGCGACTTGAACGCGACGTTCTCGAAGTAGCCGGCGACCACACCGGCTTCCGGCTTGTGGCAGTTGTTGCAGACCGCGGGCTGGCTCGGCTTGGCGGCCGGCGCCTGTGCGGCCGCGCCGACCGACAGTGCGATCAGCGCCGTTGCGACCAGTGCATTTCTCATGTTTACCCCCTGGGAACGAAAAGACATCACTGACCCATTCCGATCAGTGGCAGAAACTGACTCGCCTGGCCCGCATCGACCAGCACCCAGCGCAGCGCGAATCCGCCGACCAGCACGAGCGCAGCGGGCAGCACCGTGTGCGCAATGCGATGGCGCAGTTCAAGCGCCTGCAGGGCAAACGGCACGACGATGCCGAGCGCGACGACCAGACCCCAGAACGCGACCGCGTACGGGCCGCTCAGCAACAGCGCAGCGGCGCTCTGATGGACCGCGGTGGTCGACAGCAGCCCGACGATGAGCAGCACGATCAGCGCCAGTTCGGTCAACAGGAATACTTGATCGAAGCGCACCAGCGATGTCGCGCTGGCTTTGGCCGGCGGCTGCGGCGTCAGCGGCTGCAGCAATGCCGCAAACGCGCCGCCGACCATACTGGCCGGTGCCGGCCGCTTCATCGGCACGACGACCGACAGCAGATGCGTCAACGCGCACGCCGCCGACAGGCCCGACACGAGGAAAAGCGGTCCGAGCAGCGCCGAATTCCACAGCGGCCGCGCCACCATCGTGCTGAGCAGGATGCCGGTGTAGATGCCGAGCGCCACGCCGGAGCCGATGTTCAGGAACGCGATCAGCCGCAGCAGCGCCGGGCGCGCAAGCAGGTAGCGCGACGAGCGGCCCACCTGTGGCAACTGGCGGCCGAGCCACGGCCACGCTTCGTCGAGCCGGATCAACGCGGACGCTGCGACGACGCCGTAGACGAGGAGTAGCACCCACGAGCCCCACGACATGGGCGACAGCACCTGGAACGTCAGATACACGCGCCACACGTACAGCTTGTGCGCGAGGTCGAGGAACAGCGCCAGCATGCCGAGGTTGATCAGCACGAACGCCAGGATCGGCGTCTGCACGGCGTAGGCATCGCGCGCTTCGCCCTTGATGACCTTCAGCATGTGATAGCCCGCCAGCACCATCATTCCGGCGACCAGGCCGCCGAGAAACAGATACACGGGAATCTCCCAGCTCCACACGTGCAGGCGCGGGTCGATCAGCGGGTTGTTTCGGGTCGTCGTGATTTCGAGCATCGCCGCACCTTCACTTAGAGTCGCGCCCGCGACTCGAGAATCCCCCTCGCCCTTTGGGAGAGGGGCTGGGGGTGAGGGAAGCGGGCCTCGGTTCTCGCATGTTCTTCTCCATCGATGTATTGAAGCCCGCTAAGTCAGATAGAAAACGCGCGGCCTGGTGCCTGCTTCGGGCAGCAGCGTGTGCCACTTGCGCGTGCGCAGCAACGTGGCCGCCGTGCTCTTCGGGTCGTCCAGGTCACCGAAGTGCATGCAGCGCGTCGGGCAGACCGACACGCAGGCCGGGTCCTGGCCGTCCTGCACGCGATGCAGGCAGAACGTGCACTTGTCGACAT
>DAITAC010000136.1:0-3932 GCA_036824465.1 Burkholderiaceae bacterium
TCACCGTTTCGGCGAAGCTTGAGACGTTGCTTGTCTTGCCGACCGTGTACGGATTCCCCCATCCGGCCGCCGTTCGGTGAATGGCACCGACCAGACCGTTGTAGTGGTCGACGTAGGAGACGAAGATCATGTTGCCGCCGGGTGTCATTGCCACGCTCGATGCCGCGATGTCTTCCGTCTTGCGCGGGTTGTTACCAGTGAGCCGCACCGGCCCGGACCAGGACGAACTGTTCGCCGCGCGCGTGTTTGCCCATAGTCGCGCGCGCTGCACGCCGACGGTCGCATCGAACATCGTGACCGCCACGGTCGCGTTGCCTTGCTCGTCACAGGCCAACCCTGGTGTGATGTAGCTGGCGAGCGGGATGAGCGGTGAGACTGTCTGCGGCGAATCAAAGGTTATCGGGCCAATCTGCCGCGAGGCCTGCAACCCGGCACCCATCCATGCCACGGTCGCCACGCCGCTCTGGTCGAGACACACAAGCGGGCTGTTCAGATAGCCCGTGTAAGGGTTTTGGATCGGCAGCACTTCGACCGCCGCGCCAAAGTCGCCGGCCACGCTGCGATAGCGGTACGTGATCACGTTCGGCGAGCTGAACATCGCATAGGGCGAGCCGGCCCATGCCACGCCGACATCACCGCGGGCGTTGATCGCGAGTGCGGGCTGCACCGCGTCTATTCCTGTGGTGGAAACGGTCTGCGGTTTGAGAAAGGCGCCCGTGCCGGCCGGCCGGTAGGCGACCTGAACCGCGTCATGCGCGCCGTCGTAGATCGACCACGCTGCCCACGCCTCACCTGTCTGGTTTATCACCAGTTGCACTGAACCCGGCGCCGGCGACCCCGAGAGCGAGCCGCTGGCAAGTTCCATGGGAGCGCTCCACAGGGTTTGACCCGTTTCGCGAATGCTGACTTCGATCGAGCGCGAGGTGGACGTCTCGGAAAACCACGCGACGATGAGCGTGCCATCGTCGCCCGCCGCGGCGCGCGCGCGGTAGGAGAACTTCCCTGGTGTCGAGATCGTCTGCGGCGCGCCCCAGCGGCCGTTGGTTTCGACATTGACGCCAACGGTGGATCCACCGCCATTGGTGTAGAAGAACTGATCCCAGGCCGCGACCGCGAGCCCCGTGCCATTGACGGCAATTGAATTGGTTTGCGCACCGCGCGTTGGATCGGGATTGCCGGTCGGCGACACGGCCGTCCCCGTGCTCCACCCGGCGGCATGCGCGCTCGCGCCGAGCATCAGCGCAACGGCGAGAACGAGATGGAAGAAATGACGCGGATTCATCGAAGCATCCTTTCACTTGAAACGCAAGCGCGCCCTGGAGCTCGCTGGGGTGTTTGTGAACGTAGGCCGCCTGCGGAGTGCAGTAGCGGCAAAGATCAATTCAGGTTTGAGTGGGCCCGCATGTGCGGCATGAGTTGGCCCCCCCACTTCGTTCCGCGGCAGCGGTATCCCGCTGCCGCGGAGGTACGCCGCGTCAGTCGCCGCTCGGACCGTTGTGGCAGTTGTAGCAACCCACGGCGGTGCCCGCCGCGAGGTTGTAGGTCCTGCTTTCGTGCGTGAACGTCTTCGCGATCTTGACCGTCGACAGCGGGCTGCCACGGTACGCATTGAGGAACTTGCCGGTTGAATCCCTTGCGTCGTGGCAGTACTGGCACTGCGCCCGACCACCGGATTCGACCAGGTCTCCGTGCTTGTCGACCCACGCCTGCCCGATCGTGTGCATGCCGTGCGGACCGCCGTTCGATGTCATCGGCACGGTCTTGTGACATACCGTGCACTCCTGGATCGCACCGGCGTAGCCCTGCAACGCCTTCGACTGCAAGATGTCGTTGTCGTGTGGGGTCGCCCAGGTGTTGTTGGCCGACGAGTATTCCGCGTGCGTTGAACCGTGGCACGCCTCGCACTGGTTCTTGCCATGTCCCGTGCTGAAGCGATACAGGGAGAAGCCGGTGGCCGGCGTGTTGGCATTGGTCGCGAAGCGCGCGTCGGTGACCTGACGCACGGCGCCGGTGGTGACATCCGTCACAGCGGCGAGCTCGCGCAGGCCGTCGTGATGGCAGGCCTGGCAGTTGGGCTGCTGCAGCCAGCCAACGCGCGTTTTCTGGCCGACCGCGGCCATGTTGCCGTGGCAGCTCTGGCAGTCGAGGTTCGGCGTCTCGCTCATCGCGCCGCGCAGGCACTTGGTGACCGCGCCCGGATGGCATAGGTAGCAGGAGTCGCGATTGTTGATCGAATCAAGTGCGACGCCCTTCGAGGGATCGACAACCGTGCCGTGCTTGGCGTGCATCGCCGCGGTCAGTGCTGAGATCTTGACGGTCGCACCGTTGACGGTCAGCGTGAATCCAGGTGAGTTCAGCGCGTTGGAGCCGTGGCAGGACGAGCACAGCGCCGGAGTGCCGTTGATCGCGCGATCGTAGAGTCCGGTCGACGCATTGCCCAATTTGGCGAGGGCGGCCACATAGATCGGATCGCTCTTGTGTTTGTCGTCATGCAGCCGGAGGATGTTCTTCTTCCACTGCTTCTCCGGATCGCTCTCGATGAACTCCCAGCCGCGGATCGGCGGCCTCGCCGCATCGACCGCGTTGGTCGCATGGCAGACTTTGCAGGTCATTTCGTCGGAGACGGGCAGCACGGTCTGCGTCGCCGCGAGCTGCTTGCCCGACGTGTCGCGGGCAACAACCTTGACCATCGGGTAGAAGTTCTTGTTGCCGGCGTCGTCGTACGGCGTGATCGGCAGTCCCTCGGCTTCGTACCAGCCGCGCGTCGAATTGAATTTCATCGGCGCCGGTTTGGTGCTCGGCGTCGGATTACTGGTCGCCGGGTCGTACAGGTTCAGGCCGTAGTTCGGCTTTGGCGAGCCGCCGTAGAGCGACTGCACGTAGCTCCAGAAGTTGGTCTTCGTGGCCGAGGTCGTATTGCGCGAGCCCGAAGGATCGGCCATCGCCTCGTAGGTCAGATTCACACCGGTGGTCACCTGCTTGCCGGTCGAGGCGTTGATCACGTGCGCGTGCAGGTTGTTGTATGGCGGCAGGATCGACATGACCGAGTAATCCTTGCCGTCGACGCAGTGCATGCCGAGGTCGTTCCACGCGACCACGGTGAACGCACTGCTCGTCGTGCCAGCTCGGGCCGTGCTCGTTGATCCGGTCGACGAAAAGCTCTGGGCCGTGGACGTCGTGGTCGTGGTCGAGGCTGCGGTCCGGACGTCGGAGCTCGACGCTGAGGATGCCGTGCCGGATGCGGGGCGCCACCACGATGAATCCGCAAATGCCGCGGTGCCGATGATGGCGGCACCGAGCACCGAGGCAATCAGGACGCGCCGATGTCGAGGTTTGGGGGTGCGTTGAGATTTGTTCGTCATCATGGAGCTCCTTACGGGTGCGACCCGCTTTCGGCGTGCATGGGCGGAGTTGAAGCGGACGGCCACGTGTGGACCTCAGGCACCAACTTGTACGGCGTTGTCATCGTGTCGTTCCTCCTTGCTTTTTCGTCTATGAATATCGGCGAATGCCGTGACGCTGCGCTTATGTTTCGTGCACGAATCGCAGTCATCAGTGCGATTGAGTGCGCGTTCAATGTCGCGGTGATGATGCCGGGCGCGCTTGCGGAAAATCAAATGCGAAAGGTCATCCTGTTCGCTGACGCGAAGACGCGCGCTACGTGTAGGCGGCAATCGGCGCTGCCTGCGTGAGGTTGATCACTGACGACGCAGGCGCTGCGTGACATGCGAGGCGCGTCAAACGGCTCGCGCGACCTGAGTGGAGTAGCGGATGCACGCGAATTGTCGTGGCCCGGTCGGCGCGCGCGATTTGCGTCGAGTGGAGCTAATGCGCGACGACGCGCATCGAACCGGTGCGCGTCTGCGAAGTGCTCAAGCGTCTTGGAGGTTCACTTCGCGAATTCCGCCCTGCGCGCGATCTCCCGCGTCATA
>DAITAC010000136.1:4032-9328 GCA_036824465.1 Burkholderiaceae bacterium
CGTCTTGGAGGTTCACTTCGCGAATTCCGCCCTGCGCGCGATCTCCCGCGTCATACCCTTGAAGATGAAGAGATGCGCCGGCACGAACGCGTACCAGTAGAGCAGTCCCCACACGCCGGCCGGGTGCCAGTACGCGGTGACAGTCACGCGCGTTTCGCGTTCGTTCAGCGGTTCGATCTCGATCTCCATCACGCCGTTGCCCGGCGCCCGCATGCCGAAGTTCAGCGTCAGGCGGCGTTCTGGTTCGATTGCGAGCACGGTCCAGTAATCGATCGTGTCGCCAATGCGCAGTTCGGTCGGGTGGCGGCGTCCCCGAGATAGCCCCGGGCCGCCGACCAGCCAGTCCATCCACGCGCGCACTCGCCACAGCACGTTCGCGTAGAAGTAGCCGGTGCTTCCGCCGAGCCGAGCGATGACATTCCACACGGCCGCGGGCGACGCATGCGCGATGGCGCTGCCGCTGGCGCGCTTGGCGTAGAAGGCGTAGTCGTGCCGGCCGCCGCGGAACATCAGCGCGCCCTCGGTCCAGCGCGCCGCGACGGCGTGCGTCTTCTCCGCGTCCAGCGCCGCGATGACCGACTCCTTGAAGGTCAGCAGTTTCTGCGGCACCAGTGCGCGCAGTTCGTCGTCGCGCGCGGGGATGTCGTGCTTCAACCCGCCGATCAATGCGCGCGCGATGTTGGCCGGCACCGTCGTGATCAAGGCCAGCCAGTACGACGACAACGTCGGCGTCAGCACCGGCACGGGAATGATCACGGTGCGTTTGCCGACGACCTCGCCGAACTGTCGCATCATCGCCGCGTAGCTGATGTATTCAGGACCGCCGGCGTCGAGGACGCGGCCCTCCGCGGCGGGTAACGTTGCGACGCGCACCAGATACTCGAGCAGATTGGCGAGCGCGATCGGGCTCGATTTCGACTGCACCCAGCGCGGGGTGACCATCATCGGCAGGTTGTAGACGAGATCGCGCATGACTTCGTACGCGGCCGAGCCCGGCCCGACGATGATGCCGGCACGGATCTCGGTCACCGGCACCGCGCCGGCGCGCAGCCGATCGCCGGTCCTGGCGCGTGACACCAGATGCTCGGAGTCGGCATCGGACGGCACCAGCCCACCGAGATAAACGATGCGCCTGACACCGGCGTGCGCGGCAGCACGCGCAAAGTTTTCCGCGGCGATCAGATCGAGCCGGCCGAAATCGCGCCCCGCCGCCATCGAATGCACGAGGTAGTAGGCGATGTCGATGCCGGCGAGGACTGCCGGCAGCGAGTCGGCCTGCAGTGCGTCGGCTTCGGCCAACTGCACACCGCGCCACGCGCGCGCTTCGAGCACCTTGCGATTGCGCGCGCAGGCGCGCACTTGCCAGCCTTCGGCGAGCAGTCGCGGCACCAGATTGGTGCCGATGTAGCCACTGGCGCCGAAGACGAGCGCAGACATCCGGGCGGCGGGCGGCGAAGTGTGATGCGGGTCAGGGTTTGTCAATTTGCGAGCCGAATATTGCGTCTAAGCAGGGCCCGATGCGGTAAGGCAAGCGTAGCGTTTTGTATGGGCGTAGAGTCCGGGCGGTTTCAGCGGGCGCCGGCCCGGGAGCGGCAAGAACAACAATGTCGACAGTGGCTTCACACGTGCAACCCCGGGCGCACGGAACCCGATTTCCTGTATTGGTCATTGGCGCCATCGGCGTTGTCTTCGGTGACATCGGCACCAGTCCGCTGTATGCGCTGAAGGAGGTGTTCGGTTCGCAGCATCCGGTGCCCTTGAGCGAGGCCAACATCCTCGGCGCGCTCTCGCTGGTGTTCTGGACACTGCTGGTGATCGTCACACTGAAGTATGTGACGCTGATCCTGCGTGCCGACAACCGGGGCGAGGGCGGAATTCTGGCGTTGCTCGCGCTGGTGGTGCGCCTGACGCGGAATAACCGCCGGCTGCGCTACGTGCTCGGGCTGCTTGGTGTGTTCGGCGCGACCCTGTTCTACGGAGACGCCGTGATCACGCCGGCGATCTCGGTGCTGTCCGCGGTCGAGGGATTGGAAGTCATCGCGCCGCAATTGCATCCGTACATCGTACCGACCGCGCTGACGGTGCTGATCGGACTGTTCGTGATCCAGGGCTACGGAACAGGCAAGGTCGGCGCGTTTTTCGGACCGATCACCGTGCTGTGGTTCATCACGATCGCCGGGCTCGGCATTCTCAGCATCATCAAAACGCCCGAGGTGCTGGTTGCGCTTCAGCCCGGCTACGCGTATCACTTCTTCACCGATCACCCGCTGATTTCCTTCATCGCGCTCGGTGCGGTGGTGCTTGCAGTCACCGGCACCGAGGCGCTGTATGCGGACATGGGCCACTTTGGCCGTGGGCCAATCCGCGTTGCATGGGTTTTCGTCGTCTGGCCGGCGCTGCTGGCCAATTACTTTGGCCAGGGCGCACTGCTGCTGCGTGAGCCAAGGGCAGCGGAGAATCCGTTTTACCTGCTGGCGCCGGACTGGTTCCTGGTGCCGCTGGTGGTGCTGGCCACCGCGGCGACAGTGATTGCGTCGCAGGCGGTGATCTCGGGTGCGTTTTCGTTGACGCGCCAGGCGATCCAGCTCGGACTGCTGCCGCGCATGCAGATCCACCACACCTCCGCGCGCGAGGAGGGGCAGATCTACATCCCGCTCGTCAACTGGCTGTTGCTCGCCGGGGTGGTGTTCCTGGTGATCGAGTTCCGGTCATCTTCGGGGCTCGCCGCCGCGTACGGCATGGCGGTCACGGGCGCGATGATGGTCGACTCGCTGCTGGTCGGTGCGGTGATGGTCCTGATGTGGCACTGGCCGCGACCGGTTGCCGCGGTCGTCGTCGGTACGCTGCTGGCGATTGACATGACGTTCTTCGCCGCCAATACGCTGAAGTTCCTGTCGGGAGGCTGGCTGCCGCTGGCGATCGCGCTGGCGCTCTTTACGGTGCTGACCACGTGGCGCCATGGACGGCGCCTGGTGATCGCGCGCAAGAAGGAGAATGCGATCGGTCGCGATGACTTCATCAAGTTGATGGCCGACGATTGGCCGCGCGTGCCCGGCACGGCCGTGTTCATGACCGGCGACCGCGACATCGCACCCGGCGCGCTGCTGCACAACCTGAAGCACAACAAGGTGCTGCACGAGCGCGTCGTGTTCCTGACCGTGAAAGTCGAAGACGTTCCGTTCGTTTCAGATGAGGAGCGCGTCGAGATCAAGGACCTGGGCAAGAATTTCTTCCGGGTCCTGGTGCATTATGGTTTCATGCAGCAACCCGACATCCCGGCTGCGCTCGCGTTGTGCACAAAGGCCGGGTTGCCGTTCGAGATGATGGAGACCACCTTCGTGCTCGGGCGCGAGTACGTGATCCCGACCAAACTGCCGGGCATGGCGATCTGGCGCGAGCACATGTTCGCCTGGATGATGCGCAACGCCACCAGCGCCAACGACTTCTTCCGCATTCCCGCCAATCGCGTGGTCGAACTCGGCTCGCAGATCGAGATCTAGGACTGATTGATTGGAGGCTTTTCTCGTTTCGACCGCACTCGTCGCTCTCGCCGAAATGGGCGACAAGACGCAGTTGCTGTCGTTCGTGCTGGCCGCCAAGCTCAAACGCAAATGGCCGATCATTTTCGGCATCTTTGTGGCCACGCTGGCCAATCACTTCCTCGCCGGGTGGATCGGCGCCTGGGTCGCCACGCTGGTGTCACCGCAGACGATGAAGTGGATCGTTGCAATCTCGTTCTTCGTGTTCGGTGGCTGGGCGCTGGTGCCGGACAAGTTCGACGAGACACGCGAATACTCCGGCCGCAGCGTGTTCATCACCACGCTGGTCGCGTTCTTCCTCGTCGAGATGGGCGACAAGACGCAGTTGGCCACGGTCGCCCTGGCGGCGAAATACCCGTCGCTGGTCGCGGTGGTCATGGGCACCACGCTCGGCATGCTGATCGCCAATGCGCCCGCGGTGTGGCTCGGCGAGGCGCTCGCCCATCGCGTCAACATGAAAGTGATGCGCTGGATCGCGGCGGGGCTGTTCGTACTGCTTGGCGTGCTGACGCTCGCGATCTGAATGCCGCACGGTTGAGTTAGCGCAAGCCGGCCGGCGGCCCGCGACGGTACGGTGTGCCGTCCCCTGTTGCGCCCGCGGCGATGAGTCCTGTCGGCATTTCTCTCGCGTTCGCTGTTGCCTTCGGCCTGTTCGTCTGGCTCGCCTGGCGCAAGCTCGCCATCGTGGCCGCGTTGCAGCCGGAACTGCGCTGGGACGCCCCGGCGGAGCGCGTGAGACGCGTCGTCGTCAACGGCTTCCTGCAGTCGCGGATGATCAGGGGCGATCTGAAGCCCGGTGTGATGCACGCGGTGATCTTCGCCGGCTTCATGATCCTGCTGATACGCAAGGTGCAGTTGCTGGTGATCGGGTGGCACGAGCCTTTCGTGTACCCGGGCCTATTCGGCGCCGGGTTTTCGTGGCTGAAGGACCTGGTCGAACTCGCGGTGCTCGCGGCGGTCGGCTTTGGCTTCTGGCGGCGCCTCGTGCATCCGGCGCGGCGGCTCGAGCCGAATCGCGAAGCGATCGCGATCCTCGGCCTGATCACCGCGATCATGGTGACCGATTTCCTGTTTGATGGTTTTCGCTTTGCCCTGCTGTCGGATGCGCACGCCGGGGTCGCGCATGAGCGGGCTTATGCGTTCGTCGGCAACGCGCTGGCAAGCAGTTTCGCGGCGCTGCCACCGGCCGCATTGAAGGTGGGCTACCACCTGTCGTACTGGGTGCAGATCCTGACGGTGTTCGCGTTCCTGGTGTGGCTGCCGCTGGGCGAACACTTCCACATCGTCACCGCGCTGCCGGCACTTTTCTTCGCGCGCCGGCCGGCCGGGCCGTTGAATGTGGTGCCGGCAGTCAACCTGGAACCGTTGATGAACGAGGGCGGCGACGAGGAGATCCGTGTCGGCATCCGCACCGCGAAGGACCTGTCATGGAAGGACGGGTTCGACGCCTTCACCTGCACCGAGTGCGGCCGCTGCAAGGACGCCTGCCCGACCTTTCTGACGGGCAAGCCGCTGTCGCTGAAATGGGTGCACGACAGCGTCAAGCATCACCTGCTGTCCGAGCGCGAACACATCCTGCACGCGCATGAAGAAGCGCTGCCGCCGCTGATCGGCAAGGTGATCAGCGACGACACGCTGTGGGCGTGCACCACCTGCGGCTACTGCGAAGTCGCCTGCCCGATCGAACTGGAGCACCTGGGCAAGTTCTTCAAGCTGCGCCAGCACCGCGTGATGATGGACGGCGAGTTCCCGCACGA
>DAITAC010000230.1:0-2773 GCA_036824465.1 Burkholderiaceae bacterium
CGTTCACTTCGAACGACACGCCATCGACTGCCTTCACAACGCCGCCACCGCGACCGAACAGGCCCGTTTGCACGGCGAAGTGCTTGACGAGACCGGTCGCCCGCAATACGGCGCTCATTGGGCGACCTTGTCGCTTCGCGCCAAGGATTCGCACTTGGGATGGCCCGGCGCGCTCATGCAACGGCCTCCGCCGGCAGAGATGCCGCGAGTTGCTGCAGCGGCACTTTCCAGCAGCGCGAGAGGTGCCCGGCGCCCACTACCTGCAAGGGTGGGGCTTCGGATCGACACCGCGTGTCGGCGAACGGGCATCGTGCGGCGAAGCGGCAGCCGGTGGGCATGGCCGTGGCGGCCGGCACCATGCCGTCGATCGCGGCCAGTCGCGCGCGGCGCGCACCGAGCGCAGGAATCGCGCCCATCAATCCCACCGTGTACGGATGCTGCGGCATCGAGAAGATCGCCTCGACCGGACCCTGTTCGACGATCTGCCCGGCGTACATCACGAGCACGCGATCGGCCATCTCGGCCACGACGCCGAGATCGTGCGTGATCAGCAGGATCGATGTCTTCATTTCGCTGCGCAACGCGCGCATCAGGTCGAGCACCTGCGCCTGGATCGTCACGTCGAGCGCGGTGGTGGGTTCATCGGCGATCAGCAGCGCCGGCTGGCACAGCAGCGCCATCGCGATCATCACGCGCTGGCGCATGCCGCCCGACAGCCGATGCGGAAATTCATCGATACGCTGGTCCGGTGCCGGTATGCGTACGTGATTCAGCTTTTCGATCGCGGCCGCGCGCGCCGCGGGCTTGCTCAAGCCGCGATGGCGGATCAGCACCTCGGTCAGTTGCGAGCCGATCGTGAATGCCGGATTCAGCGATGTCATCGGCTCCTGGAAGATCATCGCCAGCCGGTCGCCGCGCAGATCGGCGAGCGTGCTGCTGGGAAGCGACAGCAGGTCGAGCCCTTCGAACTCGATGCGCCCGTCGATGCGCGCTGGTGGGCGCGGCACCAGCCCCATGATCGATAGCGCCGTGACGCTCTTGCCGCAGCCCGACTCACCCACGAGGCACAGCGTCTCACCCGGCGCGACCGTGAAGGACGCGTCGTCGACTGCGAGCGCCGGCCCCTGGTCGGTCGCAAAAACGACGCGCAAACCTTCGACCGCGAGCAGTGTCGTCATTTGGCGATGGCGCGCGCGATCTCGGCGTCGATCACCGCGCGGTCCCACACGCCGCCGGGAGAGGCGTGCGTGGCCAGGAATTTCGCGAAATGCACGAAGCGTTCGCGGCTCACTGCTTCAAGCCGTTCCAACTCGGCCAGCGGGTCGCCATGGTCATCGACACGCAGATCGAGGGCCGGATATTCCTCAGTTGTGAAGATCTTCAGCGCTGCCGACTGCCTGCCGCGCTTGTCGCCGCCAGCGGCTTCGCCGGCCTTCAGTGCAGCGATCAGCCGGCGCGGGAATGCAAGCTCGCGCGCCGCCTCGTACGCGCGCGCGGTCTCGGCGATCACCTCCGGCCCGGCCAGCATGTTGCCGGCCACCGAGAAACCGTGATGAATCGCAGACCCGCACCATGGCACGCACTCGGCTCCCGTGTAGGCGGCGATGCGGCCGGCCGCATCCTGCACGTGCAACTGGCGCGCGGCGCGGCCGGGGTCCGATTGCGTCAGCACATCGACGACGGACTGCGCCGGCACGCCCTCGCGCAGCAGACGCAATCCGTGCGGGCCATAAGTCGGATTCATCAGCGCCTGGGTGCAGAGCGCGCCGATGCCACCCTCGCCGTGGGGGCACAGCGCGCCGACCGCGAAGAATCGCGTGGCCACCGCGATGCCAAAGGCGCCGGAGGTCGAATCACGTGCGACGAGGGACCAGGTCATTCGTTGCGAGGAGGACAAAGGATTGTCCGCGCTGATCTTCCTGTCATGCAGGTGGCACGGCGCCCTTGCGCTCGACGATCAGCCGGTACTGTTCCGGTTCGCGATGGCGTGCGAAGTTGAAGGTCGTGTTCTTGTACGAATTGCACAGATCGAGGTCGCAGCGCGCGATCGCCAGTTCATCGCCGGTGGTGACGCACGCGCCGACGATTTCGCCGCTCGGCGCGACGATGATCGAGTTGCCGATCTGCTCCACGCCTTCTTCGTTGCCGGCCTTAGCGACACCGACGACCCAGGTGCCGTTCTGGTAGGCGCCTGACTGCATCACGAGTTCATTGTGGAAGTGCGACAGCGCATCGTGCTCCGGCGCGGGCGGGTTATGCACCGGCGTGTTGTAGCCGAGCAGGATCATCTCCACGCCCTGCAGCCCCATCACGCGATAGGTCTCGGGCCAGCGGCGATCGTTGCAGATCGCCATGCCGAAGAGGCCCGGGCCGCTGTCGTTGAACGCCGCGCGCACGACCGGCCAGCCCAGATTGCCGACTTCGAAGTAACGCTTCTCCAGATGCTGGAAGCGCCGCCAGGGTTCATGCTCGGCGTGGCCGGGCAGATGGATCTTGCGGTACTTCGAGATGATCGTGCCGCGCTTGTCGACCAGGACCGACGAGTTGAAGCGCCGCGTACGGCCCTGCTCCTGCGCCAGCTCGGCGTAACCGAGGTAGAAGCCAATGCCGAGCGTCCTTGCCGCATCGAACAGCGGCTGAGTGTCGGGGCCCGGCATCGTGCGCTCGAAGAAGGCATCGATGTCTTCCTGTCGCTCGAAGTACCAGCGCGGGAAGAAGGTCGTCAGCGCCAGTTCCGGAAATACGACCAGGTCACAGCCGTGCGCTTTGGCTT
>DAITAC010000231.1:0-2770 GCA_036824465.1 Burkholderiaceae bacterium
TGTTCACGCTGAACATGATGATCGCCACGATCACGCCACCGGTCGGCATCTGCGGCCTGATCGCTTCCGACATTGCGGGCGTATCGATGCAGCGCTTCACGCGCGAAGTAATTCCCTATGTCATCGCGATGATTGCGTTCCTCTTCCTGATCCTGTTCGTGCCGTCGCTGGTGACGTTCCTGCCCAACCTGGTGTTCGGATAAGCCCGACCGGATCGTGACGCCGCCTTGCAAGAGGCTGCGTGCCGAGGCCTGCGCAGCGCTGGAGGACATGGTTGTCTCGCAGGTCCTGAAACCCGGCTCGACGATGACCGAAGGGGAACTCGCGCTGTCGACCGGCATCGGGCGCACGCCCACCCGCGCGGCGTTGCAGCGCCTCGCGCGCGAGGGCATCGTGTCCGTCCGGCCGCGTTCCGCGATCGTCATCGTCGAGATGACCCACGCGCGGCAGCTGCAATTGCTCGAAGCGCGGGCGGCGCTGCAGGAGAAGACCGTTCGCCTCGCCGCCGAGCGTGCTGACGTCGAGCAGAGCGCGCGCATGCTTCAACTCCTGCAGGCGGTCCAAGACGCCGCCGCCATCGGTGACGGCGAGCTCTACCTGCGTATCGCCCGTGACATCCGTCATCTTCTTTGTGGGGCCGTGCGCAACGAATTCCTGGAGCGCCTGATGAGCAGCCTGTACACGCTGTCGCGGCAGTTCTCCTTCACGCGCCTGCGCGAAGTCGATATTTCGCTGGCGGCGAGTACGCATGCGGACATCCTGTGCGCGATTGCGGCGGATGATCGCCTTCCTGCAGGAGTTCACCCAAAGCAGTCAGAGCAAAGCCGTTCTGAGGCATCCGTCAGGATCCGCTGTCAAGGTCCGCAGCCGAAGGAGCAAGTCGTCGGCCCGCCGACGACCGCATTTGTTACGACGATCGACCTCACGCGCGAAATCGAGTCCGCACTCGGCGTCTTGCTTGGGATTGGCGACGGCGACTGGGAGTACTCAAGGGTTCGCCAGACGAACGCAGAGTTAACCGGCGCGCGGAGGCAGGGCACGGCTGGCCGCGCAAGGACAATGACCATGTTTGGCCTGGAGCGGCCAGACGTGGCCTGGCGTAGCGTGTCCGGTTGAATGATGGGATGGACTCCCCCCGGCTTTGTTTCGGCATCACCGTGCCAGCTGGCCTCATGTGGAGTGGGGTGTCAGCGCAACGCGACCTGCGAGGGAGTCCGAGATGAATGCTACTGCTGCGTTTCCGGTTGTGGGCGTCGATCTATCCAAGACCGTATTCGAGCTGGCCGAGGCCGATAGCCAGTGGCGCATTGTCGAGCGCGCACGGCTCACGCGCAGTCAGTTCGAGCGCTGGTTTGCCAACCACGCGGTCGGCCTGGTGGTGATGGAGTCGTGCGGCAGCGCGCATCACTGGGGCCGCTGGCTCACGGGGTTGGGGATCGCAGTGCGGCTGCTGCCGGCGCAGTACGTGCGCGCCTGTGTGAAACGCAACAAGACCGACGCGGCTGACGCCGCCGCCTTGCTGCACGCCCTGCGCGATGCCGACATCGTGCCGGTGCGCCTCAAAAGCGTGGAGCAGCAGGCGCTGCAAGCCCTGCACCGCGCCCGCAGTCTGTGGATGGCCACTCGCACCGCGCGCATCAACGCGCTGCGCGGCTTCTGTCGCAAATTCGGCATCGGCATCAGTGTGGGCAGTCGCATCGGCCTGGAGCAGATCGGCCGCTGGCCTGGCCGCCCCTGCCAGCGGATTGCCTGCGTTGCTGCGTCCGACGATGCGGCTGCTCGTCGAGGAAATCCGGCTGCTGGAAACGCGCATCAGTCAACTTGAAGTCGAACTGGCGCAACTGGCCCGACAATCGCCAGCGTGCAAGACGCTGTTGACGGTACCCGGCGTCGGACTGCTCACCGCCACCGCGCTGGATAAGGCCCGCGGCTCCGGACTCGCCTGCGCGAGTCCGGATGGAGCCGAATCGGAGCGGCTTGCAGGCCGCGACGTGAAGGCAGCCACCAGCGGCGACGTCACCCACTTCAAGGATGCGCGTCACTTTGCCTCGTGGTTCGGCCTGACACCGAAAGAAAGTTCGTCCGGCACGACGCGCCGGCTGGGCCGCATCAGCAAACGCGGCGACCGTTACCTGCGCATGCTGCTCACGCACGGCGCCAGAAGCGTGCTGCGCGCGGCCACCGTGGCAGATTGCAGCGGCAAGACCATCGACCCGCTGCGGCGCTGGGCGCTCACCGTGCAGGGCCGCACCAATCACAATCGTGCCACCTGCGCGCTCGCCAACAAGATGGCGCGCATCTGCTATGCGCTGCTGCGCGATCACCAGGACTACGGAGCGGCGCGTGTGAACCGCAAGCTCACCCGCGAAACCTATGCGCAACCGGCCTGAACCGCCGCTGTCCCGATGAACAAGACTTGCCCACCGCCGCGCGCGCTTTGCGTTCGCGATACGCGACGCCCGCGCGCGGCCGTGGACAAGTCCGCACCGCGACCTTCGATGAGCATCACCCCCACCCCACGCTTGCGACGAGACTGATCGCCCACCATGGCATCCCGGGTCACCCCCACACCGTTCGCCGCCGATAACTCTTCCGGCGACTGCACGTCCGCCGCTTGCAACGATTGGCGCTTCGGTGTCCGCAGCTTCCATGTCGGCACGGGCTACTCAAAGCCCACTCACGATGCCGGATATACGACTGCAGGCGCTCCCTACTTGCCAGAACTATCGGTCAGGCTCTTGCTTCTTGAGGGGAGTCCATATACGACGTT
>DAITAC010000052.1:0-28735 GCA_036824465.1 Burkholderiaceae bacterium
CGGCCAGGTCCGCGGGACTAAGCGATATGTCTGCGGCGGCGATGTTCTGCCGCAGATGATCGAGCTTCACGGCCTTCGGAATCGCGATCACGTCGGGCCGCGAAAGCACCCAGGCGAGCGCGATCTGCGCAGCGGTCGCGCCGCGCTCCTTGCCGAGCTGCGCGAGCGCAGCGTTCTTCGCCAGCGTACCTTCATCGATCGGGCAGTAGGCCATCGTCGGGACGCCGCGCTCGTGCTGCCAAGGCAGCAGTTCGAACTCGATGCCGCGCCGTGACGCCGAGTAATAGACCTGATTGCCGGCGCAGTGTGCGCCGTTCTTGATCGACCACAGCTCGTCCATGTCGGCGACGTCGAAGTTGCTGACACCCCAGTGCCGGATCTTGCCGTCGCGCTGCAACTGCTCGAAGGCGGTGACCGTCTCTGCCAGCGGGATGCTGCCGCGCCAATGCAGCAGATACAGGTCGATGCGATCGGTGCGCAGGCGTTTCAGACTGCGCTCGCACGCGGCGACGGTGCCCTTGCGCGATGCATTGTGCGGATAGACCTTGGTGACGATGAACACCTCGTCGCGCCGGCCGGCAATCGCATCGCCGACAACTTCTTCGGTGCCGCCTTCGCCGTACATCTCCGCGGTGTCGATCAGCCGATAACCCAGCTTGAGCGCGTGGCGAATGGCGGTCACCTCATCGCCACGTGCGCGGGCACGCTCGCCCATGCGCCAGGTGCCGAGTCCGAGCGCGGGGACGGTCTCTCCTTCGGGAAGGCGAACGATTTTCATCGACGCAAAGATACTCCGCCGGAACTCCGCATGATCGATCTCGTGCGGCACGCCAGAACCTATCTCAGAATCCACGGTGGTCGCGGCGGGGCCGCATTGGGCACAGAGCTAGGCGCGGCGAGGGGACCATTGCTACTGCAAGGACCCGAGCCGCAACAACGCTATGCGCCCAATGCGGCCCCGCCCCGGAGGGTTGCGACGATAAGCCGGCGTCTGCGTTGTTGGCAGTCTCGGCCGTAGGCCAAGCTACTGTCCTTCGACTGCCGCCTAGAATCCGCCGGCTTCTCGTCGCAACGCGATCCATCGGGGATTCTGAGATAGGTTCTACGCACAATGGCGGCAGCACTCGAACTCGACGCGGTCGACAAGACTTTTGCCACGGGCGTGCAGGCGCTCGCCGGTGCATCGTTCGCGGTGCAGTCGCGCGAGTTCGTCGCGTTGCTGGGGCCGTCGGGTTGCGGCAAAAGCACTGTGCTGCGGCTGGTCGCCGGACTGGATGCGCCATCGCGCGGCGCAGTACGCGTGGCTGAGGCGTCGCTGTCGTACGTGTTCCAGGAGCCGACGCTGATGCCTTGGGCCGACGTGTTCGATAACGTGTGGCTTCCGCTGCGCATCGGCGGGTTGTCGCGGGCGGAAGCGCGGGCGCGCGTCGCAACGCGGCTCGACGCGGTGGGGCTGACGGGGTTTGAACATGCGTTTCCTGCCGAACTGTCCGGCGGCATGAAGATGCGTGCATCGATCGCGCGCGCGCTGGTCACGCAGCCTTCACTGCTGCTGATGGACGAGCCGTTCGGCGCGCTCGACGAGATCACGCGCGGCCGGCTCAACGACGATCTGCTGTCGTGGTGGCAGGCCAATCAACTGACCGTCCTGTTCGTCACCCACAGCGTGCTCGAGGCGGTGTATCTCGCACAGCGTGTGCTGGTGATGAGCGCACGCCCCGGGTGTGTGGCGGCGGAGATCGTGATCGACGCGCCGTATCCGCGTTCGCCCGCGTGGCGCACGTCGGTGCACTATGCACAGAATGCGCGAGCAGTGTCCGAGGCGCTCGAAGCAGCATCGGTCGATCAGGTGCGGTGATGTCGATCGCTGCCCGCCTGCGCGACTACGGTTTGCCACTGGCGGCATTCGTCGGCGTGATCGCGCTGTGGGAGGCCGTCGTGCGCGTCAACGGCATCGCGCAATACATCCTGCCGGCGCCGAGCCGCGTTCTTTCTACCCTGATCGAAAACTTCGGCTCGCTCGCCACGGCATGGTGGTTCACGATCAAGATCACCTTCGGCGCGCTGCTGCTGGCGGCGGTCGGCGGCGTGCTGCTGGCCGCGGCGTTCGCGCTGTCGCGCACGGTCGAGCGGGCGCTGTTTCCCTTTGCGATCGTGTTGCAGGTCACGCCCATCGTTGCGATTGCCCCGCTGATTCTCATCTATGTCGACAGCACGACGGCAGCGCTGTTGATTTGCGCCTGGATCGTCGCGTTCTTTCCGATCCTGTCGAATACGGTGATCGGACTGCGTGCAGCCGATCCCAATCTGCGCGATCTGTTCCACCTGTACCGCGCTACGCCGTGGCAGCGACTGCGGCTGCTGCTGGTGCCGTCGGCGTTGCCATATTTCATCGCGGGGCTGAAGATCTCGGGCGGACTGGCGCTGATCGGTGCGGTGGTGGCGGAGTTCACCGCCGGCGCGGCGGGGCGTGAAACGGGACTGGCCTCCCGTATTCTGGAAGCAAGCTTTCGCACCGAGATCCCGAAGATGTACGCGGCGCTGGTGCTGGTGTCGCTGACCGGTGTGGCGATCTTCCTGGTTTTCAATGTGCTGTCGCGCTGGCTGCTCGGCCGCTGGCATGCGACCGAGCGCCGCGATCTTGAGTGATGCTTCGGAGCCTCATATGAAAACGATCCGATGGTTGTCTGCGCTCATGTTGACCGCCGTCTGCTCGATGTCGGTCGCGCAGACGGCGCCGCTGCAGAAAGTCGTGTTCGCCACCAACTGGAAAGCGCAGGCAGCGCACGGCGGCTTCTATCAATCTCTGGTCGACGGTACGTATCGGAAGTTCGGCCTCGACGTGACGATCGTGCCCGGCGGTCCGCAGGTGAACAACCGGCCGCTGCTGCCGGCGGGACGCATCGACTTCCTGATGACGGGCAACCTGCTGCACTCGTTCGACAACGTGAAGAATGGCGTGCCGACGATCGCTGTTGCGGCGATCTTCCAGAAGGACCCGCAGTCGCTAATCGCGCATCCGGGCCAAGGCTACGAGAAGTTCGAGGCGCTGAAGAATGCGCCGATTGCGCTGATCGCCAAGGACGGCCAGTTTTCGTGGTGGCAGTGGTTGAAGGTGCAGCACGGGTTCAGGGACGAGCAGCTCAAACCGTACAACTACAACCTCGGCCCGTTCCTTGCGAACAAGAAGGCCGTGCAACAGGGCTATTCGGTGGCGGAGCCGATCTATGTCGAAAAACAGGGCGGATTCAAGCCGGTCGTGCACCTGCTTGCGGACCACGGCTTTTCCACCTACTCGACGCTGATTGAAGCGCGCGTCGGGACAGTGCGCGACAAGCCGGAACTGGTGCAGCGTTTTGTCGATGCGTCGATTCTTGGCTGGGTCAACTACCTTTACGGCAATCGCAAGGCGGCGAACGCGTTGATGCGCAAGGAAAACCCGGAGATGACTGAAGAGGAACTCGAGGCCTCGGTCGCACTGATCCGTGCGCAGGGAGTGGTCGATTCCGGCGAGGCGCTTGAGCGCGGCATCGGTGCGATGAATCGCGCGCGCATCCGCGACTTCTACGACAAGATGGTGCAAGCTGGGCTGTATAACCCGGGCGAGGTCGATCTGTCGAAGGTCGTGGCCACGCAGTTCGTCAACCGCCGTGTCGGGATTGATCTAAAGGAAAGGCTGGCGGCAAAATGAACGAAGCCGGACGAACGAATCCGACGCGGCGACTTGATCGTATCGCTGCGTGACCACGGGATTGGAGGGTGAGGCATGATTCATGTCATGGCACGCATCGTCGCTCGGCCGGAGGCAGCCGATGCATTGAAGAAAGTGCTGTTGGCGCTGGTGGACCCGTCGCGCAACGAGCCGGGCTGCATCAGCTACTCGCTTTTCCAGCGCAGCGATGCGCCGCACGAATTTCAGACGGTTGAGCAGTGGCGCAGCCAGGCCGATGCCGACGCGCACATGAGAACAAAACATGTGCAGGAGGTGGTCGCCGCGGCGGTGCCCTTGTTGGGACAGCCGCCGTTGATTCAGGCATTTGTGCTGTTGACGTAGGCGGACTCAAGCGTGGAAAGCATCGTCGGCATGATCGACATCGAGCGCTCGATGGCGCAGGTGTTCGAGTTCGTTACCAACGCCGCGCAGTGGAAGCGCTGGCATCCGGCGACGATCGCGGTCAGCGGTGTTCCCAATCGCGCGCTCGGACTTGGCGAAACGGTTGTCGAAGAAATCCAGGCCGGACCGCGCCGCTTCTCCGCGCGCTGGACCGTGACCGAGTGCAAGCCGCCGCGGCGCTGGGTGATCGTGGCCGACTCGCCTGAAGGTGAGGCAAGAATCACCTACAAGCTCAGCGAGCAGGAAGGCGTGTGCTATTTCGAGCGCACGCTGGAGTACAGTTCCAAGCGTCTGCCGTGGAAATGGCTCGATGGCTCGCTGACGCGTCGATTGCTGATGCGGCAGTCCGAGCAGGCGCTGAGCAATCTGAAGCGGGTGATCGAAACGCACCGCGAGTTCTCCGTCACGAAAATGTGACTCTGCCTTGCTGCGCGACCCGCGGTACGCTCCGCGGCGTTGATCCCCGGGGACACGCGCCGCTGGCGCGTCTGGAAGCGAAATGATCGATTCATTCTTCCCAGCCGGCTGGCAGCACTATCTGATTGGCGGGCTGTGGATCGGCGCTTCGGTTGCGGTGTTATACGTGCTCACGGGCCTCGTGAGTGGCATGAGCGCCGTGCTCAGTTCGTTCTGGTCGTACTTTTCGAACCTGGATTACTTTCAGCAACCGCGGCTCGTCGGTTCACGCACATGGCGGACGGTGTTTGCGGCGGGACTGATCCTGGGTGCGGCGCTGTGCGTGCTGCTGGTACCCAACACGGCCACGGTCACCTCGCTGCCGGGATGGCAACTGCTGGTTGGCGGGTTGCTGGTCGGGTTTGGCGCGCGCCTGTCGAACGGGTGCGCACTGGGGCACGGCATCTGCGGTCTCGCGTCCCTGCAACTGCCGTCGCTGCTGGCGGTGCTGGCCTTCCTTGCGACGGCGTTCGTCACCGCGCAGGTGACCTGGTGGGTGTGGGGACGATGAAACCGATGTCTTTGCTTGCGGTTCTGGGGTGCGGCGCGATGTTCGGATTCGGGCTTGCGTTTTCGACCCTGGTCCGGCCCGAGGTTGTGCTCAACTTCCTGCGCTTTCACGACATGGGGCCGCTGCTCGCGCTTGGAAGCGCAGTGGCGGTCGCAACGCTCGCGTATCAGCTAGGCCCGCGCATGATGCAGCGGCCGGTCCTGGAGTTGAGCTTCGGAACGCGTCCCGTCTTTGGCCAGCGCGACACCTTGATTGGCGCGGCGATCTTCGGCATTGGCTGGGGACTGTGTGGGGTGTGTCCGGGGCCGGCGATCGCTGGCCTGGGGGCGGGCAACTGGCCCCTGCTGTACGCCCTCTTCGGTATGTTTGCGGGCGCGTACTTGCAAGGATGGCTCGCGACCGGCGCGCTGCGGGCTCAACCGGAATAGCGTCGCAGGCCGTCGAGGCCCTCGATCTCAAAATCGCGACACGCGTGTCGTGGCCGTGCAGGAGCTGCGCTTCGGATATGCCGCTGAATCCGCGGACGATGGCGGGACCTGACGCCGCTGCAGCAGATGGCCGCGCGCCGCATGGGCAGCGATCGCGCCCCTTCGTCACGGTATTAAACATCCGACCGGTGCGCTCGCCCGTAGAGCGATACAGGACGGCGCCTGGTGGCGCCGCACCAATTCTGCGGAGGAATCATGAAGAAGCTCTTGCTGGTTGCCGCGGCTGCCGCGGTTGCCGCGTGTGCACCCATGCGCACGACCGAAGCACCGACGCTCGAAGACGGCGAAATGGCGTTGCCTGCCAACTACACCGCATGGGCGAAGCACCTGTCCGAGGTCCAGCGACCCGATGTGAAGCAGGTGCGCGAAATTTACGTCAACACCGCGGGCGCGGGCGTGCAGCGCGGCGGCGCCTACGCGAACGGTACGGTGTTCGTCATGGAAAACTGGGCCGCCAAGACCAACACCGACGGCTCACCGATGACGGGTGCGGACGGCAAGATCGTGAAGGACAAGCTGCTGCGCACATTCGTGATGGGCAAAGGCGCGGGTTATGGCGCCAAGGTGCCTGCCGAACTGAAGAACGGCGGCTGGATCTATGCCAGCTTCGACGCCAACGGCATGAGGACGGCCGACAATCTGTCCGGCTGCCGCACCTGCCATCTGAAATTCACGAAGACCGATTTCGTGGCCAGCCACGAAAGGCACTTCGCGGGGCGGTGATGATGAACGAACGCCAGCGCGTTCAGCGGGCGTAGCGTCGCAGGCCTTCGAGGTCCTCGATCACGATCGCGCCGTACTCGATGCGCAGCAGCCGCGCCTGCTCCAGCGTGTGCAGCGCCTGGTTCACGCGCTGGCGCGAAATCCCTGCCAGGTAGCCGATCTCTTCCTGCGAGACCTCGAGCTTGTTCTCGATTCCGGGATAAAGAATCGGGTTGAAAAGCGCCGACAGGCACATCGCGACGCGCGCGTCGGGGCCGTGCAGACGCTGCGCCTCGAGCATGCCGATGAACTGGCCCAGCCGCTCGTTGAGCTGCACCAGCAGAAAACGGTTGAACGGGATGCTCGTATTCAGCAGCCATTCGAAAGTGCGGCGCGGAACGCGCGCGATGCGGGACTCGCGCAGTGCCACGACGTCGTAGCGGCGCGGTTCGGTCTTCAGCAGGCTGCCCTCGCCGAACCAGCCGCCGGCGGGAATGCCGGTGAAGGTGGAAGTCTTTCCGTCGGGTGCGGTGATCATCATTTTCACCAGACCGTCGAGCACGCCGAGCCAGGCATCGACCGGCTCGCCACGCCGGCAGATGTAGCCTTCGGCGGCAACCGTGATCTCGCTCGATTCCGCGGCGACGCGTGCCCGCTGCTCGGGCGTCAGCAACGTGCCCCAGCGCGTCGCGGCTAGATATTCGTCAAGGGATTCCCTCATTGTTCGCGAATTGTCGCCCGGATGACAGCGTCGCGCAGCCCGGCTGGCTACCGTGCGCGCCTCGGATGCGGACCCGCGCCTCGATTTTCATGGGGGCAGGTGTTACCGTACACGCGACAAGAACAATCAACCGCGCGCCTTCGACGCGGAAACCGACACACAAGGAGACCCGGAGCATGGCTGCGCCATCCTCTGCGACGCCGGATACCTTTCCGAGGCTGCTGCTGCAGCACGCCCGTTTGCGTGCGGGGCACCCGGCGCTGCGCGAAAAGGACCTGGGCATCTGGCAGACCTGGTCCTGGTCGCAGGCTGCGGCAGAGGTCAAGAAGCTGGCCGCGGGGCTGCATGTGCAGGGCTTCCGGCGCGGCCAGCACCTGGCGATCATCGGCGAGAACCGCCCGCGGCTGTACTTCGCGATGATGGCGGCGCAATGCCTGGGCGGCGTTCCGGTGCCGATGTATCAGGACGCGGTGGCGGGCGAGATGGTCTACGTCTTCCACAACGCCGAAATCGCCTACGCGATCGTCGAGGACCAGGAGCAGGTCGACAAGCTGCTGGAGATCCGCGACCAGCATTCCCTGCTCGAACACATCTATTACGACGACCCGCGCGGCCTGCGTCATTACACCAATCCGGGCCTGCTTCCCTACGACGAACTGATCCGGCTGGGCGAGGGCCTGCTTTCGGTGCAGCCGAAGTTCATCGACGAGGAGATCGCCAAGGGCTCGCCCGACGACACCGCGGCACTGTTCTACACCTCGGGAACGACCGGCAAGCCGAAGGGTGTCGTGCAGACGCACCGGTCGCTGATCGACCGCGCGCGCGTGTGCACGGACATGGAGCAGCTGACGGTCTACGAGGACGTCCTGGCGTATCTGCCGATGGCGTGGATCGGTCAGAACATCTTCTCGTATGCGCAGGCGCTGGTCACCGGCTACACGGTGAACTGCCCCGAATCGCCCTCGACGGTGACCACCGATCTGCGCGAGATCGGTCCGACCTACTACTTCGCGCCACCGCGCGTGTTCGAAGGGCTGCTCACGCAGGTGATGATCCGCATGGAAGACGCCGGCCGCGTCAAGCGCCGCATGTTCCATTACTTCATGAGCGTGGCCAAACGAGTCGGCGGGCAGATCCTCGATGGCAAACCGGTCGGGCTGGCGGACCGCGTGCTGTACTGGCTTGGCGACCTGCTCGTCTATGGGCCGCTGCGCAACGTTCTGGGCATGAGTCGCGTGAAGGTCGCCTATACCGCCGGCGAGGCGATCGGACCGGACCTTTTCACTTTCTATCGCTCGCTCGGCATCAACCTGAAGCAGCTGTACGGTTCAACCGAAACCGCCGTGTTCGTCTGCGTGCAGCCCAATGGCCAGGTTCGGTCCGACACCGTCGGCCCGCCGATCGCGGGTGTCGAACTGAAGATCAAGGACACCGGCGAGATTTTGCTCAAGAGCCCGGGGCTGCTGAAGGAGTACTACAAGAACCCGGAGGCGACGCGCGAGGTACTCGACGCAGACGGCTGGTACCACACGGGCGATGCCGGCTACCTGGACAACGACGGTCACCTGAAGATCATCGATCGCGCCAACGACGTGGGCAAGCTTGCCGACGGCACGCTGTTTGCGCCGAAGTACATCGAGAACAAGCTGAAGTTCTTCCCGTACATCAAGGAGGCGGTCGCTTTCGGCAACGGGCGTGACATGGCGTGCGCCTTCATCAATATCGACTACGAGGCGATCGGCAACTGGGCCGAGCGGCGTGGCCTACCGTACGCGGGCTACCTCGATCTGGCGGGCAAGCCGGAAGTGCTCGATCTGATCACCGAATGCGTCGAGAAGGTCAATGCCGATCTGGCCGCCGATCCCAAGCTCAGCAACTCGCAAATTCATCGCTTTCTGGTGCTGCACAAAGAGCTCGACCCGGACGACGACGAGCTGACGCGCACGCGCAAGGTGCGTCGCGGCTTTATCCAGAGCAAGTACGACGTGCTGGTTGAGTCGCTGTACTCGAGCAAGAAGGAGCAGTTCATCGAGACGCAGGTGAAATTCGAGGACGGCCGCACTGGCTCGATCAGCGCGACGCTGAAGATCCGCGACGTCAAGATGTTTGCACCGATGAAGGCAGCGGCCTGAGGCGACTGATGACGGGACGCAACTGGATCGCGGTGCTGTGCCTGGTGGCCGGGGTGCCGATCGCGGCCTACGGGCTCGCCGGCGGTGGACTGCTGCTGGCGCTGGTCGGGCTGGTGCTGGTCTTGTCTTTCGTCTACCTGGTGATCGAGACGTTCGTTGCGAAAGCCAAGGCGGACGCCCCGCAGATCAGGCCGGCGGCCAACGCCGCCTGGAACCTGAAAGACCAGCCGCTGGATCCGTCCCGCGACGGCAACCGTGCGGACAAGCGCTAAACCATGGCAGAACGGCATATCGGTGACGTTGTCCTGAAGGTCGAGAAGATTTCGCTCGCCTTCGGCGGCGTCAAGGCATTGACCGATGTTTCGTTCGACGTGCGTGAGCACGAGGTGCGCGCCATCATCGGGCCAAATGGCGCCGGCAAGAGCTCGATGCTGAATGTGATCAACGGCGTGTACACGCCGCAGGAGGGCAGCCTGACGCTCAAGGGGCGGACGTTCGACCACATGAGCCCGCGCCGCGCGGCCGAGATGGGCATCGCGCGCACGTTCCAGTCGCTGGCGCTGTTCAAGGGCATGAGCGTGCTCGACAACATCATGACCGGCCGCAACCTGAAGATGAAGGCCAACATGCTGCTGCAGGCGGTGCGGATAGGACCGGCGCTCAACGAGGAACTGCGCCATCGCGAGTTCGTCGAGCAGATCATCGACTTCCTTGAGATTCAGGCCTATCGCAAGACGCAGGTCGGCCGCCTGCCTTACGGGCTGCAGAAGCGCGTCGACCTTGGTCGCGCGCTGGCCATGGAACCGAGGCTGCTGCTGCTGGACGAGCCGATGGCCGGTATGAACACCGAGGAGAAGCAGGACATGTGCCGCTTTGTTCTCGACGTGAACGATGAGTTCGGCACCACCATTGTGCTGATCGAGCACGACATGGGGGTCGTGATGGACATTTCCGACCGGGTTGTCGTGCTCGACTACGGCAAGAAGATCGGTGACGGTACGCCCGACGAAGTGCGCGCGAATCAGAACGTGATTGACGCCTACCTCGGCGTGGCCCACTGAAGGACGGCGCGGAAGACAATGGGCAATCTCAAACGCAACTGGCCGATCGTGACGTTGATCATCGGCATGGTGATCGGGATGGTGCTGCCCTTGCTGCTGGGGCTCAGCGCGCCCGGCTTCTATGTGGAAGTTCTGCTCGGCGGGTTGATGTCCGGCGTGCTGTATTCGCTGGTCGCGCTTGGGTTCGTGCTGATCTTCAAGGCCTCGGGCGTGTTCAATTTCGCGCAGGGTGCGATGGTGCTGTTCGCGGCGCTGGCGATGGCGCGGCTCGCCGAGTGGGTCCCGCAATTGCTCGGCATCGAAAGCCGACTAGTTGGCAACCTGATCGCGTTCTTGCTGGCGCTGGCGATCATGGTCGTCTTCGCCTGGCTGGTGGAACGTCTGGTGCTGCGACATCTGGTCAACCAGGAGGGCGTGGTGCTGCTGATGGCCACGTTGGGCGTGACGTATTTCATCGACGGCGTTGGGCAGACCGTCTGGGGCAGCGACATCTACGAGATCAACCTCGGGCTGCCGAAAACGCCGACGATGATCCTCGATGGTGTATTTCAAGGCGGCATCCTGATCAACCAGGAAGACCTCGTGGCTGCGTTGGCCGCCGCGCTGCTGGTGATCGCACTCGCCGTGTTCTTCCAGAAGACGTCGACCGGCCGGGCGCTTCGTGCTGTGGCTGACGATCACCAGGCGGCGCAATCGATCGGCATTCCGCTGAATACCATCTGGGTCATCGTCTGGGCGGTGGCCGGCATCGTTGCGCTGGTGGCCGGCATGATCTGGGGCTCCAAGCTCGGCGTGCAGTTCTCGATTTCGCTGGTGGCATTGAAGGCGCTGCCGGTGGTGATCTTAGGTGGACTGACCTCGGTGCCGGGCGCAATTCTTGGCGGTCTGATCATCGGCGTAGGCGAAAAATTTGCCGAAGTGTTCCTCGGCCCGGTGATGGTCAAGGCGTTCGATCTGGCCGGTGGTGGCATCGAGAACTGGTTCGCCTACGCCTTGGCACTGGCGTTCCTGCTCGTGCGGCCCGAAGGGCTTTTCGGGGAGAAACACATTGATCGCGTTTAGCCTAATGACACTCGACGCCCGACGCCCGACGGCCGACTGTGGTCTGCCGACTGCCGACTGAAGACGATGCTCTACCGCGAAAACGGTCAATTCAAGACGACCTACAAGTCGGACCAGCAGTTGCTGCCGATCCTGCAGGATCGCTGGTTCGTGTGGGCGGTGGTCGCGGCCGCCTTCCTGGTGATGCCGCTCATCGCCAGTGACTACCTGTTCCGCGCGCTGATCATTCCGTTCCTGATCCTGACCATCGCTGCGATCGGGCTGAACATCCTGGTCGGCTATTGCGGGCAGATCTCCCTTGGCCACGCGGCATTCATGGCGATCGGGGCCTATGCCGCCTACAACCTGGTGATTCGTGTTCCGGGCGTGAGCTTCCTGATCGTGCTGGTACTAGCGGGGCTCATCGCCGCGCTGGTCGGCATCGTTTTCGGCGTGCCGAGCCTGCGCATCAAAGGCCTTTATCTCGCGGTGGCCACGCTGGCGGCACAGTTCTTCGTCGACTGGATGTTTGCACGCGTGAAGTGGTTCACCAATTACTCGTCCTCCGGCTCGGTGTCGCCGGCGCCGGTCGAATTGTTCGGCTGGACCGTCGACACGCCGGTCGAAAAGTACTGGTTTGTGCTCGGCGTGCTGGTGGTAATGACGCTGCTGGCCAAGAACCTGGTGCGTGCGCATGTTGGCCGTTCATGGATGGCCATTCGCGACATGGACGTGGCTGCGGGCGTGATCGGCATCCGGCCACTGCACGCCAAGTTGTCGGCGTTTGCGGTCAGCTCGTTTTTCGCCGGGGTGGCCGGGGCGCTGTGGGGTTTCGTGCATCTGGGCGCCTGGGAACCTCTGGCGTTCAACATCAATCTGAGCTTCAACCTGCTCTTCATGATCATCATCGGCGGCATGGGCTCGATCCTCGGCAGCTACTTCGGCGCCGCGTTCATCGTCGTGCTGCCGCTGGTGCTGAACCAGTTGCCGAACTGGCTGGGGATCCCGCTATCGACGGCGATGATTTCGCACCTCGAGTTGATCGTTTTTGGCGCACTGATCGTTTTCTTCTTGATTGTCGAACCGCACGGACTGGCGCGACTATGGGCGATCGGCAAGGAGAAACTGCGGCTGTGGCCGTTCCCGCACTGAATTTTCACACGCTCGGGCAACTACCCTGGCAACGACCATCGAAAGGAGACAGGCAACATGAGACTCGCCACATTCAAGGCCCTCGCGGCCGCGGTAGGCGTCGTTGCTGCACTGGGCAGCGGCGCGGCATTCGCACAGGACAAGGGAAAGGCGCCGGCGAAGGCGCCGGCGAAGAGCGCGGCGCCGTCCGGGCCGATGGAGCAGTTCTTTCCCGCGCTCGTCTACCGCACCGGCGCATATGCGCCGAACGGTGTGCCGTTCGCCAACGGCTACGGGGACTACCTGAAGCTCGTCAATGCGCGTGACGGCGGCATCAATGGCGTCAAGATCACATATGAGGAGTGCGAAACCGGTTATGCCACCGATCGTGGCGTGGAGTGCTACGAACGGCTCAAGGGCAAGGGGCCGACCGGGGCAACCGTGTTCCAGCCGTTATCGACCGGCATCACCTACGCGCTGACCGACAAGACGGCCACCGACAAGATTCCGCTGATCACCGCCGGCTATGGCCGTGCCGACACGGTCGAGGGAGAAGCCTTCCCGTACAACTTCCCGCTGATGGGCACCTACTGGGATGCCGCCGACATGCTGGTCCAGCATGTCGGCAAGCTCAACGGAGGGCTGGACAAGCTCAAAGGCAAGAAGATCGCGCTCGTTTATCACGACTCGCCGTACGGCAAGGAGCCGATCGCGCTGCTGCAGGAGCGCGCCAAGATGCATGGCTACGACCTGATGCTGCTGCCGGTCACGCATCCGGGCGTGGAACAGAAGGCCACCTGGCTGCAGATCCGCCAGCAGCGCCCCGACTACGTGTTCCTGTGGGGCTGGGGAGTGATGAACTCGACTGCGCTCAAGGAGGCGGTTGCGACTGGCTATCCGCGCGACAAGATGTATGGCGTGTGGTGGGCGTCGGCCGAACCTGACGTCGTGCCGGTTGGGGCGGATGCCAAGGGTTATCAGGGAATTACGTTGCAGCACGGTGCCGGCCGGGCCAAGGTGCACGAGGACGTTCTTAAATTCCTGCACGACAAGGGGCAGGGCTCCGGGCCGAAAGATGAAGTCGGCACCGTGCTGTACAACCGTGGTCTGATCAGCTCAATGCTGGGGGTCGAGGCCGTTCGCCGCGCACAGGAGATCTATGGCAAGAGACCAATGACGCACGAGGAAGTGCGTTGGGGTCTGGAGAACTTGGCGCTGGACCAGAAACGCCTCGATGCGCTGGGCTTTGCCGGCGTGATGCGGCCGATCTCCACGAGCTGTCGCGACCATTCCGGTGCGCGTTTCGGTCGTATCCATACCTGGGACGGCGCCAAGTGGGCGTTCACGTCCGACTGGTACGAGGCTGACTCGCAGGTCATCCGACCGATGATCCAGCGCTCTGCGACGAGTTATCTGGCCGAGAAGAAACTTGCGCGGCGCGACTGCGCCACGGAACTGACGGCTAAGAAATAGTTGTCGAAACCGCGCCCGCGCGTCGCGCGGGCGCGGTTGTTTCGAGGCGGGCGGGCCCGGCTCGACAAAGCCTGCAACTGAAACCGAGGCGCACCGTGACTGCATCGCTGCTCACCGTCAACGGCATCGAGGTCATCTATAACCACGTGATCCTGGTGCTCAAGGGTGTGTCCTTGTCTGTCCCCGATGGCGGCATCGTCGCGCTGCTTGGTGCCAACGGCGCCGGTAAGACCACGACACTGCGGGCGGTGTCGAACCTGCTGCACGGCGAGCGCGGCGAGGTGACCAAGGGCTACATCGAATACAAGGGCGACCGCATCGAGCGGCTCACCGCCTATGACCTCGTCAAGCGCGGCGTCGTGCAGGTGATGGAAGGCCGGCGCTGCTTTGCGCACCTGACGGTTGAGGACAACCTGCTCACCGGTGCCTACTCGCGCGGTGCCTCGCGCGGCGAGGTCGACGCGGCGCTGGAGAAGGTCTACGCGTACTTTCCGCGATTGAAGACGCGGCGCAGCAGCCAGTCGGGCTACACCTCGGGCGGCGAGCAGCAGATGACGGCAATCGGCCGCGCGTTGATGGCGCATCCGAGCATGATCCTGCTCGATGAGCCCTCGATGGGGCTCGCCCCGCAGGTGGTCGACGAGATCTTCAGCATCGTCAAGGACCTGAACGACAAGGAGAAAGTGTCATTCCTGCTGGCCGAGCAGAACACCAACGTTGCGCTGAAATACGCGCATTACGGCTACATCCTTGAGAACGGCCGCGTGGTGATGGACGGCGCGGCGAAAGAGTTGGCCGAAAACGAGGACGTCAAGGAGTTCTACCTCGGCATTTCGAAGGAAGGTCGCAAGAGCTTCCGGGACGCGAAGTTCTATCGGCGGCGCAAGCGCTGGCTGGCCTGAGTTCGGGCGACGATGTGGCGGGCATCAACGGCCGGCGCATTGTCGCTGGGCCTTATTCTGATTGCCGGCTGCACCGGTCGACCGGATTCAACACCGTTGCCGACCCGACAGACGACGATCGATCCGGCGATGAAGAAACTTGAGGCGGCCGACCAGCAGGAGCAGAAACGGCGCCAGGAAATGGAAGATGCGATTAAGTAGCCGGCATGACTGAACACTTTGACGCCCGCGAAACACGGGACCCGGAGGCGCGCGAGCGCGATCTGGCGGCGCGGCTTCCGGCACTCGTGCAGGCTGCGCTGAGCGCGCCCGGATGGCGGGCCCATCTAGGCGATATCGATGCGCGCGACATCGACTCGCGTGCCGCGCTCGCGAAACTGCCGATACTGCGCAAGGGCGAACTGATCGACCTGCAGAAGGCGCGGCCGCCGTTCGCAGGCTTTGTCGCTGGGCCGATGTCTGCTTTCGGTCGCCTGTTCACCTCTCCCGGTCCGATATTCGAGCCTGAGGGACGACACGATGACGCGTGGCGCTCCGCGCGAGGGCTGTTCGCGGCCGGCTTCCGGCGCGGCGACATCGTTCTCAACACGTTCTCGTATCACATGACGCCCGGCGGCTTCATCCTTGACGCCGGCGCGCGCGCGGTTGGCTGTGCAGTGATTCCGGCGGGGCCGGGCAACGCCGAACAGCAACTGCAAATCATTACGCATCTGCGCCCAACCGCTTATGTCGGAACGCCCGACTTCCTGAAGATCCTGCTCGACGCCGGCGCGGCAGCCGGCGCGCCAGCCACGTCGATGACCAAGGCAGTGGTGTCAGGCGCCGCGTTTCCGCCGTCGCTGCAAGCCGAAATCAAGTTGCGTGGCATCGACGCTTACCAGATCTATGCCACCGCTGATCTCGGTTGCGTTGCCTATGAGACGCCGGCGCGAATGGGCATGGTGGTCGCTGAAGACGTGCTGGTTGAGATCGTGCGACCCGGCACGGGGGATCCGGTTGCCGACGGCGACGTCGGCGAAGTGGTGGTCACTTCGTTCGATCACGACCATCCGTGGATTCGGCTGGCGCTGGGGGATCTGTCGGCGGTGTTGCCCGGGGTATCGCCGTGCGGACGCACCAATCTGCGCATCAGGGGCTGGATGGGGCGCGCTGACCAGACCACGAAAGTCAAAGGCATGTTCGTGCGCCCCGAGCAGGTGGCTGCGCTGGCGCACCGACATCCGGAGCTGGGCCGCCTGCGCCTCGTGGTTTCGCGAGCGGGTGAAACGGACACTATGACGCTGCGTGCCGAGGCCAAATCGCAGAATCCCGCCCTTGCAAACGCGGTTGGCGAAACGCTGCGTGCCATGACCAAGCTGGGCGGCACGGTTGAATTGGTCGCGCCCGGATCGCTACCTAACGACGGCAAGGTGATTGAAGACGCGCGCGCGCTGTAGGGCGCGGTGTTGATAGAAGAAAAGCCGAGCAGTGCGCGGCTTTTTCAGTGGCGCAGCGTTAGCTATTTCCGGCGCGCGCCTTTGGCGGCGGGTTTCTTTGCCGCTTTCTTCGCTGTCGGGGGCTTCGACGCCTTTTGCACCTTCTTCGCTGCATGCCCTCCGGCAGGCTTTGCTGCAAAGGCCGCAGCCTTCACAACCGCCACCGTCTTCTTCACCGTCGACGCAACCATCGACACAGTGCCGCCCGCTGCAACTGCGGCGGCGGCCGCAGCCGCCAGTTCGGCCGCGGTCGGTTTCAGGCTGATGACCTGCTTTCCCGGCGGCGGTGCGGCCTTTTCTTCCTTGATGTCCCACAGCTTCAGCAGCTCGGCCTGCGTCGGAACCGTGCCTTGCGAGACGCGCGTGCGCCGCGCGGCGACCGAGTCGCGCACGATCTTCTCAACCACATCGAGCGGCAGCCGGTTAAGGTCCGAAAACCGGACGAAACTGCGCCGCGCGTCGACTCCGGGCAGCACATCCTTGTGCCGCACAACCACGTCCTGCTCGGCCACATAGAGCGACATGTGCCGGCGTCCGGACTCAAGAGCGAAGAGCGGCCCGTCGAGTTCGTAAAAAGCGAGACCGTAGCGCATGCTTTCGCGCACTCCGCGGGCGGAACGGCGAATCATGCTGCAAACGCGCGCCATGGCGACCCTGCGATCAGGCGGCAAATCGCGCAAGTACGCGCCGACCGTCGTGGGCGTCATCGTCATCAGATTTCCCTCTGGCATAGCTCACCACACTGGTACCAACAGGGTATTTTAACTGACCTGCGCCTTCTTCTCACCTTTCCTGCCCCAGGCGAGAGACCCGGCCGGGGCGCCGCTAGACTGGCCTTCCCGACTTCCCCCAAGGTTGCTCAAATGGCTCTCGTATCGTTGATTTCCGATGCCGCCGCCCCGCTTGACGTACTTGCTGTGTTTGAGGACATGCGCACGGCACGCAAGAACGACTACGTCAACAACATCTGGCGCGCACTGGCCAACGATCCGCAGCAACTGGCGGCGACGTGGCAGCAGGTCAAGGCCGTCATGGGGCCCGGCGCGCTCGATCCGCTGACCAAGGAGTTGATTTACCTGGCGGTGTCGGCTGCCAACAACTGCGAGTACTGCCTGCACACCCATGCGCACGCCGCAGGCGCCAAGGGCATGACCCAGGCGATGTTCAACGAACTGATGCAGGTGATCCTGCTGGCATCACAGACCAATCGAATCGCGATCGGACTGCAGGTGCCGTTGGACGAGCGCTACCGGCAACCGCCCGAGCTGTCAAGGTGACGCGGGTTCTCCAAGAAGACGGCTGCTAATTCGCACGAACGTGCGACAAGAGGAGAAGACGATGACGATCCCTTGTCTGCTTAACGAGTTCGTTCTTGGGGTTATCGGGCACATGGCTGGTCAGCTGCTTCGCATCAGCGGCGAATCGGTGCGGGTGCCGCAGTCCTGCGAGGATTTCGTCCTGTTCTGACTCGATCGCCGTGATCCCCTCAGGCCAGGGATCCGGGTTGCTGACGAGAGCCACCCGCATCGGGCCAGCGCGGCCTGCGCGTTGGCCGGGACGCGGGAGCCGCTGCCGGGTCCCGCGCGCCGCGTTCGGACCAAACGGCGCGCACATTGCGGCGCCCGGTGAGAACATCTAACGCGGCTGCTGCTGTAGCTGTCGCATCATCGCCTCGCGTGCCGGAAAGCGCGCACATTCGACCGCGGCGACGGGCGTGTCGAGGAACTTGAGCGCGGTGCGATCGGCGCGCACGGCGGCGGCAGCGCTGGTGAGCCGCAGCTCGCTGTTGTCCTTGCCGACCCCGCGCCACTTGGCGCCGACCACGACATAGCCGGGCTCGCCGCCGGCCCGGCCGCTGCATTGGACACTGGCGCTGTCCCCGGCGGTTTCGCCAGTCCATGCGCGTTCGTCCAGCACCTGGAACCGCAGCCGCGCCTGGTTGGCCGCGAGCACCTCGACGACCGAGCGGCGCAACAACCATGCGTGCACCATGCCGCCACAGTCCGCTATCCACACTTCGAGGTCCGATGTGCCCAGCCTGCTGCGCCAGGATGGCTCGACCGCACATCCAGGTGGAAGCTGCAGCCCGGCGCCGGGTTCGCTGTAGATCGGGCGGCCGACGTAGCTCGCCGATGGGCCCTGTGCGGCTGCGGTCGAAGTGAGCAGCGGGACAGCGACCAGGCAGGCCGCCGCACAGATTCGCGTTGGCAAGCTAGTGACGTGCACGATAGAAGACGAAGTCGGAGGAGAAGTTCACCCGCAGAAGTCGATTCACCTCAATTGCCTGGCAGTTCGAAGGTGGCATTCCACCGCTCGTGTTTACGCGCTGGACATAGGCAATTGATCCGAGTGCGCCCTTGCCGACGGATTTGGCCGACATCAACACCCACCTCAGATCATCGCGTTTCGGTGGATCATCGTACGCGGTGATCGTCGCCACCAGTCGGCTGCCGTCGCGATGTTCGAAGGTGAAATTCGCGCCATGGCGCGCGACCAATTGGCCGGAGTCGTCCGCGAGGTCCGCTTCGGGCTGGCGAAAGCGCCACAGGTACTGACCGTCAATCGCCTCGCAGCGAAAGATCTGTACTCCCTTGCCGTTCAGACGCAGCACCGGCTCATAGCCATCCGGCACCTTGATGTTGCTGAACAGGCCGAGCGAAGGCGGGGCAGGTGAGCCCGGTGGCGGCGCCGCCGGCCCGAGCACGCTGACGCAGCCCACGAGCATGACTGCCGTCGCCATCGACGAAAGCGTTCGCTGCCGGATAAATCGAAGTGCCCTCATCGATCGCGATTCCAAATGCGTTCACCGTCGAAGCCGGCAACACCGGCGCTGGCAAGCTCGTCGAAAGTGCGATCGATCATCCCCGCAAATGTCTGGTCGGCAAAGTACCGCCGATAGATGACCTGGAAGTATCGGGTGGCCGCAAAGTGGGAGCGAGCCGCATCACGGGTCGCATCACGCTCCTGCAGCAGCCAGAACTTGGCCAGTACCTTGAGCACGTGGCGCGCATTGCGCTCGGGGCTCGCCGCCAGTGCCTCAAGGCGCTCGTGTGCGCGATCCAGCGCCGCGCTGACTTCGGTGAAAGGCGTGCCATGACCGGGAACCACGACACGTGGCGCTCGTCGGGCAATCAATTCGAGCGCACCGCGCTGCTCGTCAAAACCGGATTCGCCCTCGATCTCCGGAAAGATCGCGCCGAAGCCGTTTTCCCACAGCGCATCGGCCGAAATCAGCAGACGCTCGTCGTCGTTGAAAAGCATCACCATGTGCGGGTCGTGTCCCGGTGCGGCAAGCACCTCCCAATCGAGCCCGCCAAGACGCAGTGAATCGCCGGCGCGGATGACCGCGTCATGGGTGAAACGGGGACAAAGCTGACCGGTCGGCGTATAGGTCAGCGCATCGGCGTCCCACGATTCAACTGCGGCCGCCAGCCCCGGCGGGATCGAGATCGTCGCCGCATGCTGCGCGCGCAGCCGTGCATTGCCACCCACATGGTCGGAATGCAGATGGGTGTTGATGATGCGTGTGAGTGCCCGCCCGGCGCGCACGCGATCGATCAGCTGCGCCGTCTGTTCGGCGTGCACGCAGTAGCCGGTGTCGACCACGCTCGCCTCATCGTCATCAATGAATACGACATTGTTCGATGACAACCAGCCGCGCTCCAGCACATGCATGGTGCGCGGAAGATGTGGCACAGCGCTCATGCGTCGCTTACGGCCGGCGCGGATACGCGGCCGCGATCTGGTCGAACGCTGCGTGCAGTTGCCGGGTGCCGCCGAAGTAGTAGCGGACGCGCCCGCCAATGTTTCGCACCAGCAGCCGGCGCGAGAACGACGGGCCGCGCACACGCGCGTACCCGATCTCGCTCCAGTCTGTCTTGCGTTCAATCAGCCCGCTCTGGCGGATACCCTGCGCGTCGATCGTGGTCATGGCGATCAGCATGAAGTACCACGGACCGATCAAGGCGAACGCCGCGGCGCCGAGCAGGATCCAGCCATCGCGGCTCGGTGGCTCCGGCAGCACCACGAACACCACGCGCGCGCCGTAGGTGAGCAGCGCCAGCACGGCAACCGTGGCAAAGATGCGGAAGGCGAGGCCGTACGCCGGGCCACTGACCGGCGAATCGAACGGCACGCGCGCCGTCACGTCTTGTCCGTCACGAGCAGAAGCGCGGTGGCCGACAGCGCCACCTCTCCATGTTGGTTGCGTGCCTCGCCTTCGAGTGACACGAGTTCGCCGTTCAGCGACGATTTCCACTCAATGCGCGTTACCGTCCATTGCAGCGCCAGCGCGTCGCCCGCTTTCACTGCCTTGCGGAACTTCAACGAAAAATCAAGCCCAAGCGGCTGCGCATGCTCTGAATAGTGCGTGGCGGTCAGCGCCATCAGCAGCGATGCCGTGTGCGTGCCGCTGGCGGTCAGCGCCCCGAAGCGTGATCGCGCCGCGACCACCTCGTCGTGATGCAGCGGGTTGTAATCCTCGACCGACGCCGCGAAGCTTCGAATGCTTGCCGCATCGATGGTGACCTGGCGCCCAAAGCGCTCGCCGATATGCGCATTGCGTGGTGCATGGCCAGGCGGATGAACGCTCATGACTTGCGCTGCACGCCAGGTGCGAGCTGGGTCGCGCCGCGATAAGCCGCCGAGTCGAAGAACGGGTCACCGCGCAGGCGCGCAAGCAGCATCTCGGTGGCGTCCTGGCCCCAGAAAAGGCTGTCGCCGACGGCCGTCGTCGGCACGCCGAAGACGCCGGCCGCGATGGCTCCTTCCGTATTGACACGCAACTGCGCCTTGACCTCGGCCGACTCGAGCGCCGCGCGATCGACGCCCAGTTCGGCAAGCAACGCAACGAGCGCCGCCGCATCGATGGGCGAATGACCTTCGCGCCATACCCAGTCGAAGATGCGCGCAATGGCGGCGCGTTCGCATTGTTTTGCGAGCGCCAGCCGCAGCAGCGGCAGCGGGTTGAAGGGAAACGGCGCCGGCAGAAGCATCTGCACGCCGCGCACGTGCGCCAGCCAGGCGACGTGTTGAAAGGTGAACGTTCGTTTGGGTGGTACCTCCGCCGGCCCCTTCGTACCCCAGTGCGACAGCAGCCCGGCGAACAGCACCGGCACCGCTTCGACATCGGCCAACGCGTCGATCTCCGGCAGCCGTAGCGACTGCAGGTACGAATAGGGCGACAGAAAGTCGAAGTACCAGCGAACGATTGGCCTGCTCATGTCGTCAGGCGGCGGCACGGCGCGCCGGAAGCTGGACCAGCACCGCACGCTTCTCGTGTTCGTCGAGCAGGCTCCAGTGCGCGATCTCGTCGATCGTGCGCTGGCAACCGTCGCACAAACCCGTCACCGGATTCATCTTGCACACCGAGATGCACGGCGAGGCAATCGAGTCCGCCGGCAAGTTGGAATATTGAGGTCGAAAAGTCATCGGCGCGATCTGTTGAGAACGTCGATTTTCACACATGCACTGGCTTATGAAGTTCTTAGGGATTCCTTAGCGAACATTTAGCGGCGCGGATCCGTGCGCGTTCTTACGCTTCGTCCTGTCGGGTGCCGCACGCACCGAATCGTTCAACCAGAGACAGACAGGAAGGAGCAAATGACAAACCCTCCCCGCTTTGACATCTATGACCTCATCCACAAGGCGCTGCGCGCCGTGATGGGAGAGACTCTGACTGCCGTCGGCCGCATGGACGCGCTTGACGACGATGACACCGCTGCCGCGCTGGCACGCGTGCGCACGCTGCTGACCCTTGCCCGTGCGCATCTAAAGCACGAGAACGACTTCGTGCATGCAGCGCTCGAGGCGCGTCGAGCTGGGTCGAGCACGCGCACTGCACATGAGCACGAGCAACACGTACACACGATTGGCGCGCTGGAGGCGCAAGTCGAGCGGGTCGAGAGTGCGAGCGGTCCGGCGCGGATGGGCGCGGTGGGCCGCTTGTATCGCGCGCTGGCGCTGTTCGTCGCGGAGAACTTCGAGCACATGCACATCGAAGAAACGGAGAACAACCAGGCGCTGTGGGCCGCCTACTCCGATGCGGAGCTGATCGCCATCCAGGACGCGCTCGTGGCGTCGATCGCGCCGCAGGAGATGGCCGAGGTGATGCGCTGGATGGTCCCGAGCGCGACGCCGTTCGAGCGCGCGGTCCTGCTCGGCGACGTGCAGCGCAAGGTGTCGGCCGAAGCCTTCAGCGCGCTGCTCGACATCGTGCGTCCGCACCTGGCCGGACGCGATTGGGACAAGCTGATGCACGCGCTTGCCCCCTTGCCGCTGGCGGCATGAATGAAACGTACTCAAACGGGAGAAAGAAGATGTTGAGCAAATATCACTGGTCCGAATTTGCGTTGTGGGGCGTGGCGTTGACCGCCCTCGTTCTGGCGGCGACGCCGGCCTTTGCGCAGAGCTTGGCAAAGGACGCAACGGCGAAGCACGCCGATGCCGTCAGCGTGGAGCGGGGCAAGTATCTCGCCAAGACCGCCGGCTGCAACGACTGTCACACCGCTGGCTACATGGCCAATGCCGGCAAAGTGCCGCAATCCGAGTGGCTGAAGGGCGACGCACTGGGCTGGAATGGTCCGTGGGGCACGACCTATGCGCCCAACCTGCGCATCTTCATCAGCAAGCTTACGGAGGAGCAATGGGTGCACTTCGCGAAGACCGCCCAGTTGCGCCCGCCGATGCCGTGGTTTGGCCTGCGCGAAATGACTGAGGTCGATCAACGTTCGCTATACCGTTTCGTGAAGAGCCTCGGCGCACCGGGTGAGCCGGCCCCCGCCTACCTGGCGCCGGGCGTTGCACCCAAGGGTCCGTTCGTGCAGTTCCCGGCGCCGCCGCAATAGCGAGGACGGCCGACGGCGATCTATTCGCCCTCGGCCAGTCGCAGTGGTCGCGTGACGTCGAGGCGGAAGCGCCCGCGACCCGTCTTGACGATGCGCATGTAAGGCACGCGCTCCTCGAGCCGGCGCGCAAGCAGGATCAGGCGCGCTTCGAGGTTGTCGCTGATGTCGGGCAGCCGTAGCGTCGTATCGAGTCGCAGCTCGCGATTGGTGAAATCCGATCGGCGTCCTGCCGCGTGTTCGCGCGCGAGCTTCCACAGGATCGCGCCGGCCACGCCCTTGATCAGGTACTCGTTGTCGACGAACACGCTGTCGTTGGCGGCGAAGCGCCGGATCACGATCGGATCGCCCGCCGGCGGCGGCGGGGTCGCCAGCGCGACCGACGACTCCTCGCTTGTATCGGCGGCCGTTTGCAGCGCGGCGATCGTCGCGCCGAGATGCGTGGCCACCGCGAGCAGCGCATCTTCGTCGTCGTGGTTGAAGCGCGCGGTCTCCTCGCTTTCAACGTACAGCACGCCGACCGCGCGGCTGCCGAGCACGATCGGCACCGCGAGCTGGCTGTGCGGCTCAGTGAGCCCCGGCAACGGAATTTCGGTTTCGAGCTGATCGCCCAGGCCGCTCGCGATCCATTGCTCGCGCGCCGCGCGGCTGTAGGTGTACTCGGCGGTGGCATGCATGATGCGGATCGGCACCCGCTGCTCGGCCGCCACACCGATCACGCCGTGGCCAAGCGGAATTTCGGAGCCGACACCGGATGCCTCATAGCCGCGCGTGGCCACCGTGTATAGGCGCGCCGGGCGCGTCCGGCACGCTTCAAGCATCAGCACCTTGGCATGGCGAATGTCCATGTGCTCCTGCAATGCGAGCAAGGCGTCATCGAGGAGCGCCCGCAGGTCGCACGCAGCGGCAATGCGTTGGGCGATCTGGCGCACCGCCGACATCGGCTGATAGCGGCGCGGTTGAGGCGAGAGGCGCGGACCCGGGACCTGCTCGATGGCGAGCACACGATAAATGTCGGCACCGCGCAGCTTGAACACGCCGGCCATGCCCGAGTGCGACGCAATACCGGCGAGGCGAGCTTTCATGCTCTCGAACGTCGGCCCGCTTTCCTCGGTGCGCAGGTACTTCAGACGCAGCACGTAGCGCGTACCGAAGGTCGTGTCACCGACGAAGACGGTGACGAACGGATTCGCAAGAATGTTTTCGCGCGTCTTGTTGAAGAACTGGAACGTCAGTGCGACGTGGTCGCTGTCCACGTAATGGACCTGCGAAACGTAGGTCACGTTCGGCGTGCCGCTCGCGCTGCAACTGGCAAGCAGCGACGGGATCAGCCCCTCGAGGCAGGTGCGGATCGACTCGAGCGGAATGGCGAGCGTCGTGCTCATCGTTGCAGCTTGGCGCCGGCGCCGGGACCTGGCGTCTGTTCAAACGCCTCGGTGGGAGTGAAGGAGATCGCAACCAGCTGCTCGGGTGCGAAGTGGTAGTAGCACTTCACGCCGTCTTCCGGGTAATCGAGCGCGGCGATGTGCGCGACGATGTTGTCGAAGTACTCGCGCGCGTACTCGCGGTCGGCGGGCGTCACCGGTCCAATGTCGGCACGCTCTCCCTTGAGCTGGATCGTCAGGTGCGTTGCCGGTACCGAGAACACCGCGGCAATGGGACCGCCGGCGCGCAGGTCGCGCACAACGGCGGCTGCAAGCTGCTGATCGACGTACAGCGTGACACGCTTGCGATCGCTGCTTACGCGACATCCGCTCACCTTGAACAGCGACGGCACGTTGTTCGCGTCGCGCGATGCCACCGCGATCGACGCGGATGGACCGGAGATGGACGCCGCGTCTTTTTCGTCGAGGATGTAGCTCATGGCCGGCCGCGCACCACTGCCTGGATCGACAGGAGCGCGAGATCGTAGCGCGGTTCAGTGCGCGCCGGCTCCCCTCTTCCGATGCAGCCGATCGCGGAACTTTGCCGCGTCGATGATGACGCGTTCGTGTGTGCCCTCGGAGATCAGATCATGACCATCGTGCGCGGCGGCCTTGAAGGTCACCTTGCGCCCCTCGACCGCGATCACTTCGCAATCCACCGTCACCGTCAGTCCCGGTGGCGTCGCGGCGAGATGCGAGAAATTCACATGTGTGCCGACGCTTTGTTCACGCGGCCAGTCCAGATACGGCTTGATCGCAAGCTGGCAGGCGCCCTCCATCAGTCCGACCAGGAATCCCTTGGCGAAGACCTCCGGCATGTCCTGGACCTCAGCGAACTCGCGATACAGGTGCGGCACCGTCTTGTCGCTGGGCACCGTGTAGCGGAACTGGCCTTTGATACCCGGTTTGAGATCGGGACTCATCAGAATTCAATGGGCGGGAGTGGCCGCGATTCTATGAAATGATGCCGGCCGGAGCCATGCAAAATCTCATGGAACGCAAACCCCTCGACACCACCGCAATCGCCGTGATGGTGGTGCTGACGATGCTGTGGGGTCTGCAGCAGGTCGCGATCAAGCTCGCGCTCGCGGGTGTGTCGCCGGTGGCACAGGCGGCGATCCGCTCGGTCGTCGCCACGGTGCTGCTGCTTGCGTGGGCGCGGGCGCGCTCGATTCCGCTCTTCAACCGTGACGGCACGCTTGCCGCTGGAACGGTGGCCGGCCTGCTGTTCGCTGCCGAGTTCTTCATGATCTACATCGGGCTCACTCACACCGCCGCGTCGCGCATGGTGGTGTTCGTGTATCTGGCGCCGATCTTGACCGCGCTTGGGCTTGCGTGGCTCGTGCCCGGCGAGCGATTGACCGGTGTGCAGTGGGCGGGCGTACTGCTCGCGTTCGCAGGGCTCGTGCTCGCGTTCGCCGATGGATTCTCCACGCCCGCGCGCAATACGGTGCTTGGCGACCTGTGCGGCGTTGCCGGGGCATTCCTGTGGGCGGCCACCACGGTGCTGATCCGCACCACGCGGCTGGCGCCGGCGCGCGCGGAAAAGACGCTGTTCTATCAACTCGCGGTGTCCGCAGTTGCCTTGTCGATTGCTTCGCCGGCGATCGGCGAGCCGGGTGTGGTGCGTATCGACGGTTTCGTAATTGCCAGCCTGGTGTTCCAGAGTGTTGTCGTCGCCTTTGCCAGCTATCTCGCCTGGTTCTGGCTGCTGACCAAATACCTCGCGGCACGGCTGTCAGTGTTCTCCTTCCTCGCGCCGATGTTTGGCGTGGCGTTCGGCGTGCTGCTGTTAGGCGAATCGCTGTCGACGAAGTTCGTGCTTGCGGCGGTGGCAGTGGGGTCAGGAATCGCGCTCGTCAATCTGAGACGGCGCTAGCGACGCAGGCCTGCCGCCCCGTGCACCAGGTCCGGGTCGACGCCTAACTTGGTGGCGGCCTCCAGGATCTCGTCCCACGTCGTCGTGTCAACTGGCACGCCGTGTGCCGTGCGCTGAGCGCGCGCTTCGCGTTCAGGCTCGCCGGCGATGCGGACGCGATCGAAACCTTCGCGCGGCGGCGAGGCCTTGACCCAGTCGATGAATTCGAGTGTCTCGCGCTCGAACAGTGCGCGATCCCCCAGCGCTGCCGGGTTGATCAGTACCGACAACATGCCGTTGAGCACGCGCCGCTGCGTGACATCGTTGGAGTGCTGCGTCATGCCGGCCGCCAGCGCGCCGCCGAGCAGTTCGCACATCACCGCCAGCCCGGATCCCTTGTGCAGCCCGAACGCCAGGATCGCCCCGAACGGCGGGTTGACCGCATAGCGGGGCTCCTGCGTCGGCCGGCCGTGGTCGTCGAGCAGGCAGTCGGGCGCCACCTGCTCGCCCTTGTTGAAGGCAACGCGCATCTTTCCCTGCGCGAGCACGCTGGTGGCGAAGTCGAGAATCACCGGCTCGCTGCCAGTCAGTGGAATGCCGGCGCAGAAAGGATTGGTGCCGAAGCGCGCATCGCTGCCGGCATACGGTGCGACGATGCAGCGCGAGATGACGTTGACGAAGTGCATCGACACCATTCCGGCCTCGGCGGCCTGTTCGGCCCACGCGCCGATGCGTCCCAGGTGATGCGAATTGCCCAGCGCCACGATGGCGCTGCCCGTCTCTCTCGCGCGCGCGATGCCGAGCGCCATCGCCTCGCGGCCGATCACCTGGCCAAAACCGGCGCCGCCATCGAGACGCAGAATCGAGCCGGCATCGAGCACGACCTGCACATGCGCGTTCGGCCGCAGGCCGCCTTCCCGATACGCGTCGACGTAACGCGGCAGCATGCCGATGCCGTGTGAGTCGTGTCCGGTCAGGTTGGCTTCGATCAGGTTGTCGGCCACAGCCTCGACTTCCTGTTCGCTGCTGCCGAAGCCGCGCACCACGTGGCGGATTGCGGTGTGCAAACGGGCGAGATCGATCGTGTGGTGCTGGATCATGGGCAATGCCTCGTTTCGCGTTTATCGTTCGCCTTCCCAGGTGCGATCCTAACGACGAACGAGGGGACAGACATGATCATCCATCGCCGCAACATCATTCAGGGTCTGGTCTGCGCCGCGCTCGTGATGGCCGCGTTTCCGAGCGTGGCGCAGACCGCAGCGAACTGGCCGACCAAGCCAATCCGCTACATCGTTCCTTTCGCGCCCGGCGGCACTACCGACATCCTCGCGCGCATGATCGGCGAGAAGCTTGCCGTGGTGCTCGGGCAGCCGATCGTGGTCGAGAACAAGGCGGGCCAGGGCGGCTCGATCGGCGCGGCCGAACTCGCGCGCGCCGCGCCCGACGGCTACACGATCGGCGGCGGCACGATCAGCTCGCACGCGATCAACGCCACGCTGTACGACAAGTTGAGCTATGACCCGGTCACGAGCTTCGCGCCGATCACGCTGTATGCGACACAACCCAACGTTCTGCTCGTGCACCCGAGCGTGCCGGTAAAGAACCTGGCTGAGTTCATCCAGTTGCTGAAGGCCAACCCGGAGAAGTATTCGTTCGGCTCGGCCGGCAACGGCACGTCGCAGCACATCTCCGGCGAGCTCTTCAAGACGATGGCGGGCGTGAAGATGCAGCACGTTCCGTATCGCGGCAGCGGCCAGATGATGCCGGACCTGCTGGGCGGCAACCTGCTGGTGGCGGTCGACAACATCGCCACCGCGATTCCGCATGTGAAGGCGGGCAAGCTGCGCGCGCTGGCGGTTACAACGGCCGTGCGCTCGTCGGTCGCGCCCGATGTGCCGACGATGGCCGAGTCCGGGCTTGTCGGTTACGAACTGAGCTCGTGGCAGGCGGTTTTCGCACCCGCAGGCACGCCGGCGCCGATCGTCGAGCGGCTGTACACCGAGATCGCGCGGATCCTCAAGACGCCGGAGATCCAGAAGCGCCTGACCGATCTCGGCCTCGATCCGAGCGGCATGTCGCCGCAGGAACTCGCGGCGCTGGTCAAGGCAGATGTGCCGCGGCTCGGCAAGATCGTGAAGGAGAGCGGCGCGCGGGCGGATTGAGCACGGACTTATTGGTCAACATCGGCCCGACGCCTTCTCGCATTGATGGACAAGTCAACGGAGCCGACCGATCGTCGCAAAGCCGACCTTCACGGCGGTCAAAGGTCTGAAGTCCCAGGATGCCGAGATCGCTGCTGTTGCGGGTTGCGCAATGCAGGCGTTTAGCGCTAGGGCGAACGCTCGGAATCGACCCCTACGCATAGATCTCAACTAGGGATAGTTGGCGCTGGCGAAGAAACGTT
>DAITAC010000053.1:0-28733 GCA_036824465.1 Burkholderiaceae bacterium
GGGAATGACCGGTCACAAGGTTGAGCGGTCATCGCTCAACTTTGCGCTTGCACTGATGGAATCCTGCAAGCGGACCATCGGGAACTCGAAACACAGGCCGACGCAAAAAGCTGCTTGGGCCTCAGTTCTTCAAGGGATCGAAGCGTCGCATTCGATTCAGACGCAACATCTGAGCCGCAAGTTTCGCCACTCTGAAGCGGACCTTCAAACGGCGGTTTCAGCTCCTATGCTTGAATCGTCGGGTCCGAAGTGCTCGCCGCAAAGCGCCTTGGCTTAAGTCATGTCTTCCGACGCAGCTCATGCAGCCAGCGGTTGCGGGGCCGTCAACCGCATATCGATGTGCACAGCGTCGAAAGGGCACACGACTCCGCCGCTGTCGGTACGCTCAACGAGACCCAACTCGGCCAGCACTTCCACATCATCATGGACGCGTCGCACGTCGCGCGCCACCCGGCGCGCCAGCTCCCGTACCGACATCGGTCCCTGACCTTGCAGCGCATGCATCAGAACCCAGCGACGCTCAGTGAGCTTGCCGAAGAAGCTTCCCGCACTCTCGAAATTGAGTACCTCGCCCTGATAGCTGCGTGCGGTGGCACGTTTGCCCGCAGCGCGCAGCGCACTGCGCCAGTCGGCAGTCATCGTAATCATCAACGTTCGCTTCGTCATGTCTTGCTCCTCGCCGCGTCGACGGCAGCAATGAAGTCCTCGATCAATTGGTCGACCGAGGTGAAGATGTACGGTCGCTCGATTCCCGCGATGTGGCAGTGGTCGCCCTTGCCGCGTTCGTTGTCAAAACCGACCACCCGCACGCCGTCCATCGAGTAGGCGGCCCGATACTTGAACCCGTGACTGCTCGGTGGAATGGGCTCTGGCACGCGCCACACCACCAGTTCGATCACCCCACCTTCTGGTGTCACGTCTTTGAAGCGCGTGATCAGTCTGGCCTTCATTGTTGACAAGGATGCCAACGTTTGATGCTGTTGTCAATTTAGTCAACGATGTCGGCAACGCTGAATGCACGGTGAGCTCCCGGAACACACCATGGCCATGGACCTTCTACAGTCGGGCGTCGACCGTTCCGTGATCGCATTGTGGCTTGGGCATGAAAGCGTTGAAACGACACAGATCTATCTCGACGCATCACTCGCCATGAAAGAACAGGCGCTCGCAAAAACGACACCACTGCACGGCAGACCTGGACGATATCAACCCAGTGACCAGCTTCTGGACTTCCTCAACAGTCTGTAGCGTCCAAAAAACTATGTCGGGTCACCGCACGTCTGCAGCACGACGCGATCAGCACATTGCCCTCGTATCCGCAGACGCGCCTGGCCCATCGCAAGACATAGTCAGGAAGGGTAAATAGTGTCGCAGGGTGTGGGGCGAGACGCGCTTCTTCAGGAGGCTTGGCTCCTCTGCGGCGGCCCGTCTCACAGCCAGCTGCAGACGTTGGGCGACGTTGGACCTGTGCATCGCCTGCCCATCACGGTTGGGCAGCAAGGCTGCCTCGCCCCGCAGCAGCGGGTTCAGCCGCAACCAGGACCGGATTTCCACGACCGTGCTGTCCCACAGCGGTATGGATCGCAGCTTGCGCCCCTTGCCGTGCAGGTGCACGCAGGCGCCGCCATCCAGGATGACATCGACCACGCGCACGCCGATGATCTCGGAGACGCGAGCGCCTGTGTTGTAGAGCATGGCCAGCAGCAGATGATCGCGCTGCGAGGCCCAACTCGCGCCCGGCTGCCCGAGCACCGCCGCGATCTCCGCCCGGTTAAGGAAGCCCAGCATCGGCCGCTCGAACCGCTTCATCGGTACCGCCAGCGCCCGCTCGATATCGTGCAGCGAGGCCACGTCACGACGAGCGGCGAACTTCAGGAACGCGCGCAACGCGGTGAGCCTCAGGTTGCGGCTGCGAACCGCGTTCTTGCGACCGCGCTCCAGGTGATCGAGGAATGCCAGGATCAGAGCGGGCTGGATGTCGGCAAGGTGCATGGCCGTCGGCGCTGAGCCCAGCTTGCGGCTGGCGAAGTCCAGGAACAACATCAGCGCGTCGCGGTAGCAGGCCACTGTGCGCGGGCTGACCGCGCGTTGTGCGACCAGGTACTCGGTGAAGAACTGCTGGACCAGCGCCGCGAACGACGGTGGCCTCGATGCGGCGGTCCTACGCATCTGGCGCCTCCGCCTGCGACATGAACGACGCGAAGCGACCGGCGGCTGTCGCCATCAACTCCGGAACGGCCGAGAGGTACCAGTAGGTGTTGGTCACCATCGCGTGACCGACGTAGGTCGACAGCGACAGCATGGCTTGATCGATGTCCACGCCTTGCGCCTGCCACTGCGCGATGCGTCTCACCACGAAGGTGTGCCGAAGATCGTGGATCCGCGGGGCATGGTGCGTGCCACGGTTGCGCCAGCCCAGTTGCCGGCGCAGTTCACCAAAGACGCGATGGACCTGGCGGTCGCCCAGTGGCAGTCCGCGCAGTCGACCTCGGGTACCGATGAAGAACGCGGCATCCTCCGCGGCAGGCCCGCCCGCCAGGTCGCGCATCCAGCGATACCGCCGCAGGGCGTCCACCGTGCTGGCATGCATGGGCACCTGGCGCGACTTGCCGAACTTGGTCTGGTGGATGCTCAGCATTCCGGCCTTGAGGTCGACATCCAGGTTGCGCAGCGCAAGCGCCTCGCCGATGCGCAGACCCGTAGCAGCGATCAGGCCGAACAGCGTCTCGAAGACGGTGCCGCGCAGCCCGGGCGCAGGCCCGAGCCGTCGCGCCCCGGCCAGCAGGTCGACGATCTCCTGCTCGCTGTAGATGTGCGGCGCCTGTCGCTCTGGCAGCCGTCCGAAGATCGTGTCATCGGGCACCTCGGTGCGCGGCTCGAACTGTTGCAGCCAGCGCATGAACGTGCGCAGCTTCTTCAGCCGCCGTGCCCAGGTATGCGGGTCAGTGCTGGCATGGCGGTCGCGTCGCGCCCAGTCGGCCATGAGCTCTACCGTCAATGGCCCGCGGTGGCCAACCGCGCGAACGTGGCGCGCGAAGCTGCGCAAGTTGTATGCATCGTTGCGGACGGAGAATCCCAACCGGCGACGATCGGCCAGATACCGCTCGACGCGCGCTTGCAGGGAGGTGGTCGCGCTCATGCTGCGCTCCCCGGCCACGGCAACGCCACCACGGCCAGCTTGCGGCTGTCGAGCTTGGCGTAAATCATCGTGGTGTTCAGCGAGCGATGGCGCAGCACGTCGGCGACCTCCTTCAGTGACGAGCCGCCGGCCAGCAGCCGGTTGGCCATCGTGTGACGCAGCAGGTGCGAGCGCGTGTAGGGCAGCCCGGCACGCTCATAGGCCTGGCGAATCGTCTTGCGCACGAGATCGGGGCCGACGGGTTCGTCGCGTGGCGCGATGTGGCGAACGAAGACGGCGCGGTTACTGGTCTTGGGGCGCTCGTGCTTCAGGTATGCGGCGATGGCCTCACCGGTGGCAGCCGGCAGCGGCAAAACGTCCTCGCGGCGGCCCTTGGTACGGCGCAGCGTGATCGTGCCGGCGCGCCAGTCGATGTCGTTCAGACTGAGCCGTGCCACCTCTCCGCTGCGAAGGCCGAGGTCGAGGGCGCAGCGCACGATGGCGTCGGCGCGTCGCATCGAGCGCCCGGACTGGCCAAGCGATGCGACCAACTGCTCGACTTCGTCAGCCGTCAACGTCTTCGGCAGCGAGGACAGCGACCAGTTGGCCGGGTAGGACACCGCTCCGATCAGTCCGTGAACGAGATCGCCGAGCGAGGCGCGGTAGCGGAAGTAACCGCGCAGCGAGGCCACCACCGATCCGGCGCTGGCCGGCTTGCGGTAGAACTTGGCTTGCTGGGCGAAGAAGCGGCGAACGTGCTCGGGCTTGATCGCAGCGATGTCGATGGCGCTGCAGCCGAAACGAGCGGTCAGCAGCCGCCCGACGATGCGCAGCGCCATGTCCCGGGTCTTGGGCGCCAGGCCACGTACGCCGGCCATGTACTCGTCGTAGCGGCGGAGTTCCTCATCCACCGGCGTTGTGCCGATCGGCGGCGGCGCAATGGCTCCTTGCGAGCGAAGCACGATCAGCAGGTGTCCCAGTGCCGCGCTGTGGTCGCCCCGATCGTGGCGCGCCGGTCCAGCGCAGTTGCAGTTCGGGAGGTGATCATCGAGGAACTCGCCGATCGACCCTTCGTCGATCTGGTTGAGCCGCAGACGCCGGCCTTGTGCCCACCACGCGAAATGCGTGATGCCAGCCAAGTACTTGGCGGACGTGCTCGACGCGTACCTGCGCTCGGTCAGAAAGTGCTTGAACTCATCAGCGTACGGCCCGATTGGCCCGTTGGCGAGCAAGTCGATGTCGGTGCTGCAAGAACGGCGAACGGTATCCATGGTGGCCTCCAGAAGCGGGACCACCAGTGCACCTGGCAGCTGAAACTATGTCGAGATCTGCGTTGGGCTACCCAGCCACGAGCCGCACCACGCCTGGAAAACCGCCATCTTCGCCGGACCACCTGCGCATAGTTGTGATCTGCGCATAGGGGTCGGTTCCGGCTGGTGATCAAAGCGTAAAGCCGTCGTTCACCACCACGATTGCAGCATGACCTTTCTCGGCGGCCCGCCACTGCGCCCGGCCGGGCTGCGTGGTGCTAGATGGCTTGCCGCTTTGAGGCATCGCACGCGTCAGCGACACGCGGACGACGGGGCTCACAAAATAGAGACCCTTGCGCTCCGCTGCCGCCGATTGCTTTAGCGCTGCGCTTCCGCAAATGCGCCGGCTAATAGACGCGGCGCACTTCGTGCACTCGGCGCGCGCGCTCACCTTTCGCTTTCGAATCGACAGTCGCAGGCCGCTCGAACCCGTCTCGGAATTGCCAGCCGGCGGAGATTCTCAGTTGGCCCATTGGCTTCGGTAATCTTCGCGCGTGACGGATCGAACCTTGAACGCCGATGTTGTCGTGATCGGCGCCGGCATTGCCGGCGCATCGATCGCCTATGAGCTCGCGGCGCACCGGCGCGTGATACTCCTCGAGCGTGAGACGCATCCGGGCTATCACACGACCGGACGCTCGGCGGCGATGTACGCGCCGTCCTACGGCAATCCAGTCGTGCGCGCGCTGACGCGCGCCAGCCGGGCGTTCTATGACGCGCCGCCCACCGGGTTCACCGATGTGCCGCTCCTGATCGCGCGCGGCATGCTCTTCATCGGCGCGGCCGAACGCACGGAGGAAGCGCGCCAGATGTTGGCCGAGCCCGAGCTTGCACGCATCCTGAAGGCGCTGACGGTCGATGAGGTCATCGCCTGGATACCGATCATGCGGCGCGCCGCCTGCGTGTACGCGCTGCTCGACGAAACCTCGAAGGACATCGATGCGAACGCCTTGCACATGGGCTATCTGCGCGCCTTGAAAGCGCGCGGCGGCGATACCGTGACCAGCGCCTGCGTGTGCGCGCTTGAAGGCGACGCCGGCGGCTGGCACGTCGATGCGGGGATTCGACAACTGCGGGCGCCGATCGTGGTCAACGCCGGCGGCGCCTGGGTCGATGAGATCGCGCAGATGGCGGGTCTCGCACCGGTTGGTATGCGGCCGCTGCGGCGCACGGCATTGATCGTCGATGCACCGGCCGGCATCGACGTCACGCGCTGGCCGGCGACGATCGAGATCGCCGAAACGTTCTACTTCAAGCCCGATGCCGGCCGGCTGCTGCTGTGCCCGGCGGACGAGACACCGTCGCCGCCGTGCGATGCGCAGCCGGAAGAACTCGACGTAGCGCTCGCGGTCGATCACTTCGAACGGGCGACGGCGCAGTCGGTGAAGCGTGTGATTCGCAAGTGGGCCGGACTGCGCACCTTCGCGCCGGATCGTTCGCCGGTGGTCGGTTTCGACCCGCGCGCGCCCGGGTTCTTCTGGATGGCCGGGCAGGGCGGCTATGGCTTGCAGATGGGCCCGGCACTCGCGCGCGCGGCAGCGGCACTGCTGCTCGAGCGGCCGCTGCCGGCGGATATCGAAGCGGAGGGGGTCGAGGTGGCGGCGATCAATCCGCAACGGCTGCTCGGTGCGCGCGCGTGATCGATCGCCGCACTTCGCTGCTGCTCACGTTGCCGCCGCTCTTCTGGGCCGGCAACGCCGTGTTTGCGCGGCTGCTGGTGGGCGAGGTTCCGCCACTGGCGCTTTCGCTGTTGCGCTGGGTGATTGCGCTGGCCATGCTGCTGCCCTTTGCGTGGAGCGCGCTGCGAGAGCATGCGGACGCACTGCTGGCGGAATGGAAAGCGATCGCGCTGCTCGGCGTGCTCGGTATTGGTGGCTACAACACGTTCCAGTACCTCGCGGTGCAGACCTCGACGGCGCTCAATGTCACGCTGATCGCGTCGTCAACGCCGGTTTTCATTCTTGCCGTCGGCGCGCTGTTCTTCAGCGAACGCACGCGCGCTGCGCAGTGGCTCGGCGCCGGGCTGTCAGTGCTCGGTGTACTGGTCGTGCTGACGCGCGGCGATCCGGCCAACCTGCTGCGCCTGGCGTTCGTCCCGGGCGATCTGATGATGCTGGCCGCCAATCTCACCTGGACCCTCTATACGTGGCTGTTGCGCAAGCACCGGCCGGATCTGCCATTCGCACCACTTCTCGTGATGCAGATGATGTTCGGTCTGCTGGCGATCGCGCCGCTGGCCGCGGCAGAATCGCTGCTGGGAGCCGCACCGATTCACTGGAGCGCGACCGTGGTCGTGGTGCTGCTTTACATCGCACTGCTTCCGTCGATCGTTGCCTACTACTGCTGGGATCAGGGTATCAAGCGCGTCGGTGCGGTCATACCGGTCTATTTCGCGAACCTGACGCCGCTGTTTGCGGCCGCGTTGTCGACGCTGCTGCTGGGTGAGGCGCCGCACCTGTATCACGCGGTCGCGCTGGCGATGATCGTGGGTGGCATTCACCTCGCCATGCGCTCGGCCACTAAGAGCGCCGCCGCAATGCGGGCGGCAGCGGCGCCTCGAATAGATCGGTGACGTAGCGGCTGTCGTGGAAGATCAGTGGCGTGCCGGGCGCGGTCTCGAAGCTCTCGACACGGCCGACCAGGATGACATGGTCGCCTTCCTCGTACTGGCTCCGATTGGCGCATTCGAACCACGCAATGCAGCCGTCCAGGCGCGGCATGCCGCTATCGGTCGGCGTCCAGCGCGCAGACGCGAACTTGTCCTTGGTGCGCGCCGCGAAGCGCGTGGCAAGATCGAGCTGGCTGGCCGCCAGCACGTTGACCAGGTAGCGGTCACAGCGGCGAAATGCATCGAAGGCCGTTGCGCTGAGCGCAAGGCTCCACAGTATGAGCGGTGGCTCCAGCGACACGGAGTTGAACGAGTTCACCGTGATGCCGACCGGTTCACCGGCCGACGTGCGCGTCGTGACGACCGTGATCCCGGTAACGAACTGCGACAGCGCCCGGCGAAACGCCTCGGACGAGTGGGTTTTGGCTTGCATCGTGCGATTCTACGGAGGTGGGCTAACATCCTCGCATGCTGCTGACCGCTGCCTCGGGGCTGGCCGCCATCGTAGAGCGCAAGATTGCGGAAGCGATCGCGCGCGGTGAGTTCGACGACCTGCCCGGCGTGGGAAGACCGCTCAATCTGGAAAATGATCCGATGGTTCCGGAGGAACTGCGCGTGGCCAACCGCATCCTGAGGAACGCCGGTTTCGTACCACCGGAGATCGGTCATCTAACAGAGGTCAATCAGCTGATCGCCGCGATCGAACGTAGTGAAATCGCGACCGATGAGAGTTCACCGTCCGCGCGTCGCCTGCGGGCGCTGCTTATTCAGTTGGAACTGTCTGGGCGCACCGCTCTGGCCGGTGGCGCCTGGATGCACTATCAGGATGCGCTGGCGGCTCGCCTTGGTCGGGCATGAAATCGAATCACGGTATTGAAATCGCGGACTTCGGCGCCCAAATTCGCGCCGCTCTACTCAACAAACGAGCAAGAAGAGGAGAAATCATGCGTTCCTGGCGCGCTTTGGTGGCCATCACCCTGGTATCGCTGCTTGCGGGCTGCGGTTACAACGACATCCAGTCGAAGGACGAAGCGGTGAAGGCCGCCTGGTCCGAAGTGCTGTCGCAATATCAGCGGCGTGCCGACCTGATCCCCAACATCGTCAACACGGTCAAGGGCGAAGCGAACTTCGAACAGGAGACGCTGACCCGAGTCATCGAGGCGCGCGCGAAGGCGACTTCGATCCAGGCCACGCCCGAACTGGTCAACGATCCGGCGGCATTGCAGAAGTTCCAGCAGGCGCAAGGCGAGCTGTCGAGCGCGTTGTCGCGGCTGATGGTGGTGGTCGAGCGGTATCCCGATCTCAAGACCAACGCCGGCTTCCAGGACTTGCGCACGCAGCTCGAAGGCACCGAGAACCGCATCACCGTGGCGCGTAATCGCTACATCAAGTCGACGCTGGACTACAACGTGTTGGTGCGCCAGTTCCCGGTCAACCTGACGGCGATGGTGTTCGGCTACAAGGAAAAGGCGCAGTTCGCGGTGGAGAACGAAGCCGCGATCAGCAAGCCGCCGACGGTGGATTTCGGCGGGCAGAAGAAGTAACCGACTGTCACCTCACATGACTCGGTGGCTGCGCGCGCTGACCGCGCTGTTGTTTGTCGCCGTTGCGGCAGGCGCGGCAGCACAGGCCGCGCGCCAGCCTGATGGTTTGCTTGCGGTCCCGCCACTGGCGCGCGTGACCGATCAGACCGGCGCACTGTCGAGCAGTAACAAACAGGCGCTGGAGAACAAGCTCGCGGCGTTCGAAACCGCGCACGGCTCGCAGATTGCGATCGTGATGGTCGCGAGCACGCAGCCGGAACCGATCTCGGATTATGCGCAGCGCATCGGCGATGCCTGGAAGATCGGTCGCGCGGGTGTGGGCGACGGGCTGCTGATCGTCGTCGCAAAGGATGATCGCAAGATCTGGATCGCGGTGGCGAAAACGCTCGAGGGTGCGATTCCCGATCTCGCCGCCAAGCGCGTGATCCGTGAGTCGATTGCGCCGCGCTTCAAGGACAACGATTTCGCCGGCGGACTGTCCGCCGGACTCGATTCGATCTTCAAGCTGATCGAAGGCGAGGGGTTGCCGGCGCCGATCGGCGTGTCGGAGCGCAAGATTGATGCGGGCGAGGGTGCGCTCGGGTTGCTGGTGCCGTTCATCATGGTGGGTCTGGTGGTCGGCGCGATCCTGCGCCGCATCTTCGGCAGGCCCGGCGCGTTGCTTGCGGGCGGTGGAGCCGGCGCGGCGGCCGGCTGGATGTTGTCGTCGCTTGCGCTTGGCGCGGTGGCAGGGGTCGCGGTGCTGATGCTTTCGTTGCTCGGCGGCGCATCAGGCGCAGGACGCGTGCTCGGCGGGCGCCGCGGCGGCGGTTTCACGCCTGGTGGTTGGAGCGGTGGTGGCGGCGGGTGGTCCTCCGGCGGTGGCGGTGGCGGGGGCTGGTCGTCGGGAGGCGGCGGCGACTTTGGCGGCGGCGGCGCCGGCGGAGACTGGTGATGGACATCTCACGCTGGATCAGGCACTGGTTCACCACGCCGCACCGCGTGCATCGCGCACTGCCGCCTGAGTCACTCGATCGCATTCGCGCTGTGATCGCGCAGACGGAGACAAAGCATGCAGGCGAGATCCGCTTCGCGGTCGAGGCGTCGTTGCCGTGGAGCTACCTGCGGCGCAATGCGCCTGCACGCCAGCGCGCAACGATGGTGTTTTCCAAGTTGCGCGTGTGGGACACGGAGGCCAACAATGGTGTGCTGCTGTACGTGGGTCTGGCCGACCACGCGATCGAGATCGTGGCCGACCGCGGCATTGCGCGGCATGTTCCGCGCCACGAATGGGAGGCGATCTGCAACACGGTGCGCGAGCACTTCCGCCGCAATGCGTTCGAGGCCGGCGTGATCGCTGGAGTTGAGGCGATCGGCGCGCTGTTGACGCAGCACTTTCCGCTCGCGCCGGGCGAGATCAATCCCAACGAGTTGTCGGACAAGCCGGCCGTCCTGTGAGTGTCGTCGAATCACTTCTGTCACCAGAGGCGCGACTCACTGCAACGGAAGTCGAAATCGCCTCCGCACCGCGCGCCAGCCTGGCGCGGCTGCTGCTTACGATGGTCGCCGGCGCGACCGTGTCCGCCGTCGCGGTGTACGCCGGCACGCGGTGGCTGACGACGGCGTGGAATTTCGACCTCGGCTTCGTGCCGGCGTTTGTCGATCGCATCGATCCCTTGCGCGCCACTCTGTTCACCATGATTGGGGGGCCGCTGCTGCTCGCGCTCGCGTTCACGCTGGTCGCGCCGCTTTTCGGCCAGCCGCGGCGGCCGCACGCCGCGCTGGCAGTGGCCGTGATCGGGATGATGCCGATCTATGTCGTCGGCGCACTGATGTTCTTCATGCCTGCGGTGCTGCTGATGCTGCTGGCGTTCTTCGTCAGTTGCTTTCGCTGGGGACACGGCGCACAGCGGCTGCTGGGCGTGCCGCACGGGGAGGTGGCGGAGTTCATCGCCATCACGCTGATCGCTGCCTCAGTCGCACTGCAGATCGCAGGCGCGTTGCTGGCTGACCTGATGTAGACAACGTAAGCTTGGTGCATCCTGCGCGACCAAGCAACTCCGACACTAAAACGGAGAAATCCATGTCCATCCGCAACCCCCTCGGCCAACAGCCGCGCCATGGCAACGAATTCGCAACGCTGGGCGGTGGCTGCTTCTGGTGCCTCGAGGCGGTCTTCGAGGAGCTTGAAGGCGTGGTCGACGTCGAGTCGGGTTACACCGGCGGCCAGGTGGCGAATCCGAGCTATCGTGCCGTTTGCGAAGGCGACACGGGGCACGCCGAGGTGGTTCGGATCGAGTTCGACCCGGCGCGGATCAGCTACCGCGAAATTCTCGAGGTCTTCTTCGTGATTCACGACCCCACCACGCTGAATCGCCAGGGCGATGATGTCGGTTCGCAGTACCGCTCGGCGATCTTCTATCACTCCGATGAGCAGAAGCGGATGGCGCAGATCATCATCGCCGAAGCGGAGCCGAGCTACGGCAAGGAGATCGTGACCCAAGTGGTTCCGGCCGGCGATTACTTCCGTGCCGAGACCTATCACCAGGAGTACTTCCGGCACAACACCGCGCAGGGCTACTGCATGTTCGTAGTGGCGCCGAAGGTCGAGAAGTTTCGCCGGACGTTTGCGGCGAAGCGGCGCAAACTGACCGCTTAATTAAGAGTGGCTCAGCGCGCGACGACCGCCTTCGCCAACTCGACGCAACTGAGCGGCGCGCTGCCTTCGGCCTTGTTGTTTGCAATCACGAATGCCGGTTGCCCACTGCGAATTGCAACGTGGATCAGGTGCGCAAGCGTGCCGCGCGTGAGGATGTCGGCGTCGAGCAGCCGGTCGAACGGCGCGTAGCGGTTCTTCGCTTCGTCGTACCTGAAGCCGGCGTGGAGGTTCCAGCGCACGACCAGCGGCCCTTTCATGCGCCACTCATCGCCTTCGTCGGGGATCGCGTCCATGACGCGCAGCGCGGTGCTCTGTCGATTGGCCTCGGGCATTCGCGCGTGGATGCTCACGCATAACCGCGCGCCAACCTCGCGCAGCGTGCGGACCAGACGCGGCGTCAGCAGTTCTGCGTTGCGCGGTTCGATCGCGTAGATCGGCGCGACGCCGTTGATCTCCTTCGGCAAGCCTGCAATGAACGTGCCGATGCGTTCGACGATCGCGTGCAGTTCGTCGGCGGACCGCAGCAATTGACGCGGCAACGGCGTCAGTTGAAACACCAGTGGTCCGGACTTGGCGCCCAGTCCGGCGATGGCCGGGTTCACAAACTGGTTGCGGGCAAGCTCGGCATCGAGAAAGCGCGGGTTTGGTGCATCCGCTACTCCGTCTGCGCCGCGGACCACCGTGTCGGTGACAAGGGCTGGTGCCTTGACGACAAAGCGGAAGTGCTCCGGCACCTGCTTTGCGTAACGCGCGTATTCGTCCGTGCTAAGTGGCTGATAGAAACTCCGATCGATGCTGACCGTGCGCAGCAGTGGGTGCTGCGCATACGCGGCGAGTCCGTTGCGCGCGAGTTGTCCCTCGGTGAACGCGCCGCCGTACACGATGCCCTGCCAGCCGGGGAAGCTCCAGGACGATGTGCCGAGGTACACGCCGGCCGGGAGCCGATGACCGAGCCGTATCAGTTCTTCAGTGAAAGTTGCCGGAGTGACCTCGCCGCCATGCGGCGCCGGCTTGTCGTCGTCGTCAAAGAAATCGCTGCTGAAATCGAGGCCGCGGCGCGAGTTCATCGCGCCAGTGTCTCAGAACCGGGCGAATCCTGCAGCAGCGCTCAACGCATCGGGGTCGACGGCCAGGTCAAGAAACAGGAGCAAGGCGACACCTACGGCGGTGACGAGCGACTCAACGAGTGCCAATCGAACCAGAAGCGTGCGTCGATGTTTCGACATGGTGCCCTTTCCTTCCGCAATCAGCCTAGTCGCAATGGCAAGCAAAAGCAGTGCCACGGCTGCGCGATCGCGCGGGAAGGGGAGTCCAGATCAGATCTGACGAAAGCGTTCGATGATCGCCTCGGTGTTCATGCCGAGTTGCGTCTGGCCGCGCGTCACGCCGCTGTGATACGGCTCCAGGCGATAAGTCAGCTTCACGCGCGTGCCGGCGCCGGGCACGCTTTCAAGCTTCAGTTGCGCGCCGATCTTGCCGGCGCGACTGCGCATGTTCAGGAGGCCCCGCCCGCCGACACGTTCGCCGGAGATGCCGCGGCCGTTGTCGGTCACGCGCACCTGCAGCCACGGGCCGTCGTCGGCCGGGTCGACCGTCATCACGACCGACACGGCGCGCGCATGGCTGTGCTTCAGCGCGTTCGTCAGCGCCTCCTGCACGATGCGCAGGATCGGCAGCACCGCGTCGGGGTTGATGTTCAGTTCTTCCGGGAGCCCCCGCGCATCCCACGTCAGCTCGATTCCGGAGGCGCGGAAGCGCGGCTCCATGCGGTAACGCAGGTTCCCGAGCGAGGCCAGCAGGTCGGTGTTGCCTTGCGCAAGGGCGTCGATCGCCAGCCGCATGTCGTCGATGGACTCGCGCAGGATCTGCGCAACCTGGGGCTGGGTCAGCGCTCCGCGCTCCACCAGCATCAGCGATGACAGCAGTTGCGAGCCGAGGCCGTCGTGCATGTCCTGCATGATGCGCTGGCGCTCGGCAGCGGTGGCCTGCACCCGCTCGCTGTCGCGCAGCCTCTCATAATTGCGCTTGAGCATCTGCTCGCGTTCGCGCACGCGTGTTTCGAGGTCGCTGCGCGCGAGTTCGGCGTCGCTCAGCACGCGCATGAAGCGGTCCACCAGCGGGGCCGCCAGCGCCACCAGCAGCAGCGGTCCGGCCCAGTGCAGCGCCAGCGAGTTCGCCTGCGGCAGCCAACCGGCAACAACAGCGTAGTCGTGAATCGCCGCGCCGATGGTGATTGCGATCGCGCCGACCACGACGATCTGCAACCGCTCGTGCTTGCGCACACGCGACAGCACCGCATAGAAAAGCGCCGTACCGGCGATGATGATCAGGCCCGGCAGCCACCATTGATCCAGGTAAGGCGCGGCGTATTGATTGGTTGCGATCAGGAGAACGGGACCGAGCAGGCCGTAGGCGAGCGGCAGCCAGAAATCGCGCCGAACTTCGCGACCGGCCAGGCGCAGCAGGGCGGTGGTCATCACGGCGGCAAAGATGCCGGTCGAGCCGTAGAAAATCGTCTGCATCCACAAGCGTGCGTCAAGCGGCACGGTTTCGATGACGAAGAACAGACTGCGCGCGACCCACAGCAGCGCAGCCAGTGTCAGCAGTCCGAGCGTGGTCTCGCGCCGCCGCAGCCAGAGCACGCCGAAGATGAGCGCAAGCAGCGCCGCCAGCGTGCCGCCGATCCACGGCAACGTCGACGACAGAAAGAACTGACGCTCGTAGCGCGCCGACAGTGCGGGTAGCGGTCCGACTTCCACCCCGGCCAGCGCATGCACGCCGCCGCGATAGGTGGTCTGAATTACGATGACGTTGTCACCCGACACCAGGACGGTCGGATCAATAGCAAGTAGGTGCGGCCGGCGCCAGCGTACGTCGGTGGTCTCGTCCGCCATGCGGATCTCGCCGATCACGCGGTCATTGACGCTGACGCGGCCGCCGTTGGGCGCGTGCGACAGCAGCAGCGCCCACGCTTCGGTTGGTTGTGCACTCAACCTGAAGCGCAGCCGCAACGCAACGCCCTGCAGCGCTGACTCCTCTCCCGCGGTCCACCGTCGCGGTAGATCGACTGATAGCCATTGCGCGTTGGGCGCCGGCGCCGCGCCCGGTGCGGTCTGCACCCAATCGACCGATGTCAGGGGCTCCGCGCGCGCCGCGAGCGTGACAAAGGTGGCGGCAAGAAAAACGGCCGCCATGAGGGCGGCCGTCATATCACGGAAGGTTCGCACCGTCGAGATCAACCGCGCAGCAGTCCCATTTGCGTGGCTTCGTACACCGCCTCCCCGCGCGAGTGAACTGCCAGCTTGCGGTAGATCTTCTTGATGTGCGCGGTCACGGTGTGCGGCGAAATTCCCAGGATCTCGCCGATCTCGTTAAAGCTCATGCCCTTGGCGAGCAGTTGCAGAATCTCGGTCTCGCGCGCCGACAGGGGATTGTTCTCGGGTGCGGTCGGTGAACGCGTCGATGATGTGCCGCCCATCCGGTTACGGATCGCGCGCAGCACGCTGCGTGCAACGACCGGGCTCACGGGAGAGCCGCCCGCGCGCAGCAGCTTGATGCAGGAGATCACGTCGGCCGCGGTGGAATCCTTGAGGATGTATCCGGTTGCACCGGCCTCGATCGCGCTGACCACGTGCTGCTCGTCGCCGAATACGGTGACGACCATGATGTCGGTGTCGGGCCGGCGCTGGCTGACGGTGCGGATCAGGTCGGTGCCGTTGCCGTCGGGTAGCCCCAGGTCGATCAGCAGCACGTCAAACTCTTCGCGGTCGATCAACGATTGCGCATCGCGCTTGTTCGACGCCACACCCACCAGGCGCATCGACGGTTCATTTTCGATGATCTGCGTGAAGCGGCGACGAAACTCGGGTTCGTCTTCAACAATCAGGATCGAAATCGGCTCGGTGCTCATGATCTACCGTCCTGCAAGAGTTGCCTTCGACCAGCGGCGGTACCAGCAAAGGCATTGCGCCCATTCTACCCACGCCAGCCGCCCGTCGGGCGGTGAAAATTCGACAGCGGCGGCCTAGCGTGAACAGATTAGGTCGAGGTCGACAAAACGCCTAAGGCGCGAGCCGCTCGCGCTGCCAGGAGTCGCCGGTGCGGGTGTACAGCAGCCGATCATGTAATCGGGACGGTCGACCCTGCCAGAACTCGATCGCCGAGGGGCGAACGCGATATCCACCCCAATGCGGCGGGCGCTCCGGATTCAGGCCGTGCCGCACGCCCATTTCGGCCGCGCGCGCCATCAGCCAGCCACGTCCTGAAATGACCCGGCTCTGCGGGGACGCCCAGGCGCCGATGCGGCTTGCCAGTGGCCGGGTGCGAAAGTATTCGTCCGATTCAGTGGCATCCACCCGCGTCACGTCGCCGTCGATCCGGACCTGGCGCTCGAGCTCGGGCCAGAAGAAGAGCAGGCTCGCGCGCGGATTGGCCGCGAGCTCGGTGCCTTTGCGGCTCTCGTAATTCGTGAAGAAAACGAACCCGTTGTCGTCGAAACCCTTGAGCAGCACGGTGCGCGCGGAGGGGCGCCCGCTCGGATCGGCGGTCGCCAGGGTCATCGCATTGGGTTCGGGCAGTTGCGAATTCGTCGCCTCGTCCCACCAGCGGGCGAACTGCTTGAATGGATCGGCGTCGGTATGCGCTTCGTCGAGCGCTTCCCGCGCGTATTCCTTGCGAAGGTCGGCAATTGACATTTGTCAATGTTAGGGCGAGGTGCTGCGGCTACCCGGCGCGCTCGGCGCGACGCGCCAGCCGCTCGAGATGCGGATCGCGCAGTCCGGCATCGCGCAGACTGTGCACGATGCGCTGCAGATACTCAAGGCTGGTCCCATACGTTCCGCACGCCCGCCGCAGGGCAGTCAGCATTTCGTGGTCTGGCAGCTTGCCGCAGTAGTTGAACGCGTCGCGTCGGACCACGAATGCCATCGCAATCACCGTTTGTGGCCGATCGAGCCGGCGGCACGAGAGCCAGCTCGGGCGGTACGAACCCATGAACATCTCGCGCTCCCACAGGCGCTCGAACTGCGCCTGCACCGCTGCAGCCCGCACACGGTAGACCACGCCGCAGCAAGAGCCGCCGCGATCCAGCCCCGCGACCAGGCCCGGACAGTCCGGCGTGCCGCGATTGCGCACGGAGCGCAAGCACAGTCGGCGGTGATAGCCAAAGACGCGCGCCGGGGCGCGGCAATCGAAATCCAGCTCCGGATTCCAGATCAGCGAGCCGTAACCGAATATCCACAGCGGATCGCGCCCGTTCCAGTCTGCAAGCGCGGCGTCGAGCGTCGCGCGCATCTGCGCCGGAGTCTGCCTTGGCGGCGGCATGAGCATCATGGCTCGCGCTGCACGCGCAGGGCCGCCGCGCCGCCGGCTCCAAGCAGGGCCGCCATCACGCCGAACACCGCGCCCGCGCCGACCACGCTGCCGACCGCGCCGAAGATGAGCGGCAGCACGACGTGGCTGCTGTTCATGATCGTCGTGCGCAATCCCAGCGCTTCACCGATACGACCGGCGGGCGAGCCGCTGTGCAGCAGCGACATCACGTTGGGTTGCGCCGCACCCAGGCCAAGCCCGAGCAGAAACGTGCATGCCGCCAGCGGCCAGAACGCATCGAACCAAGGCATCAGTGCGAACGCCAAGCATGCGGTGAAGAACGTGAAGGTCAGTATCCGCCACTCGTTGAACGAGCGTGACAGCCGGTGCATCGCCAGCCGGATCACGAAAGTCGCCACCGCAAAGCTGCCAAGCACCAGTCCGATCTCCGAAGCAGTCAGTCCCACTCGCGTGCCGTGCACCGGGATCATGAACGTCTGCAGGTCCCACGCGGACGACAGAAGCGCGGTCAGCAACAGGATGCGGCGCATGCCACGGTAGCGAAACAGGTCAAACATCGGCGGTGGTTCAACCCCCGATGGCGCGCCGTGACGAGTCGGCAACTGCGGCCATTGCAGCAGCAGGAAAGCGAGCGCGGCCAGCATCACGACGGCAAAAGCTGCGAACGTCAGGCGATGCCCGACGCTGTCGATCAGGAGTCCGGTGACCACGGGGCCCGTGAGTCCGGAAACGGACGCGCCGAGCGCGAGCCACGAAAACGCTGCGGCACGATTTGCCGGATCGGCGCGCTCGCCAACCAGGTTCTGCGTCGTCAGTTGCACCAGCATCATTCCGGTTCCGATCAGCGATGCGGCGACCAGAAGGGGAGCGATGTCGGCAACGGAATACGGAAAAGCGGCCGGCAGCGACGCGCCGCCGAGAATCATCAACATGCCGATCAACAGTGGTCGGCGCGCGCCGACCGCGTCGAGCCACCGGCCGGCGTGCACGGCGATCAGCATTGGCACCAGGGCGAAAAGCGCCATCAGAACGCCGACGGTGAACGTGGACGCATTGTTCGCCAGCGCGTACAGCGAGCCTGCCATCCGCGTCGACACGAACGCGATATGAGCAAAGATCGCAAACGCGATGATCCGCGGCAGGGTCATGCGCGACTCCGCGCCGGATTCCACGCCACCAAGGCGACGCCAGCGCAGGTGACGATGATGCCGGCGACCGTGAGTGCCGAGGGCACCACGCCGAACATCAGCCATTCGAGAATCACGGCCATGATGGGAGTCAGGTAAAGCAATGACGTTACGCGCGTGGCCTCGCCACGCCGCATCAGCGTATGCAGCGCATTCACCGCGAAGATCGACGCCAGGATCACGAGGAACGCGATCGCGCCAAGCAGCGCCCAGCTCCAGCGCACTTCAAAACCTTCCACCGCCCATGCCAGCGGCGCAAGCAGTGCGAGCGATGCTAGGAACTGCACGATTGAAGCAGCTCGCAGATCGACGGTCGGGCAGAACACGCGCTGATACAGCGTGCCGGCGGTGATCGACGCCAGCGCGATCAGCACCGCGATGGCCGCGCCCCATGAGATCGCACGCACGTCGATCTTGTGCCAGACCACGAACGCCACGCCCACCAGGCCCAGCAGCACGCCGACCCACTGAAACGGTTTCAGCCGCTCGTGCATGAAGGAGGCGGCGATGCATGCGGTCACCAGCGGTTGCGTTGCCAGAACAAGTGCCGTCACGCCGGCCGACATGCCGAGATACTGGGAGTAATGGCTGGCGCCGAGATTCGCCGCGTGCATCAGCACGCCGGCCACGATCACGTGCCTCCACTCTTTCGACGTGGCAGGGAAACGCAGGGGCTCGCGCCGATGCCACCAAATGAGCAGGGGCAGCAACGCCACGACACCAACCGCGAAACGGAGCGTCAGGAAAGTGAACGGCGGCGCGTACTGCAGGCCGACCTTGGAGGCGAGGTATCCCGAGCCCCAGACGGTGACGAAGTACCACGCGAGAACGGGCGATGCGGTGAGCGGCGAAGTTGTTTTCATTCGAGGCGCGGTTGCATTGTCGCAAACCCGGCCGCGCAAGCCGTTGCCTATCGCCGGCTTTGAAACATTCAATTGGAAAGCCGCAGGTGCCGCTGCCATAGTTCGTCCTGTCAATGAATCGACGCCCTCAAACAAACCCGACAGGAGTAGATGATGAAAACCGTAGGCCAGAAGCTCGATGCGTTCCGCGTGACCGGGGTGAAACCGGGCTTCAATCACCACGAGGAAGATGGCGTGTCCGCATTCGAGGACATCACCGGCCAGTCTTTTCCCGGCAAATGGAAGGTGATCTATTTCTATCCGAAGGACTTCACGTTCGTCTGCCCGACCGAGATCACCGGATTCGCGAAACTCGCAAAGGATTTCGAAGAGCGCGATGCCGTGCTGCTCGCTGGCAGCGCCGATAACGAGTTCGTCAAGCTCGGCTGGCGCCGCGATCACAAGGATCTCGATCGCCTGAATCACTGGATGTTCGCCGATGTGACCGGATCGCTGATTGACATGCTCGGCGTGCGCGATGTCAACGCGGGCGTGCCGCTGCGCGCGACCTTCATCGTCGATCCGGACAACGTGATCCAGCACGTGTCGGTCAACAACCTGAACGTCGGCCGCAGCCCTGACGAGACGTTACGGATCCTCGATGGCCTGCAGACCGACGAGCTGTGCCCGTGCAATCGCGCGGTCGGCTCGTCGACGCTGAAGCCGGCACCTGCTGCCGTTACGCTGAATTGAAAGCAAGCATAGGGAAGGGGGCGCTGCCCCCTTCGTAACCCCCAACGCATGCATGCGCCGCCTCCGGCGTCGCGTGAAGGAAGGAATGATGGACTTCATCAACGAGATCAAGGCGCTGATCCCCGATTACGCCAAGGACGTGCGGTTGAACCTGGACGGCACGATCGCGCGTTCGACACTGCCGCCGAATGAAGCGGTCGGTGCCGCGCTTGCGGCCGCGTATGCGGCAAAGAACACACGCATCGTGTCGATCATCCGTACCAGCGGCGCCGTCACCGATGTCGAAGCCAACGCCGCGCTGACCGCGGCCGCACTGATGGGCATGAACAACGTCTGGTATCCGTATGTCGAGATGAGCGGCGACGCGGAACTGAAAGCGCGTCCGGCGCAACTGCGGATGCAGGCGTATGCGACCCATGGCGGCGTGGACAAGCGGCTGTTCGAGCTGTACGCGCTTGCTGCCAGCATCGTCGGTAAATGCCACCACTGCGTGCAGTCGCACTATGCGCTGCTGAAGCAGGCGGGTATGAGCGTCGATCAGCTGCGCGACGTCGGCCGCATCGCCGCGGTGATCGCGGCGGCGGCGAATGTGATTGCCATCGAGGCGGAGGCGGTTGCGGCGTGACTCGATGGATCGTGCGTCATTTGTGATCACGTGATCCAAGATCCGTGGTGCGACGGTTCACGGATCACGCGCACCGGATCACTGTTCCAGCTTGATTCCCTGGCGCTTGACCAGGTCGATCATCTTGTCGCGTTCGGCGATGATCTGCGCGCGGAACTGGTCGGGCGTATTGCCGACCGGTGCGGCCCCTTGCTTGCCCAGTTTCTCGCGCACATCGGGGGATGCCAGCGCTTTGACCGCCGCTTCGTTCAGGCGCTTGATGATTGCATCGGGCGTCTTCGCCGGCGCGATCAGGCCGTACCAGACCTGATCGTTGACCGGCGCCATCTTCAGTTCGGCCAGCGTCGGCACGTTGGGCAGCACATCGAGACGTTTCGGCGCCGCGACCGCGAGCGCCCGCAGCTTGCCCGACTGGATGTGCGGCAGCGACGAGGGGATGTTGTCCATCAGCACCTCGACCTGGCCGGCAAGCACGTCGTTCAGCGCAGGGCCGGCGCCGCGATACGGAATGTGGACCAGGAAGGTTCCGCTCGTGACCTTGAAGAGTTCACCCATCATGTGGCCGATGCCGCAGGTTCCCGAGGAGGCGTATGACAGCTTGCCCGGATTGGCCTTCAGGAACTTCACGAAGTCAGCCATGTTGGTCTGTGGCACCTTGCCCGGATTCACCACAATCACGTTCGGGACGGCGGCCAGATTGGTGACCATCGAAAAATCCTCGGGCGACTTGTACGACAGCTTCGGGTTGCATGCCGGGTTGACCGCCATCGTCGACACGGTTGCCACGCCCAGCGTGTAGCCGTCCGGTGCAGCCTTGGCAACCTCGGTCGCACCGATTGCGCCACCGCCACCACCGCGGTTTTCCACCACGATCGGCTGGCCGAGTTGGCGGCCAAGTTCGTCGGCAACGATGCGACCGACGATGTCGGTCGTTCCGCCCGGCGGGAAGGGAACAATCAGCCGGATCGGCTTGGCTGGATATGTCTGTGCTGAAGACGTGAGCGGCAGCGTCAGCGCTGCCATCGCGGCCAGCAGCAGGCGCGTGGTGAGTGAGTGCATGTCGGTCTCCTTGCGGGCTGGGCGGCGTGTGCGCGCCGTCGGCGCGCGAGACTATCACGCTGCACGCGGAATCCGCACCGGAAAGGAACTGCAGAGTTGCCCGCTGGTGGGCCGTCAGGCTTCGCGCACCAGCAACAGCGGTGTGCCGCAGATGTGCGCGACCCGTGTCGCGACCGATCCAAGCACGGCGCTCTTGAATGCACCGTGACCGTGCGAACCCAGCACCAGCACGTCGAGCTTGCTCTTCTTCGCGAAAGCCGCGATCTCCTCGGCCGCCGCGCCCGCAAAACACACCTCTTCGAATTTCACGCCCTCCTTTTCGAAGAGCTTGCGCAGCGGCGCGACCGCGGTCTCGAAGGCCTTGTGCTGCAGTGCCTTGATCTCTTCGTCTGAATAGGCCGGCAGCGCAAGACCGGCCATGTCGGGCATCACTGCGCCGGCGAAATCCGGTACCACGTGGATCAAGGTGAAGGTCGGATCGGTGCCGAAGAGGTCGCGATGCTTCAGCACATACTTCACTGCCGCGCGGCCGTATTTGCTGCCGTCCACTGCAATGCCCGCGCGCAGCGAATCGCCTTTGGGCGCCCGGCGGTCGCGCACCACCAGCAGCGGCTTGGTCGTGTGCGCGAGCACTGCGTTCGTCACCGAGCCGAGCATCAGCTGCACCAGCGCGCCGTGGCCGTGCGATCCCATCACGATCAGATCGACGTTGTCCTTGTCGGCGCGGCGTGCAATCTCTTCGGCCGCGTGGCCGATCACGTAACCGCTCATCGCCGCCATGCCCGCCTTGGCAAGCGCGGCGATCGATGGCTTCAACGCGCGCGCCGACTCTTCGTCGTGGTACGACTTGACGGTCGACTTGCCCACCGCGCTGACGGCGCGCGCGGGCACGGGTGCCTGGACATTCAGCAGCTCGACCGCCGGATCCTTGCCGATCAGCGTTGCGCGCGAAGCGACAAAGTCGACCGCCGCCTTGCTGAACTTGCTGCCATCGACCGGGATCAGGATCTTCATTTGTCGCCTCCGGCTCACTCGCGCTTCATCACGCGTTCAGTGTACGGCAGCGGCGCGGCGGCAATCGCGCGCGAGGTCAACGCAGGTGGCGATGATGGCGGCGCCGGACCGACATCATCGGCTGACGGCGGGGTTATTTCGCGTCGGCGGGATTCATCGGGCAGGTGTTCATTCCGAGCAGCGAATAGGCCGGGCAGAAACGGAACAACCCGGTGGCCAGTAGGAGGATGCCGATCCAGCCCCACGGCCCGATCAAGTTCATCAACGTCAACGCAATCAGCACCACGCCCGCAATGATCCGAAGTGCGCGGTCTGCCCCGCCTACGTTCAGTTTCATATCGACCTCCGTTTGAGTTTCCCATCTATGCCCTGATTCGGGCCGCTGCAGGGACTGTACGGAGCAGGTGCTGCGACCTCAGTGATCTTGATCACCCGACGTTGAGGTCGCGGCCGTGTGGCCTTTGGCGATGTTGCGCAGTTCGCGCGGGTTCAGGATTTCGATCGCGCCGCGACGGAGTTTCACCCAGCCGTGATCTTCGAACTGCTTGAGCATGCGGCTGATCGATTCGCGCGACACCGCCAGCTTGTGTGCCAGTTGCTCGTGCGAAACGGTCAGTCGATGTCCCGTGCCAAGCAAAGACGCCGCAAGGCGCTGATCAAGCCGCTGGAACCCGATCGATTCGACCAGCTCGACCAGTCGCACCAGGCGGTCGCCGAACGAATGGAACACTTCCTCACGAAACGGCCGGTGTTCTGTCACCAGCCGGTCGAACACCGCGCGCGGCAGGGTGGCGATCTCGACATCGGTCTCGCACTCCGCGTGCGCGTTGTAGCGCGCGTTGCCGAGCAGACAGCTTGTCGACAGCACGCAGCTTTCGCCGGGTTCGACGTCGTAGAGCATCAGTTCGCGGCCATTCTCCATCCTGCGCGCGATGCGCACGCGTCCCGACAGGATGATCGGAAAGGCGTTGCAGGAGTCCAGTTCCCGAAACATCGGCGTGCCCGCCGGCACGCGCATCACGTTCAGGTTGTGTTCGACCTCGTCGCGCAGCGACGGGGGCAACCCCGTGAGCGACGGGTAAGCGGCTAAGACGCGCTCGAACGACGAGGTGGTCTGGGTTTCCATCGTTTTGATCATCCGCCCGGTTTGGCTGGTGGCGATTGTGCTCGCGCCTGCCGCTCTTCGTCCCGCAGCGCGTGCAGTTCGCGCCGCAACGCGCCGACCTCGCGCCGCAATGCCCGAATGTCCTGATGCAGTTCGCGTTCGAAGCGCTTCTCCTCCTCGCCGACGAACAGCGCCGCAAACGCCGCGGTTGTGACCGACAGGATGCCGAACCCGATCAGCACCATGAACACCGCAAACACGCGCGATTCCGGCGTGGTTGGCACGATATCGCCGTATCCCACCGTCGCGCCGGACGTGAACGCGAGCCACAGGCCGTCGGCATAGGAGTTCACGGTCGGCTCCAGCCAATAGAAACCGGCGCCAGCCAGCGCCAGCATGATGCCGCCGACCACGATGACCCACACCAGTCGAACCGGCGCGAAGGGAGACAGCAGCGGCAACGCGAGCCGGCCGGCGATCATGGCGCTGAACGACAGGCGCAGCACCCATTCGGAGACACTCCAGTGCGCCGGGTGTCCGCCGATCGATGCAACCGCGCCCAGCGCGATCAGACCATCCAGCCAGTAACGGCGAAAGAACGCGCGACGGTCATTGACGCTGCGCCAGACCACCAGCAGGTAACCGGCCAGGCCGACGGCAACGATCCCGTACAGCACCTCGCCGAGCAGCCATTGCCAGTCCTGGCGCCCGGCCAGCATCAGGTAGAAGGCGGGAATGCACAGCATCAGCAGGCCGAGCACAATCCAGCGCAGGCGGTGCTGCAACCGCTCGGTGGGTGCGCCGAGCGGCGGAGCATCTTCTGAAAACTCGAAAAAGCGGGCGAGCTGCGACGTCACTGGCGATTCCTCAGCAAATCAGTCTCGCCGCGGGCGATCCGCCGCCGTTTGATGGACGTCAAGCGGGGCAAAAGTCGGGTTCTCCTGCCTTGAGATGTGCCGAGTCGACCGCAATCTGCGATGCTTCATGAAACTGAATTATCCGTGCGAGGAATGTGATGAATCCAACTGAGAAGCAGGCCATTCTGACGATCGTTTTGCTGGCCGCGTTTGCTGACGGCAACAACACCGACGCTGAGCGCGAAGAAGTGCGCCGCGTGATGGAATCGCTGGCCGGCGGCGAAATCAATGCCGCTGCGCTTTACCAGGACGTGCTGCTCAAGCGGGCCACGCTCGCCGGCGCGGCGGCGCAGTTGACGACGCCGGAGTCGAAACAGCTCGCGTTCGAGTTGGCCGTCGGTGTGTGCGACGCCGACAAACTGCGCAATGACGCGGAAACCCGTTTCCTGACCGAGCTCGGCAACGCGCTTGGCCTGACGCAGCCGCAGATCGCTGGCGCCGCAGCCACGATCGATGCGCTGGTGACAACGCCGCTTGCGAGCCATGCGCCGGCAGAGCCGTCTGCGCTGCCCGGACCCGTTGTCGCCAGCCAGCCGGCCGTGTCCGGGACCGAACTCGACAAGATGATCCTGAACTATTCGATCCTCAACGGCGCGCTGGAGCTGCTGCCGCAGTCGATGGCATCGATGGCGATCATTCCGCTGCAGATGAAGATGGTGTACCGCGTTGGCAAAGCGCACGGCTTCGAGCTCGACCGCGGTCACATCAAGGACCTGCTCGCCGCGATGGGTGTGGGCCTCACCGGCCAGTACCTGGAAAACATCGGCCGCAAATTGATCGGCGGCCTGTTCGGTCAGATTGCGGGCGGAATGATTGGCGGGCTGGCGCGCGGCGCAACCGGCATTGCGTTCTCGTTCGCGACCACCTACGCGCTCGGGCAGGTGGCCAAGCGCTACTACGCCGGCGGTCGCACGATGACGACGCAGATGCTGAAGGACGCGTTCAACGACATGCTCGGCGAGGCCCGCTCGCTGCAGGCGCAGTACATGCCGCAGATCGAGCAGAAGGCGCGCACGGTCGACATCAACCAGATCGTGCAGATGGTGCGCAGTCAGTAGCACGGCGAATTCCCCTCTCCCGTATCGGCGGGGCGGAGGCGGGATTTCGCGAAGCGAACGCTTCGCGCCGCCGGAGCGACGGGCGCCTGCAAGCGCCCGGCTCCGGGTGCGAGCTCGGACGTGATCCGGGGGAGCGGGAGAGTGAGCGCGGCGTTTCGCACGATCCGAATCGGCCGCAGCGCGGGCCTGCGGCGTCACTGCGGGTAGAAGAACCAGACCCGCTGAATCAGCCCGTCCGCCACCTCGTACACCGCCACTGCCTCAACCGGCTCCGCCTGCAACCCGGTGATTCGCTCATGGTCGATCACCTTGTTGCCCATAACCATGCGGCTGACGATCTCCGCATGCAGGTGCGGCAGGTTGAAGCGCTGCGTGGCGTAGAACGCCGTCAGTTGCTCCTTGCCGGAAATTGCCGGCTCGCTCGACGGCATGCGAAAAATCTGAACGCGATCGCTGTACGTCGCCACGAACGCATCCAGGTCACGCCGATTGTAGGTATCGACCTGGCGTTGAACGATGGCGGCAGGAGACAGGTCCGGATTCACAGCGAAATTCGTCCCGCTCTCCGTTCCAGTTCCCTCTACCTCTGTTGGGCCGCCCGCCTGCGGTGAGGAGTCACTGGTTGGGTGTGAGCCTTTCATCGAGGAACTGCTGAACCGCCTGAAACAACTGCATGCGGTTCTTCTCCATGATGACCGTGTGCGTGCCTTCGCCGATCTCGACATAACGCTTGTAGGGCACGTTCGTCAGTTTGGCGAAGTAGGCGTGCAGCATGTAACTGGGCAGGTCGGCATCCCACTCGGCGTGCGCGAGGAAGGTGGGCACGCGAATCCCGGCCGGGTCGTACAGTGCCTTCCCCGCACCCCAGAACTCGCGCGTGTCCTGCAACGTTCCGTTGGGTGCGCGCAGCACCGGCGGCGTCTGCTTCGAACCCACCGGGTCGGTCGCAAACGTGGCGTCCGCCCATGCCTCGAACCAGCCCGGCGGGATCAGATCCGCCTTCTTGTTTTCCGGCACACCGGTGAGCCAGCGGCCTTTGGCCGCGTCGCGCGACACTGTGCGGTACGCGCCGAGCTTGCCGCCCGAGTCTGTGAGCGCAGCGGTATTGCGGATCCACTGCGGCGCGTAGAGCACCAGCCGGTTGACCTTGTCGTTGTTCTGCGCGGTGTACCAGCCCATGATGGTGGTGCCCCACGACCAGCCGAGCAGGTTGATCTTCGAGGCGCCCCGGCGCTTGAGGATGAAATCCACCGCCGCGCCCACGTCCTTGACAGCGGTCTCGGTGCGCACGATCGGCTCGTTGTCAGTGGTCGGCTTGTCCATCTCCGGCGGGCGCGTGGACTTGCCGTAGCCGCGCAGGTCCACCAGGTACACGTCGTAGCCATGTTGCGCGATGTAGTCCATCCAGGACAGGCCGTTCAGCTTCAGGTCGAACGCCGTCTCGGAAGGGTAGGTCGAGCCGTGCACGTAGAGCAGGATCTTGTCGCCGGGGAACTGCGTCACCCCCTGCGGGTGCTTGTTGCGCACATACAGACTGATACCCGGGTCGCTCGCCGGCACCATGAACTCCTCCATGGCGAGCGGCGTGTCGTTCGCGGCGCGTGCGCCGATGCTCAGCGCAAGCAGCAGCACCACCGAGAACGCACGAAGTATCACTTTCATTTCTCCTCCTTCATTGGCCTGATTGAGCAGGGTTGGGCGGCATCATGGCACTTGCGCAAAGTGGTTGGCGAGATCTTCGATGTCAGTGCTATTGAGATACATGGCGGGTGCCGCCTTGGAGCCAATGCCGTGCGTTCGTTTACCCGCAGCGAATGCTTCCAGCTGCGCCATTGAATAGCCAAGCGCTTGGCCCGCCAATCGGGGCACCTCGGTCTTCGCGTTGCGGTCGTTAAGGTGACAGTTGCCGCAACCCAACTCTTTGGCCTTCTTCTGCCCCACGGTGGCCTTGGCCGGATCAACCTGATAGGCGACACTCGGCGCCATTCTCGCCGCAAAGTACGAGGAAATGTCGCGCATGTCGCGATCCGATAGGTTCGCAGCGGAAGCCTGCATGCCACTTGTTCCATCCGCGCGCCGTCGTTCTTTGTACGCTTTAATTTGAACGTAAAGGTATTCCGCAGGTTGTCCCTCCAACAACGGCATTGCGGCCAACCGATGCTGGGGCTGGTGGCACGCCAGGCAGATTTGAGCTTTCGTTTCACCTGCCTCGGTTGCGGCCAACACCTGTCCCCAACAAAGGCCAAGGAGCAGCAACGCGATGATTGGTGGCTTCATCCATGTCTCCCTTAACGCTCGACGCGTGCCCAAAGTGGTTTGTCAGCGTGCTTTTGCAGAATAACCGGGTCCCGCCGTCCTGTTTACCGGAATACTCGCATTGCTCGAATCCATGCAAGCTGAGGGTTACCAGCCGGGCATCACGTATTCATTCTTTGATGAATGACCAGCAAATCAGGCCGACGGTCACGCCGATGATTGTTGGACAACGAACGGCCTCAGTTGCAGGGTCGCAGGTCTCGCTCGAACCCTTGAAAGCGTTTGTCCATCGGCGACCTACCGCGGCTTCCTCGCGCCCGCCTTCGCCGGCGCATGCCAGCTTTCGCGCGGCGGCAGACCGGTGTGCTGCGTCAGCATCCGCCCGCGCGTCACCGTCGAAGTACGCGCACCTCTCGGCGTGGAGTTCTTGCGCCGCGCGCTTTGGTAGCTGCCGTCGGTGGCGGGTTGCCAGATAGGCACCAGGTGCCGCTTGCCGTTGCCAATCAGGTCGGCGCGGCCCATCGCTCTCAATGCATCGCGCAACAACGGCCAGTTGTTGGGGTCGTGGTAGCGCAAGAACGCCTTGTGCAGCCGGCGGCGGCGCTCGCCGCGCACGATGTCCACGCGCTCGCTGTCGCGCGTGATCTTGTGCAGCGGGTTACGGCCGGAGTGGTACATCGCGGTCGCGGTGGCCATCGGTGACGGATAGAACGTCTGCACCTGGTCCGCACGAAAACCGTTCTTCTTCAGCCACAGCGCGAGATTGAGCATATCTTCGTCGGTCGTGCCCGGATGCGCGGCGATGAAGTACGGGACCAGGTATTGCTCCTTGCCGGCCGCGGCGCTCGCCTGGTCAAACAACTGCTTGAAGCGGTCGTAGGCGCCGATGCCGGGCTTCATCATTTTCGCGAGCGGCCCTTCCTCGGTGTGCTCGGGCGCGATCTTCAGGTACCCGCCGACGTGATGCGTCGCCAGCTCGCGCACATATGCGGGTGATTCGTTGGCCAGGTCATAGCGCACGCCGGAGCCGATCAGGATCTTCTTCACGCCCGGCACCGCGCGTGCGCGTCGGTACAGATGGATCAGCGAGGAGTGATCGGTGTTCAGGTTGGGGCAGATGCCGGGGTACACACAGCTCGGCTTGCGGCATGCAGCTTCGATCTCACGCGACTTGCAGGCGATGCGGTACATGTTGGCCGTCGGGCCGCCGAGGTCGGAGATGACGCCGGTGAATCCCTTGACGTTGTCGCGGATCGCTTCGATCTCGCGGATCACCGAATCCTCCGAGCGACTTTGGATGATGCGGCCTTCGTGCTCGGTGATCGAGCAGAACGTGCAGCCGCCAAAGCAGCCGCGCATGATGTTGAC
>DAITAC010000137.1:0-9008 GCA_036824465.1 Burkholderiaceae bacterium
ACCTCACGATCTTCTATCTGACGCCGTGGCTGACGTTCATCCCGACGGCGCTGCTGCTGCGCGGAAGTTCGCGGACGTGAGTCCGCCCGCGGGCGGCATGTGCAACGATGAACCGCCTCGGAGCCGCGACGAAAAGGTAACCGAGCCCCGCTGTTGAACATCCCTCTCGGCATCAGTTTCGCCGTCTCGGCGGTCAACCAGTCCGGGCCCTTTCAGGCGTTCCTCGTGTCACGCGGCGCGGCCAGCCTGCGGCCAGAACCAGCTCCTCAGCCCGTCTTGGGACGCGCTCCGGTCGTGCGCTGGCGGCTTACCTCCGCGCGCTTCATGTCGAGGTATTCGCGTTCGCTGAGCTCATGGAGCTGCGCGGGGTACTGCTCGGTGGCAGCAAACCAGTCGCGCAGGCGTCGTTCCAACTGCTCGTTCGCCTGCCGGTCAAAGGTCGCCACATAGGCATCGATCGCGAGGTAGTAGCGCATGGTGTTGCGTTCGATCACGCCGCGCATATCGCCCACGTAGACGGGTCGCCCTTCCGTGGTGCGACCGACCACGCTGAAGCCGACTTTGTCGCGTCCGACCGTGCCGAGATAGGTCTGCATCGCCAGGCGCGCGATCAAGCCATAGCTGTACGAGTAGGACAGGTGGATGAATGAGCGGTCGGCATCCAGTGGAACCGCTTCCAGCATGATCCGGAAGTTGCGGACGCCGAGCGGCCCCGTGTCGGCGCGCATCAGGATCTGCAGATACTGCGCCGTGTCCGCGACCACGCGGAAGTTGAAATCAACCCGCTGGGCTGCTGCAAGTTGTTGCGTGTGCTTGGTGCCGATGTAGACGACCAGGGTGCTTGCCGGAGGATCGCCGGCGCTGCGGCACAGCTTGACGTTCAGGTGCAGGATCAGGACGTCGCACCAGTGTTCGGCTTCGTCGAGCGCGGCATTCACCTTGGCGAATGAATGATTGACGACGGCATAGACGTCGCCGCTGAGGTCGCCTGAGTTCTGCGTCGAATCAAGGTAAAGCGGCCGACCGAACGAATTCTGTGCGAGCTCGCGCTGCAGGCTGGCGTAGCGCCCCCGCAGATCGGTGATTGCGGCCGCGTTCTGCGTCTGGGCCAGCGCGACGCTGGTCAGCAGCATCGCGAGGCCGGCCGCCAGCAACCGCAGTCCCGAACGCACCCACCACGTACCGGCCGCTCTCTTCATCGCGTCACCTGGCGTTCCCCTATCCATCCTAGGCCCCGGCCCGGGTTCCCTTATGCCACGTACGAGGGACACCGGCGATCATGCCGCTGCGATCAACCCTCGAGATGTCCAACCGAAGGCAGCCCTTGCCGGAATGCGCGAGCCCGGCTCAATTCGGTCTGCGGGGTCGGCGGATGTTTGCATTTCCAGTCACAAAGTTGGATAGTGGCCGGGTCCTGTACGGACGCGCATCGTGTCGGGAGAGCTCAAATGGCCAAGGGTCAGCTTCGAAGCAACAAGGAAAAAAAGAAACCCAAGCAGTCGAAAAAGCCGACCGGCCCTACGGTGCCGTTCGGCTCAACCCAGAAGAAGACCACGCCCGACAAATAGCGCTGAAAGTCACCGCGGCGCCGGGCCGCGGTTCTCGCGTCGCTGTGCAGGGAACGCGCCGGGCAGATCTCGCACGCCAGCGGGCACTGGCGCCAGGTGAGCAGGCAGGCGGCGCGACCAATGAACGCCGTGGTCGATGACATCGGTGCGGCAGCGTGATTCGCCAGGTGCTCAGTTGCGGCGCGTCGCCCGTCGCGGGCAGGTTTCCTGGTTTTGCAAGAGCCGCGTTCGCGGGCAACCGTGCGCGCCGCGAGCATGAATCCGGGATTCGACACGGAAAAAATGGGTGCAAGCTGCGCGCGCGCGCTCGAGGTTGGGTTCGCGGTCGGATTGACCTTGCGAGTTGCGCCCATAAAAGGGAGGCCAATATGGCCAAGTATCTTTTCGAAGCACGTTACACCGCCGAGGGTGCCAAGGGCGTCGCCCGTGAGGGTGGCACCGGACGCCGGGCGGCGATCGCAAAAATGACCGAAGGCATGGGAGGAAAGCTGGAAAGCTTCTATTACGCATTCGGCGATGTCGACGCCTACGTCATAGTCGATTTGCCTGACAGCGTAACCGCAGCCGCCGTGGCGCTCGCCGTGAACCAGGGCGGCGGCGCGACCGTGAAGACTGTGGTGCTGCTCGCGCCGGAGGACATGGACAAGGCGGGCAAGAAGTCGGTGGAATACCGGCCGCCCGGACGCTGACGCTCGAGAGCGCCAGCTCGACCGACGCAATCGAAGGGGCGCCGCGGCTCGCTCGCGGCGCCCCTTCGCGCAAGCAGTGTCCTCGCCCGATCCGGGCGGTACCGTCAGCGTCTCCTGCTGTCAGCGGCTGTCCGACGCCAGCCCTCGGGTCAGCGCCCCGCGTGCGTCCGTGCTTTGAGCTTGTCAGTAAACAATTCGTACGAACTATTCACGGACAAGCTCTTAGTGCCGGGCAGACATCGGGTGACCCTTGGCGACATTGATCATTCCGGGCTTTTGGCAACAGATGGCGCGGTCGATCCAACCAGCGCAGCCACGAACAGCGTGCTGGACGGCAAAGGTCAGCGAATCTCAGCTCGCAAGCTGTTGCCGACTCTACTTCGGCACCACCGCCGTCGCTTCGAGTTCGATCTTGCCGGGGCTGTCGAGCAGATCGGCAACGAAGATCATGCTCATCGCGGGAAAGTGCTTGCCCATGTATTTGCGCCAGATCGCGCCAAGATCGCGGCGCGCGGCCAAATACGCCGGCTTGTCGCAGCAGTAGGCGGTGATGCGGCAGATGTGCTGCGGCTGTCCGCCCGCTTCGGCGAGCACCGCGACAATGTTCTTCAGCGCCTGTTCGAACTGGGGCGCGATTTCTTCTGAATGAAACTTCTGCTGCGCGTCCCAGCCCACCTGGCCGGCGATGAAGACGATGCGTCCGGCATCGACCGCGATGCCGTTTGAATAGCCGATCGGCGGCGCCCAGCCGTCGGGAAGCAGGACGTCCATCGAACGCGTCTTCAGTCGGGATTCTGGGGTGGGTCCGGATCTTCCGCCCAGTTGCGATCGGGAGCCGGTACCTTGGCCAGCCACTCCTTCACCATCTGCGCGTGCTCGGCCTCTTCGGCCTGCATTTCCTGTGCCGCGCGGCGCACGGAATCCGAAGTCGTGATGCGTGCCAGCTCAGCGAAAAAGCGCTCGGCGCGTTCCTCGGCGGCAAGCGCCAGCTGCAGCGCATGGTAGGGGCGCATCAGGTAGTGCACTTCATCGAACGACACAGTCTCAGGCGCCTCGAAGCCGGGCCAGTCCAGCTTCACAACCGGCAGGCGAGTGGTCGCAGTCCACCCCATCTCGGCCATGATCTGCTCGGCGTGCTTGGCTTCATAGCCCGCCATTTTCCGGAACATCGCCGCAACCTCCCGGTTGTTGTGGGTCTCCATCGTGTCGGCAAAATCGGTGTAGCGATCCACGGCCTCGCGTTCCATGGCGAGCGCAAACGCCATGAATTCCTCCATCGTCTCCGGCGCTTTGGGTTCCTGTGCTTTCGTCATAGTTGAAACTCCGCTTCGAGATCGGCCACCGTGCGTTTCCCCGTTCCGCTGCGATAGTGCGGATACGGCGTGCGCGTGCGGGAAAAGAGCACGCCGGTGTTGAATCCATCATCGGTCAATATGCGGCGTGCGGCGACCGAGGTGTCGTCCGTCGGCTCGACCGGGGCCGGGCGCACCATCGTCTTCCACTCGCGCTGTTCGGGCCGGAACGTCACGCAGGGACTCAGCACCTGGATGAACGAGAAGCCCGGATGGCGAATGCCCTGCGCGATGATCTCGGCGCAGCCGTTCGGGTCGCCCGAAAATGCCCGCGCCACGAAGCTGGCGCCCGCCGCCAGCGCGATCACCAGCGGTTGATACGAGCTGATGCCGGTGCCGCCCGGTGCCAGTTTGTTGTCCCAGTCGGGCTCGGTCGTCGGCGAGGCCTGTCCCTTGGTCATGCCGTACACGTGGTTGTCCATCACGACGTACGTCAGGTCGACATTGCGCCGGCACGCATGCATGAAGTGGTTGCCGCCGATCGAAAAGCCGTCCCCATCGCCGCCGGCGACCAGCACCGTGAGATCAGGGCGAGCCACTTTCAGCCCGGTCCCGGCCGCCAAAGCGCGTCCGTGCACACCGTGAAAGCCATAGCACGTCGTATAGGCCGGAATCCGCGACGAGCAGCCGATCCCGGAGACAACCCCGACCTGATGCGGCTGCAATTGAAGGATCGCGAACGCCTTCGTGATGGCGCTCAGTACAGTGAAGTCGCCACAGCCGGGGCACCAGATCGGCTTGTAGTCGGACTTGTAGCTTGCGGCGGTCAGCGCCGCCGGCGCGACATCGTTCATGCAGGCACCTTTTCAGTTACGTTGGAGTTCGCCCATTCCGCGATCACCTTGGCGAGTTCGCCGGGACGCAGCGGCAACGGACCCGGCCGGTGGTAGGCCGCAGTGCGCGGCAGGTCGTACATCGCGCGCAGATAGCGGTAAAGCTGCCCGCCGTGGTTCTGTTCGACGACCAGCACGCGTGCAACGCCGGCCAGCGCCGCGGAAAGATGTTGCGGCCGAGTCGGTGCCAGCAGGCGCAGCGCAATGAGCCGCGCCTTCACCCCCTGCTCCTTCAGGCGCGCCAAGGCTTCGCGCACGGCATTGGTCGTCGATCCGAAAGTGATCACCGCCAGATCGCCGTCGCCCTCGATATCGGCCCAGCGCGGGCCGTAGTCGTACAGCGCCAGCTTGCGCTCGCGCTTGTCGAGCTGCAGCCGGTGGTCTGCCGCCTGGCTGCTGGGAGTGCCCTTCTCGTTATGTTCAAGGCCGTCCGCGGTGTACGGGACTCCCGGCGTTCCCGGAATCGACATCGGCGACACGCCTGATTCGGTGTTGCGGTAGCGCTTGTAGTCCGCTGTATTCGCTCCGACAGTGAGGCGCTGGCCTTCGCCGCCGGCGTCCGGCGGTGGGTCGATGATTGCGCGCGACTGGCCCATGAACTGATCCGACAGGACGATCGCCGGCGCCTGCAGTGCTTCGGCGAGCTGCACGGCCCAGTGCGTGGTCGCCAGGCAATCGACAATCGAGGTGGCCGCCAGCACCAGTCGCGGCGCGTCGCCGTGCAGTCCGCTGACGGCAAACGACAGGTCGCTTTGCTCGGTCTTGGCGGGTATGCCGGTCGACGGCCCGCCGCGCATCACGTCGACCACCACGATCGGAACTTCCGCGGTGACCGCCAGGCCGATCGCTTCCGCCATCAGCGCCAGGCCGGGACCCGCGGTGGCGGTCAGCGACGGCACGCCGCCATAAGAGGCGCCGATGACCATGTTGACCGATGCGAGTTCGTCCTCCGCCTGCAGCAGCGTGCCACCGATCTTTGTAAGTGCGGGTGACATCCATTCGAGAAGCTCGGTCGCCGGTGTGATCGGATACGCCGCAACAAAGCGCACGCCACCCTTGATCGCGCCGAAGCCCGCCGCTTCATTGCCGGTAATCAGCCAGGGCTTGCCCGAGCCTTGCGCGCCTGCCTTGAGCGGTGCAAAACCATCGATGCCGCCAGCCGCTTTGATGCCGGCGTGCAGCGCGGCAAGATTGGCTTTCAGCCCCTCTTCCGTCTTCTTCCAGGAGCTACGCAGCGCCGCCTCGAGCGCCTCCGTCGGAATGCCCGACAGCGTGCCGGCCAGCCCGAGCGCCACCATGTTGACCCAGCTGCCGGCGATCGACTTGGCCGTCTTCTTCAACGGCAGCGCAAAACAGCGCGCGCCGCTTTGCTTGAACACCTCGGGCGGCTCGCCTTCGTCGGCGTCGCTGATCACGACACTCGAGGCGCTCAGCGGGATTTCGTCCGCGAATCGATTGACACCCTGCCAGTCGATGGCCAGCAACAGATCGAACCCGTCGTCCAGCGAAACTGTTTGCTTCTGCGCCAGCCTGATCAGGGCCGCCGCCTCACCACCGCGAATCTGCGGTCCGCTGGTGCGAACCATCATCCCGTACAGGCCCGCCTTGGCGGCCGCGTCGAGCAGCATTTCGCCCGCGGTCATGACGCCGCTGCCGCCGCTGCCGGCGAGCGCGATCGACAGACTCGTGCGCATTTGATTGTTAGCCATGGATTGAATCGTCCTTTGCGTCTACGGCGCTCGTTGACCTGCGCCCATTCGTCCGCCTGAGCTCACTTTGTTGCCACCGCTACCGCAGGGAAGGGATCGAGGAGGCATGCACAGCGCACAGAATCGGGGCGAAGCCGCATCATATAAGTGGGTGGCAGTGGACCCGGCGACACGATCCGCCGGCTCTGATGCAGATCAAGGTCCACGCAATTCGGTTGCCTGAGAATGGCGAAAAATGGTATTCAAGTACCGATTTACCACAATCGATGCCGACGGCGAGTGCTGACCGTCGGCAGGAGACTCGCAGATGACTCTTGAAGCCCACCGCTGGCTGATGACGGCGCCCAATGCCCCACTGGTGCGCACGGCCTTTGACGCCGTAACCGGCGCCGGCGAAGTGGTGGTCGCCATTGCCGGCTGCGGGGTGTGCCATACCGATCTGGGCTACTACTACGACGGGGTACGGACCAATGCGCCGCTGCCGCTGGCGCTCGGCCACGAAGTGAGCGGCCGGATCGTCGCCGCGGGCGCCGGCGCGGAACGCTGGGTCGGCAAGTCGGTGATCGTGCCGGCAGTGCTGCCGTGTGGCGAGTGCGACCTGTGCCGTCGCGGGCTGGGCACGATCTGCCGCAAGCAGAAGATGCCGGGCAACGACATCCAGGGCGGTTTTGCGACGCATATTGTCGTGCCGGGACGCGGCCTGTGCGAAGTCGATGAAGCGCGTCTGGCCAAAGTCGGGCTGACGCTGGCCGAAGTGTCGATCGTCGCCGATGCGCTGACCACGCCGTATCAGGCCGTGCGGCGCGCCGGTGTCACGCCGGGCAGCCTGGCCATTGTGGTCGGTGTGGGCGGTGTCGGCGGCTACTGTGTGCAGGTTGCACAGGCGTTCGGCGCCACCATCGTTGCGATCGATGTCGACGATGCGAAGCTCGCCGCCGTCGCGGCCCATGGCGCGGCGCTGACGCTGAACAGCCGCGCGCTTGACGGCAAAGCCATCAAGTCCGCCATCGGCGCGTTCGCCAAGGAACGCGGTCTGCGATCCACCGAGTGGTTCATCTTCGAATGCTCGGGCACCGCGCCGGGGCAACTGACCGCGTACGGCCTGCTGGTGCACGGCGCCACGCTGTCGGTCGTCGGCTTCACGATGGACAAGGTCGAAGTGCGGCTGTCGAACCTGATGGCGTTTGATGCGCGCGCGCTCGGCAACTGGGGCTGTCCGCCCGAGTACTACCCACCCGCGCTCGACCTCGTGCTCGAAGGCAAGGTGCAGATCAAGCCGTTTGTCGAAACCCATCCGCTGGCCGACATCAATCAAGTGTTTGCCGCCGTCCACCACCGCGAGATCAAGAAGCGCGCGGTGATGGTGCCGAACTGACCATCCTCAACTGAACTGGAACTTCCATGCGCGAATTCAAGAACCACGATCTCGTCGACGATTTTGCCAAGCCCGGCGTGCGCTATGAGAAGCGCCCCGCGAAGAAACCCGACGGCACCGTCGTGCCGGGTCTTTACAACGCGTGGATCTGGCTCGACAACCCCACCCAGTTCAACTCGTACACGACCGATATGGTCAAGGGCGTGATCCTCGCGCTGCGTGCGGCGAACGACGCGCGCGACGTGAACTGCGTGGTCTTCACCGGAGTCGGCGACAAGGCGTTCTGCACCGGCGGCAACACGAAGGAATACGCCGAGTACTACTCCGGACACCCGCAGGAGTACCGGCAGTACATGCGGCTCTTCAACGACATGGTCTCGGCGATCCTCGCCTGCGACAAGCCGGTCGTCTGTCGCGTCAACGGAATGCGTATCGGCGGCGGGCAGGAAATCGGCATGGCGTGCGATTTCTCAGTCGCGCAGGACCTGGCGCGCTTCGGCCAGGCCGGGCCCAAGCACGGCTCAGCCCCGATCGGCGGCGCAACGGATTTCCTTCCCGTGATGATCGGCGCCGAGCGCTCGATGGCCGCGTGCGTGCTGTGCGAGCCGTTCTCGGCGCACAAGGCCTATCAGATGGGAATCCTCACCGACGTGGTCCCGGCGCTGAAGGTCGATGGCAAGTTCGTTGCCAATCCGCTCGTCGAAACGCAGCGCATGGTCGATGAGTACGGCCGCTTCGTCTACGGCGATGCCAAGACCGGCGACGCGGCGAAGGCGGGAAAGGCGCTGCTTGCGAAGGGAACCGTCGATCTGTCGCTGCTCGATGCGAAGGTCGAGGAACTGTGCGCGAAGATGCTGCTCACCTTCCCCGATTGCACGACCAAGACGATCGAGGAACTGCGCAAACCCAAGCTCGACGCGTGGAACCGCAACAAGGAGAACTCGCGCGCGTGGCTGGCGCTGAACATGATGACCGAAGCTAGAGCCGGCTTCACCGCGTTCAACGAAGGCACGAAGGACGACCGCGAAGTCGACTTCGTGCTGCTGCGGCAGAAGCTCGCCGCCGGCGAAAGCTGGGTCGGGCCGCTGCATGACTCGATCCAGCCGAAGAATCGGCGCAGTAGCTGACTCCGATGATCGGCAAGGCGATTTTCACCACAGAGACGCAGAGAGCACCGAGAGATGCATCGCCGGCTTTGCCGTTCCTCTGTGTTCTCGGTATCTCTGTGGTTGCTATTCATCTTCCGCCTGGAACGTGAGGTCGCATGAGCAAGGACTCGCCGCTGAAGGACTGGCTCGAACACGACGGCGCGCTGCTGCGGCTGCGGCTCGCCCGCCCGAAAGCGAACATCGTCGATGCGGAGATGATCGCCGCGCTCGATGGCGCGCTGGTCGCATACCGTGGCAACAACACGCTGCGTGGTGTATTGCTCGACGCCGAGGGTCCGCACTTCAGTTTCGGCGCCAGCGTCGAGGAACATCT
>DAITAC010000054.1:0-20312 GCA_036824465.1 Burkholderiaceae bacterium
TGGATGAAACGTCCCGCGCGAACCCGCAGCGCTTGATCGTCCGTACGACCTAGCGTTTCTGGATCGGATGTGAACGCGCAGGCGGTGGAATCCGGCAGTCGAGCGGCCGGCGTGGTGCGAAGGCCGCGCTGTCAGACGCTGCGGCTGGCGCGCTCGATTTCGAGTTCGCGCAGCACGCGGCGTTGAACCTTGCCGGTGGTGGTCATTGGCAACTGGGCGAGGAATTCGATGTCCTTCGGATATTCGTACGGCGCCAGCTTGCCGCGCACGTGATCCTGCAGCGCTGCAACCAGCTTCTGATCGCCGCTGAACCCCTCGGCAAGCACGACGAACGCCTTGACGACCGCGCCACGCTCGGCATCCGGCTTCGGCACCACGGCCACGTTTGCCACCGCTGGATGCTTCAACAGGCAGTTCTCGATTTCGCTCGGCCCGATGCGATAGCCGGCCGCCTTGAACATGTCGTCTGCCCGGCCCTGGTACCAGAGATAACCCTGTTTGTCGCGCGACGCGAGGTCGCCGGTGCGGCACCACGAGTCCTCGGGCGATCCGGTGAACTTCCTCTTCGTCGCTTCCGGATTCTTCCAGTACTCAAGGAAGAAGACCGGGTCGGGGTGGCCGTGAATGTCGCGCCGATGCACGGCGACTTCGCCGGTTGCGCCTTCCGGCAGCTCACATCCAGCATCGTCGATGATCGACACGCGATGCCCCGGATACGCACGGCCCATCGCGCCGGGCCGCGCGGGCCAGCGCGCCCGGGAGTTGCCCACGATGTAATTCATCTCCGTCTGGCCGAACATCTCGTTGACGGTGACGCCGAGCTGATCCCGCGCCCACTCGAATACCGCGGTGCCGACGGATTCACCTGCACTCATGATCGACCGCAATGCCAGCGAACGGCGAACGCCGGCCCATGCGGCTGACCGCATCATCATCTTCAGTGCGGTCGGAAACAGGAAAGTGTTGGTGATCCGGTAGCGCTGCATCAGTTCAAGCGCGCGCTCGGGCGTGAAGCGGCCATTGAAGCCGACGATCGGAAAGCCGAAGTAAAGCGTGGGTAACAGGGCATCCATCAGCCCGCCGGTCCAGGCCCAGTCGGCCGGCGACCAGAACACGTCGCCTGCCTGCGGGAACCAGTCCTGCGAGCAGACGAAGCCAGGAAGGTTGCCGATCAACGCACTGTGCGGTATCAGCGCGCCTTTCGGTGGGCCGGTGGTGCCGCTGGTGTAGATCAACACGGCCGGGTCGCTGGCTAGGGTCTGGACGAGGTCAAAGCGATCTGCAGCCCTTGACAGCAAGTCCCCCCAACGATGCGCGTCGGGCGCATCGACGTCGACCACGATTACATGGCGCATCTGCGGGCATGCGGCGCGGACGGCTTGCAGCGCACCGAGCGCCGCGCCGTCGCAGATCGCCACCACGGCCTCACTGTTCTGCAATCGATATTCGAGCGCATCGGGGCCGAAGAGAATCGACAGCGGCATCGCGATGGCGCCCATCTGGTAGATCGCGATGTGTGCAATCGCGGTCTCCGGCCGTTGCGGCAGAAGGATGGCAACACGATCGCCGCGCGCTACGCCAAGTTCGGCCAATGCGTTTGACAGTCGATTGGCGTCCGCCTGCAGCGCCGCGTACGTGAACGCGGCGCGCGTGCCGCGCTCATCTTCGTAGTGGATCGCGAGCCGCGAGGTTTCCTGCGCCCAGCGTCGCGCACAGACCGCGGCGATGTTGAACTCGCGCGGTACGTGCCAGCGGAAGTTGTCGTACAACGCACGGTAATCGTCGCCTGGCATTGGAGATCTCGCTTGTGTTGCTATCGTCGCAGGATCCATCATCCTCCAGCGTCGCCCGGTGCGGCAATCCGCCATGAAACCATCACGTTCGCGCTTCATCGATATTCGCGGCTTGCGTTATCACGTCCGCGAGTGGGGGCAGGAAAGTGCCCCGGCGCTGCTGATGCTGCACGGCTGGATGGACGTCTCGGCGTCGTTCCAGTTTATTGTCGATGCGCTGGCGCATGCGTGGCGCGTTCTGGCACCGGACTGGCGAGGTTACGGCCTGACCGCATGGACAGAGTCCGACTGCTACTGGTTTCCGGACAACCTGGCCGATCTTGATTTCCTGGCTGACGCTCTGTTGCCGGATCAGGGTCTGCGGCTCGTCGGGCACAGCATGGGTGGAAACGTTGCGCTGATGTATGCCGGAATTCGCCCGGCGCAGGTCGCGGGCGTGGTGAATCTCGAAGGCTTTGGGCTGAAGGACGCGCCGCCGCACCTCGCGCCGGGGCGCTATGCGCGCTGGTTCGATGAGCTGAAGGCCGGGGGGAAACTGCGTGACTATGGTTCTTTGTCCGACGTTGCATCGCGGTTGCGCCAAACCAACCCGCGCTTGTCTCCGGGCGCGGCGATGTTTCTGGCGGAGCATTGGTCGCAGCCGACGCCGGACGGACGCTTTCGCATCGCCGGCGATCCTGCGCATCGGATTGTCAATCCGGTGCTTTACCGCCTTTCTGAGGTCGAGGCGTGCTGGGCGCGCATTACGTGTCCCGTCTTGTGGGTGGAAGCGGCGCAGACCGATGCTCACCAATGGGCAGGTGACGCCGGCGAGCTGGAGCGTCGCCGCCGCGCGCTTCCGGACGTTCGGCACGCAGTCGTTCCGGACGCTGGTCACATGCTGCACCATGATCAGCCGCGTGCCGTTGCGGCACTGATCGAGCAATTCTTCGAATCGTTGCCATCCTGATCACGAGCCTGTCAAGCCGTTGTCACTCAGGCGGCACCTACAATGGCAGCATGTCGAACACACTGCATTCACTGAACGCGGACCTGCATTCGCACTCGACCATCTCGGATGGCACGCTTTCCCCGCGCGAGCTCGTCCTGCGCGCACATCGTCAGCGCGTGGACCTGTTTGCACTGACCGACCACGACGCGGTCGACGGCCTGGCGCAGGCGCAGGCCACCGCAACGGAAGTCGGGCAAAAGTTCGTCGCCGGAGTCGAAGTTTCCGTCACCTGGGCCGGCCAGACGGTCCACATCCTCGGGCTTGGCATTGACCCTGACGATGCGACCCTGCGCTCAGGCCTCGAAAGCGTGCGCTCCGGAAGGCTGCAGCGCGCGCAGGAAATGGGAGACAAGCTCGCCGCGGTCGGCATCGACGGCGCGTTCGAAGGTGCCTTGGCACTCGCGGGCAATCCTGACCTGCTGTCCCGCACCCACTTCGCCCGCTACCTGGTGCAGACGGGTTTCTGCTCCGACACGCGCGATGTGTTCCGCCGCTATCTGGTCGAAGGAAAGCCCGGTTACGTTGCGCATCGCTGGGCCACGTTGTCCGACGCCGTGCGGTGGATTGTCGTTGCGCGCGGCACGGCCGTGATTGCGCACCCGGGCCGCTACAAGTACGACGAGACGCAACTCGACGCGTTGATGACCGAGTTCAAGGATCTGGGCGGAGCGGCAATCGAGGTCGCGACCAGTAATCACGGCGCCCACGAGGCGAAGCGATTCGCGCGGCATGCGCAGGCCTTCGGCTTCGAAGCATCGCGCGGCAGCGACTTCCACAGCCCCACCGATGCCGATGTCGAGATCGGCCGCGTCGATCGACTGCCTTCATCGCTCGTGCCGGTCTGGCATCGATTCGCCTGACTGCGTCGATGGCGCAACTCTTTTCGGTTCACCCGCAGAATCCGCAGCTGCGCCTGCTGCGACAGGCCGCGCAGTTGATTGACCACGGCGCGGTAGCGGCGATTCCCACCGACTCGTCGTACGCGCTGGTGTGCCACCTCGATGACAAGCCGGCCGCCGATCGGCTGCGGCGCATTCGTCACGTCGATGAGCGCCATCACCTGACGCTGCTGTGCCGCGATCTGTCCGAGATTGCCAATTACGCGAGGGTCGACAACGTGCAGTACCGGTTGCTCAAGCTGGTCACGCCGGGGCCGTACACGTTCATCCTCGAAGCCACGCGCGAAGTGCCGCGCCGGCTGTCGCACCCGTCGCGCAAGACGATCGGCATTCGTGTGCCGGAGCATCCGGTGGCGCTCGGACTGCTCGATGTGCTCGGGCAGCCGCTGATTTCGACCACACTTCTGCTGCCGGGCGATGAAGTGCCACTCAATGATGCGCAGTTGATACTTGAGCGCATCGGCCACGATGTCGACATCGTGATTGACGCGGGCGCGTGCGGCATCGAACCAACAACGGTTGTCGATTTGACTGGCAAGGAAGCAGTGATCGTGCGGCGCGGCCGCGGTCCGGTCGAGGCGCTCGGGCTGCGCTGATAGACTTGCCCGCGATGGAAGGCCTCATCCAGACCATCACGGTCTACGCAATCCCCGTTCTGCTCGCGATCACACTGCACGAAGCCGCGCACGGTTACGTCGCACGCATGTTCGGCGACACCACGGCGTACGCGGCCGGGCGCGTCACGCTGAATCCGCTCAAGCACATCGACCTGGTCGGCACGATCGCAGTTCCGCTGGCGATCCTGCTGCTCGCGAAACTGGCAGGTGGTTCGGGCTTCCTGTTTGGCTGGGCCAAGCCGGTGCCGGTCAATTTCGGGCGACTCCGTAATCCAAAGCAGGACATGGTGTGGGTTGCCGGTGCCGGCCCGGGCTCCAACTTGCTGATGGCGATAGGCTGGGCGCTGTTCCTGAAGATGCAGTTTGCGTTCGGATTCAACGAGGTTTTCTTCGTCGAAGTGTCCAAGGCCGGCATCCTGGTCAACATCGGCCTGATGGCGTTGAACCTGCTGCCGGTGCCACCGCTGGACGGCGGTCGCATCGCGGTTGGCTTGCTGCCGCATCGCCTCGCTTACCAGTTTGCGCGAATCGAGCCGTATGGCCTCTTCATCGTGCTTGGGTTGCTGGCGACCAACACGCTGGGGTTCTTTCTCGAGCCGTTTTATCGTCTCGGCCTAGCCATTGTGGAACTCTTTCTCTGAACATGTTCGTTGATCGCGTTCTCTCCGGTATGCGTCCGACGGGGGCGCTGCACATCGGCCACTATCACGGCGCGCTGAAGAACTGGGTCAGGCTGCAGGATGAGCATCCGTGCTTCTTCTTCGTTGCCGACTGGCATGCGCTGACGACACACTACGAGTCACCCGAAGTGCTCGAAGAGAGCGTATGGGACATGCTGATCGACTGGTTTGCCGCCGGCATCGATCCGCAGAAAGCGACCGTCTTCATCCAGTCGCGCGTTCCCGAGCACGCTGAGTTGTTCCTGCTGCTGGCGATGGCCACGCCGCTCGGTTGGCTCGAACGCGTGCCGACGTACAAGGACCAGATCGAGCGGCTGCGCGAGCGGGACCTGTCGACCTATGGATTCCTCGGTTATCCGCTGATGCAGGCGGCCGATATCCTGATCTACCGCGCCAACATGGTGCCGGTCGGCGAAGACCAGGTGCCGCACATCGAGATGACGCGCGAGATCGCACGTCGCTTCAACCATCTGTTCGGCAGTGAGCCGGGGTTCGAAGATAAGGCGAAGGCCGCGATCAAGAAGCTCGGCGCCAAGCGCGGCAAGCTGTACAAGGAACTGCGCGGCCGCTATCAGGAGCAGGGCGAGGAAGACGCACTCGAAGCGGGTCGTGCGCTGCTGGCCGAGGCGCAGAGCCTGTCCATGGGGGATCGCGAGCGGCTGTTTGGCTACCTTGAAGGCGCGCGCCGCGTGATCCTCACCGAGCCCGACGCGTTGCTGACCGAAGTCCCGAAGCTGCCCGGCCTCGATGGCCAGAAGATGTCAAAGAGCTATGGCAACGCAGTGCTGATGCGGGAAGACCCCAAGGTCCTGGCGCAGAAGATTCGCACCATGCCGACCGATCCCGCACGCGTGCGCCGCACTGATCCCGGCGATCCCGACAAGTGCCCCGTGTGGCAGCTGCATCAGGTCTACTCGAACGACGAGACGCGCGCCTGGGCGCAGAAGGGCTGCCGCAGCGCTGGCATCGGCTGCCTGGAGTGCAAGCAACCGGTGATCGACGCAATGGTGCGCGAGCAGGAACCGTGGAAGCAGCGCGCGCAGCCCTATCTGGATGACCCGTCGCTGCTGCGCTCGATCGTTGCCGATGGCTGCGACCGCGCACGCGCCTCTGCGCAGGAAACCATGCGCGAGGTGCGCGAGGCGATGGGCCTCGCGTACACCTGACCTCCCACCTTGCGTATGCCCGGCACGCGTGCTCGCGCGAGCAGCGGAATATCCTCGAGCGGTGGTCGCACGAGCGCGCATGGTGCGACTGCTGATCCGTCGCCGTGGATAGCGCGCTTTGCCGCGCTGGTACCACCGGCGAGCCGCGTGCTCGACGTTGCCTGTGGCCAGGGCCGCCACGCGCGTCTGTTTGCCGCGCAAGGCTGCATGGTCGATGCGGTCGATGTTGACGCGGCCTGCGCGACGGCTTTCGAAAACGAACCATCGATCGCGTTCAAGCGTGCCGACCTGGAAAACGGCCCGTGGCCGTATCGGGGACGGCAGTTCGACGCGATCGTCGTCACCCACTACCTGCACCGCGCGCTGTTTCCGATTCTGGCCGATTCGCTCGCCCCCGGTGGCCTGTTGATCTATGAGACCTTCGCCGTGGGCAACGAGCGGTACGGCAAGCCGACCAACGCGGCATTCCTGCTCAAGCCGCGCGAACTGATCGAAGTGTTCGGCATCTCGCTGCACGTGCTTGCGTACGAGGAGGGCGTGGTCGGGCTGCCGCGCGCGGCGCGCATCCAGCGCCTCGCCGCGGTGCGTCCCGGGCGCGCGCGCGATGCGTTTCTGCGTCTCGATGCCGATCGCTGAGGCGACGTTGGCGCGCGCGATGCGCCTGTAGAATCGCGCCGTTCGATCCGGCAGAGGTAGACATGATCACTGGCAGTCTGGTCGCCATCGTCAGCCCGATGCGCGACGACGGCGCACTCGACTACGACGCATACCGGCGCCTCATCGAGTGGCACATCGCCGAGGGCACGAAAGGCATTGTGGCGGTCGGCACGACGGGCGAGTCGCCGACGGTCGATCATGACGAGCATTGCGAACTGATCCGCGTTGCGGTCGAGACGGTGCGCAGGCGGGTGCCGGTGATCGCCGGCACGGGCGGCAATTCGACCAGTGAAGCGATTGACCTGACTCAGCACGCGAAGCGGGCCGGTGCTGACGCGACGCTGCAGGTCGTGCCGTACTACAACAAACCGACCCAGGAAGGCCTGTACCAGCACTTCCGCAAAGTGGCGGAGACGGTCGATCTGCCGGTGATCCTTTACAACGTGCCGGGTCGTACCGTCGCGGATCTGGCCAATGACACCACGTTGCGGCTGGCACAGGTGCCGGGCATCGTTGGCTTGAAAGACGCCACCGGCGATCTCGCGCGTGCGGCTGATCTGCTGCGGCGTCTGCCGAAGTCGTTTGCGCTCTACAGTGGCAATGACGACAGTGCGCTTGCGCTGATGCTGCTGGGCGGCCATGGCGTCATTTCGGTGACCGCTAATGTGGCGCCGAAGGCGATGAGCGAGATGTGTCGCGCGGCGCTCGACGGCGATCTGGCAACGGCGCGCGCGCTCAACAATCGCCTGCTGCCGCTGCATTTCAAGCTGTTCGTCGAAGCCAATCCGGGACCGGTGAAATGGGCGCTGTTCAAGCTGGGACGCACCCGCGCTGCCGTGCGGTTGCCGCTGGTTCCGCTGTCGGCCGCGAATCAGCCGGTGGTCGCGGCGGCGCTCGCAGAAGCGGGTGTGGCATAGCCCGGAATCCAAGGAGACGTTTGATGCTGAATTCGATGCGGGCCGCGCGCTGCGCCGGTCTCCTGGTGCTGGCTGTGATCATTGCGGGGTGCAGCGCGGTGGGCCTGTCGACCGACAAGATCGACTACAAATCGGTCGCGACCACCAGGCCGCTCGATGTTCCGCCGGATCTGTCGCAGATTCCGCGCGACGATCGTTATGCGCTGCCGGATCGACCGGGCGTTGCTTCAGCCAGCGCGGGGGGCGCGACGCGCACGACGGCGGCCGTTGCGGCGCAGACCGTTGCACCCACCAGTTCGCGCGCTCGCATCGAACGCGCCGGATCCGAGCGTTGGCTTGCGGTCGATGTGACGCCGGAACAGGCATTCTCAGCCGTCAAGGAATTCTGGACCAGTGTCGGCTTGGCGATCGAGCGCGAGGACGCACAGCTTGGCATCGTGGAGACCACCTGGGCGGAGAATCGTGCCAAGCTGCCGCAGGACATCATTCGCCGCACCATTGGCCGTTTGTTCGACGGCCTGTATTCCACCGGCGAGCAGGACAAGTTCCGCGCCCGCATCGAACGCACCCAGAAGAACACAGCCGAGATCTACATCAGTCATCGCGGCATGGTCGAGGTCTATACGAGCGCGTCCAAGGACCAGACCAAGTGGCAACCGAGACCTGCAGACCCCGAGTTGGAAGCTGAGATGCTGCAGCGAATGCTGCTGCGATTCGCGCCGGCAACAACGACGGTCGCTGCGGCGCCTGCAGCGGCGACCGCGGCTTCGACGACAACAGCGTCGCGCGAGGTCGCGCGCATCGTGCGCGGCGGCGACGGTCGAGCGCAGCGGGTCGACATCGACGAGCCATTCGATCGCGCGTGGCGACGAGTTGGATTGGCGCTTGATCGCGGTGGCTTCACGGTCGAGGATCGTGATCGCACCAAGGGGACGTACTTCGTGCGCTATCTCGATCCCGAGTTCGAGGCCAAGCAGCGCGCAAGCCAGGGCTTCTTCTCGCGCATCTTCGGGCGCGAGCCCAAGATCGATCCGCAGCAGTTTCGCGTGATGGTCGTTGCGGTGGGCGAAAACACCAACGTGACCGTGCTCGACAAGGACGGGAAGCCCGACGTCGGCGCAACTGCACAGAAGATCCTGGGCCAGATCAACGAGCAGCTCAAGTAGCCGGATCGGCGGCTGTGCTGAGGTTCTGCTGTCTCGGCTCCGGCAGCGAGGGCAATGCGCTCGTGGTTGAGGCGCATGACGGGCTTACCGTCACGCGCATATTGATCGACAACGGATTCGGGCCGCGGGAACTTGCGCGACGCCTGACGCGCGCGGAACTGACAATCGCCGATCTTGACGCGGTCGTCATCACGCACGAACACTCCGATCACATCGGCGGTGTGCGGGCACTGGTCAGGAAGCGTCGCATTGCCGTGTTTGCCTCGGCCGGCACCACGCGCGCCGCGGAGATCGGCGACGACGCTGATTTGCGCTGCTTGCGTTCAGGCGAATCGGTCGCAATCGGCGGCGTCACCGTCATGCCGTACGTGGTTCCGCACGATGCGGCCGAGCCACTGCAGTTCGTGTTCTCCGACGGCAACCGGCGGCTCGGGCTGCTGACGGACATCGGCGCGCCAAATCACGATGTCGCACGCATGCTCGATGGCCTGGACGCCTTGATTTTGGAGTGCAATCACGATGCCGAGTTGCTGGCCTCCGGCGCCTATCCGCCGTTCCTGAAGGCGCGGATCGCCGGTGACCGCGGTCACCTGTCCAATGCGCAGGCGGCGGCGCTGCTGGGTCAGATCGATCGATCTCGCCTGGGTTTTATCGCTGCTGCGCATTTGAGTCAGCGCAATAATCGACCTGAACTGGCGCGTCGAGCAATCGCGGCGTCGCTTGGCTGTGACGCTGGAGACATCGAGGTCGCCGCCCAGGATGAAGGTTTTGCCTGGCGCACCGCTTGATGGCCGAGAGGAGAAACACAAAGGGCCGGTTCACCGGCCCTTTGTCATTGCAGTGCTGAAAAATCCAGCCTATTTCTTGGCGGCGTCCTTGGCCATTTCCTTGGCCTTGTCGACGGCTTGGGCGGCGGCATCCTTGGCCGCATCGGCCGCTTTGCCGGCTGCTTCCTTGGTCGCGTCGGCGGCTTTGTCGGCCGCTTCCTTGGTGGCGTCGGCGGCTTTGCTGGCCGCTTCCTTGGTCGCGTCGGCCGCTTTGGCGGCCGCTTCCTTGGCGGCGTCGACGGCCGACTGGACCGGCGCCGGAGTGGGGGCAGGAGCCTGTTTGCCGCAAGCGGCGAGAAGCGCCACCGCAATTGATGCGGCGAGAAGTGCTTTGTTCATTCGAATGACCTCACAGTTGTTAGAAATGGATCGCGACGAGTTGATCAGGCCTGTCTCGAATGCCGCCATCTTGAGTGGCGTTTCTTTGCACTCGCCTTGATCTTCCCAGCCCGCAATTATACCCGGGGAGGCTCGTCGGCCCGCGTGCATGCACAGCGGGGACTACAGGCCGAGCGGGGTGACCGCGATGTTGTGTGCGGCCCGATCCCAGCGCCGGTCAAAGGCCGTCAGCAGCGGCTGTGTATAGGGGCGGTGATGCAGCCATAACTCGCCGCGAATGATCGGGGTATCACGCAACTGCAATGCGTGACAGTCGTCAGCGAGCATCAGTCGATCGCCACCGATGGCATCCTCGCGATCGGCGATACGGATCTGCAGCGAGTGTGAGAAGTCCCGCTGCAAGAGCTTGAGACGCCCGCCATGTGATTCGATCCAGGTCGGGTCATCGACGAGTAACCGCACGGAGTTGACACGATTCGCCAGCAGTATGGTGCGCAGCATGTCGACTGGGGCGCGCTCCGCCAGACCAAAGATCGACAGATCGGCGGACGCGCATCGCACCGTATGGTGGGCAGCGCCGAGCGCCATCAGTACGGCGGTACCCAATTCCGCACGCGAACCGATCAGCATCTTGACCGGCACGCCGGGCTCGGGCGTGGTCTTCTCGACAGAGGCTTCGAACTCAAGCATCGGACTGACTCTGAGCGCGCAGCAGATGCAACCAGCCGCAAACATACCATTCATAAAGCAGATTGCCTTGGCTTTCGACAAGACGAATCGCATCGCGACCCATAATCATGCGATGGTCTGCAAGGCGTCGCAACTCTGCGGTGATTGGAACGGGCAGCAACTCGCCGTTGACCGCGCCACGACGGCGCGAGTACAGCAGTCGGGTACGCAGATCGAGCGCGATGCCATGCTGGCGCGCGCTCAACGCAAATTCTCGTGGCGGCAGGCGTCGAGCAGGCGGAGTGAAAACGACGCTGGGTTTCGGCTCCGATAGCAAGGACAGCAGCATCGCCTCGGCGTCGCTGCGCTTGGGAGTCCGCTGCACGAGTATTCGAAATGACGCATCTACCATCGTCATTGGCAGTCGCGCCGGCGTACGCGTCGGCTGCAGACCAGGATCGCGGTAGGCGCCGGGAATCCGCGTCGACTCCTCCAGCCATGCGTGCCACGGCGCGACAAGCTCCTGCCAGCGCGGGGCGCGGAAGCCGACCGAGCACGTGATGCACTCGTCGAGCGCAACCCCTTCATGCGCGACGCCAGGCGGCAGGTACAGGACGTCGCCTGGCTCGAGGACCCATTCGTGCGTCGGCACGAAGTCAGCGAGTATCTTCACCGGCAGGCCGGTGACGAGTGCTCGATCGCACTGCCGGCTGATGCGCCAGCGTCGTCGCCCCTGTGCCTGGATCAGGAACACGTCGTAGGAATCGATATGCGGACCCACGCCACCACCGTCGGTCGCATAACTCACCATCAGATCGTCGAGGCGTGCATCGGACACGAAGCGGAAGCGTGACAGCAGCGCATGCGCGGCCGGGTCATGCTGATCAACACCCTGCACCAGCAGCGTCCAGTGCCTGCGTGACAACGCAGGCAAGTCGGCAAGGTGGAACGGCCCCTGCCGCAGGCGCCAGCGACCATTGAACGCGGTCACCAGGCGTGACTCGACGTCGTTGCGGGCGGCCAGCGCAAGGAGGCTGTCGCGCGACAGCGATGGAAGAAGCTGCGGCAGCGCTTGACGCAGCAGCACCGGTCGCTTCTGCCAGTAGCTCCGCATGAAATCCCCAACGCTAAGGGCACCCAAGCGGGTCAGCGGCGTCGAAAATGTCGGGCGCATAATCGGCCGCAGATTATCGGATCAGTGAACGGCACGCGCGGAAAAAGAGCATGAAGATCGAAGACGGGTGCCTTGTGAGCTTGAGCGTCAGGATGTTTGATGCCCAGGGTAACTTGCTGGAGGAAACCGACGCACCGATGGTCTATCTGCACGGCGCAGGCGATATCTTCCCGCGCATCGAAGCGGCATTGAATGCACAGGAGCCCGGTTTCAGTACGACGCTGATGCTCGAGCCGGAGGAGGCGTTCGGCGATTTCGATGCCGAGCAGGTGCATCTGGTCCAGATTGCGAAACTGGGCGGCGCTGTGGCTGCCGGCATGCGCTTTGAGGGGCTGCCGGGAATGGCCGATGGCCGCACTTATCTTGTCACCGATGTCGCCGAGGGCATGGTAGTGCTTGACGGCAATCATCCGCTTGCGGGCCGCACCCTCCGATTCGACGTCGAGGTCGTTGCCGTGCAGCCGGCCACCCCAGACGAACTGGTTGCGGCGGAGACCCCCGACGTGCCGGACTTCCTGCGCGTGGTCGCGCCGCATGATCTGCATCACGGCGAGGGCTCACAACGCCACTGATGGGTCCGCGCCGCTATTGATCGCGCGCCATCAGTTTCAGTTCGTACAGCAAGTGCAGCGCATCGCGCGGTGACAGCCCATCGGGTTCGATCTCGCGCAGACGATCGCGCAGCGGATCGTGTTCAATCACCGTGGGCTCGGGGATGACAGCGTTGAACAGATCGAGCTGCGGTCGCGTGCCCGCCGCGCGCTCCTCAAGTTGCGCCAGCATCGCGCGCGCGCGCCGCACCACTGCTGGCGTCACGCCGGCGAGTTGCGCCACGGCAAGCCCATAACTCTGGTTGGCCGGTCCGTCGCGCACCTCGTGCAGGAAGACGACCTTGCCGCGCACCTCGGCGGCGGCGACATGGACGTTGGCGACGTCTGGCATCGTTTCTGCGAGCTGCGTGAGCTCAAAGTAATGCGTTGCGAACAGGGTGTAACAGCGGTTCCTCTCCGCCAGTTCGCGCGCGATGGCGGCCGCGAGCGCGAGTCCATCGAACGTTGATGTGCCGCGGCCGATTTCGTCCATCAGGACCAGCGATAGCTCGGTCGCGTGGTTGAGAATCGCGGCCGCCTCGGTCATCTCGACCATGAAGGTCGATGCACCGCGCGCCAGGTCGTCTGCGGCACCGATGCGCGTCAGAATGCGATCGATCGGGCCGATGCGGGCGCTGCTGGCCGGCACAAAACTGCCCGACCACGCGAGCAACACAGCGAGCGCGATTGAGCGCATGTAGGTCGATTTGCCGCCCATGTTGGGGCCGGTGACGATGAGCAGGCGGCGTGTGGGGGTCAGTCGACAGTCGTTGGGTACATAGGTTTCGAGTTCGCGCTCGACGACCGGGTGGCGCGCGCCGATGATCTCGACGCCACTGTCCGCAGTCAGCACGGGACGAACCCAGCGCGCCTGCTCCGCATGCGCGGCCAGCGCCGCCAGGGCGTCGGTCGATGCCACCGCATCCGCGCCGCGCAGCAGCGCTGCAACGTGCGGCGCCAGCAGCGTCAGCAGGGTGTCGAAGAGTTCCTTTTCGCGCGCGCGCGCACGCTCCTGCGCTGACAGCGCCTTGTCCTCAAAGGTCTTGAGTTCCGGCGTGATGTAGCGCTCGGCGTTCTTCATCGTCTGGCGCCGGCGATAGTCGTCCGGTACCTTGTCCGTCTGCCCGTGCGTGACTTCGATGTAGAAGCCATGCACGCGGTTGTATTCGACGCGGAGGTTGGCAATGCCGGTGCGAGCACGTTCGCGCGCTTCGAGTTCGACCAGGAAACTGCCGGCGTTGTCGCGCAGCGCGCGCAGTTCGTCGAGCTCGGTGTCATACCCGGGTGCGATCACATCGCCATCACGCGGCGAGGAGGCGGGCTCGGGCAGCAGCGCACGCGCAAGGAGCTCGGCGATTTCCGGCGGCAGGCTGAGTGGCTGCTCGAGGTCACGCGCAAGGGGGCAGTCGAGCGCGGCGACGACTCGGCGCAGCGCGTCTAGGCGAGGCAGCGCATCGCGCAGAGCCGCCAGTTCGCGCGGGCGGATGCTTCGGAGTGCAACGCGCGTGGCGATGCGATCCAGATCGTTGACGTTGTGCAAGGCCTCGTGCACCTGCTTGTGGCGTGAGCCGGCCAGCAAGGCTTCGATGACCGCATGGCGCGCAGTCGCAATCGAGGCATCGCGCAGTGGGTTATGCAGCCAATGGCGCAGGCGACGGCTGCCCATTCCCGTGGCGCAATGGTCAAGCGTCGAAAAGAGCGTCAGCCCGCCGTTGCCGCGCAGCGCTTCGGTCAGCTCGAGGTTGCGGCGGGTCGCTGCGTCCAGCACGATGATTTCGGATTCGCGCTCGACGCGCAACGTTGTTACATGCGCCAGACGCTCGCTTTGCGTCTGCTGGGCATAAGTCAGCAATGCACCGCATGCGGCGAGCAGCGTGGGCTGGTCTTCGACGCCAAATGCCTGCAGCGTCGCGACACCAAGAAGGTCGCGCAATTGCTGCGCTCCGCGCACGGCGTCGAAGTGCCAGTCCGGCACGGTCTGCACTGCCATGTCGTCCGTCGGCAGGGAAGCGCGCAAGTGTTCGGCCAGCAGAATCTCCGATGGCGCGATCCGGGCGAGCTCGGATGCAAGAGACGAGGCCGTTGTGACCGTCGCGCGCAGATCGCCGCTGGCCAATACAAGCCAGGCGATTCCCACCTCCCGCCCGTTGAAATGCACCGCCGCGAGCGCCGCGTCGGCTTTGCTGTTCAGCAGCCCGGTATCGGTGATCGTGCCGGGCGTGACGACGCGCAACACCTTGCGTTCGACCGGCCCCTTGCTGGTGGCGGGGTCGCCGATCTGCTCGCAGATGGCCACCGACTCGCCAAGCTTCACGAGTCGCGCGAGGTACTGCTCCACCGAAACAACCGGAACGCCTGCCATCGGGATCGGCGCGCCCGCCGAGGCGCCGCGCTTCGTGAGGGTGATATTGAGCAAGCGCGCGCCGCGCTCGGCGTCCTCATAAAACAGCTCATAAAAGTCACCCATCCGGTAGAAGAGCAGCGCATACGGGTGCTGCGCCTTGATGCGCAGGTACTGCTGCATCATGGGCGTGTGGTGGGCGAGGTCTTGCATCGTTAGCGAGAGTTGAGTGCGGGATTCTAGGTGCCTGCCCGCCATGACCCGTGAATGCCCTCTGAGCCGGTACGTGCGGCGCGCGGCGCGGCGGTGGTCGACGGAGCCAGGATTACGCGTTGGCTGTCTTCTCTTTCGATCTACGTCCGCCGGCTTGCTTCGCTGGCGCGCCTTTTCGTCGGCCTGATCTCGCGGTCGATGGCAGAGCACGCGCCGCGTAAACTGATTTCGTCCATCCTGTGCCCGTTGCGACCGCAGATGCAGCCTTTCAGCGCCTTGCAGTCATGACCCCGATCGATATCGTTGCGATCGGCGAGCCGATGATCGAGTTCAACCAGGTCCGGCCCGCCGAGCCGACCTATGTACAGGGATTTGGCGGCGACTCTTCGAACATGATCATTGCGGCCGCACGTTCAGGCGCCCGCGCCGCGTACGTCACTCGCGTCGGCGACGACGAGTTCGGGCGCATGTTCCTGGAACTGTGGACGAACGAAGGCATCGAAACGAGCGGCGTGTCGGTCGATCCACACGCACATACGGCGGCTTACTTCGTGAAGCACGGCCCCCAGGGCCACGCGTTCAGCTACCTGCGCGCCGGGTCAGCGGCGAGCCGAATGCGGCCGGAAGAACTACCGATCGCGCTGATCCGCAGGGCGCGCTATGTGCACGCCTCGGGCATCAGCATGGCGATCTCGGCGTCGGCGGCTGATTCTGTGCTGGCGGCGTTCGAGGCCGCGCGCACAAGCGGCGTGCGGGTCTCCTTTGATGCGAACCTGCGGCTCAAGCTGTGGCCGCTGGCGAGGGCGCGTGCGCTGATCGCCGCCGCCGCCGGGCTCTCGGATTTCTTCTTTCCAAGCATCGATGACGCTCGCGCATTGAGCGGTCTGGACGAATCCGATGCCATCGTCGACTGGGCGCATCGGCTCGGCGCCAAGGTCGTGTTTCTCAAACGCGGGGCCGAAGGCGTCGTCGCGAGTGACGGCAAACGGCGCGAGCACATTGCCGGCTTCCAGGTCGAGGTCGCCGATGCCACTGGCGCAGGCGACTGCTTCTGCGGTGCTGCGCTTGCGCGCCTGGCCGCGGGCGATTCAATCTGGGACGCTGCGCGCTATGCAAACGCCGCTGCCGCACTGACCACCACCGCGTTTGGGGCGGTCGCGCCGTTGCCGCGCCCGGAGGCGGTGCAGCGCCTGCTCAGAGCAGCGATCGAACATTGACAAAGTCCGTCGGCCGCGGCGCGGACATTTGACGAGTCTCAGGCGCGCTGGCGTGAAGCGACGATCAGCGTGACGGAGAGAATCGTGAACCAGACCAGCGACCAGGCCGCGATCGACAGTCCAAAGAACGTCCACTCGACCGCGCTGCAGTCGCCAGCGCCTTGAAATATGCGCGGCAACGCGCGCGCCAGCGGCAATTCGCTCAACATGTACTCGAGGCCTGGACCGCACGAAGTCTCCTTCGGCGGACTGATCTGCAGCCAGACATGCCACGCCGCGGCGCCGCCGCCGGCGACCGCGAAAAGCACCGCAACGCCGTGCGCGATCTTGCTCGTGAGATCTGGGGTCAGGGCGGCGAACAGCGCAAACGCGGCCACGAGCACGAACGCATACCGTTGCAGGATGCACAGGGGACAAGGTTCCAGTCCAACGACATGCTGCAGATAGAGCGACACGGAAAGCAGGCCGGCGATCACGATGAACACCGCAGCGCAGATGCGCCGCCGAGTGCCGAGGAGCTGAGCAAGAATCGAATTCATGCTTCCACCGCGCGGCCTTGCGCATCCTGCAGATGCACCTGCTGCACCAGCTTGAGCAACTGCTCATAGACCTTGGGCGCGCCGCAGACGATGCGACCGGATTCGAGGTAGTTCCTGTCGCCGACGAAATCGCCCACCATGCCGCCCGATTCAAGGATCAGCAAGCTGCCGGCGGCCATGTCCCACGGAGAAAGGCCAAACTCCCAGAAACCATCGAGCCGACTGGCGGCCACGTAGGCGAGGTCAAGCGCGGCCGCACCGGCGCGACGAATGCCGGCGGTTTCCTCGGTGATGCGTTTGAACATGCGCACGTACTCATCCAGGTGATCGAGTTGGCGAAACGGGAACCCGGTGCCGATCAGCGCTTCGCGCAACTTGTCGCGCTTAGACACGCGCAGGCGACGATCATTCAGGAACGCGCCGCGCCCGCGTGTCGCCGTGAACAGCTCGTTGCGCGTCGGGTCGTACACCACACCCTGCGTGATCTGGCCGCCATGCTGAAGCGCGATCGACACCGCGTATTGCGGAAAGCCGTGGATGAAGTTGGTGGTGCCGTCGAGCGGATCGATGATCCAGGTGTAATCGGCGCCGGTTCCGGAAGGGGTGGCACCGGACTCCTCGGCCAGGATCGCGTGCTGCGGATAGGCGGTCTTCAGTGTCTCAATGATCGCGGCTTCGGCCGCGTGATCGACTTCGGTCACGAAGTCGCTGCGCCCCTTGGCCGATACACGCACCAGATCAAGATCGAGACTGGCGCGATTGATGATCGCGCCCGCCTTGCGGGCGGCCTTGACGGCCGTATTCAGCATTGGGTGCATCGGGACCGGGTTGTCGAAGGAACGGGGCGGCGCGGAAGTTCCAGTCGCACCGTTAGACTGACCTGCATTCTAAGGGCTTCGCGTGATTGGCGCCCCGTGCCGCTTGCCATTGCTGATCGAATCGTGTTCGTTCTGGTTGCGCCAAGTCATCCCGGCAATATCGGCGCGGCGGCGCGCGCGCTGAAGACGATGGGTTGGCATCGGCTGGCCGTCGTCGCACCCAAGGTGGCGGAGTTTCGCGAGCACGAGGCGGCGCTCGCCTTTGCCAGCAATGCGCCGGATGTGCTGCGCAACGCGTCCGTTCACCCGACGCTCGCCGATGCGCTGGGCGGGGTGCGTCTCGCGTTCGCCATGAGCGGCTACGCGCGCGAGTTCGGGCCGAGGTTGATTGACTTGCGCGCGGCGGTCGTCGAGGCGCACGATGCACTCACCGTTGCTGGCGACGTGGCTTTCGTGTTCGGCACCGAGCGCGACGGATTGCGCAACGAGGATGTCGAGCGCTGCCAGGCGTGCTGCGCGATACCGGCCGATGCCGATTACGGTTCGCTGAATCTCGCCCAGGCGGTGCAGGTCACCGCCTACGAGTGCCGGCTGGGGCTTGCGCAGGCTGGCACCGTTGCCTCGCGCTTCGATGACGATCCGCCGGCGTCGGTCGAATCAGTTGAGGCGATGCATCAGCATCTTGAAGACGCCCTGGTCGCCCTCGGCTACCTCGATCCCGCGCAGCCCAAGCGGCTGATGTCACGCCTGCGGCGTCTGATCACCCGCGCGCAGCCGAGCGCGAAGGAGATCGACATTCTGCGCGGCATTGCTGCGGCGATCATGACGCGCAAGACCGAACGCATTGGCGGCAAGCATGCTCGATAGAATCGGCGCAGTTCAGTCAACATCCGACACGAATGTTCAGCCGCCTGCGTGAAGACATCGCCTGCGTCCTCGAGCGCGACCCCGCGGCGCGCTCGACGTGGGAAGTGCTGACCTGCTATCCGGGGCTGCATGCCCTTGTGCTGCATCGTTGGGCGCATTGGTGCTGGCAGCGCGGATTGCGCTGGCTTGGGCGTTTCATCTCGCAGCTCTCGCGCTGGTTCACCGGCATCGAGATCCATCCAGGCGCGACGATCGGTCGGCGCGTGTTCATCGATCACGGCATGGGAATAGTGATTGGTGAGACCGCAGAAGTCGGCGACGAAAGCACGATCTATCAGGGCGTCACGCTGGGTGGCACGTCGCTGGCCAAGGGCGCAAAACGCCACCCAACGCTCGGGCGTGGCGTGATCGTCGGCGCCGGCGCGAAGGTGCTCGGCGGATTCACCGTCGGCGACGGCGCCCGCGTCGGATCGAACGCCGTGGTCGTCAAGGAGGTGCCGCCGGGAGCAACTGCGGTCGGCAATCCGGCGCGGATTCTGCACAAGGAAATCGAGGCGGTGCGTGAGCAGGCGGCAAATCGGATGGGGTTCTCCGCGTACGGCATCTCACAGGATGGTGATGATCCGCTGGCCAAGGCGCTGCATGGCCTGATCGACCATGCGGCCGCGCAACAGCGCGAAATCGAGCGGCTGGCCGCTGCGCTTGAACGGCACGGCATTTCGATCGACGACGTGTCCGCCGAGCGACCGACAGTTGATCCCACGCAGCTGAACAGACTCGTGGACGAGTAGTCGCGCATCCGCGCGGAAGCTGCTACACGTCGAAGGGTTCGGCAATCAGTTCGCCGCCTGCCACGCGCAAATACCCACCGCGCACCGGCGTGACGTCGAAATCCCAGTCGGACAACACGTAGCGAGATGCCGGCGCGCCGTCGAGCACGAACTCGTGCAACGCCGGCCGGTGGGTATGGCCATGGATCACACGCGTGATGCCGGCCTGGCGCAGCGCATCGGCGACGGCGGTCGGCGTGACGTCCATGATGTCCGCCGCCTTCACTCGCTTGCCCTTTTCGCTCGCCGCGCGCGCCTGCCCGATGAACGCCTTGCGGGCGGCCAGCGGCTGTGACAGGAATTCCCGTTGCCGCTCAACCCCGCGGGATTGCGCGCGAAAGCGCTGATAGTCGCCATCCCGCGTGCACCAGGCATCTCCGTGCGAGATCAGAACGCCAAGGTCGCCGATTGTCGCCAGCGTCGGATCGGCAATGAGCGTCGCGCCGGCATGGTGGGCGAAGTCATGACCCAGGAGCAGATCGCGGTTGCCGTGCATCAGATAGATCTGCAGTCCGCGATGAGCAAGATCGATCAGTGCGCCGCACACGACCTGTGCGACCGGATCGGCGAGATCATCGTCGCCAGCCCAGTATTCGAACAGATCGCCCAGGATCAGCAATTCGCGGTGATTGGGCGCGACCTCACGCGTAAAGCGCAGGAAGGCATCGAGCGTGCGCGGCAAGTCCGGACCAAGGTGCAGGTCGGAAATGAAGACCGGATCGGCCAGCGTCAGTCGGGCCGTTGTCGGTGCATCGACCGGCACCGGATCGATCAGGCTGGCCGCCGAGATCACGCCTCGACAACCTCGGCGCGCTCGATGATCACGTCCTCCTCGGGCACGTCCTGGTGCATGCCGAATCGCGTTGTGCGCGCATTCTTGATCTTCTCCACGACGTCCACGCCCTCGGCCACCTTGCCAAACACGCAGTAGCCCCAGCCCTGCGCGGTCGGCGCGCTGTGATTGAGGAACTGGTTGTCGGCGACGTTGATGAAGAACTGCGC
>DAITAC010000054.1:20412-28299 GCA_036824465.1 Burkholderiaceae bacterium
TCGGCGCGCTGTGATTGAGGAACTGGTTGTCGGCGACGTTGATGAAGAACTGCGCGGTGGCCGAATGCGGATCCGAAGTGCGCGCCATGGCAACCGTGTACTTCTCATTGCGCAATCCGTTGTTGGCCTCGTTCTCCACCGGCGCTGCAGTCGACTTCTGCTTCATGCCCGGCCCGAAACCACCGCCCTGGATCATGAAGCCGTTGATCACGCGATGGAACAACGTGTTATCAAAGTGGCCGGATTTCACATAGCCAAGAAAGTTGGCAACGGTCTTCGGCGCTTTCGCGGCGTCGAGTTGAAGGGAGATGACGCCGTAATTGGTGTGCAAACGGACCATTGATGCTCCTGGGTTGGAATTCACTTGCCCGCGACCTTCGCCGCGCGGATCACGATTGGCTTAACCGGCAGATTCTGATGCGGGCCGGAAGCGGCGGTGGCAACCGCCTTGATCTTGTCGACCACGTCCATTCCCTCGATCACGCGGCCGAACACCGCGTAACCGTGGCCGTCGAAGCTCGGATAGTTCAGGCGGTCATTCTTTGCCACGTTGATGAAGAACTGCGACGTCGCCGAGTCCGGCACACTGGTGCGCGCCATTGCGATCGTGCCACGATCGTTGGTAAGGCCGTTCTGGCTTTCGAGGGGAATTGGTGCACGGGTCGGCTTCTCGCGCAGATCCGGACCGTAACCGCCGCCCTGGATCATGAAGCCGTCGATCACTCGATGGAAGATCGTGCCGTCGTAGTGCCCGCTGCGAACGTAGGCGAGGAAGTTTGCCACCGTCTTCGGAGCCTTGGCGGCATTCAGTTCGAGCACGATGTTGCCTTCGCTGGTTTCCAGCGTCACGCGGGGGGAGGGCTCCGTTTGCGCGAAAGCCGGCAGCGTGAACAAAGCGAGCAGGGCAAGGATACTTCGACGTGAAAAAGCCATTCTCATCAACTCCATTTTGAAGATTTCGATGAACGCCGGTTCAGCGGACCGCGCGCACCCGGGTCCCTAGTTCGCGCGCCAGCGCGAGCTTGGCCGGCGCAGTGCGGTTCTTCGGATCAAGCTTGGTGGCCTGCTGGTAGCTTTCAACTGCCATCGCGACGTACAGGTCACCGAGATTCTCGTATGCGGTGACGTAACCCGGCTGCGCGGCGAGCGACTTGTGAAGCTGCTCGCGCGCCGATTCATATTTGCCCTGTGTGGCGTACAGGACCGCAAGATTGTTGTAGGGCTCCGGCAGTTCGGGAAAATCCTGCGTCAGCCCTTCAAAGGTCGCCATCGCCTCCGGCAGGCGCGCCATCTCGCCCAGGATCACACCACGCTGAAAGCGCACCTGGGCATCGCGCGGCTTGAGCAGCAGAAATGCATCCGCGCGTTTCAGCGCCGGCTCCCATTGCTGCTTGCCCATCAACGCGGCGATCTCGCTCGCTTCGCTCTTCGGCACCGGCACCGATGCCGGCGGTTCGATCACGACCTGCGCCTGCGCGCCCAATGCAAGCGCAATTGCGGCGACGGCGGCAAACAATGATCGGTGGGCGGAATGCAGCAAGGGGGAGCGCAGATATCGCGTTGATATACTGCGACCGGATTCTAACAACGCAATCCTTCCTGCCTTCGATGCTTTCGCGGCGCTGTTGACCTTTCGTCCATTCTCCTGCGCCGCTGCATCGTGCCGTCGTCCTGACGTGCGCTGAACGAATCTCCGGATTGCCGCACCATGACACTGACGATCTACAACACGCTTACGCGCCAGCAGGCACCGCTGGTACCGATCGAGCCGGGCCACGTGCGCATGTACGTGTGCGGCATGACGATCTACGACTACTGCCATCTGGGGCATGCACGCCTGATGATGACTTTCGACGTGGTCGCGCGCTGGCTGCGCCAACGCGATTTCAAGGTCACCTATGTGCGCAATATCACCGACATCGACGACAAGATCATCAAGCGCGCTGCCGAACGCGGCATCACGACCACCGCATTGACGGAAGAGTTCACGCGCTATATGCACGAGGACTTCGACGCGCTCGGCATCCAGCGGCCGGACGCGGAGCCGCGCGCGACCGAGTTCGTGCCGCAGATGCTGGGGTTGATCGAGTTGCTGGAGGAGGGCGGCCTTGCCTACCAGGACGAGGCTGCCGGAGATGTCAATTTCGCGGTGCGTCGCTTTGCCGGCTACGGCAAGTTGTCGGGCAAGACGCTCGACGACCTGCGTGCGGGGGAGCGTATTGCGATCGGCGAGGGCAAGCGTGATCCGCTCGACTTTGTGCTTTGGAAGCACGCCAAGCCGGGCGAGCCACAGTGGGCATCGAAGTGGGGGCCCGGGCGGCCGGGCTGGCACATCGAGTGCTCGGCGATGGCGAGCGAGGTTCTGGGCCGCACGTTTGATATTCATGGCGGCGGGCCGGATCTCATCTTCCCGCATCACGAGAACGAGATAGCACAGAGCGAAGGCGCATTTCACCAGCCGTTTGCCAACGTGTGGATGCACTGTGGCGCGCTGCGCGTGGGCGACGACAAGATGTCCAAGTCGCTCGGCAATTTCTTCACCATCCGCGATGCGTTGAAGCACTACGACGGCGAAGTGCTGCGTTTCTTTCTCGTGCGCACGCACTACCGCAGCCAGATCGCCTATAGCGAGCCGTTGCTGGCGGAGGCGAAGACGGCGCTGACGCGGCTGTATACCGCGCTGCGCGATACGCCGCCCGCGGCGGGCGCGATCGACTGGGACGAGCCCCATGCGCAGCGCTTTGCGGCGGCAATGGACGATGACTTCAATTCAGCCGGTGCGACGGCGGTGCTGTTCGATCTGGCGAGCGAGGTCAATCGCAGCCGTTCGCCTTCGGCGGCGCGGCAGTTGAGGGGGCTGGGAGGGGTACTGGGATTCTTGCAGCGCGATCCGGTGGATTATTCGCAGGGGCGTTCTCCCGTGATTTCGGTGCCGGCTGGACAACTCAACATCGAAGGGTTTCCGCCTCAGGTCATCGTCGGGACTTCAAAGGAAGCGATTGAGGCGCTTATCGCGCAACGAGTTGCCGCCAAGAAAGCGAAGAACTTCGCCGAAGCCGATCGAATCCGAGCGGAGCTCGCGGCGCAGGGCATCGTGCTTGAAGACGGTCCGGGCGGCACAACCTGGCGCCGTCAGTAGCAGACCGTATGCAGCCTCCGTACTGGAGTCAGGCTAAACGTGCATTGGCGAAGTCCGATCCGGTGCTGGCCCGCATCATCCGCCGCCATCCGCGTGTCGCACTTGCCTCGCGCGGCGATGCATTTTCCACACTCGCGCGCTCCATCGTCGGCCAGCAGATTTCGGTCAAGGCGGCCGATGCGGTGTGGGGACGCGTGCTTGGCGCCTGTCCGCAACTGACACCGACTTCTGTGCGGCGCAAGCGTGCCGCCACACTGCGCCACTGCGGCCTTTCAGAGCGCAAGGTCGAGTACCTGCGCGATCTGGCGGATCACTTTGCCTGTGGCCGTGTCGACCCGGTGGCGATGCAGGCGATGGACGACGACGCGGTGATCGCGGCGCTGACCGACATCCGCGGCATCGGCCGCTGGACTGCCGAGATGTTCTTGATCTTCAACCTGTTACGGCCTAATGTCCTGCCGCTCGACGATCTCGGGCTTCTTAAGGCGATCAGCCGGCATTACTTCGACGAGATGCCGACCGAGACGCTGTTGAAACGCGAGGGCCGTGCGCGGGTCGAGCGGTTGGCGGTGCCGTGGGCGCCCTGGCGCAGTGTGGCAACCTGGTATTTGTGGCGTAGTCTCGATCCGGTGCCGGTGGAGTACTGAAAAAGCAGGAACTGCATCAAAGAATGAAAACCACCTTCCTCGAATTCGAACAGCCGATCGCCGAGCTCGATGCCAAGATCGAGGAGCTGCGCTTCGTGCAGGACGACTCCGCGGTCGACATCTCCGAGGAAATCGAACGCCTGCAGAAGAAGAGCCAGGCGTTGATGAAGGACATCTACGCCAGGCTGACACCGTGGCAGGTGTCACAACTGGCGCGTCATCCGCAGCGGCCGTATACGCTCGACTACGTCAACGACATCTTTACCGACTTTCACGAACTGCACGGCGATCGTTCCTTCAGTGATGACATGTCGATCATCGGCGGGCTGGCGCGCTTCAACGGCCAGAGCGTGCTGGTGTTGGGGCATCAGAAAGGGCGCGACACCAAGGAGCGCACGCTGCGTAACTTCGGCATGACCAAGCCCGAGGGTTACCGCAAGGCGCTGCGGCTGATGCGGCTGGCGGAAAAATTCGGCATTCCCATCTTCACCTTCATCGATACACCAGGCGCGTATCCCGGCATCGACGCCGAGGAGCGCGGACAGAGCGAGGCGATCGGCCACAACCTGTTCGAGATGTCGCATCTCGAGGTGCCGATCATCGCCACTGTGATCGGTGAAGGCGGCTCCGGCGGTGCGCTGGCGATTGCAGTGGCGGATCAGGTACTGATGCTTCAATACGCGACGTATTCGGTGATCTCGCCCGAGGGCTGCGCATCGATCCTGTGGAAGAGCGCCGAGAAGGCGCCGGAGGCGGCCGAGGCACTGGGCCTGACCGCACATCGACTCAAGGCGCTCGGGCTGATCGATAAGATCGTGTCGGAGCCGCTCGGCGGTGCGCATCGCGATCCGAAGCAGATGTCCGCGCTGCTCAAGCGCGCCCTCGGCGACAGCCTGCGGCAGTTCCATGGCATGAAGACCAAGGACCTGCTTGCCGCGCGCCATACCCGCCTGATGGGCTATGGCAAGTTCAAGGAAACCACGCCGGAAGGCTGATCCGGACGAGGCAGCGCTGCTCGAGGCGCTGCGTCGTGCGGTCGAAGACGCCACGGCCGAGCCGGCGCCGCCAACCCGCGGTCGCGGCAAGCGCGCGCCACTGGTACTCGCATTCAGCGGCGGGCGCGATTCCACGGTGCTCATTGACCTGGCCGCCCGGCTGCGTTCCGCGCGCACCAAGGGCTTTGCCGAATTGCTGGCGGTCCACGTGCATCACGGACTGTCCCCGCAGGCCGATGCATGGGTCGAGCACTGCGAGTCGATATGCCGCGAACTTGATCTTCCCCTCGAGATTCGCCATGTCGCGGTGGAGCGCCGCGGCCGCGGGATCGAGGCCGCGGCCCGTGATGCGCGTTACGCGGCGCTCGTCGCCGCTGCGCTGGAAAACGGCGCGCTTCATGTCGTGACCGCGCATCAGCTCGACGATCGCATCGAGACGTTCCTGATCCAATGGATGCGTGGCGCGGGAGTGGATGGCCTGGCGGCGTTTCCGTCGCAGCGCGAATTCGGTCATGACGGCTTGCGACTGGTGCGGCCTTTCATCGATGTGCCGCGATCACAGATCGACCGCTACGTAGAACTGCGCCAACTGAGCTTCGTTGAAGACCCGAGCAACACGGACACGCGCATGTTGCGCAATGCACTGCGCGCGCACGTGGTGCCGGAGCTGGAAGCCGCGCGCGCAGGGTTTCGCAAGGCGGCGGCGCGTTCGATCGATCTGGTGGCCGAAGCCGCACTCGCACTGCGCGAAGTCGCGGCGCAGGACCTGGCGGCCTGCACCGAAGACGCGCCAACCGGAATGCTGTGGCTGGAGCGGCTGGCGCAGTTGACGCCGGAGCGTCGGGCACTCGCGCTGCGCGCGTGGCTGGCCGCGGCGGGAATAGAAGCGCCGTCGCGCTCACGCCTAACCGAGATCATTCGCCAGGCACTGAACGCACGCGGCGATGCGCGCCTGCTGCTGCGCGTCGGCGAGCGCGAGTTGCGGCGGCATCGGGGACTGCTGCTATTGCGCAGCGCGGATGGCGCAGCGCGCCCCGGCGCGATGATTCAATGGCATGGCGAGCCCGAGATCGCCGTGCCCTCGTGGAGCGGCGTGCTGCGCTTTGTGCCGACGGAAGCCGAAGGATTCGAGCGTGACTGGCTGCGCGCGCGCCCGCTCGAGCTGCGTGCGCGCGTCAGCGGCGAGCGTTTCAAGCCGCACCCGACGCGGCCATCGAAGACGCTGAAGCGACTATTCCAGGACGCGGGCATCGCCGAGTTCGAACGGGCGGCGCTGCCGCTGGTTTGGCGCGACGAGAGGTTGATTTACGTGGCGGGACTCGGCGCGGACGTGCGACTGGTCGATGCCGACGGCGCGCGCGTGGCTTTGGAGTGGGTTCCCGACGCCACCTTGCTCGACGTCAAGCGCTGACCGCCATTTGGCGCGCTGTCCTCCTTATAATCGCGCGTTTTTGTCCACGACTTTCACTCACAACACGGGCCACGCGGATGGCGCTCATTGTTCACAAGTACGGCGGCACGTCGGTCGGCTCGCCCGAGCGGATCAAGAACGTGGCGAAACGAATCGCCAAATGGAGCCGCGCGGGACATCAGCTCGTGGTGGTGGTCTCCGCAATGAGTGGCGAAACCAATCGACTGATCGGGTTGGCGAAGGAGATCCAACCGAATCCCGATCCGCGCGAACTCGACGTGGTTGCGTCCACCGGCGAGCAGGTCACGATCGGCCTGATGGCAATGGCGCTGAAGGAGCTGGGCCTGAAAGCCAAGAGCTACACCGGCCCGCAGGTGCATGTGCTGACGGACAGCGCGTACACGAAGGCCCGCATCCTGGAAATCGACGAAAAGAAGATACGCGCCGATCTGAAAGCGGGCGCGATCGTCGTGGTGGCCGGTTTTCAGGGCGCGGACGAGTTCGGCAACATCACCACACTTGGGCGCGGTGGATCGGACACCTCAGCGGTTGCTTTGGCCGCGGCGCTGAAGGCCGACGAATGCCTGATCTACACCGACGTCGACGGCGTTTACACGACCGATCCGCGCATCGTGCCGGAAGCACGCCGCCTGCACACGATTACCTTCGAAGAGATGCTGGAAATGGCCAGCCTGGGATCGAAGGTGCTGCAGATCCGTTCGGTCGAGTTCGCCGGCAAGTACAAGGTGAGACTGCGCGTGCTCTCCAGCCTCACCGACCCCGACCTGCCGCTGGCGCAGGAAGCGAACTCGGGCACGCTGATCACTTTCGAGGAAGACACCAAGATGGAAAAGGCAGTCATCTCCGGCATCGCCTTCTCACGCGACGAAGCAAAGATCACGCTCACTCGCGTGCCTGACCGGCCAGGAATCGCGTATCAGATCCTGGGCCCGATTGCCGACGCCAACATCGACGTCGACATGATCGTGCAGAACATCAGCGTCGACGGGATGACCGATTTCTCCTTCACCGTCCACCGCAACGAGTACGCCAAGGCGATGGATGTGCTCAACACCAAGGTCAAGGCCCACGTGGGCGCGGCTGCGATCATCGGCGACCCGAAGATCTGCAAGGTCAGCGTCGTGGGCATCGGAATGCGCTCGCACGTCGGCATCGCCAGCCTGACGTTCCGCACGCTGTCGGAAGAGGGCATCAACATTCAGATGATCACCACGAGCGAGATCAAGATTTCGGTCGTGGTCGACGACAAGTACATGGAGCTGGCCGTGCGCGCGTTGCACAAGGTGTTCGGATTGGAGAACGTGCCGGCTTAGCGCGGCCCGGTTAAACTGCGCACCTTCGCCTGCACGGTGGGCGGAGCGAATCAGAATCTGCGGACGTGGCCGAGAGGTCTCGGCGACTGCCCTGCAAAGGGAGCATGCGGGCAAAAACCTGCATCGACGGTTCGACCAGCAAACGTCCAGTGGACGTTTGCGCAGGACATCGGAGGCGAAGCCGACGGTGGTCCCGAAGCGAAAGCGAAGGGACGAGGTCATCGGGGACGTAACCCGATGACCGAGCAATCCGTCCGTCGGGTTGCGAAGTGAAGATTTGATATTGGAGACGTGGCCGAGCGGCTGAAGGCACTCCCCTGCTAAGGGAGCATGCGGGCAAAAACCTGCATCGACGGTTCGA
>DAITAC010000138.1:0-6755 GCA_036824465.1 Burkholderiaceae bacterium
CACAGCTCGATGAAGTGCGCGCCCTTCTGCGCGCTCTCGGAAAACAGGATGCCGTTGTTGGCGACGATGCCGACCGGCATGCCGTGAATCCAGGCAAAGCCGGTCACGAGCGTGGTGGCGAAGCGCGCCTTCCACTCGTCGAATTCGCTCGCGTCGACGATGCGCGCGATCACCTCGCGCACGTCGAACGGTTTGCGCGTATCGGTCGGGATGATGCCGTACAGCTCCGCGGGATCGTGTTTCGGCGCGCGTGGTTCGCGCAATTGCTGGTACTGCGGCTTGATGTAATTGGTGGTCGCGAGGATGCGGCGCGCCAGCGCCAGCGCGTGCGCATCGTTGAGCGCCAGATAATCGGCCACGCCGGAAAGCCGCGTGTGCACGTCGCCTCCGCCGAGATCCTCCGCACTCACCACTTCGCCAATGGCCGCCTTCACCAGCGGCGGGCCGCCGAGAAAGATGGTGCCCTGGTTCTTAACGATGATCGACTCATCGCTCATTGCCGGCATATACGCGCCGCCGGCGGTACATGAACCCATCACCACGGCGATCTGCGGCAGGCCTAGCGCCGACAGCGTGGCCTGGTTGTAGAAGATGCGACCGAAGTGCTCGCGGTCCGGAAACACGTCGTCCTGATTCGGCAGGTTGGCGCCGCCCGAGTCGACAAGGTAGATACACGGCAGGCGGTTTTCGCGGGCAATTTCCTGCGCGCGCAAGTGCTTCTTCACCGTGATCGGAAAGTAGGTGCCCCCCTTGACGGTCGCGTCGTTGCACACGATCACGCACTCGCGGCCGGCGACGCGTCCGATGCCGGTGATGATGCCGCCGCACGGCGCCGCATCGTCGTACATGCCGTAGCCGGCGAGCTGGCTGAACTCAAGAAGAGGGGTGCCGGGGTCAAGCAGCAACTGCACGCGATCGCGCGGCGGCAGCTTGCCGCGCGCCGTTTGCTTGGCGCGTGCCTCTGTGCCGCCGCCTTCCATCATCTTTGCGATCTTGCTTTTCAGGTCGACGACCAGCCCGCGCATGTAATCGGTCGCGGCGCGAAAGTCGTCTGAGCGCGGATTCAGCTTGGTGTCGAGTGTGGTCATGGTGTTCTTGTAGCCGCAGGAGCTGGAGCCACCGGCAGGCGTGGAATGGTAGTCCGACTCGTCCGAGACGGTGTCCGGTCGCGGGTCTCAGCGCGGGGTCGAATCGACGACGTGAGGAACCGACAGTGCCCGTTGCCGCGCAAAGTGCCACACCGCCAGCGCGAGCGCGAGGAGGTTCAAGGTCGCAGAAAGAAAGAACGGCGCGCCGACGCGCCAGTCCAGCGCCGGCAGATGGCTGACTTCGGCGAGCAGGGGCGCGCCAAGCAGCGGTGCGGCCACGCCCATCAGGCTCGCGAGCGACGACAGCGACCCCATCGCCAGGCCCTGTTCGCGCGGATCGGCGGCTTTCGACACGATCGCATTCAGTGCCGCTCCCACCGAGAACGCGAGCAGATTGGCGACGATGATCAGGTACATCATCCAGCCCTGCGTGGCCAGCCCGTAGGCGAGAAACGCGACCGTGCCCGAGGCCAGCCCCGCGACGACCACTCGCCGTTCACCCAGATGCTTGAGCAGCAGCCCCAGCAGCCCGCCCTGAACGATCGCCGCCATCAAGCCGACCACGAACAACGACAGTCCGCTCTCGCGCGGTCCCCACGAGAAGCGGAACGACGTGTAAAGCACCCAGATCGTGTGCAGGATGAACTGCGCCAGGTTGGTCAACGCGAACACGACCACCAGCACACCGACGTTCTTCAGTTTCGCCAGTCCGTACAGCGATGCGAGCGGATTGGCGCGCGCCAGATCGATGCGCTTGCGGCGCTCGTGCGGCAGCGACTCGGGCAGCACGAACCAGCCGTAAAGCAGATTGAGGAACGACAGAGCCGCAGCGGCAAAGAACGGCAGCCGGATGTCGAGATGACCGAGCAGCCCGCCCAGCATCGGCCCGAGGATGAAGCCGATGCCGAACGCGGCGCCGATCTTGCCGAAACTCTTCGCGCGGTTCTCGTGTGACGATACGTCGGCGACATAGGCGTTGGCGACCGAGAAATTGGCGGCGAGCGCCCCACCGAAGACGCGCGTCGCCAGCAACTGCGTGAGCGAATTCACCAGCGGCGTCAGGAAGAACATCACGCCGAGTCCCGCGATGGCGGTCAGCAACACCGGGCGACGACCAAAGTGATCCGATAGCGCGCCCAGCAGCGGCGCGCACACAAACTGCGCGACGCCGAACGTCAATATCAGCGCGCCGTACCAGTACGTCTGCGCATCACGGCTGGCCGTGAACTGCCCGACGATCGAAGGCAGTACGGGAATCAGCAACCCGATCCCCATCACGTCAAGCAGAACCGTGACGAGAATGAAGTTGATGGCAGGCGAGCGTTGCATTGCGTGGCAGCCGTGGAAGGGATCGTGATCGCTTGCGTGCTTGAAGTTCGGTGACACCCGAGGCCGTCTTCACACGCAAGGCGCGAGTCTATCCGGCGCGTCGACGCGGTGTGTGATGCCGGGTCGTTGCTCGCGCTTCAATGACGCATGAACAGGGATTGCGGCCCGGCATCGCTCGGCGTATCAAGACGACTCCTGCTGCTTGCAACTTGCGGCCGGGACCACAACAGATCAGAACCGGAGACAAGAAATGAATTCGAGCATTGCATCGGCGAAGGCGCGCCCCCTGCGCGTGCTGGCCGCCGGCCTCATTGGACTTGCGTTCGCGCTGCCGATCCACGCGGACGAAACCGTGGAGACGCCGGGCGTTCCGCCGGGTAACCAACTGCCGCCACAGGCCAAGGGCAACGGCCCGCCGTCGTGGACCGGTAAGGCGGCACGGCAGGGCGTGGTCGCGGTGTCGCATCCGCTGGCCGCCGAGGCCGGTGCGCGCATGCTGGAAGCGGGCGGCAACGCATTCGACGCGGCGGCCGCAATCCAGTTCGCGCTCAATGTGGTCGAGCCGCAGTTCTCCGGCATCGGCGGCGGCGGCTTCATGATGATTCACCTGGGCAAGACCGGCGAGACGTTTATGCTCGATGCGCGCGAGCGTGCCCCGGCCGCCGCGACGCCGTCGATGTTCCTGCTGACCGGTGTGTCGAATGCGAACCTGTTCACGGTCGATTCGACCAGCGGCATTTCGGTCGGTGTTCCGGGAACGCTGCTCGCGCTCGACACTGCTCTGAAGCGCTGGGGCACGATGTCGCTCGCCGAGGTGACGGCGCCTGCGATCGATCTGGCGCAGAACGGCTTCCGCATCAATCGTTTTCTCGCCGCGAATATCGCCGGCGATGGCGGTCGCACTCAGCAGCAGCCGGAAACGGCGGCGCTCTTCCGCCCCGGCGGCGTGCCTCTGCCCGAGGGCGCATTGCTCGTTCAGCCTGATCTCGCCAAGACATTCAAGCTGATCGCGAGCAAGGGCGTGGACGCGTTCTATCGCGGTGAAATCTCGCCGGCGATCGTCGATGCGCAGAGACGCATCCGCACGCAGGCGCCGCTGCCGCCGCAGCCCGATGAGGCGCGTGGTCGCATGACGCTTGCCGACCTCGACCAGTATCGGGTCGAGATTCGCCAACCGATCACGGTCAACTACCGCGGCTGGCAACTGGCGTCATCTTCGCCGCCTTCATCGGGTGGGCTCACGGTCGGCCAGATGCTGAAGATTCTCGAGCGTTTCCCGATTGGCGACGCGAGCCAGGGCTACGGCTTCGGCGCACGCAACACACTGCATGTGATGATCGAGTCGATGCGGCTCGCGTTTGCCGATCGGGCGGTGTGGATGGGCGACGAGGACTTCGTGCCGGTGCCGAAGAAGGGTTTGCTGAATCAGGTCTACGTCGATTCGCGTGCCGGTTTGATCAAGCTGAATGCGCGCATGGCCACGCCCGCAGCGGGCGACCCGTGGCCCTACAACGTCGTGTCCAGCGATCTGAACTTTCAGGTGGCGATGACCGAGGCGTCCGAGGAGGGCGTCCACACCACGCATTTCTCGGTCGTCGACAAGTGGGGCAACGTCGTCTCGTACACCACGACGATCGAGGCGACCTGGGGCACGGGCATCATGGTGCCGGGCTACGGTTTCCTGCTGAACAACGAGTTGACCGATTTCAACCTCGCGCCGACCTTCGTCGCGGGCGTGAATCCGGGCGCGAATGATGTCGCCGCGTTCAAGCGGCCGCGTTCGAGCATGTCGCCGTCAATTCTGCTGAAGGACGGTGAACCGTTTGCCGCCTACGGCTCTCCCGGCGGCTCGACGATCATCAACTCGGTGCTTAACACCACGCTGAACCTGATTGACCACGGCATGACGATCCAGCAGGCGATCGACGCGCCGCGCCTGTCGGTGACGAGCGCCGGCGGCACGGTGTCGTGCGAAGGCGGGCAACCGTTCATGCAGCCCGCGATCAGCGTCGCGGTGCAGGACGCGCTGCGCACGCTTGGCCACACCGGGCTCGGCACGGCAGGCACCAACGCGTGCAATCAAACCATCGGCTCGGTGCAGGGCGTGATCATCGACCTGCACACGGGCAAGCAATATGGCGGGGCGGATCAGCGCCGCGAGGGCACGGTGATCGGACTGCCGCGGCCGCGCGGCAACTGAGGTTCATTGCTCGAACAAGGGCGCGCTGCGGCGCGCCCTTCTCGTCTTACGGCGCCGGCATCGCGCTCATGCCCGGCTGGGTCAAGCAGCGCGCAACCCACGCCCGCACCGCCGGATAGGCGGTCAGGTCGAAGCCGCCTTCGATGGCCTTGTGCGTGTACGCGAACAGTGAAATATCGGCAATGGAGAATTCGCCGGCGAAGAAAGGCAGGCGAACCAGATGCTGCTCCATCACGTCGAGCGCCTTGTAGCCGCGCTCCATCAGGACAGGGAGTCGCGGATGATCCGGCTGCTTGAGGTAAGCGCGGGCAAAGCGGGCCCCGGCGATGTTGGGTTCATGGGTGTTCTGCTCGAAGAACATCCACTGCAGCGCGCGCGCACGCTGCAATCGATCGCCCGGCCACAGATGCGTGCCATCGGCCAGGTAGCACAGGATCGCGTTGGATTCCGCGAGCCAGGTGTGATCGTCGATCTGCAGCAGCGGCACCTGGCCGTTGGGATTCATCGCCAGGTATTCGGGCGTGCGCGTCTCGCCCTTCATGATGTCGATCTCGTGCCAGCGATAGGGCAGATGCAGCACGTCGAGCGTGAGCCTGACCTTGTGGCAGTTGCCGCTGCTGGCGGTGCCGAACACGCGGTGCGGCACGCGGGTGCTGGTGGGCATCATGTCAGTGACCCTTCGTGCGGGAGAACAACTGAATCACGACGACGCCGATCAGGATCAGCCCGATACCGGCGAGTTCCCCGGCGTTCAGTTGTTGTTCAAACACGCGCCACCCGATCAAGGTGATGAGCGCGATTCCGACTCCCGACCAGATCGCATAGGCAATTCCCAGCGGGATCGATTTCAGCGCGTGCGTGAGCGCGAGAAAGCAGACCAGGTACGCGAGCGCCATCGCGACGATCGGACCGATCCGGCTGAATCCCGCGCTCGCCGACAGCGCCGAGGTGCCGGTCACGCCGCTCACGATCGCCAGCAGCAGCCACGGATACGCGGCCCAGGCGCGTCGACGGCGCGTGGCCGCGTGCAGATGTTCTTCGATGCTCGAACCGGCGGTGGCGGCGAGATCGGCCAGCGGGTCGTGCACGCCGGGCGCAACGTCGAACACGTCGCGCATCCGTTCGTCGAGCGTGGGCGGTCTCGTCACGGCGTCACCGTGCGCGAAAACACCTGGATCACGATCACACCGAGCACGATCAAGCCGATGCCGGCGAGTGCCGCCGCGTCGAGCGCCTGCTTGAACACGATCCAGCCGATCAGCGTGATCAACGCGACGCCGACACCGGACCAGATCGCGTAGGCCACGCCGACCGGGATGTGCTTCAGCGCCAGCGCCAGGAAGTAGAACGCCACACCGTAGCCGACTACGACGACCGCCGATGGCACCAGGCGCGTGAAGCCTTCGGTTGCCTTCAGCGCCGAGGTGCCGATCACTTCGGCAACGATCGCGATCGCCAGGTAGAAGTACGACACGCTGCAGACCGCGTCAGAACGGCCCGCGTTCGAGCCAGCGTTCGATCTGCGGCAGCCGATCGTTGCCCCAGAACGGCTCGCCGTCGACGAAGATAAAGGGCGCGCCGAACACGCCGCGCTTGACCGATTCTTCGACCGCGGCCTTCAGCTTGTCCTTGATCGCCGCGTCCTGGATCGCCGCCAGCATCGCCTTCTTGTCGATCCCCAGATCGTCGGCAATGTCGGCCAGCACCGCGGGATCGTTGATATCGCGGTTGTCGACGAAGTAGGTGCGAAAGGCCTTGTGCACGAACGACACCGCCTTGGCTGAACCGGTGCCCTGCAGCCAAAGCAAGGCGCGCGCCGCGTTCACGGTCGGGATCGGGAATTTCTCCGGGAATTTCAACGGCACGCCGGCATAGCGCGCGCTGCGCGCGAAGTCGTGCCGGCTGTAATCGCCTTTCAGCGGATAGTCCACCAGCGGCATCGTGCCCGCAGCCTTGAAGACAACGCCGAGCAGCGTCGGCTTGTACGCAACGGTGCGGCCGTACTTGGTGGCGATCGCCTCGATCTTCTCGCTCGCGAGGTACGCATAGGGTGATGCGAAATCAAAGTAGAACTCGATCGGTTTCATACGAAGTCCGGTGTATCCAATAGCTCGATTGTGCCGCAGCCGACGGGTGCG